>NZ_JBKHKI010000004.1:0-347805 GCF_046546455.1 Rhizobium sp. YIM 134829
AACGAATGGCCTCAAACGGGGAGCCGGTACAATCATCAAGCAGCTGTCGCGATGTGCACTGCTGCACTAAGTGGCGAAGCACAGCCAGAGGCCAGCCGGGAAATCTTCCTAATGGCTGCCAGCGAGGCGAACATTCCTATTGTTAGCCGGTGACCGTAGAGAGTAGTTGACCGCCGGGCTATTATGTACGCGAGGGATCGACACTGCAACGCGGTTAGGCCAGTAGAGCGGCTGCCTTGAAAGGCACGATATCGACAACCTCCCCATACTCACTCGTGATCTCGAAACGGGACTCGTCGATGATTTGGCCGATCAAAATCTTCTCCGCGAGAATCTCTCGAGCCACGCGAATGGCATCTTGATGAGCATGACAGAGTGTCTCGAAGTCAGCCCCTTCTGGGTCCGACCTGACAATCCCATGGTTTCGGACATGAAAAAAGTATCTCGGCATATCGTCCCCCGATGTAACAGTCACCAAACTGTTCGCGCCCATATCAGTTGCGTACGTCACCGCACCAATATCCACTTTTGAGCTTGAAGCGTTGGAGAAGGGTCGTGCACCGTACCGAACCTTTCTCTCTGGCGAGGGGTTGGGCGCCTCATCCAGCACCAAAGCTGGTACTTGGGGAGGTGCCAATGCCGCGTTACTACTTTCATCTGCACCTCAAGGATCGGGTGATTAAGGATCTCGAAGGGGATGAGCAGCTTGCTTCGATCGTCGCCGCACGGGACTGCGCGCAGTTGACGATGATGGCGATCCTGGATGAGTGCCATCGGAACGGCGAACCGGTGGAAATCGTCAAGATCGAGGTTTGTGACAGTTCTGGTCCTCTATTCGACGTGCGACTGCAGGAAGCCGTATCGTTGGCCCACGGTGATGATCATGCATCGCCGTGATGCCGGCGCTCCTCAGGAGGGCTTCGAGCGCCCTCCGGCTGTAACGCGCCAGAGCCATGGCTGAGACAGAGGCTGTAGATTAAGATCGGCGTATGAAGTGGAGGCAGCAAGCTGCAACAGCATCGTGTCTCGCGCGGATCTTGTGAACTTTTGAAAGGTGTACGGTGCTTATTGGTTACCACGCTTCGCATGAGCAGTTCCCCCCGAGCGAGTTGCTCGCCTTCGTCCAAGCCGCCGAACAGGGCGGCTTTCAGGCGGTGATGACGTCGGACCACATTGCGCCGTGGATCAGGCAGCAGGGAAACTCTGGCAACAACTGGGCCTGGCTGGGGGCGGCCTTGGCAACCACCACAATCCCGTTTGGCACTCTCTCCATTCCGGGAGGGTGGCGCTACCACCCGGTCACGCTCGCTCACCTGATTGCGACGCTGGCCGAGATGTTTCCGCGTCGTCTTCCCTGGATCGCGGTGGGGAGCGGCGAGGCCTTGAATGAAGCTGTGACGGGCGAGACCTGGCCGTCGAAGGCCGAGCGGAACGAGCGCCTGCAGGCGGGTGCCGGCATCATGCGGAAGCTGCTCGATGGGCAAACGGTGAGCGAGACCCATCCCTGGTTCAGGGCGCAGGAGGCAAAGCTCTGGTCGCGGCCGGCCGAACCGCCGGGCATTCTTGGCGCGGCACTCTCAGAAGACACCGCTGGCTGGCTGGGGCTGTGGGCAGACGGTCTGATCACAGTCCGGAAGCCTAAGCCAGAGCTGGATGCCATGGTTTCGCGCTTTCGGGAGAATGGTGGTGCTGGGAAGAGGCTGGCCCTTCAGCTGCAGGTGTCATGGGCGCCGACGCGGTATGAGGCGCGACAAATTGCCCTCGACCAGTGGCGCAATGCGGCCATTCCTCCAGCCCAGCTGGCAGAGCTTCGTCGTCCGGAGGACTTCGAGGACGCCACAAGGCAAGTGGCGTTGGATGACATGGAGGATCTTGTTCCCGCGGTGACGCATGCGCAGGACATTCTGCAGCTGATCGAGAGCGCTCGATCGAGTGACTTCGACGAGATCTATATTCACAGCGTGTCGCGGGACCAGAAAGGGTTTATCGACTTCATGGCGCGCGAAGTTTTTCCGGCTCTGCATGGCGATCGTATAGAAGGGTAGGCCGCATCCTGCGGTGTACTCCAACCATCCAAGCGTTCTGCGCCTGAACGGTCTACCAAGGGAACTATGGACGACATGCCCGGTTCGCAGAGGAACGAAAAGAGCGAGACTGCGCATTGATCAACCAGGGAAACGGCCGCACGCTTGAGGAAGCAGATCCTTCGCTTTGGCTCTGCCTTTCCGGCGGCAACGCGTTGGGGGCGTTTCACGCCGGCGCATGGGAAGAGCTCCAGGCGCGCGCCCTTGTTCCGAGCCGCATCGCCGGAGCCTCCATCGGCGCCATCGTGGCCACGCTGCTCGCTGGAAATACGCCAGACGTCCGGATGCAAAAGCTGCGGGCGTTCTGGGAGCGCGCGGAACAGCCGCTTGGGCTCCTGCAAGCCTTCGCCCCGATGGACACGAGGCGGCTGTCTGCGCTCGACACGCTGCTCACTGGTCGCCCGGGTCTGTTCCATGCGCGTCCCACGTCCATGCTTCAAGTTCTTTCAGGAAGCCACGCGCCGCCGATGCTCTTCGACACGGCACCTCTGCGCGAGACGCTCATGAGCTTGATCGACTTTGCCTATCTCAATGAAGGGCCGATCCGCGTCATTCTCGCTGCGGTCGATGTCGAGACTGGTGAAGACGCCATTTTCGACAGCGCAAGGGAGCCGCTGACCGTGGATCACGTCATGGCAAGCGCTGCGTTTCCCCTCGCTTTCCCGCCGGTCGAGATTGCGGGTCGTCTGTATGTGGATTCTGGGGTCTCTCAGAACTTGCCCGTCAGGGCTCTCTTTTCGGATGCGCCGTCAACGGATGTGACCTGCTTATGCTTCGATGTTGCACCGCCTCAAGGCAGACGCCCGACAACCATGGCCATGGCGGCGGCCCGCGCACAGGATCTCGTGTTCGCCAGCCAGAGCCGCCATGCGATCCGGGATGTCGCGTTCCGCTTTCGCGACACCGCACTGGCTCTCCGTCTTCTGCATCTAGTCTATGAGGGGGCGGACGGGAAAGCGCGCTCAAGATGCTCGACTACTCCTCTCGCTCCCTAGCCGAACGCTGGAGAGCCGGGCGAATGGCCGCAGCCCGAGCCCTTGATCGGCTCAACCAGACACCGCCCGAGCGGGGCTTCATCCTCCTTCAGCCTTCGCCTGAAGAGCGTCCGGTCACCCTTTGACCTGATGGAAATGATCGCGAGCCAGTCGGGAGTCAGTATTGTTCTCGCCGGGTTCGGTGTCTGACGTCAACCGCCACGATGGCGTAGTCATGAGGCTCTTTATGACGTCGAGGAAGGGAGAGAACGAAGCGGATTGCGTCGTGATCGGCGGTGGTCCAGCCGGCCTGACGGCCGCGCTCTATCTGGCCCGGTTTCATATCTCCGTCACGGTGTTGCACGATGGCAGCAGCCGTGCGCACAGCATTCCCCTCTCGCACAATCAGTCGCTTTTTCCAGGCGGTATCAGCGGCGCGGATCTCCTGCGGCGAATGCAGGAGCAGGCCTTGGCCTATGGCGCGGATCTTCGTCTCGGCAGCATCCTCGACCTGACCCAAGCCGATGGCGGTTTCACCGTGCACGCTGCCCATGGGTCCGTTAGGGCAAAGACGGTTCTGCTGGCGACCGGCGTCATCAACCATCGGCCGAAGATGGATGAACAGGAACATGACGACGCGATAAAGCGAGGCCTGCTTCGCTACTGTCCGATCTGTGATGCCTTCGAGGTGACGGACAAGGCTGTTGCGGTGCTTGGATCGGGTCAGAAGGGCCACGCTGAAGCCGTCTTCCTGCGCAGTTACAGCCGCGACATTACGCTGATCACGCCCGAGGCGGAGCACGGACTAACGAGCGAGCAGGTGGCTCGCCTGCAGGCGCTGGGCATCCGGATCGAGGCTGGGCCACTGGATGCGATCGAACTCGACGGAAACCGCATCGGCCTTAAGACCCGCAAGGGATTGCACTGGTTTGACACCCTTTATCCGGCGCTCGGTTCAAACATCCGGTCCGGGCTGGCGGGCGCCTTGGGCGCGCGTCTGTCTGAAGAAGGCTGCGTCATCGTTGACCGCCATCAGCGGACGAGCGTCGCGGGGCTCTATGCCGCTGGCGATGTGGTCGCCGGTCTCGATCAGATCAGCAATGCAATGGGTCAGGCAACACTTGCCGCAACTGCAATCCGTAACGACCTGAGCGAACGCGCGACACTTAGACGCTGACGCAGCCGCTTTCGCCGATGAGGCCGGTGCCCCGAGCCTGCAACTTCTTCAACGCCCGAGGTGAGCATGCAAAGCAAAACGAGCCAACAGCGAGGTGTCACGAACGAGGTCGCCGATGGAATGGCACCTGCACTTGCCCGCAACATTGACGCTGTCATGCAGCGGCGGCGCGAGACGGTGCGGTCGGCTTCGCTGGAGGAGCGCGCTGCAGCCGCCATCAGCCGCTTCGCGGGCTCCATGATGTTCGTTTATATTCATGTCGTGCTTTATGCTTCCTGGATCCTTGCCAATCTCGGCTATGTGCCCGGCGTGCTGGCCTGGGACCCGTCTCTCGTCATCCTCGCGATGGAAGCCTCAGTCGAGGCAATCTTTCTGTCGACGTTCGTCTTGATCAACCAGAACAGAATGGCTGCCGAGGACGACGTCCGCGCCGACCTCGATCTTCAAGTCAATCTTTTGAACGAGCACGAAACCACACGGTTGATCGAGATGGTGGAGGCAATTGCCCGCACGCTCGGTGTTCCGATTACGGCCGGCGAGGAGCTCGAGGAACTCAAGAAGGACATTGCACCAGAGGCGGTGCTCGACCGGATCGAGAAAGCGGGCGATAAGAGATGAGCTTTGTTATAACCTAACCGCGACAGCTCGTGCCAACCGGAAGCGCTTTTTGATCATCCGACGGGCACTGGACGCTAACGACGATAGCTGTTTGTCATTCCACCGCGGCTGTCCCACACCCGGACAGCTTGATCGTTAGGGAATGCTTCGTCATTTTCTTTGACGGGCACTTGCCAGCTTTGTCACAAGTGCCCGTTGTTGTGGCAATGTGGAGATGAGCGTTTGGAGAAAGTGGCTGACCTTGACGAGAACTGGGCGACACAAAGCGCTCTCGTGATGCAATGCCTCTCTCACAGATTAAGGCTTCTAGCTGCAAAGCTGCTTTGCGAAGGCGAAATCTCTGGCCAAGCAATGACCGAGGCTATGAGAACGTCACAGGTACGCATGTCCCAGCACCTCAAGATTTTTCACACGGCAAAGCTATCTGCACATAGGAGGGAGGGCACGACGATCTACTTCAGCATCAACCTTAGGTACCGTGCAGCAGTCCTGACACTCATCTCGCTCTAAGAGTCGGTGCTAAAGTGGCGATTTGGAAATCTCCATCCAACCTGAAAATACGTCATCACCGCTGCGGGCGCTGCCAGAACTTCTCGGCTTGAAAGAACAGTGAGGATTTCATTTTCCGTGTTGGTGATGCAGATAATCAGAAGATCCTCAGTTGTATCATGCCTTAAGGGGCTTACGGCGATGTCATAAATTGACACGTTCGCATCGACTTCTGCGTCATGAAGGCTTGCAAAATCTTCTTCCTCGTCGTCCTGGAAGAACGTGTCCGAGTAGTGGAAGTGAAGGTAATATCGGGACATAGTCCCTTTCCTAATAAGACCTACCGCGGTAGCTTGTCCAAGTCGGTCAAAAGTGGCCTGTCGCCGACTGAGACAACAGCCAATACGATGCGTGAACCAAAATACTAATGGTATCAGTTCCAACAATTTAGGAACCTCGAAAGTTCCCGGTCGATACCACGCCGATCGGTAGCCATGTCAACCTGGTCGAACAGGTGCTTCTACTGCCTATCCGAATCCGATGGGTCGGTGCGACGAAAACGTCTGCTTCGTATTGGCCTTCTTGCGTCCTGGGCACTGGCCGCCGGCGCGATTGATCTCTAGGTCAGCCGTCATGGACACATTCGAAAGCCAGTTCTACGCCATCGTCGGTTCCAATTACACACCAAGCCAAGAGCTTGATGCTGAGCAGTTCCGGGCATTGACCGCGCTTATCTTCGGCATGCCGACCGTCGAAGTGATCAGAAAGGGCGACTTGTTTGAATATGAGGGCTGGAGCCCGGATCAGAAGATCTACGTGGCGGTTACAGTGACCAGCGACCACACATTCGGAGCGCAAGCTTTGTGCGCACCTCTCGGCCAATTCGATCGGTAGCGCTTTTTGATCAAATCGCAGAGCAGATTCCAAAGACTGGATCAGGTGCTGGCACGCGGTATTTTGTCACTTGAGTGGAGAAATTCATGCTGGAGAACCATCAACACAATTGCAAGCTAATCAGCGGGGGTGGCATTCCTGGCTGGTGCAATTGTCGCGGTGTCGAAAGATCCCCTGGCTCAGTCAAGAAGCTGTTCGACTGGCTTAGATTAGCCATGAAGCGGGTGAGCGAGCGGTAGCAGAGGCAAGGGCGTCTCCAAAGAACCCGTTCCGTGCATAACACCCTCGTCCCCAGTCCCGGCAGGGACAAACTTGAGGTAGGCTCTGCCAGAAAACGAAAAGATCAAGAGCGAACTTGTCGCGGCTCTAAGCTCTTCATGCGCATCTGGTGGGCCGATTCACCTTACTGCGTAATGTTAATTTTTGCTTTCTGAGCAGCGCGCGGTCGCCAGTGCTAGACACTGATCTGCCGGCATGAGCTGGCGTTTTCAGCACCTAGAAATTTAGGCCCTCGCTGGCAAGCCCGGCGGGGGCTGTGCTGTGCATGGCGACCGTCCCGGCGTCATCCAGTCATATAGGATCAAACATGCGAGCTGATATCCAGCTCGTCGAGTGCCTGCATGTGCAGGAGCACGGTCAAACGCCTAAAAACGTTAGCACCGTCTAAAAGTGCCGGATTCGTCATCGCTATCCAAATTACCCTTCGTACGATGCGATTAGCTACCGCCTCATATGGGGTGTATCGCACGGCACGACGCTGGAGGATCTGCGACAGGTCCGCAAGATCGGTTCTACTGGAGGAAGAAAAGTCTAGAGCCGTCATGGACGTGCCCTTCCTTTGCTTTGCAGGCAAGGACACAATCTAGACCTCAGTCGTCACCGCCTACGAGCGGGAGTGGTGACAATGGCCTCAACCTACATCAAAACGGGCAGAACTCGAATACATGTCCGTGTCCGATACCGTGCACACGAGCACAAGCCGCTGACGCCCGATGGCCCCGAGCTTGACGGCCAGGGTCGCGCTGGAACATCTCTAGAGCAGCTGTTTTCATGCAGTAAGAACTCCTGCCGGATCAAAGGGATTCTGCGAGCTGATAGCCGTCAACCGCCGCCTGTGTTGACGGCTATCTTTTTGTCCTGCTGACTGTGGTCGTTCTTATTCCGAGGATGAGCGCTAAGAGCGATATCTGATCCTGACCCACTTTGTTGGCCTCCAATATCCAGACGCCTTGATCATCAGCAAATGCTTCGTCATTCTCCGCAACGGGCACGTGCCAGACTGTCAAGACGCATGCCCGCGGCTGTAGGCATCGTGGAGTTGGGCGCTTGGACCATCTGGCCAACGTTGACGAGGATTGGGCGGCTCACGGCGCTTTAGTGATGCACTGCCCTTCGCATAGGGTGAGGTTTCTTGCTGCGAAACTGATTTGCGAAGGCGAACTCTCTGGGCAGGCCTTGGGCCGAGGCCACGGGAACTTCACAGGCGCGCATCTCCCAGCACCTCAAGCTCTTTCACGAAGCAAACCTATCTGTGCGTAGGAGAGAGGGAACGACGATCTACATCAGCGTCAACCCGAGTATTTCGTTGTGCCAAACTTGGAAACATGAGCCGCCATTTCCACAAGAGCTGCGTCGATCCTTCTTTCGGCCGAGACGGTAGGACGGGGGAGCACTTTGCGAAGGTTGACCTTCGCGGCCTCCAGGCGATGAAAAATTCCCTATGCTCTTCCATAGTGGTGATCAACTGAGCACCCAGTGCGAGCTGCTGGAAGGCCTCGCTGTGCTCAGCTTTAACGACCGCCAGATCCTCTAACGACTTTGCTGGTTGAGCGACCGGAAGCATTCCAAGGGCAGCCTTGTCATGGACTGTCGCAATCCCGAACGCGATTGCTCGCACTGCCCGGATGAGCTCTTCCGACATTTATAAATCCCTCGCTCGGTGGCTGCAGATTCTGTTGAGGCGCGCAAAACCTAACTCACCCTGTCAGAAAGCGAGGCGCTATCGCGCGTCGATCCCCAAATACGACAACGGGTTGGCGCTGTTCTCAGTTTCCGCGGAATTTGGCTAGTGCCGTGAAGCGAAGCAGCAGCACGCTCTCTGTGGTGACCCTTGCAAGCTCGTGGCCAGTGTCGTCTGCGATGATGATTGCCTCGAGCTGCACCTCGCCGCCACCCTTCAGCGTGTTGCCGGCGATTTCGCAAATGGAGAGATCCGCGTTCTCGATGGCCTCGTCGAGGGAGTCCAGCTCGAACCCGACGGGATCTTCGACCTGCCGGCCTTCGCTGATGAGGTGAAAGTAGTAGGTCGGCATGGCAAGTTCCTGCGCACTCGAAGCTAGCTCAACTCCGTCTCATCAGGGAGGTTTTGTGCGATAGCGGACGCAGTCGGTAGTTTCATTCTCGATCAGGCGCCCTTCAAGGAAATCCCGGTTGAAATGCCCGGGCGCACGTCATTCGAGCCGAAATCTCAGCTTGTGTGCAGTATCGTACCCTTTGCTCAGAATCTTGCTTAAAAGGTCGATGTAACTTGATCTATGGTAGTCTGTGCAATCGACCGCTAACAATTCGGGCGCGATCGGCTGGGAGACAATCGGCTTCCGCCCCAAGAGGGGGAAGTGCCATGTTGCGCTCCACTACATTTACATCCAGCAATTCACTTTTAGGACTGCTCTCGCAGATCACACGCGACAGGCTCGAAAGCTCTCTCGAAGCTGTTGACCTAGCCGCCGGCGACAGGTTGGCCGCTTTGGGGACGCCTCCAGAATTCCTCTACTTCCTGGAATCGGGTATCGCTTCATCTAGCATCATGTCAGAAAGCCGATACGAATCGTCCGTGGCCATGGTCGGTCGAGAGGGCGTTGTCTGTGGTCCGGCGCTATTCAGCGGTGCGATCAGTGCTTTCGACGTGACGATGCAGGTTGCGGGGAAAGGTCTGCGCATCAAGTCAAAAAGACTGCGTGCTCTCGCCGACGAGAATCCTTCACTCGCCCTACTGTTCATCAAGTTCAGCGATGCCAACGCGTCTCAGATGGCAAGCACCGCTGTCTCCGGAGCGGCGCAGCGAATGGACGGACGCATTGCCAGACTTCTTCTGATGTTTCAAGACCGGACGAAACGTGATGAGATTGAAATCACTCACGGTCGGCTTGCCTCAATGCTGGCGGTGAGACGGTCAGGGATCACCGACATGCTCAATCTGTTCGAGGGCGAGCACCTCATCCGCTCACGGCGCGGAATGGTCACGATCCGAGATCGGCGCGGACTAAGGGAACTGGCTGGTGCGATGTACGGTGGAGCGGAGGCTTACTACGCCGCAGTGCTGGGCACCGATGAAGATCGAGCAGCTAGTCGGAATGATCTGGATCTGCTGACTGTTATGCCTCGCGATGACAGCGGCAACGGCGAGCATCTATAATTCGCCATTCTATCACCTAATGGGTTGGTGCGACTTGGCGGTTGAGGACCGTGACAGTTCCCTCTGGCGGACCAGGCTGCGCTGTGACTCCCATTTGAACTTAGGACGGTCAGTGAACCGTTGGAAACAGCGCACGCGTCTGCGAACAATCAGCGCCGTGTTCGAGAATCGCGACCCTATACTCCGCCGAGAGCGCAACAGTGCGTAGAAGCTCTTCCTGAGTGCGCCGGCCGTTCTCAACTTCGGCAAAGGTTCGTAACTCAGAGCCGGCCAGGCTCAGGAACGCCTCGTCGATCGAGTAGATTTTCATCTCCGGCACAACCCTGCTAAGGGTGCGCATCACCCGGGCCCTCATATCGCCATAGAGGGTGTAGTTGCTCGAGCGCACGACCACGCCCTCACGCTCGAACTTCTCGCGGTTGAGGTGCCACGGCGCACCCATGTCGATGCCAAGCGCCTTGGCCTCGTTCGAGCGGGCAATGACGCAGCCGTCGTTGTTGGACAGGACCATTACCGGGCGGCCGCGCAGCTGCGGCTGGAACGCCCTCTCGCACGAGGCATAGAAGTTGTTGCAGTCGACCAGGGCAAGGGGAGGGGCATGTCAGAACATGCGGATCAAGCGTGTCACCACGCCCCAGACCTCGAACTCCCGTCCTTCCTCAATGACGATGTCCCGGTAAGCCGGGCTTTCGGCATGCAGGCTCACGACCCCAGCCCGTACCAGGTAACGCTTGATAGTGAACTCCCCGTCAACCAGCGCCAGGATGATGTTCTCGTGCGCGACGTTGCAGGCGCGATTCACCACGACAATGTCGCCCGGGTAGATGCCGGCACCCGTCATGCTGAGGCCAGCGGCGCGTACCGCGAAGGTGGCGGCCGGGTTCTCGATGATCAGCTCGTTGAAGTCGAGCGGGTGGTCCAGGTGGTTGTCAGCAGGCGAGGGGAAGCCACAGGAGGCGGTGGCACCAACCAGCGGCACGGTCTGCGCCAAGCATGGCTCGACGTCGAGGAAGCCTTTGCTGTCGCCGACGCGGATCCCGCGCTACGCCAGCCGGCGCGCTAGGTCGGCGACCGGGACCGGAAGCCGGACGACCCGGGTTTCCATCGCTCGCGGCCGGCCCGCGCCGACACGTGGTCCGCCATGGGATCGCACGATCTTCATTGTCCCATCTCCTCATTTTGATTGTTGTAACAACAATCCCACGAGCGGCAGTTCCGTCCAGCGCTTCGTTATGGTGCCCACGGCTGGTTGGAGCCAAGTTTGATCGTTGTCACTTGGGCGGATCAGCTAAAATGTCAGTGCTATGCCCCAAGCGGAGCGCTCTCAACTAATGCCCGACAACCGACTGTAGCAGAAGATGTTCCGGCACGATGCCACCCGCCAGCTGAAGTTCGCGACGCAAGTGACTGCGGCTTAGTCGCTCCAGACAGCGAGGGGCGCACTTTCACATCCTGGAAACCCGAAAAGGCAACTCCCGCTTCAGCGCGGATCCCAAGTCATGTCTCAGTGCAAATTAATGACTGCCCTGGTTGGGGGCCCATGAACAGGACACGAGTCTTCCTGATCGAGGCTGATGCAGGCCTCTGCCTGCGAGAACCAAAACCATGCGGAAATTATTTCCGCATGGCAGTTCCTGGCACGGACCCATTTCACACCGTCGCTCCGCACGAGTGGTGCTTCGCCATCGAGTACATAAGGTGGTCATGGCTGAAAACCCGGCGCGCAAACCCGCCTGTGACACAGCCAAGCTTGAGTATCGGTCAAACAACCCTTATGCAGCGCCTCCATCTCGCTTGAACCGAGCGGATACTATCTGTAATTGTATTAGTGAATGTAGAAGTCAAAAAAAAGTTTCGAGAATATTGGCCTATTGAATTCATTGGCAGAATTAGGGCGGGAACCGTCAGAATTGACGTTTTATTGGTATTTTACAGCATGTTAACGGAAGTGGTTGTAACGCCTCTCCTCATTCCATGTCATCATTATCTCACGGTCGCAGCTGACGACCGGGTCAAACAGAAAGAGAAGACGACATGACAGAGAACACCCGTAAGACGAGCAAGCTCCGTTCCTCGGTGAAGATGCCGGAGGTCTCGCCGGAGGACACGATCAAGCTGAAGACGATCGGCGACGGTATCCAGTCGCTTGGCCGTCGAACAACCGAGCAGAGCTTCGAGCTCGGCAGCTACCTTGCGGAGGCAAAGGCAATCCTGCCGGAACGGGCGCTCGGAACGTGGGTCAAGGCGATCTGCAAGTTCACGCCGAAGTCGGCGCGCAACTACATCGCGATCCATGAGCACCTCGCGCATCAAAAGGAACGCCTGATCGCCACCCGCGTCGCGCCGACGACGCTGTTCGTTCTCGCCTATGCGGATAAGGAGAAGGTCGACGAGGTCGTCGCAGCGTTCGAGGCGGGCCAGGATCTGTCGGTCGCCGAGGTCAAGACGATGGTGGGGACACCGCCAACAAAGAAGGCAACCAGGGGGGTTCTCGATCAGGGCGGCATCTTGGGACTGCGCGGGATCGCTCAGTTGAAGCTCGAGCAGGATGCAACGAGGTTCCTGACCCTGATGAAGGACATCCTTGCGCAGGTCGAGAAGGTGGTGAAGCCGGCAGCCGGAAAGGGTGCACATCCCAAGGGCTCCGTCCGCAGGGGGAACATCGGTAAGGGTGCTCTGCAAGAAGCGATTGTCACCAATTGCAGGCATGCGCACGATCTCATCAATAGCATCGCAGCCCCGCTGCAGCCGTCCATGGCTGTCAATGTTGGTCTGCGGCCGGCTAAACTTCCGGAGGGCTCGAACTGGCAACGGGTCCAGTCTCTCCTTTTGACGATGGGTGAGAGCGCGAGCTGGCCGGGCAAGAGCGACATCGTGTTCTGGCTGGAGAATGAGGTGATCCCTCTGCTGCGCTTCGTCGTTCATGGCGAGCCAGTTGCGAACGGGCAGATGAGTGAGCACGCTGGCGGTTTGGGGATCGAGTTGCCTGAGCCCATTGACCAGGCTGTCGATGAGGAACTGCTCGCCTACGATGACATGCCGCCGAGGGTGCAGGCGACGATCGACGCGGCTCTGGAGATCGTAGAGCCGGACGCGAGGGAAGAGATCAAGGCGCTCGTCATGTTCGATCCAAAGCCGAAGCCGACGTTGACACCGCTCGAGCGCCTGACGTTCTGAGCACATCCTCCATCACGACCAAGAGCCCCGCCACGAGCGGGGCTTTTTAGTGCTCGCCAGCCTCGTCGCGGCGTCCGCCGTTAACCATCCCGGAGCTCGTTGTTCCGGATGCGTTCTTGTCGGCTTGTCGGACGGTGTTCTCCGGGCTATGTCTTGCCTGTCTGCAGACACATCTCGTTCTGCAGACATCAAGCGGCTCCCGCCGGTGGTGGAACACCGAACGGAAGCCTGACCCGCAACCTTCCTCAAAAAGGCCACCGGCTATGTCGACCCTTACCTGCTTCGCTTCCCGACCGGAAGCGTTCCTGCCCCTTCTTCCTGTTGAAGCGCCCCGCTGCCCGTCGCGCGCCGCGGCTTGACCGCGCACTGAGCACACGCCTCAGGATCATCCTTCCCACGCCCTCGGTATCGATGCGGAAACGACGTCCGCATCCGTGACCCCGTGTTCGCCGTTCCGGGCGAAGGAGCGATCCTGTTCATTCAACAGGAGACTGACCCATGACCATCCTCAAGGACGCGGCCACACAAGCTGCACCCTATGTCCGTCGCATCGATCCCAACGGGATGAGCGCGCCGATCCAGCGCCTGATCACCGAGGTGATCGCGACCGCTCTGTCCGTCGACGTGCTGAAGCGCGCATTGGGGAGCGGCCTGACCCAGGTCGCCTCGATCCTGCGGGCCATCCCGGTTGCAGAAGGCCGTCTACTTGAGCGTGGCATCCGCCTCGTTGCCGGCAGCAATCCGGATCTGATCGTTCTTACCGACAATCTGCGTTTGCCGGTAACGAAGGCCGCAACCGAGATCGTGGCGATGAACGAGCCAACGCTTGTCAGGTCGCTCAGCCTCGATGCCGACCAGGGTGGGCGCAAAAGCTACACTCCCGATCTCCTGATCCTTCATCGGCGGACGGGCATCGCGCACTTGGTAGACGTCAAGCGCAGCCTCGGTTCCTACGAGGTCTCCCGCATCGCCGAGCTGAAGCAGAGGATGCTCGCCGCATCCCTCGTCGTCCCGGATCTCCTTTACAAGGAACACCGGCGTCTTCATGTCGCGGAGGTGCGTGTGGTGATCCTGAATGCCGAGAACCAGCGGAGCGATATCGATAACGGCGTGTGGCCGCTCACCGATCTGGATCACCTCGTGGAGATCGCAGGCGCAGGGCACGTGATCGAAGAGCTCCGGGGCCTGTTCCGGGATCAGGTGGAGGCCAACTGGGGGCAGGCGATAAGGGCCCATTGCGCGAAGATCAGCAGCATCTGTCCCTCCGTACCGACCCCCTCATCGGTTACTTCCGCAACGACGTCATTGTCGAACGACCGGCCCGCTGATCATGACGCTCGAGCGACGCTGACGATCGGTTTTGCGCGGTCGCCGCGGCTCGCGAGCGGCTGAGCGCTCCAGCGCCACCATCCTCATAACACGAAGACCTTCAAGCCCTGCGCTGTGCGCAGAATGGCTCACGGGAGACGTTTGTCATGACGCCATCGAACTCCAACGTCATTGCCTTCCCTGGCCCTGTTGCGGGTCAGGGTCTGATCGAGCCGCAGCCCACGCCGGGGGGTGCAGCCCTGCCGTCTTTCGACGCCTTGAGCGAGGAGGAACGGGCGGCCTACGTCGCACCGATCGTTCGCGCGGCGATCGGCTTTGCCAAACGCAAAGGCCGTCGGCTCGACAGTTTGCCGCCCCAGCTGCGGGTCTGGTTGCTGGCGCTCTGCGACCTCGGCGATCCGACAGCCTTAAGTGTGCGCGCCTGGCTCGACGGCAATCCGACGATCATCGACGAACGCACCGAGGAGGACCGGGTATGACGACAACAGAAGCCCGGATCCGTCAATACCTGCTGGCAAGACTTCGCCGCCACGCCGTGCTCCATCTTTACGAGGGGGCGGCCGCAGTCGGTCTCCTGGAAAGCCACGAAGCCGAGAGCAGGGAAGGGGGTGCGAAGCGCTGGATCGTTGCCCCGAAGGCGCGGCGATGCCTGACCGGCGTGATCGAGCGCGATCGGCAAGCCGTTCAACGCATGATGGCCGGTGGTCGAGGCCGTTCAGTTTTTGCCGACCACGATGACGCTGGATGGGACCGCCCGTCGAAGGTGGTCGGCGAGACCCTGCCGCGCGCAGCGGATGCAGCGGAAAGCGACGCGACAAACCCGACGATCGCGTTCAGCGAACTTGCCGACCTTCTTAAAGAACAACTGCCTGCACCGAACCCCATGCATGTTGCCGTGGCACTTCTCGTTGCACGCGCCGTCGGCACCTCTCTTCCCGACCTTTCTCTTCTCATGGGTGCGCTTGGTCGGAACGACGCCTTTATCCTGATCAAGGCACCGGTGAAGCGCTTCGAGATGAGCCTTGGCCTGATGCTCGAAGACAGCCTTCTCCTTCCCTACGCCACCCGATGCACGGACGTGATGCGGGAAGAACCCTTGTCCGGGCGCTATAAGACGAGCCACAGGACACCACTGCCGCGCCGGGTCTTTCAAACCATCGCGGGAACCGCAGTTCGAGACTTCGACGAGCGCAGGCTCCGCAGCCGGTTGCGTCATGCAATCGTGGAAGAAACAGGCCCGGTTGTCGTTGTCGACGAGACGCCGGATGCCTTGACCCCTGTCTTATCCGCCACGGCCGATCTCGTGCTCGCGTGTGGCGGCTTCGACCGGGCAATGCTTGCCGACCTGCTTCACCTTTGCCTGCGGTTCCCGGTCGAGCGCTCGCTTGCGCAGATGGAGGCGGTCTCCTTGATGCCCGAGCGCCTGTCGATCGACGACATCGTGCTGGCGGTTCGTCGCGGACGCTCGCTTGAAGATGTGGTCCGCGTCATGGTCATGCTGATCGAGCGGTTCTCGAACGACGAGCATGCCGACGGTCGCACAGGCAGTCGCGGACACCGTGATCGCCGCGGGTCATCGAACCAAGGCAGGAACGCCCCGGCCGGGTCCGAGGATAACCAGACGCCGTCCCCAGCAGAGGTCGGCGTCGAGATCCTCGAGCCTGACGCGACGCAGGCTGCGACGCTTACGTCGTTGACGGGGTATGGGCTGGCTGGCGATTGGGCAAACGACCTGGCAGTGGATCTTGCGCTGTGGCGCGCGGGAACGCTTGCCTGGAGCGAGATGAGCACCCGGCTTTTGTTGTCCGGTCCGCCTGGCACCGGCAAAACGACCTTTGCCCGGGCGCTCAGCACCACGCTGCAGGTGCCGCTTATGAGCACTTCTGTCGCGCACTGGTTAGAACCTGCCCATCTGGGCGACGTCCTGAAGCGCATGACAGCCGCCTTTGCGCTCGCCTCAGCCCGCGCGCCTGCCATCCTGTTTATCGACGAGATCGACAACATCGGATCGCGACAGTCGGCCAGCAACAGAAGTCATGACGACTACTGGGCAACGCTGATCAACCGGCTTCTGCAGCTGCTCGACGGTGCGACACGGACCGAGGGGGTTGTTGTCGTTGCGGCAACGAACCTGCCCGACAAGATCGATCCGGCGCTGTTGCGCTCGGGAAGACTGGAAACGCATGTGCGGATCCCGCTGCCCGATCTCGAAGCGCTCGGTGGCATTCTCGCCCATCATCTCGGGAAAGACCTCGAAGCCGTACTGTCTTCGGCACCGGGCAAGCCCGCCTACCGGCTGAAGCCGCGACCGGGGATCGACGATGTTCCCGGGCGACTGCGTCGGGTGTCCGAGAACCGCAAGGCAAAAGGCGAGGAAGACAGAAAGCCATGACGATGAACAACGAAGGTCGCGCCACGCTGGACCGTCTCCGACCCCTGGCCCTGCTTGCGCTCGGCAAAACCGGCGCGGATATCGAGCGTCTGGTTCGCGAGGTCCGGCGGGCGTCGCGTCGATCGGGTCGTGCAATCGGCTGGCGCGATCTCGAAGCGGCCCTGCGCGCCGGCGAGGCGGCAATGTCAGTCGAGCTTCGCAGGCGTGCAGCCGTGCACGAGGCCGGGCATGCGCTGGTCTATACGCTGACGGGCATCGCGCAGGTGCAGTCGGTCAGCATCGGTCTCGGCGACATCGGCATGGTGACAACGACGATGAACAACAGCCTGGCGCAGACAGAAGCCTGGCTGATGCGTTCGATCACCTGTCTTCTTGCGGGTCGGGTGGCCGAGCGCATGATGATCGGGGATGTCGTTGCCGGCGGTGGTGGCGCGGACGACAGCGATCTCGCGCAAGCGACATCGCTCGCTCTCGCCGCGGAAACAAGCCTCGGCTTCTCCGCCCATCAGCCACTGTTGTATCGATCTCCAGGCGTTGCGCTGGCCGCGCTCGGCCATGATCCGCAACTGGCAGCCCGCGTCCATCGCCGTCTCGAACGAGGCGAAGGGATTGCCCGGGAACTCGTCGAGGCTCACAGGGATGCCCTCGGCGAGATCGTCGCCGTGCTCGAGGGAAACGGCATCCTGTCGGGCGAGGACGTCAGGCTGATCGTGCAACGCGCAACGGCGACTGCACACATGTTCGCAGAAGACCCCGAGGCTTGAACCCGCGACGAGGAACCGTTGTCGTCCGATCCCCGGATCCGGAGGATCGCTTCCCACCGCTGGAAGATCGATTCCAACATCCACGAAATCGATTCTGATCGACGAGACTGCGATTCCGGGATCGGGATCAGCGTTGCCAGGCCGGACGACACTCTAGATCCTCATCCAATGGTTACCGACGCTAAAGGTCACGACGCCCTGAACCACCGCACCGGCACGTCGATGCGATGCAAACCAACGCATCTGACCGTGCACCAAGGTACGGGCACCTCATCTCAATTTACGCGTCCGCGATTCCAACATCGGGATCGCCGTTGCAAAAGTCCCGAGCGGCGATTCCAGTACAAACGGCGTCCGCGCCTCGATCCATAAAGGGCAGGGGCTTGCGATGCAGTCGTCCTGGACGTGAGGCCGCTCGAAAAGGGGGCGCAAACATCGTTTGTTGTTTCTTGCATGCCTGCCAGTCACGCTGAAGCTCCACGCAACAAGGAGCACATCATGGCCAGGAAGCCAAAGAAACAACGCAATGCCGAACAGGTCGTCCGCCAGCAGCGGGTGCGGGACCAGGCGAGGGCCCGCCGGCGGCCGACGCGCGACGATCTGGCGCGTGTCCTTTTGTGGCAGATGATCAATGCCGCCCTCGAGCAGAAGGACCCCCACCGCGCCCTTGGCAAGGTCCGGGACTCGATTGTCGAGGATCTGGAACGCCAGGGCTTCGATGTCCGCGAAAGCGAGGAGTTCTTCCACCAGCTTGCAGACCGGTACCACACGAGTGGCTACCCGTTCCGCATCAAGCGCCACATCCTGTCCGAGAGTGCAGGATGATGCGCTCTTCGGATGGCCCGTCGATCGTCTGGTGGTCGGGCCATTCCCGCTGTGATCTGAGCGTCCCGTGCAAACCTCGTTGTGGATCGATCCTCGTATTCCCCCCATTACTTCCTATAACGACGTTTGCAGAGGAATCGAAAATCGGGAGCTTCTCCAAGCTTTGCGATCGATGTGCCGGTCGAACGGCAAC
This sequence comes from Rhizobium sp. YIM 134829, assembly GCF_046546455.1. Taxonomy (NCBI): domain Bacteria; kingdom Pseudomonadati; phylum Pseudomonadota; class Alphaproteobacteria; order Hyphomicrobiales; family Rhizobiaceae; genus Rhizobium; species Rhizobium sp. YIM 134829. The sequence goes on from NZ_JBKHKI010000004.1 coordinate 18,332, forward strand.
ACGTCGCCGTTCTCGAGACGGTCCCGAACAGCGAGGTGCAGTTCGATCGCCTGCTGGGGAAACGCAAGTCACCGGAATCATTCTCATCGACCTTGCGGTGCCTGCCACTCGTTTTGCCCTCCGCCTTCTCCTCGGCGGCCCTCCGCTGAGCTTCGGCCTAGCGTGTTTCAAACCGAGCAACGTTATCCTTCAAAGTCTGGGTTCGGACGCGTCGCTTCCCCCTGCCTACCACCGTGAGTTTGAAGTGGTTTACAGTTACGGCGCTATCGTTCACCGTTACCGAACAGTCTCCCGAGAGGCTGCGGTAGGGTTCCAGCCCGGTGACCCGCGGCTTTTCAATGCTCGGAGGGGACGACGCAACACGACAGCGCCGATTGCCCTAATCAGGGCATGTAAGGAGAAAGGTCCAAACCTTCCGGAAGAGGCAAAGCCGTCAAAACTTCTAGCTCCTCGCGCTTAAGTTTCTTGGCGCCATAATTATCCGAAACACTCTTGAGCGCGTGGCCGGTTTGAAGGTCATGCGTTCTCTGGTCGATCTTAGCGACCCGCATGATGTCTTTCGCGGTGTGCCGGCTGGAATGGAACGTCGACTCGATCTCCTTGTGTATCCCGACAGTCTTCAACTGCCCATTCAGGCGCTTCGAGGCGGCATCTGCAGGCCGCTTCACCGCTTCCTTGCCGTGATGAAACGCCCACGGGAATATCCAGCCGTCTATGGGAAAGGTTTTCACGTAATCGATGAAGCCGGCGTCGACGATTGCCTGGTGGATCGCAATGATCCGTCGGCTGGATTTGTTCTTGATGCGACGCGCTACGGGCAGACCCTCGCCCCCTGCCAGGTCGGTCGTTAGGTCTAGAACCCAATACCCGCCTTCGACCTGATAGACGTCCTTGCGTTGGAGCCGAATGAGTTCACCGATGCGAGCCCCGGTTACCGTGCCGAGCAATGGAAGCCATTTGTTGTCCCCACGGTCCTCGTTCGCCGCATGAGCAAACCACTTATTCAACTCCGAAACCGCGAACGGGAGGCGATCGGTGGACCCACGCGCGTCCGCGGATATGCGCACGGCAACATTAGCAAGTGGCGACGGAAAACCATTATTAGCGCACATGTCATGGAAGATCATGTTTAACGGTGACATGTAGTTGGTCTCGATGGTTTTGCCCGTCAGTGTCTTATGGCGCTTCGCGGGCGGCAGACTGCCATTGTGCTTGACCGCCTCAACTTGCGTCATGCCCCGAAACTCGGGCTTGACGCTATAGCTAGCGGGGACGTGCGCCAGCATGTTGGCGAATAGCTGGAAATCCAAGTATCGGTACTTGTTGATGGGATGATCGCCTGCGAAGGCGATGAAATCCTTGATCCGATTATAGTCGGTGTCGACCTTCTTTGGATCGATACCGAGACCACCGCGAACGTTGATCCACTCTTCCAGTGCTACAGACAGTAGCGGACCAGGATGACCGCCGTCGAGCACGAGTTCGACCGATTTGCTAAGGTGTGCGATCTTGTTAGAAATCGCCTCAAGTTGCGGCAGCAGGGCATTCGCGGCAGGACCGTTCACACCACTCCCCCGCTGTAGCGTCTCGATAACCGCGGCCTGGGTGTCAATGTAAGATGCGTAGACGGCGTTGACCTCGCGCTTGAATGCGATATCGCGTTCAATGGCTTCAAACTTCGACCGGTTCTGTTGTTCCTCCATCTGTGCCTTGTGGAGTTGTTCCTGCTTTTCGATCACCTGATCGGTGACCTCGGCGATCTCTCGGGCGTCCTCCATCAAGTTTTGGATGTGGGCTTTCAGTTCCGCGATGATGGCATCCCGCGGGTCATGATTTTCTTCCATACATTTGCCCCTCGTCCTGAGAGCATCGAGAAATAGTCGGTCCAAATGACCGACAAGTAAACGAGCGGTAGACGCTGCCTGGCGCGCGGGAAGCCTGCCGAGATGAACACGAATGGGTGATGCACCGAGTATCGGAACGAGGTCCTTTGGAACTCGTCGCTGGAAACGATAACCGTTGCTTCTGCGTGTGAGGTACATTGAGAGCCCGGGTACAAGTGTGGGTACAAACCCAAACGAGAGCTTCGGATTTCTCAACAGATTCAAATTGGTTACAAGTGGCGGAGAGGGGGGGATTCGAACCCCCGATGGGCTTGCACCCATGCCGCATTTCGAGTGCGGTGCATTCAACCACTCTGCCACCTCTCCGCGGGGCTGGTCGGCGCGTGTTCGGCGCGAGGCGGTTCATAGCGGCAGAGGGCGGGGATGGCAAGGGCGATTTTGGGTGAATTCCTCCCATCTTCGCGCCAAAACAGGGCTTTGACCTTGACAGGCGGGGAGGGCTCGCGTATCGGGCGCGACTGGAAAAGTGCGGCGCTCTCTGTGTCGCTCTGGCGCGTCATGCGCTCCTTCGCCGGCGGGCTTGCCCGCCATCCCGACTGACAAAAAGACGGCCGGACTTCGCTGCCTGGATTTTACCAGTCGGCAGGGCCAGAGCCGGACCGAACAGACAAGGACAAGACATGTTCGCAGTCATCAAGACCGGCGGTAAGCAGTACCGCGTCGCCGCCAACGACGTCATCACCATCGAAAAGCTCGATGGCGTTGAGGGCGACAAGATCGAATTCACCGAAATCCTCATGGTCGGCGTCGGCGCCGATGCATCGATCGGCGCCCCCTTCGTGGCCGGCGCTTCGGTCAGCGCAGAGGTTGTCGGCCAGGGCCGCGCCAAGAAGGTCATCTCCTTCAAGAAGCGCCGCCGCCAGAACTCCAAGCGCTCGCGCGGCCATCGCCAGCATCAGACGACCGTCCGTATCCTGGACATCGTCGGCGCCGGCAAGTCCGCCGCATCCGAAGCCAAGTAAGACCGATCGAGTTAAAGGAGAACACTCATGGCACATAAGAAAGCCGGCGGTTCGTCGCGCAACGGTCGCGATTCCGAATCCAAGCGCCTCGGCGTGAAGAAGTTTGGCGGCGAAGCCGTCATTCCAGGCAACATCATCCTGCGCCAGCGCGGGACGAAGTGGCATCCGGGCGCCAATGTCGGCCTCGGCCGCGACCATACGATCTTCGCCCTCACGGCAGGCAATGTGGACTTCCGCACGAAGGCCAATGGCCGCGTGTTCGTGTCCGTTCTGCCGAAAGCCGAAGCAGCGGAATAAGCCGGTAGCGCTCTAAAACAGCCGGCGTCTCATCGACCCGGCTGGCGCACACCGCTTTGCCAGGATCAGGCCCAAGGGCCAGGATCGACAAGGGGAGATGGGGCAAGACCCACCTCCCCTTTTTCGCATCTTGAAAGGATCCGACAATGCAAAGCGAATTGATGAGGGAAGACCAGTCCCGGTCTTTCCACGAGCGGCAGAGGCCGCAGCGGCAAGAGCCGTTGCCCTTGATGCCCCGGTCAGGCCGGGCAGAGGCACAAGACGTGGTCGGGCGCGGCGCCCTCGACAGGCGGAGCGATTGCCCGATCCTGCTCTCCTCGCGCCTCGTTCTGCGCGCGCCGCATATCGACGACGTCGACGCCCTTGCCCATCTTGCCAACAATGCGAATGTGGCGACCATGGTGTCGCGCATGCCGCATCCCTACACGGCGGCCGATGCCGCCGCCTTCGTGCGACGCACGGCCGAAGGCACGATTGGCAAGTGCGTCTACGCGATTACGAAAGCGGAGACGGGTGCCTTTCTGGGATGCTGCGGCGTGGAGGCGGAGCAGGATGCCGGCGCCGTCGAGCTCGGCTTCTGGCTCGGTGAGCCGCATTGGAATAAGGGCTATGCCACGGAAGCGGCGCAGACGCTGATCGACATGGCCTTCCGCACGCGCGAGATCGAGCGCATCGATGCCCGCTGCCGCGTGGTCAATGCCGCCTCGCGCCGGGTGCTGCAGAAGTGCGGCTTCCAGCTGCGGGGCTCGGGGCTGGTCGATTGCCTGGCGCTGGGCGGCATGGTGCCGGTCGAGCATTTCCATCTGGACCGCAAGACCTGGATCTCGCTGCGCAGCTGGGGAGGACGGCGATGAGCCTCGATCTTCTCGACCGGTGCGAAGCGGGGCAGGCGGCTTCGTCGCACCCCGGCGCTGCGGGCATCACCCCGCAGCCCATTGGGCTCGGGGCCTGCCCCACGCTGCAGACGGCGCGGCTGGTCCTCCGGCCGCATCAGGCCGGCGATGCCGAGGCGATCGCTGCTTCGCTCAGCGACTATGCGGTCGCCCGCATGCTCGCGCGCGTGCCCTTGCCATTCCATGTCGCGGATGCGCGCGACTGGCTGGCGACGCTTCCCAGGCAGCGTGGCTGGGCGCTCGCGGTGACGCGGGAGGCGACGCATGTGGGCTGCGTGCATCTGGAGCTGCGTCATGGCCGCTATCACCTCGGCTATTGGCTCAACCGGGCAGTGTGGGGACAGGGCATAGGCGGGGAGGCGGTGGCGGCGGCGCTTGCGGCCTTCCGCATCGCCCTGCCGGAGGCGGTGGTTCACTCCGGCGTCTTTGCCGACAATCCTGCCTCGCTGGCGCTGCAGGCGCGGCTCGGCTTCGCGGTGACCGGCTGCGCGGATGTCTATTCCCGGGCGCGGGGACGGATGGTGACCCATCTCGAAACGCGGCTCGACCCGGCGGCTTGCGCCTGACACGAGATCGACCCGGCTGCGCCTGCGGCCGGGTCGGCGAAACCCGCCTGCGCGCGAAGCGCCGGCGGCCGATCAATTGCTTTGACCTGACCCGGCAGCGCCTATATCGAGGACGCATATCCGGCAAAGGCGACAACGACAGACGGCAGGACGATGAAATTTCTCGATGAGGCCAAGGTCTATATCCGCTCCGGCGACGGGGGCGCCGGCGCGGTGTCCTTCCGGCGCGAGAAGTTCATCGAGTTCGGCGGGCCCGATGGCGGCGATGGCGGCCGCGGCGGCGATGTCTGGGTCGAGGCCGTCAACGGGCTGAACACGCTGATCGACTTCCGCTTCCAGCAGCATTTCAAGGCCGGCACCGGCATTCACGGCATGGGCCGCAACCGCACCGGCGCGGGCGGCGGCGATGTGACCCTGAAGGTGCCGGTCGGCACGCAGATCTTCGAAGAAGACCAGGAAACCCTGATCGTCGACATGATCGCCGAGGGCCAGAGGTTCCGGCTCGCCGCCGGCGGCAATGGCGGCTTCGGCAATGCCCATTTCAAGTCCTCGACCAATCAGGCGCCGAGCTGGGCCAATCCGGGCCTCGAAGGCGAGGAAAAGACCATCTGGCTGCGGCTGAAGCTGATCGCCGATGCCGGTCTCGTCGGCCTTCCCAATGCCGGCAAGTCCACCTTCCTCGCCACCTGCACCCGCGCCCGGCCGAAGATCGCCAACTATCCCTTCACGACGCTGCATCCCAATCTCGGCGTCGCCACCATCGACGGGCGTGAATTTATCCTGGCGGATATTCCCGGGCTGATCGAAGGCGCGCATGAGGGCACCGGGCTCGGCGACCGGTTCCTCGGCCATGTCGAGCGCACGCGCGTGCTGCTGCATCTCGTCTCCGCCCAGGAGGAGGATGTCGCCAAGGCCTACCGCACGGTCAAGACCGAGCTCGAGGCCTATGGCGGCGAGCTCATCGACAAGACCGAGATCGTCGCGCTCTCGCAGATCGATACGCTCGATCCCGACACGCTGAAGGCCAAGCTCAAGGCGCTCAAAAAGGCGAGCGGCAGCACGCCGCTCGCCATCTCCGCCGTTGTCGGCACGGGCATGACCGAGGTTCTGAGGGCCCTGCGCGATATCATCGTCACCGCCCGAGCGGAGGGAGACGACGCCCGATGAGCACCGGCCGTGGCCTGAAGGCGCTGGACAAGCACAAGCGCGTCGTCGTCAAGATCGGCTCGGCGCTCCTGGTCGATCGCGCCTCCGGGCTGAAGGCCGACTGGCTCGATGCGGTCTGCGCCGATATTGCGGCGCTCAAAGCCGCGGGCGTCGAGGTGCTCGTCGTTTCCTCCGGCGCCATCGCGCTCGGTCGGACGGTGCTGAAACTGCCGGCGGGAGTGCTGAAGCTCGAGGAAAGCCAGGCGGCCGCGGCTGTCGGACAGATATCCCTTGCCCGCGCCTGGTCGGAAAGCCTGTCGCGCGACGGGATCGTCGCCGGCCAGATCCTCCTGACGCTGGGCGATACGGAGGAGCGGCGCCGCTATCTCAATGCGCGCGCCACCATCAGCCAGTTGATGAAGATGGGCGCCATCCCGATCATCAACGAAAACGATACGGTGGCGACCAGCGAAATCCGTTATGGCGATAATGACCGGCTGGCGGCCCGCGTCGCCACCATGACCGGCGCCGACCTGCTCGTTCTGCTCTCCGATATCGACGGTCTCTACACAGCACCGCCCCATCTCGACCCTGAGGCGCAGTTCCTGCCGACCATCCCAGCTATCACGCCGGAGATCGAGGCCATGGCGGGGGGTGCTGCCTCAGAGCTTTCGCGCGGCGGCATGCGCACCAAGATCGATGCCGGAAAGATCGCCACCGGCGCCGGCTGCGCCATGATCATCGCATCGGGCAAGCGCCTGCATCCGCTGAAAGCGATCGGCGAGGGGGCGCGCTTCTCCTGGTTTGCGCCCTCGGCCATGCCGGTGACGGCCCGCAAGACCTGGATCGCGGGACAGCTCCTGCCGGCGGGCAGCGTGCGGATCGATCCCGGCGCTGAGACCGCGCTGCGCTCGGGCAAGAGCCTGCTGCCGGCCGGCGTGCGGGAGGTGACCGGTTCGTTCAGCCGGGGGGATACGATCGCGATCATCGGCGCCGCGGGCCGCGAGATCGCCCGGGGCCTCGCCTGTTATGATGCGGACGAGGCACGCCAGATCGCGGGGCGGAAATCGGCGGAGATCGCCGCCATTCTCGGCTATGCAGGCCGCTCCGCCATGGTGCATCGGGGCGATATGGTTCTGACCGGGGGTGCGGCAAGCGCCGGCCCCGCGTCGGCAGGGGAGACGGAGAGGAGCGACGCCCATGCTTGAGGATGCGCGCAAGAAAGAAATCCAGGAGCTGATGACCACGATCGGCCGCCAGGCGCGCGAGGCGGCCCGTCCGCTCGCCGTGGCCGCGCCGGCACAGAAGGAACAGGCCCTGCGCGCCATGGCCGCGGCCATTCTCGCCCGCAAGGCCGAGATCCTCGCCGCCAATGCGCTCGATCTCGAGGCGGCGCGGGAAACCGGTGTGGCCAGTTCCTTTCTCGACCGGCTGACGCTGACGGAGGCGCGGGTCGCCGACATGGCGAGAGCGATCGAGGAAATTGCAGGCCTGCCGGATCCGGTCGGCACCGTCATTGCCGCCTGGGAGCGGCCGAACGGGCTGAAGATCGAGCGCGTGCGCACGCCGCTCGGCGTCATCGGCGTGATCTATGAGAGCCGGCCGAATGTCACCGCCGATGCCGGCGCGCTCTGCCTCAAGGCCGGCAATGCCGTAATTCTGCGCGGCGGGTCCGACAGTCTGAATTCGTCCCGCGCGATCCATGCCTGCCTGGTCGAGGGCCTGCGCGCCGCCGGCTTGCCGGACCATGCGATTCAGATGGTGCCGGTTGCCGATCGCGGTGCCGTCGGTGCCATGCTGAGCGGCCTCAATGGCGCGATCGACGTCATCGTGCCGCGCGGCGGCAAGAGCCTTGTTGCCCGCGTGCAGGCGGAAGCACGCGTACCGGTCTTCGCGCATCTGGAAGGTCTCTGCCATGTCTATGTCGACGCCTCCGCCGATCTCGACATGGCGATCAAGGTCGTCGTCAACGCCAAGATGCGGCGCACCGGCGTCTGCGGCTCGGCCGAGACCCTGTTGATCGACCGCAACGATGCCGGCCGTCTGGTCACCCCGCTGATCGCGGCGCTGATCGGTGCAGGCTGCGAGGTGCGGGCGTCCGAGGATGTGCGGGCCATCGTACCCGGTCTGATCGCCGCGACCGAAGAGGACTGGGCGACCGAATATCTGGACGCCATTATCGCCGTCACCCTGGTCGATGGCATTTCCGGCGCCATCGCCCATATCTCCCGCTGGTCCTCGGCCCATACCGAGGCGATCATTGCCGAGGACGAGGCGGCGGTCGCGCGCTTCTTCACCGAGATCGACTCGGCCATCCTTCTGCACAATGCCTCGACGCAGTTCGCCGATGGCGGCGAGTTCGGCATGGGCGGGGAGATCGGGATTGCCACAGGCAAGATGCATGCGCGGGGACCGGTCGGCGTCGAGCAGCTGACCTCCTTCAACTACCGCGTCCGCGGCACCGGCCAGGTCCGGCCGTAACGGTGGATCTCACAGAGGGCGTCGCGGCACAGTACCTGAGAATGCCGCATGTGGAGCCCGGCATGCGGGTGGGGCTGTTCGGCGGCTCTTTCAACCCGCCCCATCTCGGTCATGCGCTGGTGGCGGACCTCGCACTCCAGCGCCTCGGCCTCGACCAGCTCTGGTGGATAGTCACTCCCGGCAATCCCTTGAAGAGCCGTCGCGAGCTGGCGCCGCTCGCCGAACGGATCGCGCTCAGCGAGGCGATCGCGCCGGGCCCCCGCATCCGCGTGACCGCCTTCGAGGCATCGCTCGGCCAGAGCTATACGGCGCAGACGCTCGACCGAATCAAGGCCCGCAATCCGGCGATCCGGTTCGTCTGGATCATGGGCGCTGACAATCTGCGCGACTTCCATCGCTGGCAGCGCTGGCAGCATATCGCCTGCACCTTCCCGATCGCGGTCATCGACCGGCCGGGCGCAACGCTTGCCTATCTCTCCTCCAAGATGGCGAAGACCTTCGACTATGCGCGCGTCGACGAGGACCATGCCCGGGCGCTTGCCAGCCGCAAGGCGCCCGCCTGGACCTTCATCCACGGTCCGCGTTCCGCCTTGAGCTCGACGGCCCTGCGGACAGCCCGCCGACGTTAGAGGCCGCCTGCAGCCAAGGCTTGTGCATGGCTTGCGAAGATTTCGATCAACGTCTTGAAACCTTAACGCCCTGATGCCTACATTGTCTTTGGGTCCATGCTCTTCCATGGCCCCTGGTTGTCCGATCTTGGAAAGGGAAAACTCTGACAACACTCCACGCCAAGGGAAATGTTACACGCATCTTCCCGAAAGGCACGGACCGTAGCGACGACGCTGCGTCCCGCGTCCTTCAATTGGTCCTCGACAGCCTCGAGGACTCGAAGGCAGAAGATATCGTCACGATCGACATTGCCGGAAAATCGGCGCTGGGCGACTACATGGTGGTCGTGTCCGGGCGCTCGAACCGTCATGTCGCGGCGATCACCGATCATCTCGTTTCCGACCTCAAGGACGAAGGCTATGGCAATGCCCGCGTCGAGGGGCTGGAAGCGGCCGATTGGGTGCTGATCGACAGCGGCGATATCATCATCCACGTCTTCCGGCCGGAAATTCGCGAGTTCTACAACATCGAAAAGATGTGGGCCGCGCCGGATATGGAAGACGGAACGCGCCACTAATCTGGCGCATGTCCCCTTGAGGACGCTCTGCGCGGCTCTGACGGGCGTCAGGAGTCGATAACATCTCCTTGCGCCATCAGACCCTTCACATCCAGCGCGCGCCACGTGCGAGTCGATAGTGAAGCGGGTGAAACAACGCCGACGCGGGAGCGCGACCGTCAACTTCGCTTCACAGGTGCCGCCCTCTGGCGGATCTGCAGCGCAAGAGTGGGTGCGGACAGGCTCTTGGCATGACGCGCCGGTGCGTCCTCAACCGAGGTGCAGCCATGAAACTTTCCCTCTTTGCCGTCGGGCGGCTGAAGGCTGGCCCGGAAAAGGAGCTTGCGGCGCGCTATCTCGACCGCTTCGCCAAGGCTGGGCCGGCGATCGGGCTGGAATTTGGCCGCCTGATCGAGGTGAACGAGAGCCGCGCTTCATCCAGCGACAGCCGCAAGCGGGAAGAGGCGGCGCTGCTCGACAAGGCAATGGGCGAGGCGACCGCGCTCCTGCTTCTCGACGAGCGGGGCAAGCATCTGGATTCGCCCGCCTTCGCCGATCTCCTCGGCGGCTGGCGCGATGGCGGCAAGCGCGAGGTGATGGTGGCGATCGGCGGGGCGGATGGGCTCGATCCCGCCTTGCACGCCCGGGCAGACGCCGTGCTCTGCCTCGGCCGGCTGACCTGGCCGCATCAGCTGGTACGGATCCTGATCGCCGAACAGCTCTACCGTGCCGTGACCATCCTCTCCGGCCATCCCTACCACCGCGTCTGAACGAAACCCGAAGTCACGCTTTCGTCATTCTCGCCACGCCGGCCACGCCGCCGCCGCAATTGTGGCGACATCGATGGAAACCGGCCGCCGCCGGAAATAGACTTAAGCCTTGGACAAGGGGTGCGGCGGTAGAAGAGCGGGATGAGGATGTTGGTTGCGCGCGCAGGTGAGCGGGGGATGGCGAAGGACCGCCAACCCTTGAGCTTGCGCTCGCTGCGGCGAAGCCTGGTTCTCGCGAGCAGCCTGGCTTTAATCTCCATCGGCTGGTCCGCCATGTCCCTCGGAAAGCCGGCGCTGGCGCAGGACTCTGCCGGCCCGACGCCTGCCGCCCCGGCGGCCACCCCCTCCGATCCAGCCGCCCGCCTGCAGCAGCAGCGGGACAATACGCGCATCGAGCTCGATGCGCTGTCGCGCACCATCACCTTGTCGCAGGATCGCGCTCAGGCGCTGGAAACCGAGATCGCCGAGATCGACAAGACCAATAGCGAGCTGCGCGCCGCGCTGATCGACTCGGCGGACAAGCGCAAGGCGCTGGAACAGAAGATTTCCGATGGCGAGCAGCGGTTGACGGCGCTGCGCGCGCAGCAGGATGCCGTCCATGCCTCGCTGCGCACCCGACGTGGGGTGCTGGCCGAGGTTCTGGCTGCATTGCAGCGCATGGGACGCAACCCGCCGCCGGCGCTTCTCGTGACGCCCGACGATGCGCTGGCCTCGGTGCGCAGCGCCATCCTGCTCGGTGCCGTCGTGCCCGGCATTCGCCAGGAAACCCACAAGCTCGCCGTTGACCTTCAGGCACTGGCCGATCTCAGCCGCGACATCACCGACGAGAAACAGGCGCTCGGCACCGCCATGGCCGGTCGGCTGGAAGAAGAGCAGCGCATGCGGCTCCTGATGGCCGAGAAGGACAAGCTGAAGGGCGAGAATGCCGAGGCGCTGCTCGCCGAGCGCCGCAAGGCCGAACAACTTGCCGGACAGGCGACCAGCCTCCAGGGCCTGATCGGCAGCCTGGAGCTGCAGATCGGTTCGGTGCGAGCTGCGGCGGAGGCAGCCCGCGCGGAAGAGGCCGAACGGCAGCGCATGTCGGAGGCCGAGCGAGAGGCGGCGCGGCAACTGGCCGAACAGGCGGTGCCCGACAAAAACCGCATTGCCCCGGCATATGCCTTTTCAGACCTGCAGAAGAAGCTATCGCTTCCCGCCGCCGGGTCGGTGCTCGCCCGATTCGGCGATGAGGACGGCACGGGGCATTCTCTTCAGGGCATGATGCTCGGCACAGATGCCGGTGCCCTGGTCACCGCGCCGGCGGATGGATGGATCGTCTTCGCAGGGGCATTCCGCAGCTATGGACAAATGGTCATTCTCAACCCTGGCAACGGCTATCATGTTGTTTTGTCTGGCATGAGCGAGGTCAGCGTCCAGCAGGGACAATTCGTCGTGGCCGGCGAACCGTTGGGCGCCATGGGGGCGAAGAGAGTGGCGAGTGCGGCTGCATTGGCGCTGGAAACCGATCGGCCGACGCTTTACATTGAATTTAGAAAAGACGGTAAACCGGTCGATTCCCGACCCTGGTGGACCGCATCAGACACCGGAAAGGTACGAAATGATTCGTAGGGCTTCACTTGTTCTGGTCGGGGCATTGCTGGGGGCGACCGCTATGTCCGTCGTCTACACCGCTGCCGTGCCGGCCGTCGCCGCCAATCCGTCGACCTATCGTGAGTTGTCGATCTTTGGCGACGTCTTCGAGCGCGTCCGCGCCCAATATGTGACGCCCCCGCAGGACGACAAGCTGATCGAGAATGCGATCAACGGCATGCTCTCCTCGCTCGACCCGCATTCGAGCTACATGAATGCGACCGATGCCGAGGATATGCGCACCCAGACCAAGGGTGAATTCGGCGGCCTCGGCATCGAGGTGACGATGGAGAACGACCTCGTCAAGGTGACGAGCCCGATCGACGATACGCCTGCTGCCCGCGCTGGCGTGCTGGCCGGCGATTACATTTCCAAGATCGACGGCCAGGACGTGCGCGGCCTGAAACTCGAAGAAGCGGTCGACAAGATGCGCGGCGCGGTCGGCAAGCCCATCAAGCTGACGCTGTTGCGCAAGGGCGCCGAGAAGCCGATCGAGCTGACGATCGTGCGCGACATCATTGCTGTCCGTGCCGTCAAGTTCCGCACCGAGGGGGATGTCGGCTATCTGCGTGTCATCTCCTTCACCGAGAAAACCTTCGACGACCTGAAGAACGGCATCGAGAAGATCAAGGCTGAGGTGCCGGCCGACAAGCTGAAGGGCTATGTTCTCGACCTGCGCCTTAATCCGGGCGGCCTGCTCGACCAGGCGATCAATGTCTCCGACGCCTTCCTGCAGCAGGGCGAGGTGGTCTCCACCCGCGGCCGCAATGCCGACGAGACCCGCCGCTTCAACGCCACCCCCGGCGATCTGACCGATGGCAAGCCTGTCATCGTGCTTGTCAATGGCGGCTCCGCCTCGGCCTCGGAAATCGTCGCCGGCGCCCTGCAGGATCTCAAGCGCGCCACGGTGCTCGGCACCCGGTCCTTCGGCAAGGGCTCCGTCCAGACGATCATCCCGCTCGGCGAAGCCGGCGCGCTGCGTCTGACGACGGCGCTCTATTACACGCCGTCCGGCAAGTCGATCCAAGGCACCGGCATCACGCCGGACATCAAGGTCGAACAGCCGCTGCCGCCGGAACTGCTCGGCAAGGTGGAATCGACCAGCGAATCCAGCCTGCGCGGCCATATCCAGGGCCAGAACGAGACCGAAGAAGGCTCGGGTTCCGTCGCCTATGTCCCGCCGGAAGCCAAGGACGACATCCAGCTCAACTACGCGCTCGACCTCTTGCGCGGCAAGAAGAGCGACCCGGCCTTCCCCGCCACCCAGAAGAAGGCAGAGCTGACGCCGTAAGGCTTACGCGACGGGAGAAATTTCGAAGGGCTGCTCCAGTGGGGCGGCCCTTCTGTCATTCGGGGTACAGGTCTACCGCAAGAAGACCCCCTCTGGCCTGCCGGCCATCTCCCCCACAAGGGGGAGACCGCGAGGCTGGCCGCTTGTCTATTCCGGCCCGTTCTAGCGATCAGCCAAAACTATGAATTTCGGTTGTCAGGCGTGGCAAAGGGGGCTCGATCGCGTGCCCCACCTTTTCTCCCGCCTCATGGGTGAGATGGCCGGGAGGCTAGAGGGGATTTGCTGTCGCGCGGGTCTTTTGAGGCAAGCGGAGCGGCAGCTCGTTAACGCACCCTTGTCACCGAAAACCCTTCCTTCCGCAAAAGCTCCACCACGCCCTCCTCGCCCGGCAGATGCAGGGCGCCGATGGCCATGAAGGCGTTGCCTTCGTTGAGGATCGGTGCCGCGCGGCTGGCCATGACATGGTTGCGATCGGTGACGATGCGCTGTTCGAAGGCAACCGAATCGGCGGTATCGTCCTGGCCCTGATCCAGCGCGACCTGGTTCATCAGCGGCATGACTGCACCGGTGCGCCCCTGAAGATAGAGATCGGTGGTCGTGGTCATCACGTCATCCGCCAGGCTGCCGAGCTTGATCGTCTCGACCAGCGAGGCGACATGGAAGGAGATCGGCAGGGCGTTGATTGCCTCCAGCTGCTCGACCAGCGTTTCCAGCCCCTTCAGCCGTTTGCCCTCGGCAAGCGCCCGCTTGGCGAGCGTCTGGTCGAGGAAGGTGGCGCCCTCCTGCTTGCGGCGCATCTCGCAAGCCGGAAGCGCAACGAAGCCGGCGATCATCCATGGCTTCATCCGCGCGACCAGGCCAAGCGGCACGCCGCGCGCCTTGAGCCCCGCTTCCAGAGTTGCCTTGTCGTCAGCGCTAAGGAAATCGTCGAGGCTCTTGCCATCCGTGAACATGGAGAGATCCGGTCGCGAGAGCATGGCGGCGGAAGCCTTGGTTTCGTCGGCGATCTCATCCGACTCGACGATGATCGTTCCCGCCTTGTCATAGGCTTCGGCCGCCCCTTTCGGCATGGCGAGCACGCGCGGATCGGTGACATGCATGGTGCCGAGCAGATAGGATGGCGCGACGCCCGGCTTGTCGATTCGCCACAACAGCCCCTCGCCGTTGACGATCTTCGCGGCCTCGCGATCAAGCGCGGCACGCTTTTCCGGCGCGCTGGTCTGCCAGCGTGTCAGCAGGTTTTCCCCGGCGCAGGCGCCGGCCTCTTCGGCACGTGCCAGGCTGGCGGAGAGGAGGGCGGCCGATAGCAGGCCGAGAAGGACCAGGGGCAGGAGTGCCGCGAGGCCGAGGACAAGCCTTGCCAGCCGGTCGATCAATGAGGGCGGGGCGGGCAGGCGAAGCTGAGCAATTTCGGACATCGGTCCTCCGGCATGGGCGCGGAGTACCCTAGAGGCGCGACTTCACCGGGACATTAAGGTGGATGGTTAACAGATCGCGAGCAGGCGAAAGCCTCATGCGCGTGGGTGGGCGCGGTCGTAGATGTCCAGGAGGCGGGCAGCGTCGACGCCGGTATAGACCTGGGTGGTCGAAAGGCTGGCATGGCCGAGCAGTTCCTGGATGGTTCTGAGGTCGCCGCCGCCTGCCAGCAGATGAGTGGCAAAGGAGTGGCGCAGGGCATGCGGCGTCGCCGAATCGGGCAGGCCAAGCGCACCGCGCAGCCGCTGCATCTCGCGCTGGATGATGGCCGGCTGCAGGACCCCGCCCTTGGCACCGCGAAAGAGCGGCGCGCTCGCCTCGATAACATAGGGGCAGAGCGCCTGATAGGTGCGGACCGCGGCCCGCGCCGGCTCGATCAGCGGCACGATCCGGGTCTTGTTTCCCTTGCCGGTGACGCGCAGCGCCGTCGGATCACCGGCCATATCCTCCGGAGTCACGGCGAGCGCCTCCGAGATGCGCAGGCCGCAACCGTAGAGCAGGGTCAGCACCGCGGCATTGCGGGCGGCGACCCAGGGCTCCTCGGCC
The DNA here is from genome assembly GCF_046546455.1 of Rhizobium sp. YIM 134829. Lineage (NCBI taxonomy): Bacteria > Pseudomonadati > Pseudomonadota > Alphaproteobacteria > Hyphomicrobiales > Rhizobiaceae > Rhizobium > Rhizobium sp. YIM 134829. The sequence continues at coordinate 33,458 of NZ_JBKHKI010000004.1, forward strand.
AGCTGCGCATCGCCATCGACCACGGCCAGCGCGTCGCGGTCGGTCAAGGGTTTCGGTAGGCTCTTCGGCTGCTTGGGCGAGCGGACGGCAGCGGCCCCGGCCGCATTGACCAGGCCGTGCCGCTCCAGATGGCGCAAGAAGGAGCGCAAACCGGCAAGGCCGCGACCGAGCGTACGGGCGCCGGCACCGTCCCGCCGGCGTGCTGCCAGAAAGCCGCGGAAATCGGCGGGCCGCAAGGTGCGGATGTCGCTGAGCCGGGCCGGGCCGGCCAAATGCTGGGTGAGAAAGGTCAGGAACTGGCGCGAATCACGCTCGTAGGCTTCGATGGTCTTGTCCGAAAGACGCCGTTCCGTCGCGAGCGCTGTCAGCCAATGTTGGCGCTCCGCCAAAAGGGCCGGGTCGGCAATCACCAGAAGTTCGTTCACCGCTCTCGTCCTTCCGCTGCAGAGTGCACAAATTGCCGGGGATGCCTTGTCATTTCGCTAACGCCCTTGGAAATCGTCATCCTTCGATCATATTGAACTGCAATAGCTTATGATGTCTGGACGGTGGGACGAAGATGGCAAGACGCGGCTCGGCAGGCGGTTTGACACAATTCGCAGAGGCGGTCTCCCTTCTTTCCCATGGCCAGCCGGGCCATATCGTCGACACGCTAATCGCCGAGCGCGGCCAGCGCATTGTCGGCCATCCGCTTTGGCCGATCATGCGCCCCGTGCTTTACTCGATCCTGAACTACCGCAAGGCGATCGAATTCGCCGATACGGTGGCGCAGCTTCCCTGCTTCCAGGCCTTCCAATATCTCAGCGAGACGCTTTCGCTCGATATCCGCGTTCGCCATGAAGAGCGGATTCCAAAAAGCGGCGGCTTTCTGCTCGTCTCCAACCATCCGACAGGCATTGCCGATGGCGTGGCGATGTTCGACCTTCTGAAGACGCGCCGGCCGGATATGATGGTTTTTGCCAATCGTGATGCGATCCGCGTCAATCCCCGCTTCGTCGACATGATCATCCCCGTCGAATGGCGCGAGGAACACAAGAGCAAGCTGAAGGCGCGCGAGACGCTGAAATTGACCAATCATGCGATCTCGGAGGGCAAGGCGACCATTCTCTTTCCCTCCGGCCGCATCGCCTACTGGGCGGATGGCCGCCTGAACGAGCGGCCCTGGAAGACCTCGGCCGTCGGCTTTGCCCGAAAATACAATCTGCCGGTCCTGCCGGTGCATATGACGGCCCGCAATTCCGGCCTCTTCTACTGGCTCGCCCAGTGGTCGACGGAATTGCGTGACATGACCGTCTTCCACGAACTCCTGAACAAGAAGGGCAACGCCTTCGAGTTCACCATCGGCAACCTCATTCCGCCGGAGGCGCTCGACGGCGACCCGGTCGAGGTGACCCGGGCGCTCGAGCATCACACGGTGACCGAGCTTGCCGCGGATGGCGATGCGGCGTTCGGGTCCTCCGCCTCGCGGGAGCCGGCACACGGCGCCGTGCGGAAGACTTCGGCCCATCCGCTTCAGGCTGGTCTCTAAGCCACGGACGCTGTTGTGCTCCTGCGGTGCACGACGTCCTGACGGTAAGCCGGACACGACGCCTGGAAATGCGTGTCCGCTCGATGGTGCGTGACGTCTTTCCTCTTGCCTTTCCGCGCTCCGCCGGTACCACGGGAACGAGGCGGGCTTTGGGATCTTCTCGGCAATGAGCATCACGACGGCGGTACTTCTTTTCCTCGCAGGCTTCCTGTCGAGCGCGGTCAATGCCGTGGCCGGTGGCGGCACCTTCCTGACCTTCGGGGCCATGACGCTTGCCGGCCTGCCGCCGATCGTTGCCAATGCCACCTCGTCCATCGTGCAATTTCCGGGCTATGTCACCTCGGCGCTTGCCTATCGGCGTGAACTCGCGGCGGAGACGCGGATCGCCACCCTGCTCGGCCTCCTCTCGCTGGCGGGCGGCCTCCTCGGCGCGTTGACGCTGCTCTCGCTCTCCAACCCGTCCTTCCGCGCCATGGTGCCCTGGCTGCTGCTCGGCGCCACCGTGCTCTTCGCCGCCGGACCGCTGCTGAAGCCCAAGGCGCAGGCCCACGACGCACCGCTCACCCTTGCCGGCATGGCGGCGCAGTTCGTGGTGGCCATCTATGGTGGCTTCTTCGGCGCGGGCATGGGCATCATGATGCTTGCGGTGCTCGGCCTTACTGTCGGCGGCGGCTATCACCGCATGAATGCGATCAAGAACCTGTTGGCCGTGGTCATCGCCTTCATCGCCATCCTGGTCTTCTCGCTCGGCGGCGTGGTGGGCTGGGCGGAGGCGGCGGTGATGATCCCGGGTGGCGCACTTGGCGGCTATAGCGGCGTCTGGCTGGCGCGCCGCGTCCCCTCCGCCATCATCCGCGCCTTCGTTGTCTCGGTCGGGCTGCTGCTCGCCTTCTATTACTTCGTGACCGGCTGAGACGAGAGCAGGTCCGGGCGCCTTTCCGCCGTCAGCCGCTCGGCCTCGCTCCGCCGCCAGGCCTCGATCGCCCCATGATGGCCAGAGGTGAGCACGGTGGGGATCTCGCGGCCCTCGAAGCTCTGCGGCCGCGTGTAATGCGGATGTTCGAGCAGGCCGCCCTCGAAGCTCTCATGCACGCCCGAGAGTGCATTGCCCATCACCCCCGGCAGGATGCGCACGACTGCATCGAGCAGCGTCAGCGCCGCCGGCTCCCCGCCGGAGAGGATGTAATCGCCGATCGAGACTTCCTCGAGATCACGCGCGTCGATGACCCGCTGGTCCACGCCTTCGAACCGGCCGCAGACAATGACGACGCCCGGCCCGGCGCTGAGTGCGCGCACGCGCGCCTGGGTCAAGGGCCGGCCGCGCGGGCTCATGAGCAGGCGGGGACGGGTGTCGTCGGTCGCCACATGGTCGATCGCCCGGGCCAGCACATCCGGACGGAGCACCATACCGGCCCCGCCGCCCGCCGGCGTGTCGTCGACCGTGCGATGGCGATCCTCGGCAAAGTCACGGATCTGCAAGGCATCGAGCGACCAATCGCCCCGCGCGAGTGCCTTGCCGGCCAGCGAATGGCCGAGATGGCCGGGGAACATTTCCGGATAGAGGGTCAGAACCGTGGCGCGAAAGCCCGGGATACCGACGGAATCGGCAGCCATCTCAGTTCTGGTCCGGCTTCGGCCGCTTGCCCGGCTTGCCGCCCTTGGCACTCGGGCCGTTTGCGCCAAAGGGGCTTTCCTCCTTGTCATCCACCAGGCCTGCGGCCAGGGGATCGACGAGCAAGGTGCCGGCTTCGAGATCGATCTCCAGCACCGACCATTCGGTGAAGGGGATCAGCACGGGCCTGCGGCCCGGGCCTTTCAGCTCCAGAAGATCACCGGCACCGAAGTCGAACACGCCGGTGACCGTGCCATAGCTCTTGCCAGCGCCGTCCAGCGCCTCGAGCCCTTCGAGATCGGCATAGAAGAATTCGTCCTCGTCGAGATCGTCGTCCGGCAGATTCTCCCGCTCGATGAACAGGTCGAGCCCATTCAGCGCCTCAGCCGCCGTCCGGTCGTTGATGCCGCGGAAGCGCACGATGATCACCGACTTGGCGCTGCGCACCTCCAGCACCTCGAAGACCCGGCCGTCTTCGGCATGCAGATGGCCGTAATCCCCGATAGCCTCCGGCTCGGCAGCAAAACTCTTCACGCGCACCTCGCCGCGCAAACCCTGCGCTGCGCCGATGGTGCCCATGAGGACGGGGTTCTTGAGCTTAAGAGGGCCAGCCGACATGGCGCTTGATATCCGTATGCCAGAGAAGTTCGGGCGCGAGGCGCTTCATGGCGGACTCGATCAGAAAGTTCTTGAGCCCAGCGATCCGTGCATGGTCCCGCGGGTATGCAGTCTCTCTTGCCTGATATCAAGATAAAGGGTCAACGGAATTCCGGTTCGCAGACTGAGCGGGTATTGCACCGTCGACGAGCATCACGGACCTTGGCCGGCCCGATAAAGAAACAGCCCCCGCACGAATGCGAGGGCTGCATGATACCCGCCTACGAGTCTGCCAGATAGGTTCTCAATTAGGACGACCTATCTTTCGACCAAGCGCAGCTTATTCGGCAGCAGCGGCAGCGGCGTCTTCGGCCTTCTGGCGGGCCTCGGCGGCGCGTTCCTGGGCCTTCTTGCCCGGCTTGGCCTTGATCGGGTTGCTGCGGGCTTCGCGCTGAGCGATGCCGGCTTCGTTCAGGAAGCGCAGGACGCGGTCGGTCGGCATGGCGCCGTTGGCGAGCCAATGCTGGATGCGCTCATTGTTGAGCTCGACGCGCTTGGCGTCTTCCTTCGGCAGCATCGGGTTCCAGGAACCAACCTTTTCCAGGAAACGGCCGTCGCGCGGCGAGCGGGCGTCGGCGATGACGATCTGGTAGAAGGGGCGCTTCTTGGAACCGCCGCGGGCGAGACGAATTTTCAGTGCCATGTCATAACTCCTTTGAATGCTTGGCGTGCCGCGCGAGTGCGGCCTGAGTTTCAGGTGTCGATGCCGTCAATCTTTCAGATCGGCGGCGATGTCTTCGTGGTGCCGGATCACTTCCTTGATGATGAAGTTCAGGAACTTCTCGGCAAAATCCGGATCCAGATTGGCGTCCTTCGCCAGCCGGCGCAGGCGGTCGATCTGGAATTCTTCCCGCGCCGGATCGGCCGGGGGCAGGTCATGCTTGGCCTTCAGCACGCCGACGGCCTTGGTGCAGCGGAAGCGCTCGGCCAGCATATGGACGAGCGCCGCATCGATATTGTCGATCGATTGGCGATAGCCGGACAGCTCGGCCTTGACGGCGGGTTCGATCATGGCGTGAACGCTCACTTCTTCTTCGGCAAGCCCGGGAGACCGGGCAGGCCCCCAAGCCCGGGCAGCTTCGGACCGCCTAGGCCCGGCAGCCCGCCCATTCCGCCAGGAAGCCCCTTGCCGAGCCCGGAGGCTTCCGCCTGGCGGGCCAGCGCTTCAAGCTCCTTCGGGTCCATCTTGGAGAGATCGGGCATGCCGCCCATTCCACCCATGCCGCCGAGCCCCATCTTGCCAGCAAGGCCGCCCATCATCTGCTTCATCATGCCGCCGCCCTTCTTGCCGCCCATGGCCTTCATCATGTCGGCCATCTGGCGGTGCATCTTGAGCAGCTTGTTGATATCGGCGGCATCCGTGCCGGAGCCGGCGGCGATGCGCTTCTTGCGGGAATGCTTGAGAAGGTCGGGATTGGTGCGCTCCGCCTTCGTCATCGAGGAGATGATGGCGAGCTGGCGCTTGAACATCCGGTCGTCCATGCCGGCGGCCGCCAGCTTGTCCTTCATGCCCGACATGCCGGGCATCAAGCCCATGATGCCGCCCATGCCGCCCATTTTCTGCATCTGCTTCAGCTGGTCGGCGAGGTCGTTCAGGTCGAACTTGCCCGACTTCATCTTGGCGGCCATGGCCGCCGCCTTCTCCGCGTCGATGTTCTCGGCGGCCTTCTCGACGAGGCTGACGATATCGCCCATGCCGAGAATGCGATCGGCAACGCGGCGCGGATGGAACTCGTCGAGCTCCGACATCTTCTCGCCGACGCCGATCAGCTTGATCGGCTTGCCGGTGACGGCGCGCATCGAAAGCGCCGCGCCGCCGCGGCCGTCGCCATCCATGCGGGTGAGGACAAGACCGGTAATGCCGACGCGCTCGTCGAAATTGCGGGCGAGATTGACGGCGTCCTGGCCGGTCAGCGCATCGGCGACCAGCAGGATCTCATGCGGATTGGACTTCCGCTTGATCTCCGCCATCTCGAGCATCAGCGGCTCGTCGATATGGGTGCGGCCGGCAGTGTCGAGGATGACGACGTCGTGGCCGCCGAGGCGGGCGGCCTGGACGGCGCGCGCGGCGATATCGGTCGGCGACTGGCCGGCGATGATCGGCAGCGTGTCGACGCCGGTCTGGGCGCCGAGCTGGCGCAGCTGCTCCTGCGCGGCCGGGCGGCGCGTGTCGAGCGAGGCCATCAGGACCTTCTTCTTCTCGCGCGTCGTCAGCCGGTTGGCGATCTTGCCAGTGGTGGTGGTCTTGCCCGAGCCCTGCAGGCCGACCATCATGATGACGACCGGCGCGGGAGCGTTGAGGTCGATGGAGACCCCGGTAGCGCCCAGCATCTCGACCAGCTCGTCATGGACGATCTTGACGACCATCTGCCCGGGCTTGATCGATTTCAGCACTTCCGCGCCGACCGCCTTCTCTCGCACCCGGTCGGTAAATCCGCGCACCACTTCCAACGCCACGTCGGCTTCCAGCAGCGCACGGCGCACTTCGCGCAGCGCCGCCGAGACATCGGCTTCCGACAGCGCGCCGCGGCCGGTCAATCCGTTGAGGATCGACCCAAGGCGGTCCTGGAGACTTTCAAACATCGGCTCTTCCTTCTCGTTTCAAGCGGCGTGCCCGAAACGTGGGTGCGATGGGGACGAATGCAAGGCGCAACGCATGAGCACACCCGAGGGCGCATCGCGCTGTCGGATGTTGACCTCCGGGCTCTCTTTATACCTTGCGGGTCCCGGTCGGCGGCTCGAGCATGTCGTTCTCGTCGCAGATGGGCGGGCTTAAACAGGATGAAGGCCGGAAAGTCAAGCTTCCGCGGGCGCCGCGCGGCTGATCGTCCCGTTTCGCCCGTGACGCGGATGTGTCTTGAACAGGCGGACGCCGGCGTGCTTAGTCAGTCGGCTGCAACCCAGCAGCCGGATCCAGTGTTTGACGATGAAGCGCAGACGTTTTCTCAAATGGTCGCTGGTCGGCGCGCTCGCCGCGCTCGGCGGCGGCGTGGCGGCGAGGAGCAGCATGGCGGCCAACCGATATTATCATGGGCCGGTTTCCGACCATTTCGACGGAACGCGCTTCTTCAACCCCAACGGCATCGAGCCGCGCGGCTTCCTCGACCTTTTGCGCTGGCAGTTCGGCGGCGGCAAGGCGCGCTGGCCGGACACCGTCGCGCCGCGCGTTCCCCCAGCCAAACCGGAGCCCGCCTTGGCCGGCAAGGAAATGCGAGTCACCATGGTCGGGCATGCGACCCTCTTGATCCAGGTCGCCGGCCTCAACATCCTCACCGATCCCGTCTGGTCGCAGCGCGCGAGCCCCGTTTCCTTCGCGGGACCGAAGCGCGTGGCCGCCCCCGGCATCGCCTTTCAGGACCTGCCGCCGATCCACATCGTGATCGTCACCCACAATCATTACGACCATCTCGACACCGATACGCTCACCCGCTTGCAGGCCGCTCATCGGCCGCATTTCGTGACGCCGCTCGGCAATGATGGGTTCATCCGCGGCGCCGCGCCGGAGGCGAGGATCACCGTGATGGACTGGGGTGACAAGGCCGAGGTGGCGGGCGCCGTCCTTCATTGCGAACCGGCGCATCACTGGTCGGCGCGCGGCACGGGCGATCGGCGCATGGCGCTCTGGGCGGCCTTCGTCATCGAAACCGAGGCCGGGCGCATCTACCATATCGGCGACACCGGCTTTCACCAGGGCATCAACTACCGGGCGGCGGCCGAGAAGCATGGCGGGTTCCGTCTCGCCATTCTGCCGATCGGCGCCTATGAGCCGCGCTGGTTCATGGAGGCCCAGCACCAGAATCCGGCGGATGCGGTGGAAGGCATGGGCCTTTGCCGCGCCGATTATGCCGTCGCGCACCACTTTGCGACCTTCCAGCTGACCAATGAGGCGATCGATGCGCCGGAACAGGCGCTGGCCCTGGCGCTGGCGGCAAAGGCGATCCCGCCCGAACGCTTTCCAGCGCTTCGGGCGGGTGAGGTCTTCGACGTGCCAATGGCCTAGGGCTTACTTCGCGCTGGCCGGGAAGGCCGGCAGGCGCGCAATCGAATCCGGATCATGCTGGATCACCAGCGTGGCCTTCAGGCTCTTGGCGATGCCGTCCAGGCGCTCCATCGAGGCGAGCGACTGCGCCCGATCGAAATTGAAGGCCGGCACGCCGCGGTTTTCCCGCTGCGCCTCGAAATGCACGACATCGCCGGAAAGCAGCACCGGTCCCGTCTCCTTCAACTTGACCAGCAGGCTGGTCTCGCCCGGCGTATGGCCGGGGGTGGACAGGATCGTCACGCTGCCATCGCCGAAGACGTCGCGGTCGCCCGTGACGGCATCGACCTTTGAGTCCCCCTCCAGCCAGGGCTTCAGGAATGCGGGATCGACGGCGAAGGGAAGCGGCGTCTGCTTGAACTGGGCAAGGTCGGCCGCCCCGATCATCAGGGTCGCCGCCGGAAAGCTCGCTGCCTGACCGACATGGTCGAAATGGTTGTGGCTGATGCCAAGCCGACCGATCTGATCCGGTTTGACGCCGATCTGGGCGAGCTGGTCGACCAGGCTGACTTTGAGCGTCGGCGAGAGCGGTGCCGCAGGATCGATCTTGGCACCGAGCAGGGCCGTCGGCAGGCCCGTATCCCAAAGCAGGTAATCGCTGCCATGGCGAATAAGATAGCAGCTGTCGGTCAGGACGCGGCTCTCGCCGGCATAGGCGAAGGTGTCGGAAAAGAAGGAAAGATCGCGAAAGGCGATCTCGCCGCAGTCGAGCCGCCAAAGTTCGAGATCGGCGGCCGGCGTCTGCGCGGACGCGCTGCCGGCAAGTCCGGTGACGAGCGAGAGGGCGAAGAGGGAGCGGACGATGGGGTTCATGAAAGGCCTCCTTGGATTGACCGACAGCCTTATGACGCGAACTCGGCCCTCGGCCGCGCCCGCCGCGATCGAGAATGAGCCCGAAACGCTCGCATCCTGTTTTTCCGGCAACGCAGCTTGCGCTATGGTCAGGTCATGACCACGAAAACTCTCTCCGAAATGACAGTTGATACGCCGCAGGCCGACCTGCGCCCGGTGCTGGTCGAGCGGCTGCGGACGATCCGGGCACCCGAGGGCACGAGGGGGCGCCACTCCCATGGCGGCAGCCTGTTTTCCCACTGCGCGCTGGATCGCGAGCGATTGGCATCCATCCGCCTCGAGGCGCCGCTGATCGGCATTCTCCTGCGCGGCCGCAAGGAGGTGTGGATCGGCGATCGGATGTCGCTCTTCCTCCCCGGGACGGTCTTCGTGCTGCCGGCCGGCGTGGAAATGGATGTCGTCAACATCCCGGCGGAAAACGCCGCCTACGAGTCGCTGATCCTGGAAGTGGCACGGCTCCCCGACGGCATCGCACCGCTCATCCCCTTTGACCAGAAGCCGGTGGCGCAGGTCGCGCAGGATCCCTTCATCATCCCGCTGACCCCGGACCTTGTCGACACGCTCGCCCATGCCGCCCGCGCGATCGCAAGCGCCGCGATCGAGGAGACCGTCGCGCGGGTGCGGCTGATCGAGGTGCTGACGGTGCTTCGTTCCGTTCCGGCCGCGGCACCGCTCTTCTCCATGTCGCTCGCCGATCAGGTGGCCTGGCTGATCCGCAGCGCGCCGGATGAGGACTGGAGCGTAGAGCGGCTCGCACGCAAGCTCGGAATTGGCGCCTCGACGCTCCGTCGGCGGCTAAGCGGCGCGGGACGACCCTTCCGCAGCATCCTGCGCACCGAACGCCTGACGGCGGCAGCGCAGGCGCTCTCGGCGGGAGCCTCGAGCATTGCGGCTGCGGAAGCGGCCGGCTATGCCTCGCGCTCTCACTTCGCCCGCCACTTCCGCGAGGATTACGGCGTGTCGCCCAAGGCACTGCGGACGGTGCGCTGACGCTGCGGCCGCCGCTTTGGCCCCAGCCGGCGCTACTGGTAATTCGACCATATTTCCGCCATATAGCCCGCACGCGCCCTCGATGGGGCGTCAGCAATTGGGGACACTGGGTCGGCATGGACGCGACGGTCGAATTTGCGAAGATGAACGGGCTTGGCAACAAGATCCTGGTCGTCGACATGCGCGGCCGACGCGACAGCGTGACACCGGCCGCGGCGATTGCACTTGCTGCCGATTCCAATACGGCCTTCGACCAGATCATGGCGATCCACGATCCCAAGCTCGACGGCACCGATGCCTATATCGACATCCTGAACTGCGACGGGTCGAAGGCTCAGGCCTGCGGCAATGGCACGCGCTGCGTGGTGCAGGCGCTTGCCGCCGAGACCGGGCGCCGAAGCTTTACCTTCCAGACGATCGCCGGCATCTTGAACGCCGAGGAACATGGCGACGGGACGATCTCGGTCGACATGGGCAAGCCGATCTTCGCCTGGGACCGGATTCCGCTCGCGGAAGAATTTCACGATACCAGCCGGATCGAACTGCAGATCGGTCCGATCGACGCGCCGGTGCTGCATTCGCCCTCGGTCGTGTCGATGGGCAATCCGCATGCGGTCTTCTGGGTGAAGCAGGATGTCATGTCCTATGACCTCGCCCGCTTCGGTCCGCTGCTCGAAAACCACCCGATCTTTCCCGAGCGCGCCAATATCACGCTCGCCCAGGTGACCTCGCCAAATTCGCTGACCACCCGCACCTGGGAGCGTGGCGCAGGGCTGACGCTTGCCTGCGGCTCGGCCGCCTGCGCGGCCGCCGTCTCCGCCGCCCGAACCGGCCGCAGCGGCCGCAAGGTCGAGATCCACGTCGCCAGCGCCACGCCGCCCGGCATCCTGTCGATCGACTGGCGCGAGCGCGACGACCATGTGGTGATGACCGGCCCGGCCGAATGGGAATGGTCCGGCCGTCTCGATCCGACGACCGGCGTTTTCACGCGGGACGCCCTTGCAGAGGCGCAGAGTCTGTGAGCACGCCCGAGATCGTGACCTTCGGTTGCCGGCTCAATACCTACGAGTCCGAAATCATGCGCCGCGCGGCTGGCGAGGCGGGCCTTCAGGACGCCGTGCTCGTCAACACCTGCGCGGTCACCGGCGAGGCGGTGCGCCAGGCGCGCCAGACGATCCGACGCTTGAAGCGCGAGCGGCCGGAGGCGCGGATCATCGTGACCGGTTGTGCGGCGCAAACGGAGGGCGAGCGCTTTGCCGCCATGCCGGAGGTCGATGCCGTTCTCGGCAATGAGGAAAAGCTGACGCCCGCCGCCTATCGCGCGCTTCCGGATTTCGGCGTGTCGCGCGAGGAGAAGCTCAAGGTCAACGATATCATGAGCGTGCGGCTGACGGCGCCGCAGATGGTCGACATGATCGAGGGCCATGTGCGCGCCTTCATCCAGGTGCAGAATGGCTGCGATCACCGCTGCACCTTCTGCATCATCCCCTATGGCCGCGGCAATTCCCGCTCGGTGCCGATGGGCGCCGTGGTGGACCAGGCGCGCCGGCTGGTCGAAGGCGGCTATTGCGAGATCGTGCTGACCGGGGTGGACGCAACCAGCTATGGCGCGGACCTGCCGGGCACCCCCAGCCTCGGCCTGCTGGCGAAGACGCTTTTGAAGCAGGTGCCCGAGGTGGCGCGGCTGCGGCTCTCCTCGATCGACGGCATCGAGGCCGACAAGCACCTCCTCGATCTCATCGCCGAGGAGCCGCGCTTCATGCCGCATCTGCATCTCTCGCTGCAGCATGGCGACGACCTGATCCTCAAGCGGATGAAGCGCCGCCACAGCCGCGCCGAGGCGCTCGCCTTCGTGGCGCAGGCCCGTGCCTTACGCCCCGGCATCGCCTTCGGCGCCGATCTCATCGCCGGCTTCCCAACCGAGACGGACGAGATGTTCGCCCGCTCGATGACGCTTGCCGAGGAAGCCGGCATCGAGAGCCTGCACGTTTTCCCCTATAGTCCGCGCCCCGGCACGCCGGCCGCGCGCATGCCGCAGCTCGATCGCGGCCTGGTCAAGGAACGGGCCCGGCGGCTGCGCGCGGTGGGCAGCGCCCTGTCGCAGGCGCATTTGGCCCGCATGGTCGGCACGCGCCAGCGCCTGCTCGTCGAACAGAACGGCTTTGCCCATACCGAAAACTTCACCCGCGTGGCGGTGCCGGGGTTCGAGCCCCGCAGCCTCGTGACCGCCACGATCACCGGCCAGGACGGCCGCAGCCTGACCCTCGACGCCGCGGGCGCCGAAGCGGGCGCGAAAGCCGCCTGACATGACCGGTCTGCACAGTATCAGGATTTGAGAATGGCCTTCGACTTCCTCAAACGGGTCTTCACCTTCGACAAGGTGCCCGACGCCGACCAGCCGCAGGACGCGGCGCCGGAGGCCCTCGCACCGGCCGCGCCCGATCCTGTCGTACCCGTGACCCACGAGGGCGACGCCCCGCTGGCCGATGCTCCGCCGGCCGAAACAGGCGTGGCCGGCGCCCTGCCGTTCGCGCCCGATCCGGTCCTGCCCGAAGAGATGGACACGGCCGGCGGCCCTTCGCCGGACGAGGCGGAGACGCTCGCCGACGTCGAGGAGGAGAGCCCGTTGCCGCTCCCTGCCGCCGAGGCGATCGGCGATCTCGGCATCGTGCCGCTCTCGCTGCTTGAGGCCGAGGCAGACGCCGAACCGGCTTCCGACCTTGCGCCCCTCACCAGCCAAGATGCAACCGCACCCGCGCCATCGGCCCTGGAGCCCCCAAGCCCCGCCAGCCTGCCGCGCGGCTTCGTGCTTGGCCAGACGGAAGTAGTGGCCGCACCCGTGGCGACGGCCGAACCAAAGCGCAGCTGGTTCCAGCGTCTGCGCGAGGGCCTCTCCCGCACTTCCTCGCAACTGACCGGCCAGATCGCCGCGCTTTTCACCAAGCGCAAGCTCGATGACCAGACGCTGGAGGAGCTGGAGGATCTGCTGATCCAGGCCGATCTCGGCGTGGAGACCGCGCTTCGCGTCACCGACACACTTGCCTCGGAGCGCTATGGCAAGGATGTCAGCGGCGAGGATGTGGCCCGCATCATGGCCGGCGAGATCGCCAAGGTCCTGACCCCGGTCGCCAAGCCGCTCCAGCTCGACCTCAATCACAAGCCGCATGTGATCCTCGTCGTCGGCGTCAACGGCACCGGCAAGACGACGACGATTGGCAAGCTTGCGGCCAAGCTCTCGGGCGCCGGGCTGAAGGTGATGCTCGCCGCCGGAGACACGTTTCGCGCCGCGGCGATCGAGCAGCTGAAGATCTGGGCCGAGCGCACCGGCTCGGACATCGTCTCCTCCAAGCTCGGCGCCGATGCGGCGGGGCTGGCCTATGAGGCCTTCGAGCAGGCGCGCCTCAAGGGCAGCGACGTGCTGATCATCGACACCGCCGGCCGGCTGCAGAACCGCACGGAACTGATGGCCGAGCTCGAAAAGATCGTGCGCGTGCTCGGCAAGCTGGACCCGGATGCACCGCACACCGTGCTGCAGACGCTCGACGCCACCACCGGCCAGAACGCGCTCAACCAGGTGGAGATTTTCCGCAATGTCGCCGGCGTCAACGGGCTGGTCATGACCAAGCTCGACGGCACGGCGCGCGGCGGCATTCTGGTGGCGATCTCCGCCAAGCACAAGCTGCCGGTCTATTTCATCGGCGTCGGCGAAGGGGTGGACGATCTCGAACCTTTCGACGCGCGCGATTTTGCCAGCGCCATTGCCGGCGTCGCGCTCGATGAGCGCTGAGCCAGCCCCTTGACGAAGATGAAGAAGCCCATGTCCTCCACCACGCCCAGCCCCGCAGATCGCCACCACCCCGCGCTGAAGATGGCGCTGGAGCTTGGGCCGCTGCTCGTCTTCTTTTTCGCCAATCTGCGTGGCGCCTGGCTGATCGAGACCTTTCCCGCGCTCGGCGCCCTCGGCGGGCCGATCCTGGTCGCCACCGGCCTCTTCATGGTGGCGACTGTCCTCTCGCTCCTCTTTTCCAAGCTCGTGCTCGGCCATCTGCCGGTCATGCCCTTCGTCTCGGGCATCGTCGTGCTGATCTTCGGCGGCCTGTCGATCTGGCTGCAGAACGAGACCTTCATCAAGATGAAGCCGACCATCGTCAACACGCTGTTCGGCGTCACGCTGCTCGTCGGGCTGATGTTCGGCAAGGCGTTGCTCGGCACCGTCTTCAACGCCGCCTTCCGGCTGGACGAGGAGGGATGGCGCAAGCTCACCTTCCGCTGGGGCCTGTTCTTCCTGTTCCTTGCTGTCATGAACGAGGTGGTCTGGCGCAATTTCTCCGATGATTTCTGGGTGGCCTTCAAGGTCTGGGGGACGATGCCGATCACGCTGATCTTCACCCTGGCGCAGATGCCGCTGATCATGCGCCACGCGGTGGAGGACAAGGCGCCCGAGGATGAGAAAGCATGACCATTCCGGTCAGCGAACCCGGCGTCTCGCGCCGCACGCTCTGGTTTGCCGCCGCCTGCCTCGGTGTGCTGATCGCCCAGGCGGCGATCGAGCTGATGATGGGCCGCGTGCCGATCTGCACCTGCGGCACGGTCAAGCTCTTCGAGCCGATGGTCAACAGCCCCGGCAACTCCCAGCATCTCGCCGACTGGTATACGCCCTCCCACATCATCCACGGCTTTCTCTTCTATGGCCTCGCCCGGCTGGTGCTGCCCGGCCGGCCGATCGGCCCGCGGCTGCTGCTCGCCACCCTGATCGAGGCGGCCTGGGAGCTTCTGGAAAACTCGCCGCTGATCATCGAGCGCTACCGCGCCGCCACGATCTCGCTCAATTATGTCGGCGACAGCGTGCTGAACTCGACCATGGACACGATCTTCATGGCGCTCGGCTTCCTGGCCGCCGCCCGACTGCCCGTCTGGCTGACCATCGTCATCGCACTCGTCTTCGAGATCTTCACCGGCTGGCTGATCCGCGACAATCTCACGCTCAACGTGCTGATGCTGGTCTGGCCGAGCGAGGCGATCAAGACCTGGCAGGGCGCGTTGTAGGCACCGGTCGGCTCAGCGCGACGCCTTCTCGATCGCCGGCATCAGTCCCTCGCGCAGGCTCTTCTCGTCGAAGGGGCCGACACGCTTGTAAAGGATCGTGCCGTCGGGGGCGACGAGATAGGATTCGGGGATGCCGTAGACCCCCCAGTCGATCGCGGCGCGGCCCTGCGGATCGACGCCGACAGCCTGGAAGGGGTTGCCGAGATCGCGCAGGAAGGTCAGCGCATTCTCGGTCTTGTCCTTGTAATTGATGCCGACGACGGTCAGCCGCGGATCCTTGGCCAAAGCGAGGATCATCGGATTTTCCTCGCGGCAGGGAATGCACCAGGACGCCCAGACATTGACGAGCGTCAGCCGGCCCTTGATCGCCGCATCGCTCAGCGCCGGCAGGGGCGCGCCGTTCAGGCTCGCGCCCTCGAGCGGCGGCATGGCGAGCGACGGCGCCCGTGTGCCGATCAGCGCCGAGGGAATTTCGCTCGCATCATGGCCGGCATTGAGCTGGCTCCAGAAGAGGGCAGCAAGCCCGGCAAAGACGGCCAGCGGCAGCAGCGCCAGCAGGATGCGGAGCGGACCGGAGCGGCCCTGCTCTTCGTCGGGCATCGGCGCGCTGCTCACGGTTTCGCCCCGGCCGAGCGGCGCCGGATGCCGGCTGCCTCCAGCGCCTGCAGCTCGCGCCGCCGAGCCCGGCCATCGAGCGTCACCCAAGCGATCAGGCCCGCGACGATGGCCAGCGCCGCGCCATAGCTGAGCGCGACATAAACGAGATGCGCACTCATGCGGCCACCCCGCGCGCCGCCTGACGGCGCAGGCTCGCCACACGGCGGCGCAGGATCTCGTTGCGCATGGCGACGAGATGCAGAGTGAAGAACAGGCAGGTAAAGGCGGCTGCCATCAGAAGCAGGGGACGAAGGAACTCCGCATCGATCGCCGTGCCGCCGAGACGCAGAACGCTTGCCGGCTGATGCAGCGTGTTCCACCAGTCGACCGAGAACTTGATGATCGGAATGTTGACGAAACCGACCAGGATGAGCACTGCCGAGACACGCGCGGCGCGGCTCGGATCGTCCAGCGCCCGGTTGAGCGCGATCAGGCCGAGATACATCAGGAACAGGATGAAGACGGAGGTGAGCCGCGCATCCCAGACCCACCAGGTGCCCCACATCGGCTTGCCCCAGAGAGAGCCGGTGACGAGCGCCAGCGCGGTGAAGGCGGCACCGATGGGTGCTGCGGCGCGGGCGGCGACATCGGCCAGCGGGTGGCGCCACACCAGCGTCCCCAGTGCCGAGACGGCCATGACCGTGTAGCCCATCATCGACAGCCAGGCGGCGGGGACATGCACATACATGATGCGCACGGTCTCGCCCTGCTGATAGTCGCCCTCGCTCAGGAAACAGAAGGGCAGTGCGACGGCGAAGAGCAGGGCGGTGAGGCCCGCGAGCCAGGGCACGACGCGGCTCGACAGCGCCAGGAACCGGGTCGGGTTGGCGAGGTCGCTGAAGCTGCGGATCGTGAGGCTATCGTCACTCATGCGCATCTTCTAGCACACTCCGCCGCCGCTTCAATTCCGGGAAAGCCTCACCTTCCCGTCATTGTCCCGCGCGCTGAACCTGAGGGTCAGTCGGCTTGAGCCCTTAGCGCGGCCGCTGCCGAAAGCGGGCCGACGACCGCGAAGAACAGGGTGAGCGCCATCAGGATGAGGAAGGGTGGCAGGAAGGGCGCCGGCTCCTCCACCGCCGCCAGCGCCGCCCCGACGCCGAAGATCAGCACGGGGATGACGAGCGGCAGGACGAGGATCGAGACGAGGAGCCCACCGCGCGGCAGCGCCACCGCCACCGCCGCGCCCATGGCGCCGATCAGCGTGATGGCCGGCGTGCCGGCAAGCAGGGTGAGGAAGGTGGCGCCGATCGCCGCCGGCTCCATGTTGAGAAACAGTCCGAGCAGCGGCGAAAGAAGTGCCAGGGGCAGACCCGTTGCCGCCCAATGCGCCGCACACTTGACGAGCACCACCAGCACGAGCGGCGTCTCCTGCATGGCCATCACATCCAGCGCGCCATCCTCGCGCTCGGCCTGGAACAGCCGGTCGAGTCCGAGCAGGCTGGCGAGCAGGGCCCCGATCCAGAGCATGGCCGGGCCGATGCGGCCAAGCAGCTTCAAGTCCGGCCCGAGGCCGAAGGGGATGACGGCGATGACGGCGGTGAAGAACAACAGCCCCGTCAGAGCGCCGCCGCCCGCCCGCGTCGCGAGCTTCAGGTCGCGCAGGAAGAGGGCGAGCATCAAGGCGTTCTCCCGAGCGGTCGCCAGGGCCGGCCCCCTGGCGCGCTGCGTTCTGCTCTGCCGAGACCTCGCATGTGCCGCGTCGAGACTGCCTCTGGCCTGCCGACGGAGGCGGCAGAGACCCCCTCTGGCCTGCCGGCCATCTCCCCCACAAGGGGGGAGAGACCGCGGGGCTGACCGCTCGATCTCTTCACTCGGTGATGTGGATGAGACGGGGTGCGGGGATGCGGAGGATGCGCAGGCGGTACTAGGCACTTGGCAGGTTGAGAGGGAGCAAGGCCTCGCGGCTGGGTTTCTCCCCCCTTGTAGGGGAGATGGCCGGCAGGCCAGAGGGGGTCGTGGGTGATCCGGGCGCCCGGTCTGACGGAGGTCCCGATCACGCCTCCTCCTCCACAACGAAACCCTGCATCTCGAGCGTCTCGGCTCCGGGAACGTCCAGGGGCTGATGGGTGGCGGCGATCACGAGGCCGCCGGTGGCGCGGTGACTGGCGATCAGCGCCTCCACCATCCGCTCGGAGGCCCGGTCAAGGGCGGCCGTCGGTTCGTCGAGCAGCCAGATCGGTCGCGGCGCAACAAGCAGCCGCGCGATGGCGATGCGGCGCTGCTGGCCGGCCGAGAGATAGCCGAACGGCAGATGGGCGATCGCGTCGAGACCCACTGCCTCAAGCGCGGTGCCGACGGTGCTGGATGGGTCGCGGCTGCCGGTGAAGGCTGCCCAGAAGATCAGGTTCTCCACGACCGTCAGGTCGCGCTTCATGGCGTTGCGGTGGCCGAGATAGTGGCACGATTCGCCGATGCGCGCGTCGGGGTCCCGCACGCCTTCGAGCCGGATCTGGCCCGCTTCGGCGGGCAGCAGGCCGGCCAGCACGCGCAGGAGGGTCGACTTGCCGGTTCCGTTCCGCCCCGTGACCAGCAGCGCCTCGCCGGAGGCAACGGAAAGGTCGAGATCGCGGAAGATCAGCGCCTCGCCCCGCCTTGCGCTGAGACCCTCGACGAGGAGGCGGACGGTCATTCATGATCCCTTTACGACGTTGGTCTCGTTCGAAAAAAATGTCCCGAATTGAGGGAGAACGATCTGGCACGTTTTAAGGAAATTATCTATAACCCCGCCAACACGCCAGCGGTCGGCGTGATTGTTATCCTTGCGCCGAACCTGGAAGGTTTCTTCCGCGTGCGGACAGCGGAAATGGCCGTACCCGCATCCCATAATGCGCTTTCTTACGAAGTGCTCGGGCGTTCGTACGTCAGTCTTTGGCGCTCAGACGGAACGGGGTCTCCAGTGTCCAAATCCCTAGACAGTTTCAATTGTCGCTCGACGCTCAATGTCGGCGGCAAAGACTATGTCTATTACAGCCTGCCGAAGGCCGAGGCGAACGGTCTTACCGGCGTGTCGAAGCTGCCCTATTCGATGAAGGTGCTGCTCGAGAACCTGCTGCGCAACGAAGACGGCCGCTCGGTCACAAAGACGGACATCGAGAATGTCGCGGCCTGGCTGAACGACAAGGGCACTGCCGAAAACGAGATCGCCTATCGCCCGGCCCGCGTGCTGATGCAGGACTTCACCGGCGTTCCCGCCGTGGTGGATCTGGCCGCCATGCGTGATGGCATCAAGGCGCTTGGTGGCGATCCGGAAAAGATCAACCCGCTCGTCCCTGTCGACCTTGTCATCGACCACTCGGTCATCGTTGACGAATTCGGCACGCCCAACGCATTTGCCCGCAATGTCGAGCTCGAATATGAGCGCAATGGCGAGCGCTACCGATTCCTGAAATGGGGCCAGCAGGCCTTCAAGAACTTCCGCGTCGTGCCGCCGGGCACCGGCATCTGTCACCAGGTCAACCTCGAATACCTGGGCCAGACGGTCTGGACGCGCGAGGAAGACGGCGAAGTCACTGCCTATCCCGACACCTGCGTCGGCACCGATAGCCACACGACCATGATCAACGGTCTCGGCGTGCTCGGCTGGGGCGTGGGCGGCATCGAGGCGGAAGCCGCCATGCTCGGACAGCCGGTCTCCATGCTGCTGCCGGAAGTGATCGGCTTCAAGCTGACCGGCAAGCTCAAGGAAGGCGTCACCGCCACCGACCTCGTGCTGACCGTCGTGCAGATGCTGCGCAAGAAGGGCGTGGTCTCGAAGTTCGTCGAATTCTTCGGCCCCGGCCTCGACAATATGACGCTCGCCGACCGCGCGACGATCGGCAATATGGGCCCGGAATATGGCGCGACCTGCGGCTTCTTCCCGGTCGATGCCGAGACGATCAACTACCTCACCATGTCCGGCCGCGACGAAGATCGCATCGCGCTGGTCGAAGCCTATTCCAAGGCGCAGGGCATGTGGCGGGACGGCGACGGCTCCGAGCTCGTCTTCACCGACACGCTGGAGCTTGATCTCGGCTCGGTCGTGCCCTCCATGGCCGGCCCGAAGCGTCCCGAAGGCCGCATCGCGCTCGAAAACATTGCCTCTGGCTTCGCCACCGCGCTCGAGGGCGACTATAAGAAGCCCGGCCAGCTGGAAAACCGCTACCCGGTCGAAGGCACGGATTACGATCTCGGTCATGGCGATGTCGCCATTGCCGCCATCACCTCCTGCACCAACACCTCGAACCCGAGCGTGCTGATCGCCGCGGGCCTGCTTGCCCGCAATGCGGTGGCCAAGGGCCTGAAGACCAAGCCCTGGGTCAAGACTTCGCTGGCGCCTGGATCGCAGGTCGTCGGCGAATATCTGTCGAAGTCCGGCCTGCAGACCGATCTCGATCAGCTCGGCTTCAACCTGGTCGGCTTCGGCTGCACCACCTGCATCGGCAATTCCGGCCCGCTGCCGGCCCCGGTCTCCAAGACCATCAACGACAAGGGGCTGATCGCCGCCGGCGTGCTCTCGGGCAACCGCAACTTCGAAGGCCGCATCTCGCCGGACGTTCAGGCCAACTACCTCGCCTCGCCGCCGCTGGTCGTCGCCTATGCGCTGGCCGGCACGGTGCAGAAGGACCTGACGAAGGAGCCGATCGGCGAAGGCTCGGACGGCCAGCCGGTCTATCTCAAGGACATCTGGCCGAGCTCGCACGAGATCCAGGACTTCATCATGAAGTATGTGACGCGTGAGCTTTATGCGTCCAAATATGCCGACGTCTTCAAGGGCGACGAGAACTGGCAGGCCGTGCAGGTACCGGAAGGCCAGACCTATGCCTGGGACGATGCCTCGACCTATGTGCAGAACCCGCCTTACTTCGTGGGCATGGGCAAGACGGGCTCGGGCATTTCCGACATCAAGGGCGCCCGGATCCTCGGTCTCTTCGGCGACAAGATCACCACCGACCACATCTCCCCGGCCGGTTCGATCAAGGCCGCATCGCCGGCTGGCGCCTATCTGACCGGGCATGGCGTTTCGGTGGCCGACTTCAACCAGTACGGCACGCGGCGCGGCAATCATGAGGTGATGATGCGCGGCACCTTCGCCAATATCCGCATCCGCAACCATATGCTCGGCCCGAACGGCAAGGAAGGTGGCTACACGATCCACTATCCGTCCAAGGAAGAGATGTCGATCTACGACGCCGCCATGAAGTACAAGGAAGAAGGCGTGCCGCTCGTCATCTTCGCCGGCGTCGAATATGGCAACGGCTCGTCGCGTGACTGGGCGGCCAAGGGCACCAACCTGCTCGGCGTCAAAGCGGTGATCGCCGAATCCTTCGAGCGCATCCATCGCTCCAACCTCGTGGGCATGGGCATCGCGCCCTTCGTCTTCGAAGACGGAACGACCTGGGAATCGCTCAACCTCAAGGGCGACGAGACGGTAACGATCGAAGGGCTGGCGAATGTGCAGCCGCGTGAAAAGCGCATCGCCATCATCACCTATGCCGATGGCACGGTGAAGGAATTGCCGCTGATCTGCCGGATCGATACGCTGGACGAGGTCACCTACATGAACAATGGCGGCATCCTGCAGACGGTTCTGCGCGATCTCGCCGCCTGATACAGAGAGAAACGAAAGGGGCCGGGGCGGCTGTCGTCCCGGCCCCTTTTTTCGTGCCACGAAGACGTGAGGAAACCGTCATCGCGGCCAAAGCGTCTTCGCTTTCAAGCGGTTGGAAAATATTGCCCCGGGTATGGCGAGAGGCAAAAAACGTCTCACTCCAACGTGACTTTGTGTTGAAAGCGGGGCAGCGTATGCAAGGATCATCTCATCCCGATCGCCAGAACGTTTCGATCTCCCGAAAAGAAAGTCGATCCCGCATGCCCGCACCACACCTTGCTTCCCTGCTCCTGTCCGTCGGCCTTGCCGCATCGCTGGCAGCCGGCGCCGCGGCGCAGGAAACTGAGCGAAAGGTCGCGGCAGGCGAGGACCCCGGTCAGCTGAAGGGCGTCGTCGAGCTCTTCACCAGCCAGGGCTGTGCATCCTGTCCACCGGCCGATGCGGCGCTCAAGAACCTGATCGAAGACGGCTCCGTCGTCGCCCTGTCCTACCACGTCGACTACTGGAACTATCTGGGCTGGGCCGACACGCTCGCGACCAAGCAGAATACGGCGCGGCAATATGCCTATGCGCGCATGTTCGGCCGCAATGGCGTTTACACTCCGCAGGCCGTGTTGAACGGTCGCGACCATGTCAATGGCGGCAATCTTTCGGGCATTCGCGGCAAGCTGGACGAGATGAAGCAGACCGGCAAGGGCATGCGCGTGCCGGTCGGCGCGGCGCGCAAGGGCGACGAGATCGACATTTCGATCGGCGCCGGCGATGGCAAGGCCAATATCGTCGTCGTCTATTTCACCCGCCAACAGGTGGTCGAGGTGGAAAAGGGCGAGAATAGCGGCAAGAAGATCAGCTATTTCCACGCCGTGCGCGACATCCAGACGATCGGCATGTGGGACGGCACCCCAACCCGCTATGTGCTGCCGGCGAGCGTGCTGGACGAGCAGGAGGACAGCGGCTGCGCCGTGCTGGTCCAGAAGATGAAGTCGACCGAAACTCCAGGCGCCATCATCGGCGCGACGACGCTGCTTTCGGCCGAGGCGCGCTGAGGATCGATGCCGCCGTCCATCGTGACGAGAGCTTCGTTCGGTCCGGCGTCATCGAGGGCTGGGGCTGAGGGTTTCGAAGTCACCGGACCGAACCGGCCATCAGTATTCGGCGGGGAGCCGGACCGATGGCCGCTTGCGCCCGTGCTTGCCGGCCGAAGCCGGAAAAGCCGGGAGACCGGGCCGACGACGAAGAACCTTCGATCGGCACGGACCAGACGACGCCACCGACGGACGGACCCGCAAGGCGTCTTCTGCGCACTCCGCCGCGCCGAAGACCACGGTGCGGCGGAGAGGCGGGACATTCTCCGCTAAATCGGGCAGGGATTTGTTCGGATTGCGGCCGTCAGAAAAAAGCAGTGGAGGAATCAGTCAAGGCCAGGGAACGCAAGGGCGCGGCACGAGTTCGGCTCTGATGACCAAGGCTTCGACCCAGTTTTCGCTTGATCCCTCGTACGCGCCCTTTGGCGCAACCCCGGGCTTGGCCGCAACCATTGCACGGCGACGGCTGCACGGCGCGAGGGCAAGGTTGGGATCGGCGACCTTGCATTTCGCCGCGCCTCAGGCACACTGTCATCCAGCCGTCACGAAGAGAAGGCCGCATTGCGCATGACCGATCAGCCGGATTTGCCGCGAGGCGACGGACCGTCCGGGTCCGACGCCGTGGTCGTCGACCTCAGAGCCTATAAGAGTGCTAAGGACCCTCTCCCGATCACCTTCCATCGCCGCGAGCTCGACCAGATCCTCTGGGTCTATGGCCGGATGGTGGGCGAAGGTGAATGGCGCGACTATGCGCTCGACCACTTGCGCGACAAGGCCGTGTTCTCGGTCTTCAAGCGGGCGGGCGAACTGCCGCTCTACCGCATCGAGAAATGCCCCCGCCTTGCCGCCAAACAGGGCGCCTTCAGCGTCGTCAACACCCACGGTATGATCCTGAAGCGCGGCCACGAGCTGGCGCCGGTGCTGAAGGTGTTCGACAAGCTGTTCAAGGTGGTGAAGGGGTGAGGTAAAGAGGGGATAGGAATCGGATCCTTGCTCCCTCCATTGCCCCGCTGGCGTCTCGGAAGCTTTGCAGAGACGGCAGAATGTCAGGGGCGCCAAACAGGCGAACCAGATCCGCAGCCAGCCATCGAACAAGACATAGAAAAGCCCGCCGCATGGAGATGCGGCGGGCTTTTGTGGGTGTCGATCGGATTAAGCCGCGACGACGTCCTTCTGCCATTCGCGGATATCGACGAAATGGCCGGCAATGGCGGCGGCGGCGGCCATGGCGGGGGAGACGAGGTGGGTACGGCCCTTGAAGCCCTGACGGCCCTCGAAATTGCGGTTCGAGGTGGAAGCGCAGCGCTCGCCCGGCTTCAGCCGGTCGTCATTCATCGCCAGGCACATGGAGCAGCCCGGCTCGCGCCAGTCGAAGCCGGCTGCCTTGAAGATCCGGTCGAGGCCCTCAGCTTCCGCCTGTTCCTTGACGAGGCCGGAGCCGGGCACGATCATCGCGTCGACATGGGCGGCGACCTTGCGGCCTTCGACGACCTTGGCGACGGCGCGCAGGTCCTCGATGCGCCCATTGGTGCAGGAGCCGATGAAGACGCGGTCGAGCGTAATGTCGGTGATCTTCGTGCCCGGCTTCAGGCCCATATAGTCGAGCGCCCGCCACTTCGAGGCGCGCTTGGTCTCGTCTTCGATATCGTCCGGATTCGGTACGATGCCCTGAACGGAGATGACGTCTTCCGGCGAAGAACCCCAGGAGACGATCGGCGGCAGTTCGGCGGCGTTCAACACGACGACGCGGTCGAAATGGGCGCCCTCATCGGTCTGCAGCGTCTTCCAATAGCTGATTGCCTGCTCCAGCGCCTCGCCTTTTGGCGCGCGTGGCTTGCCCTTGATGTAGTCGAAGGTCTTCTCGTCGGGGGCGATCAGGCCGGCGCGGGCGCCACCTTCGATCGTCATGTTGCAGATGGTCATCCGCCCTTCCATCGACAGCGACCGGATCGCTTCGCCGGCGAACTCGATGACATGGCCGGTGCCGCCGGCCGTGCCGATCTCGCCGATGATGGCGAGAATGATATCCTTGGCGGTCACGCCTTCGGGCAATTGCCCGTCGACGCGCACCAGCATGTTCTTGGCCTTCTTTTGGATCAACGTCTGGGTCGCCAGAACATGCTCGACCTCCGACGTGCCGATGCCGTGCGCCAGCGCGCCGAAGGCGCCATGCGTCGAGGTGTGGCTGTCGCCGCAGACGATGGTCATGCCGGGCAGGGTGAAGCCCTGCTCCGGGCCGACGATATGGACGATGCCCTGCCGCTTGTCCGATGCGGAGTAATATTCGACACCGAAATCGGCAGCGTTTCGCGCCAGCGCTTCCACCTGGATGCGGCTTTCCTCGTTCTTGATGCCGAGATGGCGATCGGGCGAGGTCGGCACATTATGGTCGACGACGGCCAGCGTCTTCTGCGGCGCGCGCACCGGGCGGCCGGCCATGCGCAGCCCTTCGAAGGCCTGCGGGCTCGTCACCTCATGCACGAGGTGACGGTCGATATAGAGGAGACAGGTTCCGTCATCCTGCTGGCTGACGACGTGGTCGTCCCAGATCTTGTCGTAGAGAGTCCGCGGTGCGCTCATGGCGTTCATCCATCATGATCAAATCGAAATCGGAAAAAGGCTGGCCGGGAGGCCGGGTGCGGCGCATGCCGAGCGGCAGCGGCGCGCCGGGGCAAGCCCGGGAAAGGGTCAGCGAAGCCGGCTGGTCAGCGCCCCGCAGACACGCGCGAAGAAACGGGCCGGCAGACGCTTATGGTCCTGCAGCACGATAATATTCTGCGCGCGACATCCGAACTTGGATTCCATGGGCTGGGAAATAACAGTTTTTCCCACGCCGGGCAAGATTTGCAGCCTGGCACGAACGAAGGACAGTGAAAGTTGTTCGGACGTCCGCCGGGTCAGCGCCGCTCGCTCCCTCGCAACCGCTGCTCCAGCGCGCGCAGCGCCAGCGAGAGGCCGATGGTCAGGATCAGGTAGATGTAGGCGACGATGGAGTAGGTTTCGAAGAAGCGGAAGGAGCCGGAGGCGTAGACCTTGCCCATTTGGGTCATGTCCTGGACGCCGAGCACGGAGACGAGCGAGGAATCCTTGACCATGGCGACGAAATCATTGCCGAGCGGCGGCAGGATGGTGCGGATCGCCTGGGGAAAGACGACAAGGCGGAAGCGCTGCCAGCGCGAAAGCCCGAGCGCCTCGGCCGCCTCCACCTGGCCACGATCGACCGACTGGATACCGGCGCGAAAAACTTCGGCGATGAAGGCGGAATAGCCGATGGTGAGCGCCAGGATCGCCCGCCACATCAGCGAGATGTCGCGCACCATCAGCGGCTCGGCCAACTCCGCCCTGATGAGCGGTGCCAGGAGGACATTCAGCAGGGTCACGAGACCGGGCGCGCCGACGAAGGCGATGTAGAAGAGCAGCACGAGAATGGGGATGCCGCGGATGACCTCGGTATAGAACCGCGCCGTCTGGCGCATCCAGGCCCGTTCGGAAAGCGCCATCAGCGCGATTCCGAGGCCGACGAGGGTGGCGAGCGCGAAACCCACCAGCGTGACGAACAGGGTGATGCCGAGCCCGGCGACAACGACGGAAAAGACCTGGGCATAGAGATCATCAAGGGCGATGACGACGGCGAGCGCCAGGGCGATGAGGCCCAGCACGACAAGCCACCAGGGCCTGTCGCGGCCAGGCGAGGGAGAAGGGGCCATGCGGGCGGGTCTTTACTGGCCCATCTTGTAGTCGACGAACCATTTCTTGTTGAGCGCATCGAGCGTGCCGTCGGCCTTCAGCGCCGCGATTGCCGCATTGACCGGGGCGACGAGGTCGGAGCCCTTCTTGAAGATGAAGCCGAAATCCTCGCTGCCGAGCGGACCGCCGATGATCTTCAGGCTGCCGCCCGAGGCCTCGACATAGCCCTTGCCGGCCGTGCCGTCGGTCAGGACCACATCGACATCGCCGGCCTTCAAGGCCTGGACCGTGGCGCCAAAGGTCTCGAAGAGCTTGATGCGGGAGTTCTGCTCGTTGCCGTCCAGCACTTCATAGACCGCGGTATAGAACGGTGTCGTGCCGGCCTGGGCGCCGATCAGACCTTCGGTGAAGGCGCTGAAGCTCTTGGCGTCGGTGAAGCGGTTTTCATCGCCGCGCACCAGCATGAACTGCTCGGAGCGCATATAGGGATCGGAGAAATCCACCTTCTCCTTGCGCTCTTCCTTGATGGTGATCCCGGTCGTGCCGATGTCGTACTGGCCGTCGGACACGGCCTGGATCATCGCGTCCCAGCTGGTGTTCTGGTAGGTGATCACCATGTTCAGCCGCTTGGCGATCTCGTTCAGCGCATCATACTCCCAGCCGATCTGCTGCCCGGTCTTGGGATCGACGAACTGCAGCGGCGGATAGGCGTTCTCGGTGACGACGGTCACGGCACGACCCTTGAGATCGGGTAGGTCGGCGGCGGCAGCCGGAAGAGAGAGGAAGGCAGGCGCGGCGGACAGAACGGCCAGCGCGGCAAGGAGGGTGCGACGGGTCGGCATGGGGGTCTCCTGCAAAGGGGGCTGCCGAACCTGTCATGACTTGCGCGTGCGATGCAAGGAAAAGGGCACTCGGACCAAGCGCCGCCAACGAAAAAGGCGACCCGAAGGCCGCCTTTCGCGCAATCATTCTTCCACGGCGCCAGAGGCGCGAGCGGCTTATTCGGCTGCGTTCTCGGCAGCGGCCTTCTCGGCAGCAGCCTTTTCGGCGGCGAGCGCCTGGGCGGCTGCGACCTTCTCGGCCTCCAGACGGGCCTTCTCGTCGGCCACCGACTGACGCTCGGCTTCGTTCAGCTTGCGGGCGCGCGTGCCGGTATTCTCAACGATACGGGCCGACTTGCCGCGGCGATCGCGCAGGTAATAGAGCTTGGCGCGGCGGACCTTACCGCGGCGGACCACTTCGACGCTCTCGACGAGCGGGGAGTAGATCGGGAAGACGCGCTCGACGCCTTCGCCATACGAGATCTTGCGGACGGTGAAGCTTTCGTTGATGCCGCCACCCGAACGGGCGATGCAGACGCCTTCATAGGCCTGCACGCGGGTACGCGTGCCTTCCGTGACGCGGACGTTGACGCGCAGCGTGTCGCCCGGGGAAAATTCCGGAAGCGTGCGCTTGGCTTCGATCTTGGCGGCCTGTTCGGCTTCCAGCTGCTGGATGATGTTCATCGGAGGTACCTCTGTTTTTCTGAAACGACCAGAGCGCCCGGGTGAACCGCGCAGGCGTGCCGTGCGGTCATGCGGCTGAAGCCGCAGGGGCGGATGCGTCATTCTTTCTTATGGTCGACGACGAATGCCGAGCCGGCCGCGCGAATACACCAAGTCTCGGGGCTTGTCACCCCTCGCGCCCGCTTTTGACAGACATGCATCCCGAATTTCGAGGAATGTTCGAACATAAAGCGAACATAATCCGCTGGCAGCGCCAGGAGCCATGATGAGGCACAACACCGATATCCAGGACCTTCTTAACGCCGACGAGAGGGACGAGCAGGCCGGCGCGGCTTTTCATCCCGCATCGGCGGAGGCATGGTCGCTGCCGATGATGGACGATTCGCTAGACCTCTTCGGAGCGGACAAGACCGAACAGGCGACGGTCGTGCCGGTGCTGATCCCGATGCCGGCCGAGCGGGCCTATTCCTACCGCGTGCCGCCGGGCATGGCGGTGCAGCCGGGCTCGGTGGTGCAGGTGCCGCTCGGGCCGCGCCAGGTCATGGGTGTTGTCTGGGACGGAGGCGGTGAGGGCAGCGACCGCGTCGATCCCGCCAAGCTGCGCGACATTACCCATGTGTTCGATTGCCCGCCGCTGGCAAAGGACATGCGCGCCTTTCTCGACTGGGTCTCCGCCTATACGCTTTCCCCGCCGGGCCTCGTGGCACGCATGGCGCTGCGCGCACCGGCGGCGCTCGATCCGGAGCCGATGGTCGAGGGGCTGCGGCTGACTGACACGCGGCCGGAGCGACTGACGCCGGCGCGTCGCCGGGTGATCGAGGTGGCCGCGAACGGCATGTTCTGGACCCGCTCAGGCCTTGCCCATGCTGCCGGCGTCTCTGTGAGCGTGGTCGAGGGGCTTGCCACCCAGGGCGTGTTCGAAACGAGCTTCATGCCGCCGCCGCCGCTGGTGGCGGCACCCGATCCCGATCATGCGCCGCCGGTGCTCGATGCCGGCCAACGTGAGGTGGCGGATGCGCTGATTGACACCGTCGCCGCCGGCGGCTTCTCGGTTTCGCTGATCGATGGCGTCACCGGCTCCGGCAAGACAGAGGTCTATTTCGAGGCGATCGCCGCGGCTGTGAAGGCGGGCAAGCAGGTGCTGATCCTGTTGCCCGAGATCGCACTGACGGCCACCTTCCTCGCCCGGTTCGAGGCGCGGTTCGGCGCAAAGCCTGCCGCCTGGCATTCCGATCTCGCGCCGAAGACGCGGGAGAAGGTCTGGCGGCAGGTGGCGGAAGGCAGCGTGCGCGTCGTGGCCGGCGCGCGCTCCGCCCTCTTTCTTCCGTTCGAAAAGCTGGGCCTCATCATCGTCGACGAGGAGCACGACCCCGCCTACAAGCAGGAAGACCGTGTCTTCTATCACGCGCGTGATATGGCGGTCGTCAGGGCGCGGCTCGGCGGGTTCCCGACCGTGCTGGTTTCCGCCACCCCTTCGGTGGAAAGTCGGGTGAACGGCGAGGCCGGGCGCTATCGCGCACTGCATTTGCGCACCCGCTTCGGCGCGGCCGCCATGCCCGATCTTTCGCTGATCGACATGCGCCGCCACCCGCCGGCCCGCGGCGGCTTCATCTCGCCGGTGCTGATCGAGAAGATCGGCCAGGCGGTCGAACGCGGCGAGCAGGCGCTGCTCTTCCTCAATCGGCGCGGCTATGCGCCGCTCACTCTCTGCCGGGTGTGCGGCCATCGCTTCCAGTGCCCCAATTGCTCCAGCTGGCTGGTGGAGCATCGCTTCCGCAGCCAGATCCAGTGCCACCATTGCGGCTATCACGAGCGCACGCCCGAGGCCTGCCCGGAATGCGGCACGCTCGACCATCTCGTTGCCTGCGGCCCGGGGGTGGAGCGGATCGCCGAGGAGATCGACAGCCATTTTCCGAAGGCGCGCACCATCGTCCTTTCGTCCGACCTGATGGGCGTCAAGCGGCTGCGGCTGGAGTTGGAGGCGATCGCCAAGGGCGAAGTCGATATCGTGGTCGGCACGCAGCTGGTCGCCAAGGGGCACCATTTCCCGAACATGACCTGCGTCGGGATCGTCGATGCCGATATCGGGCTGTCGAACGGCGATCCCCGTGCGGCCGAGCGCACCTTCCAGCTCCTGAATCAGGTGACGGGCCGCGCGGGCCGCACGGGACTGAAGAGCCACGGCCTCATCCAGACCTACCAGCCGCAGCATCCGGTGATGCAGGCCATCGTCTCCGGCGATGCCGAAGCTTTCTATGAGCGCGAGATCGGCGAGCGGGAGCGGGCGATCCTACCGCCCTTCGGCCGGCTGGCCTCCATCATCGTCTCGGCCGAGACGCGGGTCGAAGCCGAGACCCATGCCCGCGGCCTGCGCCAGGCCGCACCCGCCACCTCCGGCATCTCGGTGCTCGGTCCAGCGGAAGCCCCACTCGCTCTGGTGCGCGGTCGCCATCGCTTCCGCCTTCTCGTTCATGGCCGGCGGGCCAGCGACATGCAGGGCTTCGTCCGCGCCATGATCAAGGCCGGGCCGAAGCCGCGCGGCTCGGTCCATGTCCAACTCGATATCGATCCGCAGAGCTTTCTGTAAGTGTTCGCGCACTCATCATGCTTGCCATGGATTTTTTCCCGGCAAGCGATTCCTGCGCAGTGGAATTTCGAGTAGATCAGCGGACAAGCAGTCAGGGGGCCGGCATGGACGTCTATATACCGAGCGAAACCGGCGAGTTTCTGGCCTTCTGCGCCGCGATCGTCACGGTGTTGATCGGCCTCTTCTTCCTGTTCGCGCCCGGGATCGCCTTTCGTGCGATGGGGATTACGCTGCGCGAGGGACGCCGCGGCGGCTATGCCGAGGCACGCTCGACCCTCGGTGGTTTTCCGCTCGGCCTGGGGCTCTCAGCCATCGTGCTCGCCCAGCCCTTCGTCTATCTGGCGCTCGGCGCCGCCTTTGCGCTCGCCGCCTTCGGCCGCATTCTTTCCATGATGTCGGACGGCGCCAATACGGCGCTCAATTGGGCCTTGCTGGCCGTGCAGCTCGCGCTCGCCGTCCTGCCGCTCGCCTATGTCTTCGGCTTCACCTGAGCGAAAGAAAGAGCTTAGATCACGAGCGCGTCATCTCATTCCCCATTTTGGGCGAAATTTGGCCGAAGCGGGCGCACTTCGCGATCCAATCGTGTTGCGAGTCCAATTTTCCTATGCTAGACGACCTTCGACTTCCTGGGGGAACCGTGCTTAAGCAGGCCGGATGTCCTTGAAGATACAGCAACAAATTCAAAGTGTTCGGCTTTCGGCTCCGGAAGCCGCTCTTGGATGAAAAGCAAGAGAAGCGCGCGTCCGTGGCAAAACCCTCCGACCTCATTTCCGGTGTTGCAGAAAGGTATGCGTCCTCGCTCTTCGATCTGGCACTGGAGTCCGGATCGGTGGAGAGCGTGCAGGCGGACCTCGACCGGTTCCAGGGCCTCATCAACGAGAGCGCCGACCTGAAGCGGCTGATCGTCAGTCCCGTCTTTTCCTCCGACGATCAGTTCAAGGCGATCTCCGCGATCGTCGCGAAGGCCGGCCTGTCCGGTCTCGTCGCCAATTTCCTCAAAGTGGTCGCCCGCAATCGGCGCCTCTTCGCCGTTCCCGGCATCGTGCGCGCCTTCCGCGAAATCGCGGCGCGCAACCGGGGCGAAGTCGCAGCCGAGGTGACCTCCGCCCATGCGCTGAACGACCAGCAGCAGGCTGAATTGAAGGCGGCGCTCAAGGGCGTCGCCGGCAAAGACGTGACGATCAACGTCACCGTCGATCCGTCCATTCTCGGTGGTTTGATCGTCAAGGTCGGGTCCCGCCAGATTGACACTTCCCTTCGCACAAAGCTCTCGAGCCTTAAGCTTGCACTGAAAGAGGTCGGCTGATGGATATCCGCGCCGCGGAAATTTCCGCAATTCTCAAAGATCAGATCAAAAACTTCGGCCAGGAGGCTGAGGTCTCCGAAGTCGGCCAGGTTCTCTCCGTCGGCGACGGTATCGCCCGCGTCTACGGTCTCGACAATGTCCAGGCCGGCGAAATGGTGGAATTCCCCGGTGGCGTGCGCGGCATGGCGCTGAACCTCGAAGCCGACAATGTCGGCGTCGTCATCTTCGGTTCGGACCGGGCCATCAAGGAAGGCGACACCGTCAAGCGCACCGGCGCGATCGTCGACGTTCCCGTCGGTCCGGAACTGCTTGGCCGCGTCGTCGACGCGCTCGGCAACCCGATCGACGGCAAGGGTCCGATCAATGCCACGCGTCGCGCCCGTGTCGACGTCAAGGCTCCGGGCATCATCCCGCGCAAGTCGGTTCATGAGCCGATGTCGACCGGCCTCAAGGCCATCGACGCCCTGATCCCGGTTGGCCGCGGCCAGCGCGAGCTGGTCATCGGCGACCGCCAGACCGGCAAGACCGCCATCATCCTCGATACGATCCTGAACCAGAAGGCGATCCACGACGCCGGTCCGGATTCGGAAAAGCTCTACTGCGTCTACGTGGCCATCGGCCAGAAGCGCTCGACCGTTGCCCAGTTCGTCAAGGTGCTCGAAGAGCGCGGCGCACTGCAGTATTCGATCATCGTTGCCGCAACCGCCTCCGACGCCGCGCCGATGCAGTATCTGGCGCCCTTCGCCGGCTGCGCCATGGGCGAATATTTCCGCGACAACGGCCAGCATGCGCTGATCGGTTATGACGACCTGTCCAAGCAGGCCGTTTCCTACCGTCAGATGTCGCTGCTGCTCCGCCGTCCGCCGGGCCGCGAAGCCTATCCGGGCGACGTCTTCTACCTGCATTCCCGCCTGCTCGAGCGCGCTGCCAAGCTTTCGGACGAAAAGGGTGCCGGTTCGCTCACCGCTCTGCCGGTCATCGAGACCCAGGGCAACGACGTGTCCGCCTTCATCCCGACCAATGTGATCTCGATCACCGACGGGCAGATCTTCCTCGAAACCGACCTGTTCTACCAGGGCATCCGCCCGGCCGTGAACGTCGGCCTTTCGGTCAGCCGCGTCGGCTCGGCCGCGCAGATCAAGGCGATGAAGCAGGTGGCCGGCTCGATCAAGGGCGAGCTCGCTCAGTACCGCGAAATGGCGGCCTTTGCGCAGTTCGGCTCGGACCTCGACGCCTCCACCCAGCGCCTGCTTAACCGCGGTGCCCGCCTGACCGAACTCCTGAAGCAGCCGCAGTTCTCGCCGCTGAAGACGGAAGAGCAGGTTGCGGTGATCTTCGCCGGCGTCAACGGCTATCTCGACAAGATCCCGGTTGCCCAGGTCGGCGCCTTCGAGCAGGGGCTGCTGTCCTACATGCGCTCGGAAGGCAAGGGGATCCTCGATACCATCCGCTCGGAGAAGCAGGTATCCGACGACACCAAGTCGAAGCTGAAGGCGGCGCTGGACAGCTTCGCCAAGAGCTTCGCCTGAACGCTGACCCGGCTTGAACGCCCATTAGGACGGACACTGGATGCCTTCTCTTAAGGATCTGAAAAACCGGATCGCCTCCGTCAAGGCGACGCAGAAGATCACCAAGGCCATGAAAATGGTGGCCGCGGCGAAGCTTCGGCGTGCGCAGGAGGCGGCCGAAGCGGCGCGTCCCTATTCGCAGCGCATGAGCGCTGTTCTGTCCAACATCGCCCAGGCGGTGGGAACGGACGACAGCGCACCGCTGCTGATGACCGGTACCGGACAGAACAAGACCCACCTCCTGGTGGTCTGCACGGCCGAACGCGGGCTGTGCGGCGGGTTCAACTCGCAGATCGCCCGCTTTGCCCGCGATCACATCCGCCGGCTCCAGGCGGAAGGCAAGACGGTCAAGATCATCTGCGTCGGCAAGAAGGGCTATGACATCCTTCGCCGCGAATTCGCCTCGCTCATCATCGACCGCGTCGATCTGCGCGAAGTGAAGAAGGTCGGCTTTACCAATGCCGACCAGATCGCGAAGAAGGTGATCGGCCTCTTCGAAAAGGGCGAGTTCGACGTCTGCACGCTGTTCTATTCCGAGTTCAAGTCGGTGATCAGCCAGGTTCCGACCGCGCTGCAGCTGATCCCGGCGGCTGCGCCCGAGGTGACGCCGGTCGATGCAGGCGCTGGTGCGATTTACGAATATGAGCCGGACGCCGGCGAAATTCTGAGCGACCTTATTCCGCGCAATATTTCGGTGCAGATCTTCCGGGCGCTGCTCGAGAATGTCGCGGGCGAAATGGGCGCCAAGATGAGCGCCATGGACAATGCGACGCGCAATGCCGGTGAAATGATCAACAAGCTGACGCTGAACTACAACCGTCAGCGTCAGGCTCAGATCACCAAGGAACTGATCGAGATCATTTCGGGCGCCGAGGCGCTCTAAGCCATCGCCGGCCGGAGCTTCTCGCTTCGGCACCGCGCGATGCGGGCAGGAAACAGAGTGACTGGCTGCGCCATCTCCGCTTGTGCCGGAGCCAGTCGAAGGAACGAAAGAACAAGAGGGTAAAACCATGGCTGATACAGCGACCCTGGATCGCACCGCAACGGGTACCGCGGCTGGCCGCGTCACGCAGGTCATCGGCGCTGTCGTCGACGTGGCCTTCGAGGAGGGTCAGCTTCCGGCAATCCTCAATGCGCTCGAAACAGACAATAACGGCTCGCGCCTTGTTCTCGAGGTTGCCCAGCACCTCGGCGAGAACGCCGTGCGCACCATCGCGATGGACTCGACCGAAGGTCTCGTGCGCGGCCAGGCCGTTCGCGACACCGGCGCGCCGATCACCGTTCCGGTCGGTCTCGAAACGCTCGGCCGCATCATGAACGTCATCGGCGAGCCTGTGGACGAAGCAGGCCCGCTCGTCACTTCCGGCAAGCGCGCCATCCACCAGGACGCGCCGTCCTATGTCGAGCAGTCGACCGAAGCGCAGATCCTCGTTACCGGCATCAAGGTCGTCGACCTGCTCGCCCCTTACGCCAAGGGCGGCAAGATCGGCCTGTTCGGCGGCGCCGGCGTCGGCAAGACGGTTCTGATCATGGAATTGATCAACAACGTCGCCAAGGCGCATGGCGGCTACTCGGTGTTCGCTGGCGTCGGTGAGCGCACCCGCGAAGGCAACGACCTCTATCATGAAATGATCGAGTCGGGCGTCAACAAGCATGGCGGCGGCGAAGGCTCGAAGGCCGCGCTCGTCTATGGCCAGATGAACGAGCCGCCGGGTGCCCGCGCTCGCGTCGCTCTGACCGGCCTGACGATCGCCGAAGATTTCCGCGACGCAGGCCAGGACGTCCTGTTCTTCGTCGACAACATCTTCCGCTTCACCCAGGCCGGCTCGGAAGTGTCGGCACTGCTCGGCCGTATTCCTTCGGCCGTCGGCTATCAGCCGACGCTTGCGACCGACATGGGCCAGATGCAGGAGCGCATC
Source organism: Rhizobium sp. YIM 134829 (assembly GCF_046546455.1). Classification (NCBI taxonomy): domain Bacteria; kingdom Pseudomonadati; phylum Pseudomonadota; class Alphaproteobacteria; order Hyphomicrobiales; family Rhizobiaceae; genus Rhizobium; species Rhizobium sp. YIM 134829. The sequence continues at coordinate 68,083 of NZ_JBKHKI010000004.1, forward strand.
ACCACGACCACCAAGGGCTCGATCACCTCGGTTCAGGCCATCTATGTTCCGGCCGACGACTTGACCGACCCGGCGCCGGCCACCTCCTTCGCCCATCTGGATGCGACCACCGTTCTGTCTCGCTCGATCGCCGAAAAGGGCATCTATCCGGCCGTCGACCCGCTCGACTCCACCTCGCGCATGCTCGACCCGATGGTCGTCGGCGAGGAACACTACGAGGTCGCCCGCAAGGTGCAGACGACGCTGCAGCGCTACAAGGCCCTGCAGGACATCATCGCGATCCTGGGCATGGACGAACTGTCCGAAGAGGACAAGCTCGCCGTCGCCCGCGCCCGCAAGATCGAGCGCTTCCTGTCGCAGCCCTTCTTCGTCGCCGAAGTCTTCACCGGTTCGCCGGGCAAGCTCGTCGCGCTCGAAGACACGATCAAGGGCTTCAAGGGTCTGGTCAACGGCGAGTACGACCACCTGCCGGAAGCTGCCTTCTACATGGTCGGCTCGATCGACGAAGCGATCGAAAAGGCCAAGCGTCTGGCTGGCGAAGCCGCCTGAGCCTGATATGAAGAGCCGGCGGCGCCCATCGCGCCGCCTGTTCCGCCTCGGCGGAACGCTGCAGAAACGGTTTCGCCGGGCGCCTGCCGCCTGCGCCAGAAGAAGCGAATGACGAACCATGGCTGATTTCAATTTCGAACTGGTCTCCCCGGAACGGCTGCTGCTTTCGGAGCGCGCAACCGAGGTGGTCATCCCCGCCACCGATGGCGAGATGACGGTCATGGCCAACCATGCGCCGACGATGACCACCATCAAGCCCGGCGTGGTCACGGTGAAGACGGCGAGCGGCCAGACGCAGCGCTACGTGGTCTTCGGCGGCTTTGCCGATATCCTGCCGTCCGGCTGCACGCTGCTTGCCGAATCCGCCGTTCCCGCGGACGAGTTCGACAAGACGCAGCTCGAGCGCCGCATCGCGGCGGCTCGCGAGGAGCTGGAGGCGGGCGAGCACGCCGACGAACACAAGACCAAGCTGGAGCAGTTCCTCTCCCAGCTGGTCCACCTCAACGAGAATACGCTTCCGGGTTGACCGGCTGACGAAAGACCCGGCTGCTGCCGGGTTTTTTGTTTGCTCTGTCAAAGCCCGTCGTGCCCTCGCGACTGCGCCAAGCGAGGCGGCGCCTGCCGCGAAGTCCGCCGGATCGCTCCGGTCATCCGCGTTTGTACGCCTCCGCTCAAGGAAACAGCCCATGACCGTCAAGATTGTTCCCGTCATCATGGCCGGCGGCAAGGGAACGCGACTCTGGCCACTGTCCCGTTCCTCCGCGCCGAAGCAGTTTCTCCAGTTCCTCGGCGAGCATTCCCTGTTTCAGAAGACGCTGCAGCGTGTCTCCGATCCGGCGATCTATGCGCCGGCCGTCATCGTCACCAATGCCGATTTCCGCTTTATCGTCGCCGAGCAGGCCCAATCCGTCGGCGCCCCGCTGGCCGCCATTCTCCTGGAGCCGATCGCGCGCAACACCGCGCCGGCCCTTGCGGCTGCCGCCGAGGTGGTGATCCGCGAGAGCGGCGAAGAGTCGCTGCTGCAGGTGCTCGCGTCCGATCATGAGATCGATGCCGGCGAACATTATTTCGAGTGCATCCGCATTGCCCGCGACACGGCACGGGCGGGAAAGCTGGTGACCTTCGGGATCCGCCCGACGGAGCCAGCCACCGGGTACGGCTATATCGAGACCGGGGCAGCGCTGCCGAGTGGCGCGCGCGAAGTTGCCCGCTTCGTGGAGAAGCCCAACCGCGAAAAGGCTGAAGCACTGCTGGCAAGCGGCAACTACCTCTGGAATTCCGGCATGTTCATGCTGCCGGCGCGCCAGTTCCTGGACGAAATGACGGAGTTCGTCCCAGACGTGGTCACGGCGGTCCGCGAGGCGCTCTCCGCCGGCACGCGCGACCTCGATTTCGAGCGCCTGGATGCCGCTGCTTTCGCGCGGGCGCCGGACATCTCCGTCGACTATGCGGTGTTCGAGAAGACCGGCAATGCCGCAGTCGTTCCCTCGGAATTCAAATGGTCGGACCTTGGCAGCTGGGATTCCGTCTGGGCGATCGGCAATAAGGATGCCGATGGCAATGTGGTCGGCGAGTGCGCCAGCGTGTCGAAGACCCGCAATTCACTCGTCCTGTCGCGCGATATTCATCTCGCCGTCCACGGGCTGGAGGATATCGCCGTCATCGCCAGCGAGGACGCCGTCTATGTCGGGCCGCTCGCGGCGAGCCAGGACGTCGGCACGATCGTCAAGGCGCTCGCCAAGGTCGAGCGCACACGGCCGCTCACCGAGGTCCACCCGACCTCCTACAAGCCCTGGGGCGCGGTCGCCTCCGTGCTCTCGGGCGATCGCTTCGAGGTCAAGCGCCTGCATATTGCACCCGGCCGCAAGATTTCGCTGCAGAAGCATTTCCACCGTTCCGAACATTGGGTGGTGGTACGCGGCACGGCGGAGGTGACGCTCGGCGACGAGACGCGGCTCCTGCATGAAAATGAGTCGATCTATGTCCCCCAGGGCATGACCCACCGTCTCGCCAATCCCGGCAAGATCCCGCTCGAGCTGATCGAAGTACAGACGGGTTCCTATCTCAAGGACGACGACACGATCCGGATCGACGACGAGTTCGGCCGGATCTGAGGGCTGGCAGACATGGAAACGCCCGGCCGCAAGACCGGGCGTTTCGCTTTGCATGTCGCCGGGATCAGCCGGCGCGGCGCTCGCCGAGACGCTCCTGCGCATAGTGAGCGCCGAACCTGTTGGCGAGGAAGGCATCGAGCGGGATATCTTCCTGGCGCACGAAGCCGGTCGCCGGCAGAGTGCCTTCAGCGAGCATGTCGAGCACCGCGGCGATGCTGGCGGCAGTGGTGATCTGGATCGCGCTCATCATGCGCCCGGCCACGACGCCGCTATAGATTTTGTTTGCATAGGTCTCCTGCACCAGCCGCCCGTCGCGCCATCCCGAGACGGTGACGAAGACGATCACCACATCCTGGGTGGTGGAGGGCAGGGCATGTTCGAGAATGTCCTTCAACACCTCACGCCGGTGGCGAAGACCGAGATCGTTGAGCAGCGCCTTCATGATGGCGGCGTGGCCGGGGTAGCGGATTGTGCGATAGTTCAGCGTCCGCACGCGGCCCTCCAGCGTTTCGCACAGCGTGCCGAGACCGCCGGAGGTGTTGAAGGCTTCATAGGTCACGCCGTCGAGCGAAAACTCCTCGCGCTCTTCCAAGGCCGGCACATGGGCGAGCCGCCCCTCGACGATCGCCTCGCAGGGCTCGATATATTCGTTGATGACGCCGTCCGTGCTCCAGGTCAGGTTATAGTTCAGCGCGTTGGAGGGATATTGCGGCAGGGCGCCGACGCGCATGCGTACGCTGTCCAGCGTCTCGAAACGCGCGGCGAGATCGCTGGCGACGATCGAGATGAAACCTGGGGCAAGGCCGCATTGCGGGATGAAGGCGGTCGATGCGCCTCTGGCCGCCGCCTCGGCCGCCAACGCCTTCACCCGACGGGTGGATTCCACGTCTTCGGTCAGGTCGAGATAATGCACGCCGGTCCGCGCCGCGCTCTCGGCAATGGCCGTGGTGAGATGGAAGGGCGCGGCCGAGAGGACGGCGAAGGAGCCGGCAAAAAGCCTATCCAGTGCCTCGCCATCGGTGATGTCGATCGGATGCAGGCTGAGGGCCGGATGCGGTTCGACGGCGGCGAGCTGGGTCGCGCTGCGGTCGGCGAGCTTGACGCGATAATCGCCGCAATGGGTCAGCAGCCTGGCAATGGTGGCTCCGATCTTCCCGGCTCCGACAACGACGATGTCCTTCATAGATTCCCCCTTTATGGAAAGCCTGTCGATGAGGGAGAATTGCCCAAGACAACGTTGATTTGCAGCGTGATTCTGCGCATTCTGCCGTAGAAATCTGGGCAATCCGACGAGGCGACTTTGCATGACGACGATCTCGCCGGGAGACCGGCAACTTCTTGATCTTCTGGCCGAGAATGCCCGCATGCCGGTGGCAACGCTGGCGCGCCGGCTGGGCCTGTCACGCACGACCGTTCAGGCGCGGCTGGAGCGGCTGGAGGCGAGCGGCGTGATCGCCGGCTATGGCGTTCGTCTGTCGGAAGAGGCCGAGCATGGCATCGTCAAAGCCCATGTGCTGATCACGCTTGCCGCCAAGGCGCTGCCCCGTGTGACGCGCGATCTCGATGCGCTGCGCGAAGTGCGTGTGCTTCATTCGGTCAGCGGCAGCTTCGACCTGATCGCCATCCTCGCCGCCCCGTCGATCCGCGCGCTCGACAGTGTCATCGACCGCATCGGCAGCCTCGACGGCGTTGAAAAGACCCTCTCCTCGATCATCCTCTCAACGCGGATCGACCGGTAGACGCGCAGCGCCGTCACGACCGGAAGCCAGGACAAGGTTGGGAACGAGAGCATGGAAAAAGCCGCAGCGCGGGCGCGCTACGGCTTCGATCTGAGCGTGGAAATCGCTTGAATTACTTGGCGGACTTGGCGCGCTCGATCGCCTCGACGATCAGCTGGCGGGCAACGCCGGAATCCTTCCAGCCGAAGATCTTGACCCACTTGCCGGGTTCGAGATCCTTGTAGTGCTCGAAGAAATGCTCGATCTGCTGAAGGGTGATCTCCGGCAGGTCGGTATATTCCTTCACCTTGTCGTAGCGCTTGGTCAGGTGATAGTTCGGCACGGCGATCACCTTCTCGTCCTTGCCGGAATTGTCTTCCATCATCATCACGCCGATCGGGCGGACATTGATGACGCAGCCGGGGACCAGCGGGCGAGTGCTGGCGATCAGCACGTCGATCGGGTCGCCATCGTCGGACAGCGTATGGGGAACGAAGCCGTAATTGCCCGGATAGGTCATGGGCGTATAGAGGAAGCGGTCGACCACCAGGGTCCCGGCGTCCTTATCCATTTCATACTTGATCGGATGGCCACCGACGGGAACTTCGACGATGACGTTGATATCTTCCGGCGGGTTCTTTCCAATCGAAATTGCATCAATACGCATGAGGGCCCCATAGATGGCGGATTTGGACTGCAGGTGCGATAAAGGGAAAAAAGGTGCGGCGCAATATGCGGGTGCCGCGGCAATCAAGGAATCTCACGAATTGGTCAACGCGCGGCGACTGAGCGGCTTGCCGCTCAATCCCAGACATAGCCGATCTTCTTGAGCTGCGTATTGCCGAAATCCTCCATGCCCTCGCAAATGTCGCAGCCCCCGGCCATGCGGAAGAAGCGGTCTGCGATGTGGCAATCCTCCAGGCACCAGACCACCAGGCCGCGGCAGCCGAGCGAGCGTAGCAGGCCATGCGCTTCGCCGAACAGCAGCCGCCCAAGCCCAATGCCCTGATATTCCGGCCTCAGATAGAGCTCGTAGATCTCGCCTTCCTGGGGAAGGGCGCGGGCACGGCTGAGGCCGACGGTCGCATAGCCGGCGATGACGCCGGCGACCTCGGCGACCAGCAGAGTTGCCGGGCCACGCGTCGCCTTGCGCCACCAGCGCGCATCGCGCCGGTCGACCATCTCGTTCAGCGGTTTGTGAGGAATAAGACCGGCATAGGCCTGTAGCCAGGATTGGCGGTGGACCTCCGATACTTCGGCGGCGTCTTTCGGCTCGGCATAGCGAACCTCGATCGACAGGGTCTTCATCGCCCAAACCTTCCATTCCGTGGTGCCACGGCTCTGAACCTCTTTGGCATCAAGAGGCGAATTGAAGGAATGTTAACGCAGTCTTAACGGCTCCGACAAGCGTCAAAAGGAGACCGGGCGCCGACGCGCACAGAAACACACCGACTGGGAAAAGGCGGTGGCGGACGGAACTTTCCACAAGGTTAAGACGTTTGAGAGCGTTGGATCTCGAAACACGTGTCTGCGCGCCGCTCTCCGGCGCCCACGTCCGGATCCGATCGGAGCAGCCGCGAGGGTCGTTTCCGTCGATTGAATGTCAGATAGGGCGTCGCGCGTGCAGGTCAAGCCAAAGACGGTTCAGCTGCAAATCCCCGGGTTCATCGGGCGGGCGCCTGTCGCCGACTTTGTTCTTCCTTCCCGTTTCGTCCATTCCCGTTTTGCAATGCCCGGATGCGCATCCGGCGCCCGCCATGGAGCTCTCTCATGAAAAATCTTTCGGCAGATCGTCGCATGATCAAGATCGCCATGGCGGCCCCCTATCTGGAGCGCGGCGAGGAGCAGGAACTCGCGCAGGCCTGGAAGGACAACCACGACCAGGAGGCGCGCAACAAGATTGCCATGGCCCATATGCGGCTTGTCATTTCGATGGCTGCCAAGTTCCGCCACTTCGGCCTGCCGATGAGCGACCTTGTCCAGGAGGGTCATATCGGCCTCTTGGAGGCCGCGGCACGGTTCGAGCCGAGCCGCGACGTACGGTTCTCCACCTATGCCACCTGGTGGATTCGGGCGTCGATGCAGGATTACGTGCTGCGCAATTGGTCGATCGTGCGCGGCGGGACGTCGTCGGCGCAGAAGGCGCTGTTCTTCAATCTGCGTCGGCTCCGCGCCAAGCTTGCGCAGGGCAACCGCCAGCTGACCGCCCGCGCCGTGCATGAAGAGATCGCCACCGCGCTCGGCGTCAGCCTTGCCGATGTCCAGACCATGGATGCCCGGCTGTCCGGCAGCGATACCTCACTGCAGGCGCCGATTTCCTCCGGCGATTCCGACAGCGGCGAGCGGCTCGACCTTCTGGCCTGCGCGGCGCCGCTGCCTGACGAGCAGGTCACCGACATGATCGATCAGGAGCGCCGTCGCACCTGGCTCGGCCATGCCTTGGAAAGCCTCAACGATCGCGAAATGAAGATCATCCGCGCCCGCCGTTTGTCCGAAGACAGCGCGACGCTGGAGGAGCTCGGCGCCGATCTCGGCATTTCCAAGGAGCGCGTGCGCCAGATCGAAACCCGCGCTCTCGAAAAGCTGAAAGTGGCCCTGGTCGCCCAGGCGCCGGAGCTGGCGCTGACGGCGCACTGACTCCGACGAACGGAATGCCCCACCTCATCAGGCCCGCCGCAATGGCGGGCCTTTTCGCATATGTCGTCGCTGTTATTCCGCGATGATCTTGACGCGGTCGCCGGTGCGCAGCGGCGTTGCGATCTGCAGGTCATTGATCAGGCGGAAGAGGTCGAGCTTGCGGTCGGTCCCCATCATGCGGGCAGACAGCGTCGCCGCCGTATCGTTGGCCCCAACGGTGACCACCCGGATACGCAAGGGTTTCAGCGAGGCAACTTCCTGCGGCGTCATGCGGCGGAAAGAGGCGCGAAGAATGTCCGCCGTCGGCTCCAGCACCGGCATGTCCTTGGGTACCGCGGTCAGGAAGCGATAGATCTGGCTGTCGATGCGGATGACGGTGACATCGAAGTCCCAGCGCTCGGCCGAGGCCCGCGCCGTTGCCGCCTCGAGCCCATTGATATCGATCGCATGGATCGTGTCCGGCTGCAGCCCCGTCACCCAGCCGCTGCCGATGTAGTCGGTCAGGCTGCGTCGTTCGGTATCGGCAACGCCGTCGAAGCGAATGGCGATGTCGCCGGGCCCGGTCGCCAGAACCGCCTCGGCCTTGTTGTCGATGCGGAAGCCCTCGGGCACATCGAAGCGGATGCCGAGCTTGCCATGCAAGAAGGTGCGGCCGCGCACATAGCCCTCCTGGGGGCTGTCGCCGAACAGCAGGCCGTCGATACCGTCGAGATAATAGTCGCGTCCGCGATCGCCGACCGCGCCCTCGACGCCGAAAGCGCGGGCATGGCGGCGGGCGAGATCGACGCGTTGGGGCGCGCTCGGATGGCTCGACAGGAAGTCGAGGCTCTGGTCGGCATCGGGATCGACCGAGGAGAAGCGCGCATAGGCGGCCATCGCATCGAGGAAGCGCGCCGCGGCATAAGGGTCATAGCCCGCTTCGCCCAGCATGCGCACGCCGATCACATCGGCCTGGAGCTCCTGGTTACGCGAGAAGGCGGCGAGCCGCAGCTTGCCGCGCGCCAAGGCCTGCTTGCCGGCGAGATCGCTGGACAGGACCTCGGAAACGACGCGGCTGGCGATCACCTCGGCCTCTTCACGCTGCTGGCGCTGGATGCCATGGTTGGCGGTGACATGCGCCATTTCGTGCGAGAGCACGGCGGCGACTTCCGAGGCGTCATTGGCAAGCGCCAGCAAGCCGCGGGTGACATAGAGATAGCCGCCGGGCAGCGCGAAGGCATTGATCGCCGGGGAATTGAGGATGGTGATCCGATAGGACTGGTTGGGGTTTTCCGAGACCGCCGTCAGGGCGCCGGTGATGCGGGCGACGAGGCGTTCGGTCTTCGCGTCCTTATATTCCCCGCCATAGCTCGCCACGATTCGCGGATGCTCGCGCGCGCCCATCTGCGCCCGGGGATCGTTCTTCTGTACTTCGTCGACGATCTGCGGCGTGGAGGAGGGGGCGACGCTCGGCTCGTAGCTCTGGTCGAGCGCCGTCGTGCAGCCCGCAAGCGTCAGCAGCGAGAGACCGGCGAGCAGCCGGGCGGACCGGCGCAGGGCCGGAGTCGGCGCCGGGGGGACGTTCCCCGCCTCTCCAATCCTCTGCTTGCGGACGCTCCGCCTGGTCTCGATCATGCCTTCAGCCCATGTCCCGCTCAGCGCGCCCGGATCGCCTCTGCGCCGTCTGTCTGTCGCCCGTTTTGCAAGGCTCTCCGCTTAACGGATTCGCGGGACCGATGAACAGCGTCCTGTGTTGAAATTCTTGCCGCGTTGTGGAACGGCAACGCGGTTCCCGTCGCCGGCCTTCGCGGGTGCCACAGGCCGGCGGTCAAATTGTGGCGGAAGGAGCTTCGCGAAGGGGATCGACTGGAGCCTTGCCCAAAAAGCGCGCCACCTCCGGCGGATCGCGCCGGGCGAGGAAGGCGGTGGCGGGCTCATGCAGCAAGATCTTACCGTCTGCGATAAAGACCACCTCGTCGGCGAGCGACGCCACATCGTCGGGCTGATGGGTGACGAGCAGGGTCGTCAGCCCTTCGCGGCGGTGGAGCGCCTGAATCAGGCCGGCCATGTCCCGACGCAGGCCGGGATCGAGGGCCGCGAAGGGCTCGTCAAGCAGAAGGATCGGCCGGCGCCGCACCAGGGCGCGAGCGAGCGCCACCCTTTGCCGCTCCCCGCCCGAGAGGGTCGGCGGCCGGCGTTTTTCGAAGCCTTCGAGCCCGACGGCTGAGAGCGCTGCCGCGATCCGCACCCGGTCATCCGCCGTCAGCCGCAAGGCGGGATGAATGCCGAGGCCGACATTGGTGGCGACATCGAGATGGGCGAAGAGATTGTGGTCCTGGAAGACGATCGAGACAGGCCGGTCCGCGGGTCCCGCGGCGGTCAGGTCCTGGCCGGAGAAGAGCACGCGGCCGCTCTCCGGCGCCTCGAAGCCGGCGAGAAGGTTGAGCAGGGTCGATTTGCCGGAGCCGGACTGCCCGACCACCGCCACCAGCCGGCCGGGCGACACCGCCATGTCGAAGTCGAGAGTGGTCGGGCCGAAACGGATGCGGGTCTGGTCGAGGGCGAGGGCCGGGCCAAGGACAGGTCGGGTCATCGAAGAGCGATCTCGCGGCGCGGCGTGCCGGCCATGGTGAGCAGGAGGCAGACGAGGCCGAGCAGCAGCGCGAGCCCCGCCGCATCGAGCGTCCGGTAGGAGCCCATGCGGCTGAAGAGCAGATAGGGCAGGGTCACGACCTCGTTGGATCCGAAGATCGCCACCGCGCCGAGATCGCCGAGCGAGAGGGCCGCGGCGAAGGAGAGCGCCATGGCGAGCGGACGGGCGAGCACCGGCGCATCGATCCACCGCAGGCGGCTCCAGCCGGCCATGCCGAGACTGTCGGCCAGGCGCGCGGTTCGTGCCGCATGGGTCGCAAGGGCCGGAGCGAGGATGCGGGCGACGAAGGGCAGGGCCATCAGCGCATTGATGGCGACGATGATCACGGGCGCGTAGCGCGCGACGTCGCCGGTAGGCCGGAGCGCCAGGAACCAGCCGGCGCCGAGCACCACCGGCGGCACCAGAAGCACGAGCGAGGTGGCACCCGACACGGCGGCGCTGAAAAGCTTTGCGGCATCGAGCCTGGAAGGCTGGCGGCTGCGCCGCGCGATCAGCGCGAGCCGGGCCTGCAGCATGAAAAAGGTGAGGAGGACCGACAGAATCGAGGAGGCGGTGGCGATGGCGAGGCTGGTGAGCAATGCGCGATGGACCGCCGGATCGAGCGCGAGGCGGACGAGATCGGCGCGCAGCCCGGCGATGAGAACCGCCAGCATCGGGCTGGCAACGAAGAGCGCAGCGAGCGCAATGACGCCGGCATCGCCGAGGCGGGAGGGAAGGCCGGCGCCATCGAACCGGCGCGGCACGCGGCCGCTTGTCTCGGACTCGGCCGGCTGCGATCCCAGGAGGGTGAAAGCCAGGAGCAGGAGTGCGGTTATGGCCAGCTGCAGTCCTGCCAGGGCGATGGCGCGCGGCAGGTCGAAATCGAAACGCAGGGCCTGATAGATCGCGACCTCGATCGTGCTGGCCGCCGGTCCACCGCCGAGCGTCAGCACCAGGGTGAAGCTGGTGACGCAGAGCATCAGGATCAGCCCGGCAATCCCCGGCATCAGCGCCCGTAACACCGGCCCTTCGACGAAGCGCAGCAGCGACAGGCGCGACAGGCCGAGATTGGCGCCGAGCAGGAAATATTCGCTGGGGATCCGGTCGAGCCCGGCCACCATCAGCCGCACGGCAAGCGGCAGGTTGAAGAAGACGTGGGCGAGCAGGATGCCTTGCAGCCCATAGACGGTCAGCGGACGCCCGAAGCCGAGGATATCGAGAAGCGTGTTCGCCGCGCCCTGCCGGCCCCAGATGCTCAACAGGCCGAGCGCACCGACCAGCGCTGGCAGGCCGAGCGGCAGCGCCAGCAGCCGCAACAGCCAGATGCGGCCGGGGAACTGCCGGCGCCGGGCAATCGCCAGGGCGACCGGAATCGCCAGGAGCACCGAAAGAGCCGTGGAAAGAACGGCCTGCAGCAGAGTGAAGCGGGCGGCGTTCAGCACATAGGCATCGATAAGCGGTCGGCTGTCCTCTCTTAGGCCGCCTTGGCTGATGCCGGAGGCAAGGCCGAGCGCAAGCGGAGCGGCAATGACGAACACGCCGATCGCCGCCAGCGCCGCCAGACCCGACAGGATGGTCAGCCGGCGGCGCGGACCGGCGCGGGCCGCCGGGGCTGTCGGCGCTCGATCCAAGGACCTCAGCTCCGGCTCATGGCCGCCAGCCACTCGTCCACCCAGGCCTTGCGGTTCTTCGCCACGTCATCAGAGGGGATCAGCAGGGTCTTTTGCGGAGCGACGAGCTTGGAGAAGGCATCAGGCAGCGGCGCCGCGGGGGTCGCCACCGGCATCATCCAGTTGGTCACCGGCAGGATGGTCTGAGCCTCGGCGCCGGTCAGATAGGCGAGGAAGGCCTTGGCGAGCACCGGGTCATGGCTGGACTTGGTCAGGCCCGCCACCTCGATCTGGATGTAATGGCCCTCGGAGAAGGCGGCGGCCTGGTAGCGCTCGGTCTTTTCCTCGACCATGTGATAGGCGGGCGAGGTGGTGTAGGAGAGCACCATCGGCGCCTCGCCCTTGGTGAACAGGCCATAGGCCTCCGACCAGCCGGGGGTGACCGTCAGCACGCGGTCCTTCAGCTTCGCCCAGGCGGCGGGTGCGGCATCGCCGTAGACCGCCTTGACCCAGAGCAGCAGGCCGAGACCCGGCGTCGATGTGCGCGGATCCTCGATCACGATCTTCTGCGAAGCGTCACCCTCGACCAGCTCCTTGAGGCTTTTCGGCGGCGTCTTGAGTGTCTCGGTGTCGTAGACGAAGGCGAAATGACCGTAGTCATAGGGCAGGAAGGTGTCGTCGGAGAAATTGCCCGGTACCTTCAGTTCAGCCGCCTCGACGCCATGCGGCGCGAAGAAGCCGGTCTCCTTGGCCTCCGCCACCAGATTGGTATCGAGCCCGACCACGACATCGGCCTTGGAGGCAGTGCCCTCGAGCTTCAGCCGCGTCAGAAGCTCCACGCCATCGGCAACCGAGACGTAATCGACCTTGCAGTCGCACGTCTTCTCGAAGCCGGCGGCGATCTTCGGACCGGGGCCCCATTCGCTGGTGAAGCTCTCATAGGTGTAGACGGTCAGCCGCTTCTCCTGCGCCGCGGCCGAGCCCGTCGCGAGAGTGATGGCCAGGACGGGGGTGAGAGAGTGGGTTAGAAAGGTCAGCCATCTACTGCGCATCGCACATCTCCTTCTCGGTTCGATTTCACAAGGGGAAAGAGCGGCGGTGTGCCGTGCCGTCTAATCCCTCCGCCGGTGTTAGCCGGATCAGGTTCCGCGGGTTGGCCAGCTGGCCTCTCAGCCTTTCCATCATCCGAAAGGCACCCCGTTAGAGCAGAGCGAGATGTAGCTGCGGCGCGGGCGCTTGACAAGATCGCGCTTTGCCTTTGCCCTTTGCTCTGGGCAGCGCTTCGCGCTATGGCGATGCCATGACCGACAGCCCCTTCGTCATTCTCCTGGGCGGCACGCTCAGCGTGACCGACCGGCTCCGCGCAGAGATCGCCGGCGCACGCGTGATCGCCGCCGATGGCGGCATGCGCCATGCGGCGGCACTCGGCCTGACGCCGGAGGTGTGGATCGGCGATTTCGATTCGAGCTCCGAGGCGCTGAGCGCCGCCTATGCCGGCGTGCCGCGCGAGCCCTATCCGCCGGCCAAGAACGAGACGGATGGCGAGATCGCCGTCGCCGAAGCGATCGCCCGCGGCGCCCGCCGGCTGATTCTCGCCGGAGCTCTGGGGGGCGAGCGCAGCGATCATGCGTTGATGCATCTGCTGCACGCGGTAGAGCTTTCCGAGCGCGGCTACGAGGTGATGCTCACCAGCGGCGAGGAAGAGGCCTATCCATTGCAAGATGGCAGGCTGTCGGTCGATCTGCCGCCGGGCAGCCTGTTCTCCGTTTTGGGGCTCGATCCGCTGAAAGGCCTGTCGATCGATGGTGCCCGTTATCCGCTGTCCGCCTTCGATCTGCCCTTCGGCGCATCGCGGACCATTTCCAATGTGGCGGAGGGGCGCGTGACCCTGACGCTTGAGGCCGGCCGCGCGCTGCTGCTCGCCCGGCCCTTTGATATGACGGGAGCCTGACCATGGCACCACCCATTCTGAAACTCGACGACATCGTGCTCACCTTCGGCGGTACGCCGCTGCTTGACGGCGCCGGCCTGCAGCTGGAGCCGGGCGAGCGCCTCTGCCTGGTCGGCCGAAACGGGTCGGGCAAGTCGACCCTGCTCAAGGTGGCGGCCGGCATGGTGGAGCCGCAATCGGGCGAGGTCTTCCGTCATCCCTCGGCAACGGTGCGCTATCTCGAACAGGCGCCGGATTTCGGCGCGCATCGCACCGTGCAGGCCTATGCCGAATCGGGCCTCGGCCCGGGGGATGATCCCTATCGCGTCGCCTATCTCCTCTCGCATCTTGGGCTGACCGGCGAAGAGGATCCGGCCTCGCTTTCCGGCGGCGAGGCGCGCCGGGCGGCGCTCGCCCGCGTCATGGCCCCGGAGCCGGATATTCTCTTGCTCGACGAGCCGACGAACCATCTCGATCTGCCGACCATCGAATGGCTAGAAGGCGAGCTCCTGAAGACGCGCTCGGCGCTGATCCTGATCTCGCATGACCGGCGCTTCCTCGAGAAGGTCTCGACCGCCACCGTCTGGCTCGATCGCGGCCGCTCGCGCCGGCTCGACCGCAGCTTCGCCTTTTTCGAGGCCTGGCGCGACGAGGTGCTGGAGGCCGAAGAGCTGGAGCAGCACAAGCTCGGCAAGCAGATCGAGCGGGAGGAGCACTGGCTGCGCTATGGCGTGACGGCACGGCGCAAGCGCAACATGCGCCGGCTCGGCGCGCTGCAGGATCTGCGCGGCCAGTATCGCGGCCACAAGGGTCCGCAAGGCACCGTGCAGGCGAGCCTCTCCGATGCGCAGGAATCCGGCAAGCTGGTGATCGAGGCGGAGAAGATCACCAAGCAGTACGGGCCGCGCACCATCGTCGCGCCCTTCTCCATCCGCGTCCACCGCGGCGATTGCATCGGTCTGGTCGGGCCGAACGGGGCGGGCAAGACGACGCTGTTGAAAATGCTCACAGGCCAACTGACGCCGGACGAGGGCAGCGTCAAGCTGGGCACCAATCTGGAGATCGCGACGCTCGACCAGCGCCGCGAGGACCTCGACCTCGAGTCCTCGCTCGCCAACTACCTGACCGATGGACGCGGCGAGACGCTGCTTGTCAATGGCGAGCAGCGTCATGTCACCGGCTATATGAAGGAGTTCCTGTTCCAGCCCGAACAGGCGCGCACGCCGATCAAGAATCTCTCCGGCGGCGAGCGGGCGCGGCTGATGCTGGCCCGTATCCTGTCGCGGCCAACCAATCTTCTGATCCTCGACGAGCCGACCAACGACCTCGACATCGAGACGCTGGATCTGCTGCAGGAAATCGTCGCCGGCTTCGCGGGTACGGTCATCCTCGTCAGCCACGACCGCGACTTCCTCGACCGGACAGTGACCTCCACCATCGCCCCCGCCGACCCGACCACGCCGGACGGGCGCTGGATCGAATATGCGGGCGGCTATTCCGACATGATGGCCCAGCGCAAGGGCGCGGCGGAGGAACGCAGGCGGGCGGAGAAGAGCGAGAAGGCGAGGGTGGCCGAGGCCTCCCCCGCGGCCAAACCTTCCGCGGGCGGAAAGGGCAAGCTTTCCTTCAAGCAGAAGTTCGCGCTCGAGACCATTCCGAAGGAGATGGAGAGGGCCGAAGCCGAGATCGCCAGGCGCGAGACCGAAATGGCCGACCCGGCGCTTTTCGCCAAGAACCCGACCCGCTTCGCCACGCTTGCCAAGGAGCTGGAGACGCTGCGGGCCCGCATCGAGGCGATGGAGCAGGAATGGCTGGAACTGGAAATGCTCCGGGAAGAGCTTGAGGGGTAGCTGGGGCCGGCTTTGCGGCGCGCGGCGCTGAGAGCCGTCAGGCCTCCGCTCCGCTCGGGATCGCGCCACGTCCTTCGACCACTACCGACTGCGGAACTGGCGCCGTGCGTCGCGACCAAAGCACCATTCCCACAAACAGGATCGGCACCAGCACCGCGATCATGAGCCCCTGGCGGTTGGGAATGTGCAGGATCAACGGCCAGAGATAGGTAAGCGCCAGCAGCGGGCGTGGCAGGCGTGGGTCGGTCAGGAAGAAGCAGGCCGCGGCGACCGAAAGCGGCACCGCATCATAGGAATAGCCGTAGGGCGTGGCGATCAACGTCAGAACGGCGGTCAGGCAGGCGCGCTGCCGGTGGTCCATGGCAAAGCACGGGCGCCAGATCCAAATGCATGCGAGCGCGGCCGCTGTGAAGGCCATGGCCTGGCAAAGATAGGCCCAGCCGAGGCTGAGCCCGAGTGCGCGGGCGAGGATGAAGACCGTCATGGCATTGACCTGATAGCCCTGTGGAAACTCCGCCTCCAGGATCGCCGTCATCAGCGGGCCGGTTTTCGTGAAGAAGGCGGACCAGACCTCGAAACCCCAGAAGAGTCCCGTCAAAAGCGCCATCGCCGCGCCGGTCACGGCCGCCGCGGCGATGGCGCGGTACTGGCCGGAAACGAGAAAGCAGAGGGGAAGGAGCAGGCCAAGATGCGGCTTGATCGTCAGCAGCCCGGCCAGCACGCCGGCAAGGATCGGCCGGGTCGGCAGGAGGATCAGGGCGCCGAGCAGCAGGGCGGCGGTCAGGCTGCCGTTCTGGCCGAACAGGCTGGTCGCGAGCGCGCCGGGGCTGACGAGAAGCGCGACTGTCACGAGCGGTGGCAGGGCGAAGAGGCGCAGCATCGCGTAGAGGCAGGCGAGCGTGCCGAAGGTCCAGATCCCATAGGCGAGTGGCAGCGGCAGGAGCGAGAGCGGCACGCCGATGAGCAGGATCGAGGGCGGATAGCTCCATTCCTGGTCCGGTAAGCCGCTGCCGAACCAGGCCCGCAGCGCGGCGCGATAGATCTCGGGATCGAAGATCGCATCGACCCGCCCTTCGACCGCCAGTCGCCCGCCGGCCCAGAGGTTGGAAAAGTCCCAATAGGGCAGGCGGCCGGACAGGAGGGAATAGCCGTCCGGCCCGATGGTCCAGAGCCGGATCTGATAGAGGGCCGCGAGCATCAGGCCGACGAGCGCGGTGGCGGCGGCGATCCGCATATCGGTTCTGTTGCGCATGCCGGCCTGTCCTCCGTTGTCTCAGCGCAGCCTAGAAGTGCGCGCTTAACAACCGATTGAGGACCGGATGGCGGCCTATCGGGCGCCGATGCGAAAGGCAGTGGTCGGTCGGGCGGGCGGTGCCTCGTCGCGCCCTGCCGGCCCGCCTTCCGGATCGAGCGCCTGAAGATGGAGCACCCGCGGCGACAGTGCCTTTCTGTAGGTGTCCGACCGGCCGATATAGATCATCGCCGTCTCGGGCAGTGCCGTCAGAAGGCCGGTCACCTTCACCTTCCAGTCCGGCTCCATGCCCTCGAACACTTCCTCGAAGATCGCGAAGCGCGGCCGCTTGAGCAGCAGCCGCGCGATCGGGATCGTCTTCTGCTCCTCCGCGCTCAAGACCTTTTCCCAGCGCGCCCGGGTGTCGAGCTTGGGGACGAGGTGGCCCAGGCCGGCCTTGTCCAGGACTGCTGCGATGTCGTCGGCAGCATAGCTGTCGGCAGGGTCGGGGAAGGCCAGCGCATCGCGCAGCGTGCCATCCGGAATATAGGCTGTCTGCGGCAGAAACATCATGTCGTCCTGCCGCGGCAGGCCGATCCGGCCGCTGCCGCAGGGCCAGAGCCCGGCCAGCGCCTGGAACAGCAGCTTGCGGTTCACATGATGGTCGCCATTGACCATGATCCGCTCGCCGGGCCGGATCTCCACTGCCGTTTCCACGAAGCGGAAGCCGCCCGCCAATTGCGGATCGGCATCGACGGCATTGGCGATCTCCACCTCGTCGAGCGTCAGCGTGTCCTCAGTCTGGCGGTAGAGGATGGCGCGCTCCGGCTGGAACTCCTCCTCCATGTCGGTCAGTGTCTGGCGGAAATCGGTGACGCGCATCAGCGTCGCCCGCCATTCGGCGATGGCCGCGAAATTGGCGACATACCAGCGCAGCGCGGTGTTCACCTGGTTGAAGGCGCCGATCGACATCATCAGCTGGCCGAAGCTCAGGCCGCCCGAGAAATAGGCGGGCGCCGCGACGATGATCGGCACCACGACCACTGCCCAGCCATAGCCGGCGGACACCCAGGTGAGGTTGGTATTGGCAAGCGCCAGCCGCTTCATCACCTGCAGCACGGCGGTGATGCTTTCGCCGATCCGATGGCGCTCGCTTTCTTCGCCGCCGACGACGGTGATGGCCGGCATGCTTTCGCTGGCATGCATGAGCGAGAAGCGGAGCTCCGCCTCGCGGGAGGAACGGTCGGCATTGATCCGGACCAGCTTGCGCCCGACGATGCGGCTCAGTATCGAGGCCGAAGCCGCATAGAGCACCGCTGCCCAAACCATGTAGCCGGGAATGGAGAAGCTGTGGCCGGAGAGGTGAAAGACGAAGCCGCTCGACAGGTCCCAGAGCACGCCGATGAAGCTGACGAGCAGGATGGTCGCCTGGATGAGACCGAGCGTCAGCCCGGTCGTGCTTTCGGCAAGCGTACGGGCATCCTCATGCAGGCGCTGGTCGGGATTGATGCCGATCAGCCCGCGGGAGGAAAGCCGGAGCGCGCGCTTGCGCGTCAGCCATTGATCGACGAGGTCGCGCGTCAGGCCTTCGCGCATGTAGAGCGCGGTCATCTGGTTCAGCCAGGCCTGAACGACATTGAGCAACAGCAGGATGCCGGCGATGAGCGCGAAGATTTCGAGCTGATGGAAGAATTCCGGCAGGTCGCGCCGCTGGATCGCGTCGAAGAAAGGGGCGTTCCACTCGTTGAGGATCACCGTCATATAGGCGGTGGCGAGGATGATCAGGATCAGCAGCGAGCCGAGCCCCAACACCTTCAGGCGGACCTTGGATGCCCAGAAGGCCTGCATCATCACGCCCAGCCGATAGGTGAGGCTGAGATCGAGCGCCCCGCCGTCGCGGGCGGCGCGGCGCGTTTCGCGCTTCAGCCTGTCTTCCGCCAGAACGGCATCGGATGCACCTGTGGCGCCGCTGCCTGCCCCTTCATCTGCCATCGATCATTCCCACGCGTCATACTCCTCCCATACATGGGTACGCCCAGTGTCCCTGGATAGTTTCAACCGACCATTAATTCAGCGACAGCTTGCGCCAACATGCCCTCCTGAAAGGCATGTTGATTAAATTTCGGTAGAGGATTAGAAAAAGCGGGTTCCGTGGTGATTTGGCCGGCCGGCTTGCAGCCACGTTAAATAAGTCGCTAAAGGGCCGTGGGCGGCCGCCGAGCCGTTCCGCAGCGCTTTCGGCCGGCTCTCTATGGAACCGGTGAGAGACGATGCCCATCAAGATCCCCGATACGCTCCCCGCCTTTGAGACCCTTGTCCAGGAAGGCGTGCGGGTCATGACCGAAACGGTCGCGATTCGGCAGGATATCCGTCCCCTGCAGATCGGGCTTCTCAACCTCATGCCGAACAAGATCAAGACCGAGGTGCAGATGGCCCGTCTCGTCGGGGCCTCGCCGCTGCAGGTGGAGTTCACCCTGATCCGCCTCGGCAGTCACCGCGCCAAGAATACGTCGGAAGATCATCTGCTTGCCTTCTACGAAACCTTCGAGGAGGTGCGCGGCCGCAAGTTCGATGGGCTGATCATCACCGGCGCGCCGGTGGAGACGATCGCCTATGAAGAGGTGACCTATTGGGACGAGATGAAGGAGATTTTCGACTGGTCGCACAAACATGTCCATTCGACGCTCAACATCTGCTGGGGAGCGATGGCGGCGATCTACCATTTCCACGGCGTGCCGAAACATGCGCTGAAGGAGAAGGCCTTCGGCGTCTATCGCCACCAGAACCTCAACCCGTCCTCGGTCTATCTCAACGGCTTCTCGGACGACTTCCATGTGCCGGTGTCCCGGTGGACCGAGGTGAGGCGCGCCGATATCGAGCGGGTGCCGGGCTTGGAGATCCTGATGGAATCCGAGCAAATGGGCGTGTGTCTTGTGGCAGAACGGGCCGGCAATCGGCTCTATATGTTCAACCATGTCGAATATGATTCGACATCGCTGGCGGACGAGTATTTCCGCGATGTCGAGGCCGGCGTGCCGATCAAGATGCCGCACGACTATTTCCCGCATAATGATCCGCAGCTGCCGCCGCAGAATCGCTGGCGCAGCCATGCGCATCTCTTCTTCGGCAATTGGATCAACGACATCTACCAGACGACGCCCTACGATCTCTCCGAGATCGGCAGCGGGCGCTGAAACCTTCGCTCCCGCGAACTCCTGTTGCGGCGGCGGGCGAAATGCAGCAGTTTGCCGCTGCCCGCGGTTGCGGGCCGTGAAGGCAGTGAAGGAGACGGGGAATGAGTGACGGCAGCGCAAACGAGGTGTTCGGGCATCTGCCTTCCGGCGAGGCGGTGCACCGCATCCGCATCAGCGGCGGGGGCCTTACGGCTTACATCCTCACCTGGGGCGCAGTCATTCAGGATCTTCGGCTCGACGGCCACCAGCCGCCGCTGGTGCTGGGCTTCGAGACCTTCGAGAACTATCGCCTGCATTCCCCCTACTTCGGCGCCGTACCCGGTCGCTGCGCCAACCGCACGGGCGGCGGGCGCTTCTCGATCGACGGAACGACGTACCAGCTGGAGCTCAACGAGAAGGGCGTCACCCATCTGCATGGCGGGAGCGACGGCACGGCCAAGCGGCTCTGGACGCTCGCCGTTCAGAGCGAGGATAGCCTGACGCTGACGATCACCGATCCGGATGGCCGGGCCGGCTATCCCGGCAATTGCGAGATCAGCTGCACCTATCGCCTCTCCGGCGAAGGCGTGCTGACGGTGAGCTACACAGCCGAGACCGACCTGCCGACCATCGCCAATCTCTGCCAGCACAGCTATTTCAACCTGGATGGCGGTGCGAGCGCGCTCAACCACGACATCATGATCGCGGCCGACCACTATCTGCCGACCGACGAGCGGCAGGTGCCGACCGGCGAGGTGGCCTCGGTCGAGGGCACGGTCTTCGATTTGCGCGAGATGACCTCGATGAAGCGCCAGACCGAGGGCGACAAGGTCCTCTACGACCACAATTTCTGCCTGTCGCGCGAGCGCCAGGTCAAGCGCTCGGTTGCCTTCGTGCGCAGCGTGGATTCCGGCGTGTCGCTGGAGGTGCGCACCACCGAGCCCGGCATCCAGTTCTATTCCGGCTGGAAGCTCAACGTGCCTGTTCCCGGCCTCGAAGACCGCCCCTACGCCGCCTTTGCCGGCTTCTGCCTGGAAACCCAGACCTGGCCCGACTCCATCAACCACGAAGGCTTCCCAAAGGCGATCCTGCGCCCCGGCGAGGTCCTGCGGCAGGAGACGGATTATGTGTTTATGCGGAGTTGAGGGCGCGAACTGTTTGATATGCGTTTGCGCCGGTCATGCAGCCGGAGGCCAGAAGCCTACTCCTTGTGCTTATCAAACAGCGCTTTGACGATGATTGCCGCCAAAGTAATAATTTGCGCCAAGTTTTGGATGAGCAGGCTTGGTAACAGCCACTGATAGGGCTTGAAGTCCCAAATTCCCGTTCCGACCAACGCGAGGAGGCCCGACTGGAAAAGGATCATCCAGGCCATGGCAATCATTACGAAGATCGACCATCGGCCCTTATGGTGATGATGCGCTTGGAATGCCTTCAAGCGAGCATACGCCATCTGGCGATCGAGAGCAGCAAGCTCATCTTGCCGTTGAATCTTTTCTTGCTGCCGCTCGGCTTCGGCCAATGCCGCATTGTCGGCGGACGGCTCATGACCGCTCTGGACGCGAATTTCCTCTAGCAGCTAAATGACGGAAGGCGCTTGTTTTTCGCTCATCGCTTCAAGCGATATTCCATCATTGTGCGGGATACGCCGAAGACATCGGCAAGCGCCGAGACAGGGGCGCCTTTCACTGGTTCAAGAAGATGATCCGGAACCAGCAGGTTTGCTGCGAAGGCATTGGCCTCCCGTTCGAAGGCGTTGTTCTCGTCTGGCTTTTGAAATCGAGGTAGGACTGGATATCGTTCGGGATCGGCGAGAAATGCATCGCGGTGGAGCAGCCAATGGCCCAACTCATGCGCGATCGTGAACATCTGACGCGTAGTGGAGTCGTCGCGATTCACGTAGAGACGCGCTGCTTGAAAGTCGCAGAAGCCAGCGATGTTCTCTCGAAAGCGTCCCAAATCCGAAAAGAGCACATTCACGCCGTTCTGCTCGGCAATTTCAATGACGGGTATCGAGGGAGCCGAGTAGATCTTTGTCAGGCGGTCAGCCTCAGCTTTCGCAGCTTTATAGTTCGGAAGATCGGATTCCGTCATCGCCATGCGCATTTCAGGCTCTCCTTCACCGTTGACGATTCGGATGATCTACCTTGAGGAGTTTGGCTGGGGCAGGAATGGCATCATAATCGCTGAGAATGCCATCGGTAAAGTGATGGCAGACGGGACCACTGTCGCAACCAAATGAGCTGCGCTGAGGACCGACGTTCCGAAGAGGAGAAACTGGAGCGGGTGAAGCGATTCGAACGCTCGACCCCAACCTTGGCAAGGTTGTGCTCTACCCCTGAGCTACACCCGCTCGTAAACCGCGGCCTGGGGTAAGTGGTGGCCGGGGGCGGCGCCGTTGTTGCGGCGACGGGCGCTATATGGACCAGCGGATTTTCAAATGCAACAGGGAAAATTCCGACCCGGCAGAATTTTTGACAGCTGCATGAAGGTGGGCACGCAGAGGCGCAAGCAGGCGCGGTCTGCGCCGCAGCTGCGATTGTCTGCGATTGGCAGAGCGCCTAAGCAGAATGACAGGACCGGCATGGAGGATGTGATGAGCGGCGAGATGGACGATGATCGGCTGGAGACGGCGGGAGACGGGGCGGGGGGTGAAGTGCAGGCCGGCGCGACAGGCGGCGCAAAGCCGCCGCTGACGGAGGCCGAACTCTTCGCCTTCCTCGACCGACTCGGCATCGCCCACACCACCAAGCGCCATGCGCCGGTCTTCACCGTCGCCGAATCGGTGGCGCTGCGCGACGAGATCCCCGGCGGGCACACGAAGAACCTGTTCGTGAAGGACCGCAAGGATCGCTATTTCCTGCTGACCGTCGAAGAACATGCGGTCGTGGACCTCAAGACTGTGCACACGCTGATCGGCGCCTCGGGCAAGGTCTCCTTCGGCAAGCCGGAGGCGCTGATGGACCTGCTCGGCGTGGTGCCGGGCTCCGTCACCGCCTTCGGCGTCATCAACGATCGGGCAAACAAGGTGACCCTGGTGCTCGATGCCGATCTCATGGCCGAGGAGATCGTCAACTGCCATCCGCTGCGCAACGACGCGACGACGTCGATCGCCAGCAAGGATCTCATCCGCTTTGCCGAAGCGACGGGCCACGCGCCGCTTGTCTTGAAAGTCACTGCCTGACATACGATCTTCATCGCGAAAAGAGCCGGGTGGACGGACGTCCTTCAAGACCCGCGACAGGAGGACCTGATGAGCGGCAGCAATCCCTATGGTGGCAGCTTCGGCGGCCAGATGCGCGGCACGGCAAACTATGGCGCGGCGCCGGCAAAGCCCGCGTCCCAGGCGGCCCCTTCTGCGAAGACGACAGGCAAACCTGGCGACCTGATCAAGGACACGACGACGGCCGGCTTCACCGCCGATGTGCTTGAAGCCTCGCGCCAGCAGCCGGTTCTGGTCGATTTCTGGGCCCCCTGGTGCGGGCCCTGCAAGCAGCTGACCCCCGTGCTCGAAAAGGTCGTGCAGGAGGAAGGCGGGCGCGTGCTGCTCGTCAAGATGAACATCGACGATCATCCCTCGGTCGCCGGCCAGCTCGGCATCCAGTCCATCCCCGCCGTCATCGCCTTTTCGAACGGACGGCCGGTCGATGGATTCATGGGCGCCGTGCCGGAAAGCCAGATCCGCGCCTTCATCGAGCGCATCGCCGGCCCGGCGGTCGACGACCAGGCGGCCGAGATCGAGGCGGCGCTCGCCGAAGCCAAGGCGCTGAAGGAGGCGGGCGACCTGCAGAATGCCGCCGGTCTCTTCGCCTCGATCCTCCAGGTCGATCCGGACAACATTGGCGCACGCGTCGGTTTGGCCGAGGTGATGATCGAGACCGACGGTCTTGCCCAGGCGCGCGAGCTTGTCTCCGACCTTCCCGAGGAGCAGGCTGCCGACCCTGCCATCCAGGCCGTGCTGAAGCGGCTCGACCAGATCGACGAGGCGCGCAAGCTCGGCGATCCGCGCGCGCTGGAAGCAACGCTCGCCGCCGATCCCGACGACCACGCTGCCCGCATGAAGCTTGCCAAGATCCGCAATGTCGAAGGCGATCGCCACGCCGCGGCCGACCATCTCCTGACCATTATGCGCCGCGACCGCAGTTTCGAGGATGACGGCGCGCGACGGGCGCTGCTCGAGTTCTTCGATGTCTGGGGCGCGGCCGATCCGGCAACGCTCGCCGCCCGCCGCAAGCTCTCCGCCATCCTCTTCTCCTGAGGGCGCGCACGGGCGGCCAGACCGGCCGCCCGTGCGAGACTCTCTTGAGATTCATGACGAATGCTCCATGTCTTGAAGACCAGTCGCCGGGGCCTGTCATGCGCCCCTGGCCGCCCGGATGGGGAGGATCACGCGAAATGCAGGTCGGGAATGCGCGGTATTTGAGGCCGCAGGATCTGCCGGATGTGGTTCCGGTGTTCCCGCTCACCGGGGTGCTCCTGCTCCCCGGCGCACAGCTGCCGCTCAATATCTTCGAGCCTCGCTATCTCGCCATGTTCGACGATGCGCTGCGTGGCAACCGGCTGATCGGCATGATCCAGCCCTCGCTGACCGAGCCGCGCGACGAAAGCCCGCATGCGCCCCCGCCGGCGCTGTGCCAGGTCGGCTGCGTCGGCCGCATCACCTCCTTCGCGGAAATGGAGGATGGCCGCTACATCACCTCGCTCACGGGCGTCTGCCGCTTCCGCCTGTTCAACGAGGCGCCGACCGTCAAGGGCTACCGCAATTTCCATATCGCGCCCTTTGCCGGCGATCTGACGGCGAGCGAGGACGAGACGCAGGTCGACCGCGCCGCGCTGCTCGGCGCCTTCAAGGCCTATCTCGACACCAATTCGCTGGAGGCGGACTGGGAGAGCGTCGAGCGGGCCGGCAATGTGACGCTGGTCAATTCGATGGCGATGATGCTGCCCTATGGTCCGGCGGAAAAGCAGGCGCTGCTGGAAGCGCCGGATCTGAAGACCCGTGCCGACACGCTGATCGCCATCACCGAAATCGTGCTTGCGCGCGACTTCGGAACAGGCGAAACCACGCTTCAATAGGGCTCGCCGGTACGGGGGATGACGATGGAAGAACGGATGCGGCGGGTCGATCCCAAGCTTCTGGAGCTTCTCGTCTGCCCGCTGACCAAGGGCCGGCTCAGCTATCATCCGGAAGACCAGGAGCTCGTCTCCGAGCGCGCGCGGCTCGCCTATCCGATCCGCGACGGAATCCCGATCATGCTGATCTCGGAAGCCCGCAAGATCGAAGACTGACCGTCCCGCCGCTCAAGCGCCCGTCAGATCGGCTTGCCGGCAAGGAGCCGCGGGTCGCGGTCCGAGGCAAGACCGGCGGCCTGGCGGATGAAGAAGGATTTGAGTGCCGGCATGCGATCGACCAGCCCGAGCCCGAAATCGCGCAGCGCCCTCACCGGCGCGACATCGTTGGAGAAGAGCCGGTTCAGCACATCCGTGGTGATGCCCATGCGCACCGTGTCGAAGCGCCGCCAGATCTGATAGCGCTCCAGCACGTCGATCGCGCCGATATCGAGACCGAGCCGGTCGGCCTCGACAATCGTTTCGGCCAGCGCCGCCACGTCCTTGAAGCCGAGATTGAGCCCCTGACCGGAGATCGGGTGGATTCCATGGGCGGCATCGCCGCAGAGCGCGAAGCGCGGCTTGACGAAGTCGCGGGCAATCGTCAGGCCCAGCGGGAAGGCGCGCCGTCCACCGACCACCTTCAGCGCGCCGAGCTTGTAGCCGAAGCGACGCTCGAGCTCGGCTTCGAAGATCAGGTCATCGCTCTCCACCAGCCGCGTGGCATCCTCGGTTCGCTCGGTCCAGACGAGCGAAGAGCGGTTGCCGGGCAGCGGCAGGGTGGCGAAGGGGCCGGCCGGCAGGAAATGCTCCTCTGCCGTGCCGTCATGCGGCCTCTCATGCTCGACCGTCGTCACGATGCCGGACTGGCCATAGTCGAGCGTGACGGTTCGGATGCCGGCCACCTCGCGCAGACGCGAGCGAACACCGTCGCAGGCGACCAGCAGCCGCGTTTCGAGGCTCGAGCCATCGGCAAGCTTCAAGGCAACCGCGTGATCGCCGGTCGAAAATCCGGTGGCGGTCGTGGATGCGGTGATCGTCACGCCGAGTGCCTCGGCCTGTTCCCTCAGCGCGCCGACCAGCACGACATTGGGCACCATATGGGCGAATGGCTCTGCCGGGGCCTCTAGCGTCCCTGCGGCGCCTTCGAAAGTCAGGAAGACCGGGCGCACGGGATCGGCGGTGCGCGAATCGGTGATGACCATGCGCCGGATCGGTTCGGCCTGGGGCTCAATCTTATCCCAGACGCCAAGCACGGCGAGCATGCGGCTGGCGGCCGCGGCAATGGCGGAGGCCCGCTGGTCTCCCCGCCAAGCTCCATCCGGGGCGCCGTCGATCAGGCGAACATCGAGATGCGGCGCCGCCTTTTTCACGGCAACGGCAAGGGAGAGCCCGACATAGCCACCGCCTGCCACCAGAAGATCGATCATCGGTTCCGTCCTTCGCCTGCCGCTCGGCCCTGACATCCTGCAAGGCCCTTGAGCATTTCTGGCTTCCATATAGATCATGAGCGGCCCGCTTCCTACCGCCGGAGACCGCGAGAATGCCCGAGGGGACCCCGACTGCTCAGCCGATGGACGTGCTTCTCAAGACGCTCGACCTTGAAAAGCTGGAAGAGAATCTGTTCCGCGGCCGTTCGCCGCAGGTCGGCTGGCAGCGGGTCTTCGGCGGTCAGGTGATCGGCCAGGCCCTGGTGGCCGCCCAGCGCACCGTCGCGGCCGATCGCTTCGTGCATTCGCTGCACGCATACTTCATGCGGCCGGGCGACCCCTCCGTGCCGATCGTCTATGATGTCGACCGGATCCGCGATGGCGGCAGCTTCACCACCCGTCGCGTCGTCGCCATCCAGCATGGAAAGGCGATCTTCGCGCTCTCCGCCTCCTTCCAGGTGGAGGAAGACGGATTCGAGCACCAGATGCCGATGACGGAGGTGGTGCCGCCGGAGCAGCTCTTGGACGAGAAGGGGCTGAAGGAGGCCTTCCTCGCCAAGGCACCGGAGGCGATTCGCCTCTATTGGGAGCGCCCGCGGCCGATCGAAATCCGCCCGGTCTCGCTCACCCATTATTTCTCGCGCGACAAGCTCGAGCCCGCCCAGCAGGTCTGGGTGAAGGCGGTGGGGGCCGTGCCGGAAGATCGGGCCCTGCAGGCCGCCGTGCTTGCCTATCTCTCCGACATGACGCTGCTCGACACGGCACTTTATGCGCACGGCACTTCGATCTTCGACCGCAGCCTTCAGGTGGCGAGTCTCGATCATTCCATGTGGTTTCATCGCCCCTGCCGGCTCGACGACTGGCTGCTGTACAGCCAGGACAGCCCAAGTGCAGGCGGCGCCCGCGGCCTGACGCGCGGCAGCCTGTTCGATCGCGCGGGCCGCCTCATCGCCTCCGTCGCCCAAGAGGGCCTGATTCGGAAAAAGGCAACTGCCGAATAACCGGGCAATTTTCTAATTTTGCCGAAATCTTAGTCATAACTTCTGGCCAATTTTTAACGTTTTCCAAGCCGCGACCCCGGGATTGCGGCCTTTTTGCGTTCTTTCGCAGCCCTCATCGACTTGGCACGCCCCTTGAATAGAGAGGATCGGTCGTTGGGGGATTTGGCGCATCGGCCAGAGACGGCGGCCGCGCCGCAGATGAACAAGGATGGGAAACCAATGAAAATTGTGATGGCTATTATCAAGCCGTTCAAGCTCGATGAGGTTCGCGAAGCGCTCACCGCCGTCGGCATCCAGGGCCTGACCGTGACGGAAGTGAAGGGCTACGGCCGGCAGAAGGGGCACACCGAAATCTATCGCGGCACCGAATATGCCGTCAGCTTCCTGCCGAAGCTCAAGATCGAGATCGCTGTCGCCTCCGAACTGGTCGACAAGGCCGTCGAAGCCATCGCCTCGTCCGCCAAGACCGGCCAGATCGGCGACGGCAAGATCTTCGTCTACTCGATTGACCATGCCGTGCGCATCCGTACCGGCGAAACCGATTCAGAAGCGCTGTAAATCGCGGCCGCCAGAGGGAGCTTTACTCGATGACATCACTGAAATTTTCGACCTCGCTTGCCCGGATGGGCGCTGCCGCGGCAGCCGTCCTCGCTCCGGTCGTCGCCTTCGCCCAGGATACGGCCGCTCCGGCCGCCGCTGATGCAGCTTCAGCTGCAGCCGCTGCCGCGCCGGCCATGACGGTCGACAAGGGCGACACGACCTGGATGCTTCTGTCCTCCGTCCTCGTCCTCCTGATGATCGTGCCCGGCCTCGCGCTCTTCTACGGCGGTCTCGTGCGCGCCAAGAACATGCTGTCCGTCATGATGCAGGTCATGACGATCGCTGCCGTCGCCATGGTTGTCTGGGTGGTCTACGGCTATTCGCTCGCCTTCACCGATGGCGGCAGCCTCAACTCCTTCGTCGGCGGCTTCTCCAAGGTGTTCCTGGCCGGCGTCGACGTGACCACCATGTCGGAAAGCTTCACCAAGGGTGTGGCCATTCCGGAACTGGTCTTCGTCTGCTTCCAGATGACCTTTGCCGCCATCACCCCCGGCCTGATCATCGGCGCCTTCGCCGAGCGCATCAAGTTCTCGGCCGTGATCCTCTTCACCATCCTGTGGCTGACCTTCATCTACTTCCCGATCGCCCATATGGTCTGGTTCTGGGGTGGCCCGAGCGCCTACACCGCGCCGGCCGGCCTGATCTACGGCTTCGGCGCCATCGACTTCGCCGGCGGCACCGTGGTGCACATCAATGCCGGCATCGCCGGTCTCGTCGGCTGCATCATGGTCGGCAAGCGCACCGGCTTCGGCCGTGACATGATGGCCCCGCATTCGATGACGCTGACCATGGTCGGCACCTCGCTGCTGTGGGTCGGCTGGTTCGGCTTCAACGCCGGCTCCAACCTCGAAGCCAATGCCTATGCAGCGCTCGCCATGATCAACACCTTCGTGGCCACCGCGGCCGCGATCCTCTCCTGGTCGATCGCCGAGACCTTCACCCGCGGCAAGGCTTCCATGCTGGGTGCCGCTTCGGGTGCCGTCGCCGGCCTCGTCGTCATCACCCCGGCCGCCGGCTTCGTCGGCCCGATGGGCGCCGTCGTCATGGGCCTGATCGTTTCGCCGGTCTGCTACTTCTTCGTCTCCACGGTGAAGAACAAGTTCGGCTATGACGACACGGCCGACGTCTTCGGCGTTCACGGTATCGGCGGCATCATCGGCGCCCTGCTGACCGGCGTCTTCGTCAACCCTGCGCTCGGCGGCGCCGGCATCGTCGATTACTCGACCGCCGACTTCGCGGCTTCCTATGCCGGCACGGCCACCCAGGTCCTGGCCCAGGCCAAGGGCGTCCTCGTCACCCTCGTCTGGTCGGGCGTCGGCTCGGCGATCCTCTACAAGGTCGTCGACATCATCGTCGGCCTGCGCGTCCCGGTCGAAGCCGAGCGCGAGGGCCTCGACCTCGCCAGCCACGGCGAAGCGGCCTACCACTCGTAAGTCGCATCCATCTTGTTCAACCTCGAAAGGCCCGGCCCGCGCCGGGCCTTTCTTCGTCTGGTGGCCGGCGCAAGACAGTTCTGTTCGCCGCCATCGACACCGATTGCCTACCGGCATGCGCCTGCAGGGGTTGCATGGTTAATGGAGCTTTAACCCTCCCTGCATAGACTTCGGCCACGGGGGCAGTGTGTCCACGAGCAAGGCAGCAGGCAGATGGCAAGAAGCAATCAGGCGGCATTCGGAACCGGGTCGGACCGGTTCGTCCTTTCGGTCTTCGTCCGGCGACAGGCGGTGGCTGGCCTCGGCTATGCGCTGTTTGCAGCCCTGATGCTGGCCGTGGTGGCGCTGTCCACCTGGAACGTGGCCGATCCCAGCCTCTCCTATGCCACCGCCGATGCGCCGACCAATTTCCTCGGCAGGAGCGGGGCGATCTTTGCCGACCTCATGATGCAGTTCTTCGGCATCGGCAGCGTCGTGGCACTCCTGCCGGTCGTTGCCTGGGCCCTGGTGCTGATCGGCGCAAAGCCTTTCGACAAGATCGTCAAGCGCGGGCTCGCTTGGTTCGGTGGATCCGTCCTCGCCTCCGCCTCGCTCGCCTGCGTGCCCGCACCTGTCACCTGGCCGCTGCCGAACGGTCTCGGCGGCGTCTTCGGCGATATGATCCTGCGCCTCCCGGCGCTTCTGACCGGCGCCTATCCGGCCGGCAATTTCGCCACCATCCTCGGCGTCATCCTCGCTATTCCGGCGATCGTCTTCCTGGTCTTCGCTGCCGGCCTGTTCGGGGTCGAGGAGCCGGACCTCTTCGAAGCACCGGCAGCACCAACGCCGGGCAAGGCCAAGACCGTGCGCGAGGAGATGGACGAGGACGAGAGCGAAGGCGGGCTGATGCTCTTCCTCGCCGGCACGCTGACGCACCTCACCTATACGAACAAGGCGCGGCTGCGCCGGCTCTTCGGCATCTCTGCCAAGCGGTCTCCCCGTCGGGAGATCGAGGAGCCCTATGATTTCAATGACGACGAATTTGGCACGCTGAACATGCCGACGCGGCGCAAGGCCGGCCCGCGCGTCGAGCCCTCGCTCGATGGCGCCCCTGAACGCCGCCGCGCCGAGCCCTCCCTCGGCTTCGATGACGATGCGGACGAGGACGATGCGGAGGACGACGTTCTGCCGCGCGATCTCCTCTCCAGCGACACGCCGGCCCGCAGCCGCGCCGCGCCCGCGCAGCCGCGGGTAAACATGGCCGCCACCCGACCCGCGCCGGCGCGCGAGCGTTTCCCGGACGGCGATGGCACCTTCGAGCTCCCGCCGCTCGACTTCCTGGCCGAGCCGAAGAACGTCGTGCGCGATGCGACACTCTCGGCCGATGCGCTCGAACAGAATGCCCGCATGCTCGAGGGCGTACTCGAGGATTTCGGCGTCAAGGGCGAGATCATCCAAGTGCGCCCCGGTCCGGTCGTTACCCTGTACGAGCTTGAGCCGGCGCCCGGCATCAAGTCCTCCCGCGTCATCGGTCTTGCCGACGACATCGCCCGCTCGATGAGCGCGATTGCCGCCCGCGTCGCGGTCGTCCCCGGCCGCAATGCGATCGGCATCGAGCTGCCGAACCAGCGGCGCGAGACGGTCTATCTGCGCGAGCTGATCGGCAGCCGCGATTTCGAAAGCAGCAAGGCGAAGCTGGCCATGGCGCTCGGCAAGACGATCGGCGGCGAGCCGGTCATCACCGACATCGCCAAGATGCCGCATCTGCTGGTCGCCGGCACCACCGGCTCGGGCAAGTCGGTCGCCATCAACACCATGATCCTGTCGCTGCTCTACCGGATGACGCCGGAACAGTGCCGGCTGATCATGATCGATCCGAAGATGCTCGAACTCTCCGTCTATGACGGCATTCCGCATCTTCTCTCCCCCGTCGTCACCGATCCCAAGAAGGCCGTCGTCGCGCTGAAATGGACGGTGCGCGAGATGGAGGAGCGCTACAAGAAGATGTCGAAGATCGGCGTGCGCAACATCGACGGTTTCAATTCCCGCGTGGAACAGGCGCTCGCCAAGGGAGAGACGATCAGCCGCACCGTTCAGACCGGCTTCGACCGCCAGACCGGCGAGGCGACCTACGAAACGGAGGAATTCGATCTCGCGCCGATGCCCTATATCGTCGTCATCATCGACGAAATGGCCGACCTGATGATGGTGGCCGGCAAGGATATCGAAGGCGCCGTCCAGCGGCTTGCCCAGATGGCGCGCGCCGCTGGCATCCATGTGATCATGGCCACGCAGCGCCCCTCGGTCGACGTCATCACCGGTACGATCAAGGCCAATTTCCCGACGCGCATCTCCTTCCAGGTCACCTCCAAGATCGACAGCCGCACCATCCTCGGCGAGCAGGGTGCCGAACAGCTGCTCGGCCAGGGCGACATGCTCTATATGGCCGGCGGCGGCCGCATCCAGCGCGTCCACGGCCCCTTCGTCTCCGACAACGAGGTCGAGCAGATCGTTACCTATCTGAAGAGCCAGGGCGCACCGGATTATCTCGACGCGATCACCGAGGACGAGGATGAGGACGGCGAGGGCGGCGGCCCGGCCGGCACCGGCAATCTCGGCGATTCCGACGATCCTTATGACCAGGCGGTGGCGATCGTGCTGCGCGACGGCAAGGCGTCGACCTCCTATGTGCAGCGCCGTCTCGGCATCGGCTATAATCGCGCGGCCTCGCTGATCGAGCGGATGGAGAAGGAAGGCATCATCGGCGCCGCCAACCATGCCGGCAAGCGCGAGATCCTGGTGCCGACGGAAGACTGAGTCCAAGCACCAAGGCCAAGCACAAACGCCAATCACCAGGGCCCCACCGTCAGGTAGGGCTCAGGCACGCGCGGCTGTTCAGCACGGGCCGGCCTGTTTTGCGCGGAGGCTGCGCCGAACCGGGCCTTGAAGGTGCCGCAGTTGCGCGCCACATCCTCCGCACCAGACCTTAAGGAGACCTCCATGAGCCTTTTGCCGACGCGCCTGCAGCCGGATGCCGCCGAGGACCGTGCCGGGCCCGCCCGCATGACGCGCCGGACGCTGCTCGCTGGCATCGCGGTGCTCGGCGCTGTTGCCGCACTTGGCCTGCCCATGCCCGAGGCGCGCGCCCAGGCCTCGGTGGCCCAGAAGATCGCCGATCATTTCGCCTCGGTGAAGACGATGAGTGGCGAGTTTGTCCAGTTCGGTCCGCGTGGCGAGCAGACCGGTGGCAAGTTCTACATCAGCCGCCCGGGCAAGATCCGCTTTA
This sequence comes from Rhizobium sp. YIM 134829, assembly GCF_046546455.1. NCBI lineage: Bacteria > Pseudomonadati > Pseudomonadota > Alphaproteobacteria > Hyphomicrobiales > Rhizobiaceae > Rhizobium > Rhizobium sp. YIM 134829. The sequence goes on from NZ_JBKHKI010000004.1 coordinate 100,344, forward strand.
ACTATGAGGCTCCGTCGCCGATGCGGGTGATCGCCGACGGCAAGGCGGTGGTCATCGGCAATCAGAAGCTCAAGACCTGGGATCTCTACCCGCTCTCCAAGACGCCACTCAATCTGCTTCTCTCGGACACGATCGACCTGTCGGGCAAGCAGGTGCGCGACGTGAAGGAGGAGCCGGACCTGATCACGATCGTGCTCGGCGACCGCTCCATATTCGGCGATTCGACCATCACCATGATGTTCGACCCGAAAACCTACGACCTGCGCCAGTGGACGATCACCGATGCGCAGAAGAAGGACACGTCGGTGATGATCTTCAATGTGCGCACCGGCATCCCGATGGACGATCGTGTCTTCGAGATCCCCTATGACGAGGTCCGCAAGTAGCGGCTTGCGTGACGCTCCTGTCTTGTTCGGAAGCCGCTCCTGCGTTTAAAGAGCCCGTCCGCCTCTTCATCAGGCCGGCGGGCTTTTGCATGGGGTGCTTCTGAAATGGCTTTGTCGATCGCGACCTGGAACATCAATTCCGTGCGGCTGCGTCTGCCGCTGGTGGAAAGCTTTCTCGCCCGATTCCAGCCGGACATTCTCTGCCTGCAGGAAACCAAGTGCCCGAACGACCTCTTCCCCGTTTCCGCCTTCGAGGCCATGGGCTATCCGCATCTCGCTTTCCATGGGCAGAAGGGCTACCACGGCGTCGCGACCGTCTCGCGCCTGCCCTTGAGCGAACTCATCGACCGGCGGGACTATTGCGGGGTCGGCGATGCGCGCCACCTCTCGGTCGTCTTCGATCATGGGTCTAAACGAATCCGGTTACATAATTTCTATGTGCCGGCTGGCGGCGACGAGCCGGACCGGACGATCAACAGGAAGTTCGGCCACAAGCTCGATTTCATCGAGGAGATGAAGCTGCTGCATGCCGAAAGCGAGGCCGGCATCTCCTCGATCCTGGTGGGTGATCTCAACATCGCGCCGCTCGAAGATGACGTCTGGTCCCACAAGCAGCTTCTGAAGATCGTCAGCCACACGCCGATCGAAACCGAGGGGCTGACCGCCGTCATGACCGGTGGCGCCTGGGTGGATCTGATGCGCCAGCACGCCCCGCCGCCGGAAAAGCTCTACACCTGGTGGAGCTATCGTGCACGGGACTGGGAAGCCGCCGATCGCGGCCGCCGCCTCGACCATATCTGGTCCTCTGCCGATCTCGCGCCGCATCTCAAGCGCGTCGATATCCTCAAGGAAGCCCGCGGCTGGGAGCGGCCGTCCGACCATGTGCCGGTGATCGCGCATTTCGATCTGTGAGGCGCTGCTCAGTCGGCGAAGCGCGGCGCCATGCGCTGGACCTCGCGGATCATCGCCTGCAGGTTCTCGCGGATGCGGGATTCGACCAGCCGCGCCACCTCCGGATATTCCTCGAGCATGCGGTGGAAGAGGCTGCGGGGAATGCGCAGCACGTCGCTCTCTTCCTCGGCCACCGCCGTGAACTTGCGCTCAACGAAGGAGATCATCGCGAGTTCGGAAAGCAGCACGCCGGGCCCTGCCACGGCCACCTCTTCCGAGGCGCCGTTGCTGGCAATGCGGCTCAAGGAAAAGCGGCCGGCGGCCACCACATAGGCGCAATCGGCGGGCGCGCCCTCGCGAAACAGTTGTTGCCCGCGCGCCAGTCGCTTGTGCTCCGCGCCGAAGGCGATCAGGCGCAGCTTGTCGCCATCGAGCTCCGCAAAAAGCGGCACGGCGGAGAGAAGGGCGATATCGTCGTTCAGCGCCAAGCGGGCGGTCCTGCCTTCGCCCGCCGCCGGCGGGAGCAGGGAAGGCTGCCCGTGCCGCTTTACGGGACGATCTTGTAACCCCCGTTTTCTGTCACCAAAATCTCGGCATTGGAAGGGTCGCGCTCGATTTTCTGGCGCAGCCGGTAGACATGGGTTTCGAGCGTATGGGTGGTCACACCGGAATTATAGCCCCAGACCTCCTCGAGCAGCACATCGCGCGTCACCACCTTCTGGTCGGCCCGGTAGAGATAGCGGATGATGGCGGCTTCCTTTTCCGTCAAACGGATCTTCTGGCCGTTCTCGAGCGTCAGGAGCTTCTGCCCCGGCTTGAAGGTGTAGGGGCCGACGGAGAAGGTCGCGTCCTCGCTCTGCTCATGCTGGCGCAACTGCGCGCGGATGCGGGCAAGCAGGACGGCGAAGCGAAAAGGCTTGGTGACATAGTCGTTCGCCCCGGCTTCCAGGCCGAGGATCGTGTCGGAGTCGGTGTCATGGCCGGTGAGCATGATGATCGGCGGCTTGAACCCACCCTTGCGCAACAGCTTCACCGCCTCGCGCCCGTCCATGTCCGGCAGGCCGACATCCATGATGAGCAGCGAGACGAGCTGGTTGCGCGCCGCCTGCACGCCGCGGCTGGCGGTCGCCTCTTCGAGGATGGTGAACTCTTCATACATCGACAGCTGCTCGACGAGGGTGCGGCGCAGATCGTCGTCGTCGTCAACGATGAGAATGGTGCGGGATGACATGGGCTTTTCTCCTTGGGAGACAAATTAGCTCAGCCGCAGACTTTGACAAGCAAGGACAGGCAAGCGCGAACGACCGGGCGGGCGACACGCCGGGAAGGCGCATGCGCGGCAGAGGAACGCGCGCGGCGATGCGCTGCGGGCCTCCACCACCCGCCGGGTCCGTGCTAGGACCAAAGCCCCATCACGAACAACTGAATTTGCCGTGAGTCTCCCCATGCTGAAGAAACGGCCGCCCGAAAGGCCGCGCAGACCGTCCCCGATCATCGTCCGTCCCGCCCCTGGCAATTCCTGCCGTGCTCTCGTCAGCGTCGGCGGCCGGGTGGAGCAAGCGGCGATTGGGCGCGGCGGGCGGACGGCGCTGAAGCGAGAGGGCGACGGCGCAACGCCGATCGCCGCCATGTCGCTCCTCTCCGGCTATGTCCGGCGGGACCGCCTGGTGCCGCCAGTAACGCGCCTGCCGCTCGCGACACTCCGCCCCGGTTTCCTCTGGTGCGATGCGCCTGGCCATGCCGCCTATAACCGACCGGCCCATCGCCCGCTTTCGGTAAGCCATGAAACCATGACGCGCACCGATGGGCTCTACGATATATGCCTGGTCATGGACTGGAACATCCGCGCGCGCCGACGCAATGCCGGCTCCGCCATCTTCTTCCACCTCATCCGCCCCGGCTACCTGCCAACCGAAGGCTGCATCGCCGTCAGCCTGCCCGCCATGCGCCGCATCCTGAAGGTCGCACGGCGGGGCACGGTGGTGCGTGTGGTGGGGTAGGGGCGGCGTCAGGCGAGCCTGTTCAAGCTGGACCGGACAATCAGCCGGTGAAATGGGGCGATGGCTGCCATATAGACGCGCCCGAACGTCACCTTGCGGTGCACCAGCGTCGTGACGCTGATGAGCTGACTCGCGTCGGCCTGATTCTCCACCGTCACGACCAAACGGAAGTCGAGATGATGGTCGTCGAGCCCGAGCGTGATCTCGGAGTTCGTTTCGTCGATCACCGGAAAGAAGCCAATCCTCGCGCGAGCAGGAACGGTAGCTTCAACCGTCTCTCTGCCCATCAGGCCGAAGGGGCGGACAGCGCCATCGCGCAGCCGCATCAAGAGACGCACCCAGAGCGGAAAGCTCGTCAGCATTAATTCCGCAGCGCGTCGCGCCGTCACCGGATTTCCTTGACGGAGTGTCTGAAAGCAGTCCGCCCAATCCGCAGCAGGCAGCTTGGGATGTGGAAGCGGAACGAAGACGGCATGACGTTTCATCCAGGAACCTCTCCTAATTGGACTGCTGGCTAGAACACGGTTGCAGTTTGCTCAGCCGCCGACCGTCATCCGCCGCAGCACATTGGTCTTCCAGTAGAACTGATGGACAAGGGCGCCGGCGACGTGCAGGCCGATGAGGATCCAGAGCGCTGTTTTCATCAGCTCGCCATGCAGCTCTCCGGCCTGGGCGATGCCGCCGTAATAGGCGGCCATGCCGGCAATTGGCATGCCGATCAGCAGCGCATAAAGCCCGAAATGGGTGATGCGGGCGAGGAGGCGGAACGGCGCTGGCTCGACGGCCGGGTCTGCGGGAACGCCCTGGATATGGCGCAGCGCCAGGCGCAGCACCGCGACGGCCAGAATGGCGATGCCGACATAGGCATGGAGATTGGCACCAGCCAGTAGATCCGGTGCCGGCTCGGTGCCGTGGCGCACCGCCCGCCACCAGTGCTCCATATCGTCGGAGGCCAACAGATTGAAGAGAACGAGCAGCACGGTCGTCCAGTGGAGCACGCGCTGCGGCAGGCTGAAGGATTGCGGGATCGGCGTCACGGACTTGGTCTCCTTCGAGGAAGAAGATCAAGCTAGTCGTGCCTGCCGGAGGCCGGCAAGCACGATTTCAGACCCTGTCCAAAGTTTAAGCAAGCCGCTTGGGCTTACATATGGATCGGCTTGAAGAAGGTGGCGAGGGCTGCTTCCTTCACCGCTTCCGACATGGTCGGATGGGCGTGGCAGGTGCGGCCAAGATCTTCCGACGAGCCGCCGAATTCCATGAGCACGGTGATCTCGTGGATCATCTCGCCGGCGCCGAAGCCGATGATATGGCCGCCGAGCACGCGGTCGGTTTCCTTGTCGGCAAGGATCTTCACGAAGCCGTCGGTTGCCTGCATGGCGCGGGCGCGGCCATTGGCCGAGAAGGGGAACTTGCCGACCTTGTAGGCAATGCCTGCGGCCTTCAGCTCCTCTTCCGTCTTGCCGACGGAGGCGACTTCCGGCTGGGTATAGACGACGCCGGGGATGACGTCGTAATTCACATGGCCCGCCTGGCCTGCGAGAATTTCGGCCAGCGCCACGCCCTCGTCCTCGGCCTTGTGGGCAAGCATCGGGCCCTTCACCACATCGCCGATCGCATAGATGCCCTCGACATTGGTGCGGAAGTGGCCGTCGATCTCCACCCGGCCGCGATTGTCCAACGCGACGCCCGCTTCCTCGAGACCGAGGCCGGCGGTGAAGGGCTTGCGGCCGGTCGCGACCAGCACGACATCGGCGGCCAGTGTCTGCGCCTCGCCGCCCTTGACCGGCTCGAAGGTGACGCTGGCGCCGTCGCCGTCGCGGGTCACGCCGGTCACCTTGGCTCCGAGGTGGAACTCGATGCCCTGCTTGGCGAGAATACGCTGGAACTGCTTGGAAACCTCGCCATCCATGCCGCCGAGGATGGTGTCGAGATATTCGACGACGGTCACCTTGGCGCCGAGGCGCGACCAGACCGAGCCGAGTTCCAGGCCGATGACGCCGCCGCCGACCACGACCATGTGGCCGGGCACCTTGGAAAGCGCGATGCCGCCGGTGGAGGAGACGATGACGGTCTCGTCGATCTCGACCGGGACGCCCGGAATGCCGGCGACATCCGAGCCGGTGGCGATGACGATCGCCTTGGTTTCGAGCGTCTGGCTCTCGCCGCCCTCGGCAGTCACGACGACGCGGCCGGTGCCGGACACCTTGCCGGTGCCCTGGAAGGTGTCGATCTTATTCTTCTTGAAGAGGAAGGCGACGCCGTCGACATTCGACTTCACGGTCGCGTCCTTGTGCTCCATCATCTTCGGCAGGTTGAGGCGCGGCGCCTCGACCTCGATGCCGAGGCTGTCCAGATGGCCGGCTGCGTGGAACATCTCAGACGCATGCAGCAGCGCCTTGGAGGGGATGCAGCCGATATTGAGGCAGGTGCCGCCGAAGGTGGCGCGCTTTTCGACCACGGCGACCTTGAGCCCCAGCTGGGCCGCCTTGACCGCACAGACATAGCCGCCCGGGCCGGTGCCGATCACGATGACATCATAGGACATTTAGTTTTCCTTCCTTGGTCCCGCGGGCCTATCTGCCGCCGGAAACATTGAGAATGGCTCCCGTCACATAGGACGCTTCGGGAGACAGGAGGTAGAGAACGGCGTCGGCCACGTCGTCCGGAGCGCCCGCCCTCTTCATCGGAATACTGCTTGCAAGATCCCGCACCCGGTCGGGCAGACCGCCCGAGGCGTGAATGTCGGTATCGATGATGCCGGGGCGGACCGCATTGACGCGGATGCCCTCCTCGGCCACTTCGCGCGCCAAGCCGATCGTCAGCGTGTCGATCGCGCCCTTCGAGGCGGCGTAATCGACATACTGGCCGGCCGAGCCGAGCACGGCGGCCATGGAGGAGATGTTGACGATGGCCCCGCCGCGGCCACCATTTCGGGTCGACATGCGCCGCACCGCTTCGGCCGCCACGCGGATCGCGCCGATCGTGTTGATGGCGAACATGCGATCGAGCCGCGTGCGGCTCATCTCGTCGACCCGCGCCGGCTGGTCCACGATGCCGGCATTGTTGACCAGCCCATCGAGCCGGCCGAAGGCGCGATCGACCAGAGAAAAGACCGCTTCGAGATCCTCCTCGCGCGAGATATCGCCGGGAACCGTCAGGGCGGAGCCGCCCGTTTCGTTGATGGCCGCGGCGACGGCTTCGGCCGCCTCGCGATCCCGCGCATAATTGATCACAACGGCCCAGCCTTGCGCCGCCGCCTTCAGCGCAACACTGGCGCCGATGCCGCGGCTTCCGCCGGTGACCAGCAGGACCTTGCGCTCAGTCATGACGCGCATCCCGAAAAGGTCAGGACATCCCACGGCGCCAGCTGCGCCTTGCCTTCGCCGAACAGGGTGGACTGGCGGATCGCGGGGCCGAGTGCAGGGAGAAGGAGGGCCCCGGCGGCGGGTTGGCCTGCGGCCGGGAGCAGGCTCAGCGTGCCGCCGCTCTCGCCATAGATCACGCCCTGCCAGATGGTGCAGGCCTGGAGATCCGCGCCGGTCACGTCGCCTTCGGGGCAGTTGAAGAAGAGCATGCTCGACGGCCGCTCGTCGGGTGACGCACCCATGACATAGCCATCGAGTTTCAGTGATGTGCCGAGCACGCTTAACGTAAACCGGTGCTCAGCGGTCTGCGCATCGGAGGCTTCGGGCAGAAAGGCAAGCTCATAGGCCTTGTCGCGATCCTGGTAGCGGGCCTGCTCCTGCGGGCAAGAGGCTGCCTCAGCAGAGAAGGACAGCAGGCTTGCCGCCACGCCATATGCCAGCGCCCGCCTCATGACTCAGCCCGCCTTTTCGGTGGCGAGTTTCAGGCCGAGGGTGATGAAGACCAGGCCGCCTGCCCGGTCGATCCAATGGCTGATGCGGGTAAAGCGCGCGCGCATGGCCGGCCGGGTCATGAACAGGCTGACGCCGACGAACCAGAGGATGAGGCAGCTTGCCATCACCAGGCCATAGCCGAACTTGACCGGGATCGGCGTCGCCGCGCTGACGACGGTGGAGAAGATCGACAGGAAGAAGAAGACCGGCTTCGGGTTCAGCGCGTTGGCGGCAAAGCCGAGGCCGAAGGCGCGCAGCGCCGACTGCGCCTGCTGCGGCCGCGGGGCGGCGTCATCCACCTCCGGCGCCTCCGCCTTCTTCGCGCCGAGCGCCTTGAGGCCGATATAGACGAGATAGGCGACGCCGCACCATTTGACGATGTTGAAGAGCGCGATCGACTGGGAGATGACGAGACCGAGGCCGAGGATCGTGTAGGTGACATGCATCATCAGCGAGGCGCCGATGCCGAAAGAGGTGAGGATCGCGGCGCGCCGCCCGGCGACGATCGACTGGCGCATGACCATGGCAAGGTCGGCCCCGGGCGAGACGATGGCGAAGCTGAAGATCGCCATCAGCGAGGCCAGTTCCAAGAGATAGGGGTGGAGCGCCATGTCCATGCTCAGGGTCCGCCTTCAGACGATCACGATCGTGGCCATGGCGACAAGCGCGGCGAGCGCGATCGTCCAGACGAGCGAGCGGACATAGGGGATGCCGGCCAGATAGAGCGGCACATAGAGAATGCGGGCTGCAAGCCAGATCCAGGCCGCCGTCAGCGCTGTTCCGCTGTTTTCGCCCAGCAGAGCCAAGGCCAGCGCAAGGCCGACGAAGATGGGGAAGGTTTCCTGCAGGTTTTTCGAAGCGCGGGCGGCGCGTCCCGCCAGCTTGCCTTTCGGCTGCAGGGATTCATCGCGCGGTCCGGCGTTCCAGCTGCTGCCGAGCTCGCGCGTCGCCAGCATTCCCTGCAGGCTGATCTGGACAAGAAGCAGCAGCGCACTCCAGGCGACGAGGGTCGTGAAGGGCGAGCTGGCGAGGGTAGCGGCATCCATGGATCATATCCTGCAGGCAAGAAGGCGGCAGCCCGGAAAGCGCCGGGCCGCCAGATAGCTTGGAGCATGTTCTAACGAAGCGCACGCTTCGCCGGTGGACATTGCGGTCGAACGAAAGTCTCGCGAGCGTCCGGAAAACCGCGGTGTGCCGGAAACGCCTTAGAGGTCGAGAACCAGGCGTTCCGGATCCTCGAGGCTTTCCTTGACGCGGACCAGGAAGGTGACGGCTTCCTTGCCGTCGACGATCCGGTGGTCATAGGAGAGCGCCAGATACATCATCGGGCGGATGACGATCTGGCCGCCGACGACGACCGGGCGCTCCTGGATCTTGTGCATGCCGAGAATGCCGGACTGCGGCGCGTTGAGGATCGGCGAAGACATCAGCGAGCCGTAGACGCCGCCATTGGTGATGGTGAAGGTGCCACCCTGCATGTCGGCCATCGACAGCGAACCATCGCGTGCGGCCTTGGCGAGGCGTCCCAGCTCCTTCTCGATACCGGCGATCGACAGCTGGTCGGCATCGCGGATGACCGGAACGACCAGGCCCTTGTCGGTGCCGACGGCCATGCCGACATGGCAGAAGTTCTTGTAGATGATGTCGGTGCCGTCGATCTCGGCATTGACCGCCGGCAGCTCCTTCAGCGCATGGGTCACCGCCTTGGTGAAGAAGCCCATGAAGCCGAGCTTCACGCCATGCTTCTTCTCGAAGACGTCCTTGTACTTGGTGCGCAGGTCCATCACCGCCTTCATGTCCACCTCGTTATAGGTGGTCAGCATGGCGGCGGTGTTCTGCGCGTCCTTGAGGCGGCGGGCGATGGTCTGGCGCAGGCGCGTCATCTTCACGCGCTCTTCGCGCGGCGCGTCCTCGGCATTGGAGGGCCCGCGCGACGGTGCCTTCGGGGCTTCGGCGGCGGGGGCAGCGGTAAAGCCGCGGCTGACGGCGGCAATGACGTCGCCCTTCAGCACCTGGCCGCGCTTGCCGGAGCCTTCGACATCGCCGGCCTGGAGATTGTTCTCGGTGAGCAGCTTGGCGGCGGCCGGGGCGGGCGGCATGCTGCTGGCCGGCGCAGCGGGTGCAGCAGCAGCAGGGGCGGGCGCGGCGGGGGCTGCAGGCGCCGGCGCGGCCGGGGCAGCGCTTTCGGCCGGCTTGGCGGCCGGGGCGGCCGAGGCGGCAGCGCCCGCGCCTTCGGCGATCTGGCCGAGGAGGGCGCCAAGACCGACGGTCTCGCCGGCATTGGCGACGATTTCGGTCAGCGTGCCGGCGGAGGGTGCCGGCACTTCGATCGTCACCTTGTCGGTTTCGAGCTCAAGCAGCGGCTCGTCGGCATTGACGGCTTCGCCGACCTTCTTGAACCAGGTGCCGACAGTGGCTTCGCTGACGGATTCGCCGAGGGTGGGTACGCGGATTTCGGTGGCCATGATGTTCGTCCGTTATGAATCGTTCGGGGGCGGGCAAAGGGGCTGATCAGCCCCCGAGCGCATCTTCCAGGAAGGCGGCGAGCTGGGCGAGGTGCTTCGACATCAGGCCGGTGGCCGGCGAGGCGGCAGCCGGACGGCCGGTATAGCGCACGCGCTGATACTTGGCGTCGATATGGGCCAGCACCCACTCCAGATAGGGGTCGATGAAGGCCCATGCGCCCATGTTCTTCGGCTCTTCCTGGCACCAGACCATTTCCGCATGGCGGAAGCGCGATAGCTCGTTGATGAGCGCCTTGGCCGGGAAGGGGTAGAGCTGCTCGATGCGCAGCAGGTAGATGTCGTCGATGCCCCGCTTCTCGCGCTCCTCCAGGAGGTCGTAATAGACCTTGCCGGTACACAGCACGACGCGGCGGATCTTGGCATCCTTCTGCAGCTTGATCGGGCCGTCCTTGATCACCTCGGCATCGTCCCAGAGCAGGCGATGGAACGAGGTTTCGCCGGCCATTTCCGACAGGCTGGAAACCGCCCGCTTGTGGCGCAGCAGGGACTTCGGCGTCATCATAATCAGCGGCTTGCGGAAGTCGCGCTTTACCTGGCGGCGCAGGATGTGGAAGTAGTTCGCCGGTGTCGTGACGTTGGCGACCTGCATATTGTCCTCGGCGCACATCTGCAGCCAGCGCTCCAGACGGGCGGAGGAATGTTCCGGACCCTGTCCCTCATAGCCATGCGGCAGCAGGCAGACGAGGCCGGACATGCGCAGCCACTTGCGTTCGCCCGACGAGATAAACTGGTCGAACACCACCTGGGCGCCGTTCGCGAAATCGCCGAACTGGGCTTCCCACAGCGTCAGCGCGTTCGGGCGGGCGAGCGAATAGCCATATTCGAAGCCGAGCACCGCCTCTTCCGAGAGCATCGAATTGATGACTTCGTAGCGGGCCTGGGTCGGCGAGAGATTGGCGAGCGGGATGTAGCGCTCTTCGGTTTCCTGATCATAGAGAACCGAATGGCGCTGCGAGAAGGTGCCGCGTTCGCAATCCTGGCCGGAGAGGCGGATCTTGGTGCCTTCGACGGCGAGCGAGCCGAAGGCCAGCGCCTCGGCCATGGCCCAGTCGATACCTTCGCCGCTTTCCACCATCTGGGCGCGGTTGTCCATGAAGCGCTGGATCGTGCGGTGGACGTTGAAGCCCTCCGGCACGGTGGCCAGCTTCCGACCGATCTCCTTCAGGCTCTTCATCGGCACCGAGGTCTTGCCGCGGCGCTGTTCGTCCTGGTTGTCGGCGGCGCGCAGGCCGGACCAGGCGCCGTCCAGCCAGTCGGCCTTGTTCGGCTTGTAGGACTGGCCTGCCTCGAACTCCTGCTCGAGGCGCGCACGCCAGTCGGCCTTCATCTTCTCGACCTCGCCCTCGGTCAGCAGCCCTTCCTCGATCAGGCGGGCGGCGTAGAGGCTGACCACGGTCTTGTGGCTGCGGATCACCTTGTACATCTTCGGCTGGGTGAAGGCAGGCTCATCGCCTTCATTGTGGCCGAAGCGGCGATAGCAGAACATGTCCACCACCACCGGCTTGTGGAACTTCATGCGGAATTCGATGGCGATCTTGGCGGCATAGGTGACCGCTTCCGGATCGTCGCCATTCACATGGAAGATCGGCGCCTCGATCATCTTCGCCATGTCGGACGGGTAGGGCGAGGAGCGCGAGAAGGCCGGATTGGTGGTAAAACCGATCTGGTTGTTGATGATGAAATGCACCGTGCCGCCGACGCGGTGGCCGCGCAGGCCGGACAGGCCGAGGATTTCGGCCGTCACGCCCTGGCCGGCAAAGGCCGCATCGCCATGCAGCAGCAGCGGCAGCACCTTGGAGCGTTCCTTCAGCGGAATGACATCGCCTTCCCAGACCTTGGCGAGCTGGTCCTGCTTGGCGCGAGCCTTGCCCATCACGACGGGGTTGACGATTTCGAGGTGCGACGGATTGGCGGTCAACGACAGATGCACCTTGTTGCCGTCGAACTCGCGGTCCGACGAGGCGCCGAGGTGGTACTTGACGTCGCCCGAGCCTTCCACGTCGTCCGGCGCATAGGAGCCGCCCTTGAACTCGTGGAACACGGCGCGGTGCGGCTTGCCCATGACGTTGGTCAGAACGTTCAGGCGGCCGCGATGGGCCATGCCGAGCACGATCTGTTCGAGCCCTTCCTGGCCGCCGCGCTTGATGATCTGCTCGAGCGCCGGGATCAGCGATTCGCCGCCATCGAGGCCGAAGCGCTTGGTGCCCTTGTACTTGACGTCGATGAACTGCTCGAAGCCTTCGGCCTCGATGAGCTTCTGCAAGATCGCCTTCTTGCCCTCCGGCGTGAAGTCGACGACCTTGCCCGGTCCCTCGATGCGGGCCTGGATCCAGCCTTTGATCTCCGGGTCCGAAATATGCATGAACTCGACGCCGAGCGTCGAGCAATAGGTGCGCTCGAGGATCTCCACGATCTCGCGCATCGTGGCATAGTCCATGCCGAGCACGTTATCGAGGAAGATCTTGCGATCCATGTCCTCCGGGCCGAAGCCGTAATTGGAGGGGGAGAGCTCGTGATAATCGTCGACTGGCGTCGCGATGCCGAGGGGATCGAGCTTGGCATGGAGATGGCCGCGCATGCGATAGGCGCGGATCAGCATCAGGGCGCGGATCGAATCGCGCGTTGCCTGATGCACGTCTTCCGGCGAAGCGGGCGTGCCGGTGGCGGCGGCCTTTTCCTCGGCCTTGGCCTTCACCTTCTTCTCGACGACCTTCTCAACCGTGCCCCAGTCGCCATCCAGCGCCGAGGTCAGCTCGTCTCGCGGCGTCGCCGGCCAGTGGGCCTTTTTCCAGGAGGCGCCCTTGGCAGCCTTCACCACGTCATCGGGATTGTCGGCCAGCGCCTTGAAGAAGGACTGCCATTCGCCGGAGACCGATGCGGGATCGGTTTCGTAAGCCGCATAGAGCTGCTCGATATAGCTCGCATTGGCGCCGTCCAGGAACGACGTCAGCTGGAATTGCTCGTTGGCCTCTTGCCTTGCCATGTTTCCTCGCGGACCTCGTCGTCCGCCTCCTGACTTGTCGGATGCGCCCCGACGTTCGTCGTCCGGAGCTGGCTTCGCATACTATCGGCAGGGGCCATCCTTTCCCTGCGCGAGCCTTGCAGTCTCGGCGGAGCCGCCGCTGGTCTGGCCTTGCAGCCAGTTGCCCCTGACACTCCAAATGGGGCGGGCGACGGCCGGCGCCAAGCACCGGCCGTCGCCGCTCTCGTTTCGATCAGCCCTTGAGCACTTCGACGAGCGTCTTGCCGAGGCGCGCCGGAGAAGGCGATACCTTGATCCCGGCCGATTCCATGGCGGCGATCTTGTCTTCCGCGCCACCCTTGCCGCCGGAAATCACGGCGCCGGCATGGCCCATGGTGCGGCCGGGAGGAGCGGTGCGTCCGGCAATGAAGCCGACCATCGGCTTCTTGCGGCCGCGCTTGGCTTCGTCCTTGAGGAACTGGGCGGCATCTTCTTCAGCCGAGCCGCCGATCTCGCCGATCATGATGATCGACTTTGTCTCGTCATCGGCGAGGAACATTTCCAGCACGTCGATGAACTCGGTGCCCTTGACCGGGTCGCCGCCAATGCCGACGGCGGTCGTCTGGCCGAGACCTTCGTTCGAGGTCTGGAACACCGCCTCATAGGTCAGCGTGCCCGAGCGCGAGAGGACGCCGACGGAGCCCTTCTTGAAGATATTGCCCGGCATGATGCCGATCTTGCATTCGTTGGGGGTCAGCACGCCGGGGCAGTTCGGGCCAATCAGCCGCGACTTGGACGCATCCAGACGGGCCTTGACCTTGACCATGTCGGCGACCGGAATGCCCTCGGTGATGCAGACGATCAGGCCGATCTCGGCCTCGATCGCCTCGATGATCGCGGCGGCAGCGCCGGCCGGCGGAACGTAGATGACCGAGGCATCCGCACCGGTCTGTTCCTTGCCCTCGGCAACGGTCGCGAAGATCGGCAGCTTTTCGCCCTTGGATCCTTCCCAGGTCTCGCCACCCTTCTTCGGGTTGATGCCGCCGACCATCTTCGTGCCGTGATAGGCGAGCGCCTGTTCGGTATGGAAGGTGCCGGTCTTGCCGGTCAGACCCTGGACGAGGATCTTGGTGTCTTTGTTGATCAGGATAGACATGGCAATCAGGCACCCTTCACTGCAGCGACGATCTTCTGGGCTGCATCGTCCAGGTCGTCGGCGGAAATCACGTTCAGTCCGCTCTCATTGATGATCTTCTTGCCAAGATCGACATTGGTGCCTTCCAGGCGCACGACGAGCGGAACCTGAAGGCCGACTTCCTTGACAGCGGCCAACACGCCCTCGGCAATGACATCGCACTTCATGATGCCGCCGAAGATATTGACCAGGATGCCCTTCACGGCCGGATCGGCGGTGATGATCTTGAAGGCCGCGGTGACCTTCTCTTTGGATGCGCCGCCGCCGACATCGAGGAAGTTCGCCGGCTCGGCGCCGTAGAGCTTGATGATGTCCATGGTGGCCATGGCAAGACCGGCGCCATTGACCATGCAGCCGATATTGCCGTCGAGAGCGACATAAGCGAGGTCGTATTTCGACGCCTCGATTTCCTTCTCGTCCTCTTCGGTCTTGTCGCGCAGCGCAACGACATCCTCGTGGCGGAAGAGCGCGTTGCCGTCGAAGGAGACCTTGGCGTCCAGCACGCGGACGCGGCCGTTCTTCATGACGATCAGCGGGTTGATCTCGAGCAGGCTCATGTCCTTCTCGACGAAGGCCTTGTAGAGGATCGGGAAGAGGGCTTCCGCATCGCTCTTGGCTTCGCCCTCGAGCTTCAGGGCCGAGGTCAGCGCTGCGAGGTTCTCGGCCGTTACGCCCGCTTCCGGGTCGATCGCGACGTTGACGATCTTTTCCGGCGTGTCATGGGCGACTGTTTCGATGTCCATGCCGCCTTCGGTGGAAACGACGAAGGAGACCTGGCCGACCGCGCGATCGACGAGGATCGAGAGATAGAGTTCGCGGTCGATGTCCGCGCCGTCCTCGATATAGAGGCGGTTCACCTGCTTTCCGGCCTCGCCGGTCTGCTTGGTGACCAAGGTGTTGCCGAGCATTTCCTTGGCGAAGGCGACGGCTTCGTCCACGGACTTCGCCAGGCGGACGCCGCCCTTGGCGTCGGGCCCGAGTTCCTTGAACTTGCCCTTGCCGCGACCGCCGGCATGGATCTGGCTCTTGACGACGTAGAGGGGGCCCGGAAGGGATTTCGCGGCAGACTCTGCCTCATCGGCCGAGAAGATCGCGACGCCTTCGGCGACCGGTGCACCAAAGCCCTTCAGGAGAGCCTTGGCCTGATATTCGTGGATGTTCATGGGAAAGACTGGTCCTGTTCTGGCTTATTTGAGGGCCGGGGCAATGCCGACGCAGGCTTCGCAAAGGCCGGCCACGGCGGCGACGGACTTCTCGAAAGCGTCCTTTTCCGTCTTGTTCAGGTCGATCTCGACGATGCGCTCGACGCCGCCGGCGCCGATGATGGTCGGAACGCCGACATACATGTCCTTCACGCCATACTGGCCGGAGAGATAGGCCGCGCAGGGCAGGACGCGCTTCTTGTCCTTCAAGAAGGCTTCGGCCATTTCGATGGCGGAGGCAGCCGGCGCATAATAGGCCGAGCCGGTCTTGAGCAGGCCGACGATCTCGGCGCCGCCATCCCGCGTGCGCTGGACGATTTCTTCCAGGCGCTTCTCGGTGATCCAGCCCATCTTGACGAGGTCGGTCAGCGGAATGCCGCCAACGGTCGAGTAGCGCGGCAGCGGCACCATCGTGTCGCCATGACCGCCCAGCACGAAGGCGGTGACGTCCTGGACGGAGACGTTGAATTCCTGGCTAAGGAACAGGCGGAAGCGGCCGGAGTCCAGCACACCGGCCATGCCGACCACCATGTTCTTCGGCAGGCCGGAGAACTTTTGCAGCGCCCAGACCATGGCGTCGAGCGGGTTGGTGATGCAGATCACGAAGGCGTTGGGGGCATATTTCTTGATGCCGGCGCCGACCTGTTCCATGACCTTGAGGTTGATGCCGAGCAGATCGTCGCGGCTCATGCCGGGCTTGCGGGCGACACCGGCGGTGACGATGCAAACATCCGCGCCCTCGATGGCGGCGTAGTCGCTCGCGCCGGTGAGGTTGGCGTTGAAGCCTTCGACCGGAGAGGACTGGGCGATGTCGAGGCCCTTGCCCTGCGGAATGCCGTCGGCGATGTCGAAGAGGACGATGTCCCCCAGTTCCTTCAAGCCGGCCAGATGAGCCAGCGTACCGCCGATCATCCCGGATCCGATGAGTGCGATCTTGTTGCGCGCCATGAAAGTGCTTCCTTTGCGATCAAATCTGGCAAGGTCCGCCGCGACGCTTCCCGGCCCCTCCGGGCGACCACGCAACCTCACGGCGGAAGGACTTAATCGGCAAAAGTAAAAATATCAATGCTTGTTTTTGTGACGAATGTTTTCAATCGGTTAGATCAAAAAATTCTTACGTAAAGGTAAGAATTGTCGTCATGAATCAGACATCTTCAGGCGGGTTGCCTCCGCATAGTCTTCGCTTTGAATCTCGATCAGTCGTGAGACCGTCCGATCAAATTCGAAACCCTCCGTCCCGCGACGCGTCGCAAGCAGAGCCTCTGGGCGGGTCTCGGCGGAAGCGAAGAGCCGCGCCTGCTGATCGTAAATCGTATCGATGAGCAGAATGAAGCGTTTCGTCTCGTTGCGCCGGTTGGCATCAAGGATCGGGATGTTTTCGACGAAAATCGTCTTGTAGCGCTCGAGGATCGCGAGATAGTCCGCCGCCGCCAGCGGCTTCTCGCAGAGATCTTTGAACTGGAACCGTGCCGACGTGCCGGCTGCGAGCGGCACGCGGATGGTCCGGCCGCGGAACGCGATTTCCGCTGGCGCCACCTTCTGGCCGGCGGTCGCGTGCTGCCAGGCTGTCTCGATCGCTCGGTCGGCTTCGGGCCCGAGTGGTGTCGACCAGACGGGGAGGCCGCTGGTCTTGATCAGCCGGTAGTCTGTTGCCGTATCGAGCGGGATGATGTCGGTATAGGCGCGGAGCATATCGATGAAGGGCAGGAAGAGGCCGCGATTGAGGCCGTCCTTGTAGAGATTGCCGGGTTCGACATTGGAGGTGGCGACAAGCACGCAGCCGCGGCGGAAGAGCTCGCCGAACAGCCGCGACAGGATCATCGCATCGGCGATATCGGTGACGGAAAACTCATCGAAGCAGAGAAGGCGGGATTCGCCAAAAATCTCCGCCGCGATCGGCGGCATCGGATCGGCCTGCTTGGTCTCGCCGGATTTCAGCTTCTGCCGGTGGCGGGCGATGCGGTCCTGCACATCGGCCATGAATTCGTGGAAATGGGCGCGGCGCTTGCGCTCGATTGGAACGGTCTCGAAGAACAGGTCCATCAGCATGGTCTTGCCGCGACCGACGCCACCGTGCAGGTAGAGGCCCTTGAGCGGTGGCTGCTGCTGGCGCTTTGAGGCGAACAGCCAGCCAAGCGCGTTCGACTTGCGCTGGGCGCGATTGCCCGCGAGCGCCACCGCGAGGCGGTCGAGCCGGGTGGCGATCTGCAACTGGGCGGGGTCGCGCTGCAGCGTTCCCGCCTCGATCATCGCCTCAAGCCGGCGGACAATCTTTTCTTCCTGATGGGGCACCGATCAGCCTCGTTTGGCCGTTCCGAGCGCCGTGCGCGCGGGGAGGCGTCGAGACCAGCCGGGACCCGGCTGGTCGAACCGCAGTCTCAGCGGCTGAGGCTGACCGTCTGCCCGGAATTGGTGGAGCCGTCGAAGCGGTTGTCGGCGGTCTTGTAGAGGCGGGCGATGGCATTGCCGTCGCGATCCTTGAGGACGACCTGCTTGCCGGCCACTTCCCAGGAGCCCATCTGCGTCAGCTCGCCGGCACAGCCGCGCGTGCCGCCGCGCGAACCGGAGCCGAGGTTGGTCAGCGTCAGGAACATGTCGCAGGAGGCGCCACCATTGCCGACGCGCCAATTGCCGACCATGGCTTCCTTCTTCACGTCGAGCGACGCAGCCGACGGCGGTGCGCCGGCATCGGCACCGGCAAGGCCGGGCTGGCCGAGTGCTGCCTGCTGGCTGACGGGGGCAGCGGGGAACTGCGAGGCATCGGCCGGGGCGGGCGGCGGCAGCGCGCTGCCCGAGACGGACGGGACTGGCTGCGCCTGGAGAGGGGCGGGACCCGGCGCAGTGTTGAAATCGCTCATCGCTGTGCGCTGGCATCCGGAAAGGGCGAGTGCCACCGCCAAACCCGCTGCAACAGTAGAAACCCGCATGCCTTACTCCCAGTCGTCTCGCGTTGAGGTGCCTGTGCGAGCAGATATAGCCGCCATTATGGTTAATCGAGCTTTAACAGGCGCGAAAAGCCTCAATCGCCCGCCCCTGTGGCAGGATTGCGACTCTTCCCGTCAAGCGGGTCTTTTCCGATCAGACGCGACGCTCGACCATCATCTTCTTGATCTCGCCAATCGCCTTGGCCGGATTGAGTCCCTTGGGGCAGGTCTGCGCGCAGTTCATGATGGTATGGCAGCGATAAAGGCGGAAGGGATCTTCCAGATCGTCCAGCCGCTCGCCCTTGGCTTCGTCGCGGCTGTCGATCAGCCACCGATAGGCCTGGAGCAGCACGGCGGGGCCGAGATAGCGATCGCCATTCCACCAGTAGCTCGGGCAGGAGGTGGAACAGCAGGCGCAAAGAATGCACTCATAGAGCCCATCGAGCTTCTGCCGATCCTCATGGCTCTGCTTCCACTCCTTGGCCGGCGTCGGGGACACGGTCTTCAGCCAGGGCTCGATCGAGCGGTGCTGAGCGTAGAAGTTCGTGAGATCCGGAACAAGATCCTTGACGACCGGCATATGCGGCAGCGGATAGACCTTCACCGGGCCCTTTACATCGTCCATGCCCTTGGTGCAGGCGAGCGTGTTGGTGCCGTCGATGTTCATCGCGCAGGACCCGCAGATGCCCTCGCGACAGGAGCGGCGCAGTGTCAGCGTCGGGTCGATCTTGTTCTTGATGTAGAGGAGCGCATCGAGGACCATCGGCCCGCAATCATCGACATCGATGAAGAAGGTGTCGATCGATGGGTTCTTTCCATCGTCCGGGCTCCAGCGATAGACGCGGAATTCCCGCGTCTTCGTGGCCCCAGCCGGCTTCGGCCAGACCTTGCCCTCGGTCATCTGGGAATTCTTGGGAAGAGCGAGTTCTACCATGTCTGTTTTCCTTGACCGGGCTTCCGTTAGTACACGCGCGCCTTGGGTTCGATCTTGTGGGGATCGATGCCTTCGGCCAGCAGTTCCGTGTGGACGGGACGGTAGTCGAGTTTCACGGCGCCGGCTTCGTCGACCCACGCCAGCGTGTGCTTGCGCCAATTGACGTCGTCGCGGCCGCCGAACGGGCCGTCCGTGTAGTCCTCGCGGGCATGGCTGCCACGGCTTTCCTTGCGCGCCTCGGCGCCGACCACGGTGGTGATCGCGTTCGCCATCAGGTTTTCCAGCTCAAGCGTTTCCACCAGGTCCGAGTTCCAAATCATCGATCGGTCGGTCACCTTGATGTCGGACATCTCGGCCCAGATGGCGCTCATGCGCTTGCAGCCATTCTCCAGCGACTCCTGCGTCCGGAACACGGCCGCGTCTTCCTGCATCGTGCGCTGCATCTTTTCACGCAGTTCGGCGGTCGGCGTCGCGCCGTTCGCATGGCGCAGGCGGTCGAGCCGGCCGACGATCTTGTCGCAGGCGGCCTCGTTGATGGACGGGATCGGGCCGACGCGGTCGATGACCTCGCCGGCGCGGATGGCTGCGGCCCGGCCGAACACCACGAGGTCGATCAGCGAGTTCGAGCCCAGGCGGTTGGCGCCATGCACCGAGGCGCAGCCGGCTTCGCCCACGGCCATCAGGCCAGGGATGATGCGCTCAGGATTCGCGCTGTCGGCGTTGAGCACCTCCCCCCAATAATTCGTGGGAATACCGCCCATATTGTAGTGAACGGTCGGCAGGACGGGGATGGGCTCGCGCGTCACATCGACGCCCGCAAAGATCTTGGCGCTTTCGGAAATGCCCGGAAGGCGCTCGTGCAGGACGGCGGGATCGAGGTGGTCGAGATGGAGGTAGATGTGATCCTTGTTCTTGCCGACGCCGCGACCTTCGCGGATCTCCAGCGTCATGCAGCGTGACACCACATCGCGCGAGGCAAGGTCCTTGGCGGACGGTGCGTAGCGTTCCATGAAGCGCTCGCCTTCCGAATTGACGAGATAGCCGCCTTCTCCCCGCGCACCTTCGGTGATGAGACAGCCGGCGCCATAGATGCCGGTCGGGTGGAACTGGACGAATTCCATGTCCTGCAGCGGCAGGCCGGCGCGCGCGATCATGCCGCCGCCGTCGCCGGTGCAGGTATGGGCCGAGGTTGCCGAGAAATAGGCGCGGCCGTAGCCGCCGGTCGCGAGCACGACCATCTTGGCCGCGAAACGGTGGATCGTGCCATCGTCGAGGCACCAGGCGACGACGCCCGTGCAGCGGCTGCCGTCGTCCGACATGATCAGGTCGAGCGCAAAATACTCGATGAAGAATTCGGCATTATGCTTGAGCGACTGGCCGTAGAGCGTGTGCAGGATGGCGTGGCCCGTCCGGTCGGCCGCCGCGCAAGTGCGCTGTACCGGGGGGCCCTCGCCATAGTTCTGCATATGGCCGCCGAAGGGCCTTTGGTAGATCTTGCCCTCGGCATTGCGCGAGAAGGGCACGCCATAATGCTCGAGCTCATAGACCGCCTTGGGCGCTTCCATGGCCAGATACTGCATGGCGTCGACGTCGCCCAGCCAGTCCGACCCCTTGACGGTGTCATAGAGATGCCATTGCCAGCTGTCCGGCGTCATGTTCTGCAGCGAGGCGGCGATGCCGCCCTGAGCCGCAACCGTGTGCGAACGGGTGGGGAAGACCTTGGTGATGCAGGCCGTCTTGAAGCCCTGCTCGGCCATGCCGAGCGTGGCACGCAGGCCCGCGCCTCCGGCGCCGACGACGATCACGTCATAGGAATGGTCGACATAGGTATAGGCCTTGCCGTTCAAAGCCGGCGATGAAGTCGATGCCATGGGTTTATCCTGCAAAGGCGACCTTGAGGATGGCGAAAAGACAGAGGCCGCCAACCACGATCGGGAAGAATGTGTTGAGGATGAGGAGGACAACCTTGATGCCCTCGGCGTGGACATAGTCCTCGATGATGACCTGCATGCCGATGCGCATATGGATCAGCGCGGAGAGAACGACCAGCCCCATGACCACCGCCACGAAGGGGTTGGAGAGCGAGGCGATGAGCTCCGGATAGGGCGCGCCCGCATGGGTGAGCAGGAAGAGGATGAAGAAGGTGATCAGCGGCACATTGGCGACGCCGGTCAGGCGCTGGCGCCAGAAATGCTCGGTGCCTTCCTTGGCGGAGCCGAGGCCGCGAACCTTGCCGAGCGGTGTACGCATATCCATGGGTCGCGCCTCCTCAGCGGATGATGTAGCCGACGATCCAGAGCAGGACCGTCACGGTGATGGAACCGACCGCATTGGCGATGGCCAGCCTGGTCGAGAATTCCTTCTCGTAGCCGTAGCCGAGGTCCCACATGAAGTGGCGCAGGCCGCCGAACATGTGGTGGACCAGTGCCCAGGTATAGCCGAACAGGATCAGCTGGCCGATGATCGAGCCGAAGAACCAGCTCGCCCACTCGTAATAGGCCGGTCCGCTGGCGGCGGCGATCAGCCACCAGGCAACGAGGATGGTGCCGAAATAGAGTGCGCCGCCGGTAATGCGGTGCACAATCGACATGATCATGGTCGGAATTGGCTTGTAGATTTGCAGATGCGGCGAAAGCGGCCGGTTTTTGGTGACATTCGTCATCGGAACCTCACGGAAAGGCCAGCGGCTTTCGAAGACGACGATGAAAGGCGCCAGCATGCGCAGTATCCGCGCATCATTGTGGTTGACCCGGAGCTTTAATGAGGGATGGAACCCTTCACAAGTCCGTTTGCAGTGCCGCAGAAAATTAATCGATTAGACGAAAATTGCATTTTCCGCTCCTCCCGCAGCGATTAAGCATGCCGCCCGAATTCACCCGTCGAAACCGTGACTTTGCGAACACGATGCTCCAGATTACGCATTAAGAAAGCGTTAGGATCTCCTGGAGCCCGACATGCGAAAATTTGTCACAGCCGGACTGGCGAAAGCCCTGGCGTTCAGTCTCGCCCTCTGGCTCGGGCTCGCAAGCCTCGCCGAAGCGTCGGATCTCGACGGCGTCCGCCTGATGCGACGCCATGATCGCGCTCCCTCCGGCGAGTTGTCACTGCGAAACTTCAATTATGGCGACCGCGATTGGGATCGCGGCGTCAGGCGCAGCCGTGTGGAGGCCAATGGCGGCAGTCGCGACGGCGTCTATGGCTTGCGGACGCGCGACCGTCGCGACCGCTTCCATCGTGAGTTCTCCCGCAACGACCGCTTTGGTAACCGTGACGAGCGACGCCGCTTCGCCGATCGCCGAGACTGGCCGCGGGAGTATCGCGAGGATCGCTGGAGCTGGTCCAATCGTGACGTCCGGCGCCGGGCGCCGCTCTATCGCGAGGATGTCGCCCGCGCCTATCGTGGCGACGACTATGACCGCGCCGACGATTGGTACGGCGGCGCCGATTTCCCGAGCGTCATCCCCGGCAGCGGTACCTATGCCGGAGGCCTGCGCGCCTGGGTGGAGCCGGGCAATGGAACCTATTTCTCGGTCCGGCGGGTCGGCGAGGACGGGGTCATCCACTATCGCAACCGCTCGCGCGGTGCCGAGATCATCGATGCGCGGCGCGACAATCGCTCATGTTCCTTCGAGGCCGGCGTCTGCGTCATTCGGGGACGCTGAGGCGAAGCGCCAGACGGTCGTGCGCTTGACCTCGCTGTCCTCGAGCGCCCGGGTTACCGGCACCTCGAACGTCGCGAGCGCCTGCATGCGCTCGCGCGGGCAATAGGCCCGGCCGGGATCGCCGACCAGAACCGTGATGCCGGAGGCGACGAGCGCAGCGAACCAGGGGATCAGCCGTTCGGCGAAACCGCGGTCGTAGAAGACGTCGCCGGCAAGCAGAACATCGATCGCGGGCTTGCTGCCGATCACGTCGACGCTCCGTCGCTCGAGGGCGACGCCGTTCAGCGCGGCGTTCAAGGCGATCGCCGCATCTGCATAGGGGTCGATATCGACGGCGGTGACCGAGACGGCGCCGGCTTTCGCGGCCGCGATGGCAACCAGGCCGGAGCCGGAGGCGAAGTCCAGAACCCGCTTCCCCCGCACGCAGTCCGGATGGTCGAGCACGAAGCGGGCAAGGCCCTGTCCGCCGGCCCAGGCAAAGGCCCAGAAAGGCGGCGGCAGGCCGAGCGCCTCGAGCTCCGCTTCCGTCTTCAGCCAGAGCTCGTGGGCCTCGCTCGCCAGATGAAGCTGGATCTCCGGCACGTGGGGTGGCGCATCGACGGCGGTGTTCTCAGTGATGAAGCGGGCGGGGTCGCTCTTCACAGGGTGTCAGGAGCGGCTACGCGGCGGCGCATCCAGCCCGCCCATGCGGCAGATCTCTTCCCATTCCGCGTCCGTGACGGCCTGGACAGAGAGGCGCATGGAGGTGACGAGCTGCATGTCTTTGAGCGCCGGATTGGCCTTGATCGCCTTCAGCGAGACCGGTTCGGGCAGGTCGCGCACGGCGCGGATATCGACGCAATCCCAGCGCAGGTCCCCTTCGGCGGTCGAGTCCGGATGGCTCAGTGCACAGACCTCGGTGATCCCAACGATCTCCAGCCCTTCGTTCGAATGGTAGAAGAAGCCGAGATCGCCGATCTTCATGGCGCGCATATTGTTGCGGGCGAGGTAGTTGCGCACGCCCGTCCATTCGGTGCCCGCCGCGCCCGCCTCCTTCTGCATGGTCCAGGACCATTTGAAGGGCTCGGATTTGTACAGCCAGTAGGCCATGGACCTCAGGCTCCCTTGGCAGCGCCGGGCTTGTTGACGGTCCAGTTCCAGGCTTTGACCTCGACGGTCGCAAAGAGGCCGGCCTTGGCATAGGGGTCTTCGGCAAGGATGGCCCGCGCCGCGTCCAGCGTCTCGGCCTCGACGACGACCAGGCTGCCGGTCGGCTTGCCGTCTTCGCCGAGGAAGGGGCCGGCCAGCGCAAGCTTGCCGGCGGCGTTCAGCTCTTCGAGATAGGCGAGATGGGTCGGGCGGGTGTCGAGGCGGATCTGCAGCGCGTTTGGCTTGTCGGTGCACAATGCGGCATAGAGCATGGCGGAGTCCTTCTACTTGTCTATTCCTGGGTCAGCGGGCGTGACATCAGCTGTTCGAGCGCGCGGCGCACGTCGAGCTGTCCCTCGATAATGGCGGCGACGGCGTCGGTCAGCGGCATGTCGATCCCCAGCTCATGGGCCTGGGCAGCGGCCACCGAGGCGGCCAGCGCGCCCTCCACCAGCTCGCCGGTCGCGGCGCTGATCCCGCCCATGCTGCCGATCGCAATGCCATAGCGCAAGTTGCGCGATTGGTGGCTTGTGGCCGTCAGCACGAGATCGCCGAGGCCGGACAGGCCGCGCACGGTCTCGCCGCGTCCGCCGCAGGCTTCGACCAGCCGCGAGAGTTCGGCGAGGCCGCGGGCGATCATTGCGGCACGGGCGGAATCGCCGAGCCCCGCGCCCTCGACGATGCCGCAGGCGATCGCCAGTACATTCTTCAGCGCGCCGCCGAGCTGCACGCCGGTCCGATCATCGGAGGGGTAGAGCCGGAAGGTGGGGCCGGACAGCAGCGCAGCCAGCGCAGCGGCGCGCTCGCTCTCGGACGACGCGATCACCATGGCGGTCGGCAGACCGCGGGCAATATCCGCCGCAAATCCAGGACCGGAAAGCACCGAGACGGCGCGACCGGGCAGGGCCTCTTCCACGACGCGTGTCAGCAGCCGGCCCGAACCCCGCTCGAGCCCCTTGGCGCAAATGACGACATCGGCGTCCTGCCCGATTGCCGCGCACAGGACCTCCGCGGCCTCACGCTGCGCCTGAGAGGGCATGGCGAGGAGGATGGTCCCTGCGCCGGCGAGCATGGCGGGATCGCCCGTCGCGCGCAGCGTTTCGGGCAAGGCGATGCCCGGCAAGACCGCGTCGCTCGTGTGATCATGGTTGATCTCGTCGACCACCTCGTGGCGTCGGGCGAACAACAGCGTCTCAGCCTTGCCGCTGCGGGCCGCGACGGCGGCGAGCGCCGTGCCGAAGGCGCCGGCGCCGATGACCGCGATCCGCGCGGCACCGCCGCTCATGCTTTCGCTCCGCGCTTGCCGAATCCGATCAGCGTTTCCGCCGATTGATCCAGGGGCCAGCGGGCGCGCGGCGAAACGGAGAGCGGATCGGGCGCAAGTCCCGCGGCCATGCGCTCGGCACCGGCCCAGGCGATCATCGCCGCATTGTCGGTGCAGAGCGCAAGCGGCGGGGCGATGAAGCGGAAGCCGTTCTTGTCGCAGAGCTCCGACAGCGTGGCGCGCAACATGCGGTTGGCGGCGACGCCGCCCGCCACCACCAGCGCCGGCTGTTCCTCTCCTGGGGGAATGGTCTCGCGGAAGCGCGCGAGCCCTCGGCCGATGCGGTCCTTCAGCGTGCGGGCGATGGCTTTCTGGAAGGAGGCGCAGATATCGGCGATGTCGGCCTCGCTCACCGGCGCAATCGACTGGGCGGCCTGGCGGACAGCGGTCTTGAGGCCGGAGAAGGAGAAATCGAGCCGCGCCTCGCCCACCAGCGGCCGCGGCAGGTCGAACCGGTCGGGATCGCCGGAGGCGGCGGCGCGCTCGACAGCCGGGCCACCGGGGTACGGCAGGCCGAGCAGCTTGGCGGTCTTGTCGAAGGCTTCGCCCAGCGCATCGTCGATCGTCGTGCCCCAGCGTTGATAATCGCCGACGCCGCGCACCAGGATCAGCTGCGTATGGCCGCCGGAAACGAGCAGCATCAGATAGGGGAAGGCGATCCGGTCGGTGAGCCGCGCCGTCAGCGCATGGCCCTCCAGATGGTTGATGGCATAGAGCGGCTTGCCCGCCGCCCGTGCGATCGCCTTGCCGGTCATCAGCCCGACGATGAGCCCGCCGATCAGACCCGGCCCGCTGGTCGCCGCCACGCCATCGATGCCGGAGAGCGTCGTCTCCGCCCGATCGAGCGCCTCGGCGATCAGGCTATCGAGCGCCTCCACATGGGCGCGGGCGGCAATTTCCGGCACGACGCCGCCATAATGGCTATGCTCGTCCAGCTGGCTCAGCACCACGTCGCCGACGATCTCGCCCCGGCCATCGGCATCGCGGCGCACGACGGAGGCGGCCGTCTCGTCGCAGCTTGTCTCGATGCCGAGAAGGGTGAGGGGGCGGGACATGATTGCGGTGATGCTCAAAGCTCTTTACACGGGGCCTCCGGTAACAACGGATCGAATGGGATGCAAACGAAACCTTTCCGCATCGGCACCCGCGGCAGCCCGCTTGCGCTGGCGCAGGCGAGCGAGGTTCGCGCACGTCTGGTCACGGCGCTGGGCCTCTCGCCCGATGCCTTCGAAATCGTCGTGCTCTCGACGGCCGGCGACCGCATTACCGATCGCTCGCTCGCCGAAATCGGTGGCAAGGGCCTGTTCACCCAGGAGATCGAGGACCAGCTGCTCGACGGCCGGCTCGATTTCGCCGTCCATTCGTCAAAGGATATGCCGACCCGGTTGCCGGAAGGGCTGATCCTCTCGGCCTATCTGCCGCGGGAAGATGTGCGCGATGCCTTCATCGGCGGCGCTGCACCGACGCTGATGGCCCTGCCGGACGGGGCGGTGATCGGCTCGGCCTCGCTCCGCCGCCAGGCGCTGATCCGCCGCCTTCGCCCGGATATTTCGGTCGTCACCTATCGCGGCTCTGTCGAAACCCGGCTGCGCAAGCTGAAAGAGGGCCAGGTGCACGCCACGCTGCTGGCGCTGGCCGGCCTGAAGCGGCTGAGCCTGGCAGAGGCGGCGACGGAGATCCTCGATCCGCACGAGTTCCCGCCGGCCCCCGCCCAAGGGGCGATCTGCATCGAGAGCCGGATGGGCGACGGCCGGATCAGCGAGCTGCTCGCCGCCGTCAATCATGCGGAAACCTTTGAGGCCGTCAGCTGCGAGCGCGCCTTCCTTGCCGCGCTCGACGGATCCTGCCGCACGCCGATTGCCGGCCATGCGGTGAGCGAGGGTGGGCGCATCCGCTTTTCCGGCATGATCCTCACCCCGGATGGGCGCCGGCATCACCGAATCGAGGCCGAGGGCGAGGCGGCGGAGGCCGAGGCGATCGGTGGCCGAGCCGGCGACGAGATTCGCGCCGCTGCCGGCCCAGGCTTCTTCGACAGCTGGAGCTGAACCATGCGCGTGCTCGTAACGCGGCCGGCGCGGGCGGCGGAAGCGACCGCCGCGGCGCTCCGCCAGCGCGGGCATGTGCCGCTCCTCCTGCCACTGACCGTCCCGCTTTATCCGGACCTCGTCTGGCCGGAGATGAACCCCGGCGCGCTGATCGCAACCAGCGCCGAGGCCTTCCGAGCCATCGGCCGCGGCGCCATCGGTCACGCGTTCAAAAGCCGTCCCGTCTATTGCGTCGGCCCGGCCACCGCAGCGGCGGCGGCCGACCTTGGTTTCCAGGACTGCCGTGTCGGCCCCGGCGAGGCAGCAGGCCTCGTCGAGCTCATCCGCGCCGATCAGAGGACGAGCGAGGCGCCGCTCCTCTATCTCGCCGGCGTGCCGCGTCTGCCGGCGCTCGAGGAGGGCCTGAAGGCCGCCGGCCTGCCGTTGCAGGTGATGGATGTCTATCGCATGGAGCCGGTTGCGGTCGGCGATCTCTCCGCGCAGCTCGCCGCGCTGAAGCCGGAGGCCGTTCTTTTCTATTCGCGCGAGGCGGTGCGGCTGTTCTTCTCGGCGCTCTCCGGCCCATTGGCCACGCCGCTCGATCTCCTCTGCCTGAGCCCGGCGATCGCCGCCGCCGTTCCGCCCGGTGCCGGCCGCGTCCATGTTGCAGCGCAGCCGGAAGAAGTGGCCCTGCTCGACCGGCTCGATGCGCTCGCCGCTTCTTGAGCGGTCAAATCGACGGTGAGGGTCTTTCCGTAAGCGGTCTTGGTGACTAGGTTTGTTCCGTTGACCTCATAGACAGGAAAACTGCATGGACCCGGAAAACCCGCCGCGCCGCAAAAGGCCCGAAACAGAGCCGAAGACGATCGATCTGACGGCTAACAAGCCGGAGGGCGAGCCCGTGGCTCCCGTCGTGCCAAATGCGACCGCCGAGCCCGTTTCCGGCGCCGCCAGCGATGCGCCGGCGACCGATCCTTTGACGGCCGCCGGCGGCAGCACTTCCTCAGCCGACCGTGCATCCGCATCGTCCGCCAAGCCTGATCTGACCTCCTCGGACAAGGCAGCCGCAGGTTCAACCTCCGGCTTTGCGTCATCCACGGGGACGGCCGCGGTCAGCACGGACTCCACGCCAAAGGCAAGCGATCCGCTGTCGCCGGCCTCGGACGCCAAGGCCGGTGACAGCGCGCGCGCCGCGGCGGCAGGATCGGACAAGGAGGCGGCCTCGCGTCCGCCTGGGAGCAGTACAGTTCCCCCGACCGGCCGGCCGATCGGCGCCGCTTCGAGCAGCACGTCCGGCAGCGCCGGCAGCACTGCCAGCAAGACCGGCACCAGCGGGCTTGGCAGCAGCGGCGCGTCGGCGGCGAGCGCGTCCCCAGCAAGGCCATCCACAGCAGCTGCCGCCCCAGCAAGGCCCGCTTCCCGTTCCGGCGCCTTGGCTGCCGGCATCCTCGGCGGCCTGATTGCGCTCGTGGGCGCCGGCGTGCTGCAATATGCCGGCGTTGTCCCCTCGATCGGCCCGGCTTCCACGGCCACGACCGGCCGGGACTACGGCGGCGAGATCGACGCGCTCAAGGCCGAACTTCAGTCCCGCTCGACCGCCCCGGTCGACACGGCGCCGCTTGAACAGCGGATCGCGGCGCTGGAGCAGACCATCGGCGCCACGGGCCAGGGTGACGCCGCCGGTCTCGACCAAATCAGGACCGAGGTCGAGCAGCTGAAGTCGACGCTGGCAGAGCAGCAGCAGGCGGTGCAGACGAGCACGACCGACCTCGCCAACCGGCTCGGCGAGGCGGAAAAGAAGCTCGAGGAGCCGTCGAGCGACGTGAAGCTCGCGCGCGCCGTCGCTGTCACGGCGCTCAAGACTGCGATCGACAAGGGTGGTCCTTATCTCGCCGAGCTCGATGCGCTGAAGAGCGTCTCGCCCGACGATCCGGCGGTCGCCGGCTTGGCGGAAAGCGCCAGCCGCGGCGTGCCCGCGCGTAGCGATCTCACCCGCGACTTCCCGGCAATCGCCGATCAGATGCTGATCGCAGTGCGGGGCACCGACCCGAACCAGAGCGTCTTCGCACGGCTCTATGACAGCGCGGCCTCGGCGATCCGGGTCCGTCCTGTCGGCAATGTCGAGGGCAATGGTGCCGATGCGATCATTGCCCGCATCGAGGATCGCCTGACCGATGGCGACTTGAAGGGTGCCAGCCTCGAATGGGACGGCCTGCCGAAGGTCGCTCAGGATGCCGGCAAGGACTTCAAGGCCAGGCTCGACGAGCGCATCCGCGTTGAGGGCCTGATCGACGCCGCAGTCGCCGGCGGCGCCACGGCGAACCAGGGTTGAGGGAGTGACCATGATCCGCATTCTTGTTTTCGCGTTGATCGTGCTTGCCCTCGGCGCAGGTTTTTCCTGGCTGGCCGACCGGCCGGGCGAGCTCAGCCTGATCTGGGAGGGCCAGCGGATCGAGACCAGCCTGATGGTCGGCGCCACCCTTCTGGTGGTGCTGATCGCCGCGATTCTCCTGACCGTCTGGCTGGTTCGCCTGCTTCTTCGCTCCCCCTATTCGATCGCCCGGCATTTTCGGGTGCGCAAGCGCGATCGGGGATACCAGGCACTGTCGACCGGCCTGATTGCCGCTGGCGCCGGCGACTCGGCGCTTGCCCGCCAGATGACGACCCGTGCGCGCGGCCTGTTGCGGGCCGACCAGGAGCCGCTGATTCATCTCCTGGAAGCGCAGACGGCGTTGATCGAGGGCAAGCATGACGATGCCCGGCGCAAGTTCGAGCGGATGGTCGAGGATCCGGAAACCCGGGCGCTCGGCCTGCGCGGCCTTTATCTCGAAGCCAAGCGGCTCGGCGCCGACGAGGCGGCGCGCCACTATGCCGAGCAGGCCGCTGAAAAGGCGCCGCAGCTCTCTTGGGCAACGCTCGCCTCGCTCGACGAGCGCAGCCGCGCCGGGGAGTGGGACGAGGCAATCCGCCTGATCGAGCAGAGCCGGGCAAGCCATGTCATCCCCCGCAAGGAGGCCGACCGGAAGAAGGCCGTTCTTTTGACGGCGCGGGCCAAGCAGCGGCTCGACGGTGATCCGAAGGGCGCACGCGAAGATGCGTTCGCCGCCCTCAAGCTCGACGGCACGCTGGTGCCGGCAGCGGTGATTGCCGCCAAGGCGCTGTTTCGCGAGGACAATCTGCGCAAGGCAGCCTCGGTGCTCGAAAAGGTCTGGCGCGAGACGCCGCATCCGGAACTCGCCGATACCTATGTCCGCGCCCGCAGCGGCGACTCGGCGGCCGATCGGCTGAAACGGGCCAAGCGACTCGAGGCCTTGAAGCCGAACAATGTCGTATCGCTCATGGCGGTCGCCCAGAGTGCTCTTGAGGCACGGGACCTGCCGCTTGCCCGCTCTAAGGCGGAGGCAGCGGCGCGTATCCAGCCAACGGAAGGCGTCTTCCTGCTGCTCGCCGATATCGAGGAGGCCGATACGGGCGATGACGGTCGCATCCGTCACTGGATGAACCAGGCTCTGAAGAGCCCGCGTGACCCGGCCTGGATCGCCGATGGCGCGGTTTCGCCGGACTGGCTGCCGGTCTCCCCGACGAGCGGCCGGCTCGACGCCTTCGAATGGAAGATGCCGGTGCATGTGCTGACCGGTCCGGTCGAGGAGGGCGGCATCAGCCGCGGCGAGGCGGCGATCCGCAGCCTGCCGCCGGTGGCTACCCCAAGCCCAGCGCCGGTACCGACCAGCGCGCCGCGCGAACCAGCGGTCGCGTCAGTTTCGCCCATCGTCCCGGCACCGGGCGTCGCGCCAGCGCCGCTCGCCAGCGATCGCGCGCCGGCCTTCGATCCGCCGCCGCCCGCCCGCGAGCCGGCACCGGGCGAGGTTGTCGCGACCACCATCGCGGTGCCGGCGCCAAGCGAATCGGTGCTCGTGCCGGAGACGGTGATCGTTCCGGCGCCCGCGACGCCGGAGGCCGTGCCGGCCAAGACTGCTGCAGCTGTGCCGTCGTCCGCGGCGAAGCCGAGCCCCACTCCGGGTTCAGCTGAAGCCGGTAAACCGGCGACGCCGGTGGAGCCCTTCTTCGGCCGTCCGCCGGACGATCCGGGCGTCCGCCAGCCTGCACAGAAATCGACCTTCCGGCTCTTCTAGGACCGGCGGGTGCCCGCCGGTCGTGATGCTGGCGCTGCCTTGGCCTACTGCATGATTCCTTGCTGCCGGCCGGGCCGGCGGCTCCCATCCCTCACGCTCGTCTAGGACCCCATGTTCGACCGGATCCGCAGCTTCATCGACAGCCTTACCGAAGACAGGCCGCCCCTGATTGCGGAGGGGGATCCGCGCATCGCCATCATGGCGCTCTGCATCCAGGTCATGGAGGCGGATGGTCATGCCGATGCTGCCGAAAGGGCCAAGGCCAGCGCGATGATCAAGGCCCATTACGGGCTCGACGACGCCTCGATGCAGGCGCTGATCGCCGCAGGCGAGACGGCCGAGAGCGAGGCGATCGACTTCTTCCGCTTCACCAACGAGATCAAGCGGCACTTCTCGGAGGAGGAGCGGATTGATCTCGTCGGCATGCTCTGGGAGATCGTTTATGTCGATGGTGTGCGCAACGAGATGGAGGACCATGTGATCTGGCGCATCGCCGATCTGCTCGGCGTGTCCGGGCGCGACCGGATCCTGAAGCGCCAGGAGGTGGAATCCCAGCTCCACGAAGCCGAGCCGCAGCAGGACGGCTAAGCCATCCGCACGTGCCGGACTGTCAGTGTTTGCCCTCCGGCACGTCCAGCGTATCAATGCGGCGCAGTTGCGGAAAGCCGATCGCCCAGGCGATCGAGACGAGAAGGGTGCCCGCTCCGCCGATGACCACGGCCGGCACGGCGCCAATCCCCGAGGCCATCATGCCGGCCCGGAATTCGCCGAGCTCGTTGGAAGCGCCGACGAAGACCATGTTGACCGCATTGACACGTCCGCGCAGCGCATCCGGCGTCCAGAGCGTGATCAGGGTTTCGCGGACATAGACGGAGATCATGTCGGAGGCGCCCATCAGGATCAGCGCGGCGATCGAGAGCCAGGGCGTTGCCGAGAGGCCGAAGAGAATGGTGCCGAAGCCGAAGAGCGCGACACCGATGAACATCAGCAGGCCGGCGCGATGGCGGATCGGATGGGCGGCGAGCCAGACGGCCATGGTGACCGCACCGATGCCCGGCGCCGCGCGCAACATGCCGAGCCCCCAGGGCCCGAGATCGAGAATGTCCCGGGCAAAGACCGGCATCAGCGCCACGGCGCCACCGAGCAGCACGGCGAAGAGATCGAGCGAGATCGCGCCGAGCACCACTTTTTCAGCCCGGATATAGCGAAACCCCGCGGTGATCGTCTGCCAGCTCTGACCGCTTTGCGCCGTCTTCTGCGCCGGCTTCGGGATGGCGAAGGTCATGACGACGCTGGCCGAGAAGAAGAGCAGGGCCACGGCATAGGGCACCGCTTCCCCGAATGCGTAGATGAGACCGCCAGCCACGGGGCCGACGATCATCGCCGTTTGCCAGGAGGTGGAATTCCAGGCGATCGCATTGGCGAGATCATGGGCTGGCACGAGGTTGGGGGCGAGCGACTGCGAGGCGGGTGCCAGAAAAGCGCGCTCGATGCCGAAGACGACGAGGATCGCATAGACAGGCACGAGGGCGAACTGGCCGGTCAGGGTCAAGAGCAGCAGGGCCGCGGCACACATCGTGCTGACCAGCATGCAGACGGCCATGATCATCCGCCTGTTGTAGCGATCTGCGACAGAACCGGTGACCAGGATGAGGACGAGCGAGGGCAAGAACTGGAAGAGGCCGATCAGGCCGAGATCGAACGGATCGCGCGTGAGGTCGTAGATCTGCCAGCCGACGGCGACGCTGATGATCTGGATGGCGAAATAGGCGAGGAAGCGGGCGAAGAAATAGCGGCGATAGCCCACATGCCGGAAGGTGGCGAAGCGGTCACCGGATGCGGTAATGGACATGGCTGCGGGGGTCTTTCCGGGCTGGGCGCAGCCCTGATCTCGATCTATGGCAATGCCGCATCCGCCGGTCCGTCCGGAACTGACGGCGCGGATGCGCAGGCCGCGGTGGCGCGGCGGGGGAAGAGGTTAACCAACCCCTCCGGTTCCGGCGGCACGGTGCGGTGTGCCGCTCTTGCCGCTTTCGTCGCCAATGTCTACATGTCTGTCAACACCGAACTGGAGACCCCGTATGCTGGCTGTCATCGGCACGCTGAACTTCATCATCAACATTGCGTGGTTTCTGATCATCGCCTCGGCGATCTTCTCCTGGCTCTATGCCTTCAACGTGATCAACACCAATAACCAGGCGATCAACATGATCGGCCGCTCGCTCTATCAGCTGACCGAGCCGCTCTACCGGCCGATCCGCCGCGTGCTGCCGGATATGGGTGGGGTCGACCTCTCGCCGCTGGTCGTGCTGGTGATCCTCTATTTCCTCCAGCTCTTCCTCAACACGACGATCGCCCCAGCACTGCTCGGCTACAACTGACCGCGGCTGCTGGTCGAGGAGAAGCGCATCCGTTGACTCGACGCTGCGCCAGTCTCTGCGGTCGTTGCCGGGCATAGATCGGAAGCCGGCTTAGTACCGCTTGGGGATGCTGGGCTCGGAGAGCGATTCGCCTTCCGCCTGTCCCTTGGCGCCGGCGGCGCCGGCAACCGGGCGCATGCCGGTGCCGATCGCGTCCTGGCCGAGACCGTCCGCCGGCGCGTTCGGGCGGCGGATCAGCGGCAGGGCGGCGAGGACCAGCGGGTCGAGCCCGGAACCCTCGGTTCCGGCGAGCGTGAAGAGCCCGCGGCGCATGCGCGTCTCCCAGAACCTGTTGATATGGGTCGCGACCCCTTCGGCGCGGATCTCGGCCGGCTGCGAGGCGAAGAAGGTAGCGATCTGGTTGGCCATGCGCACCAGTTTCTCCTCCGTCGTGTGGGCGGAGGTGTTCTCACGCGACATCGGCATCGGTCTCCTCCATGCGGATCCGGTCGGAATGCGTGAAGACCTCGAACTCGTTCCCGCGGGCGAGCGCCACCAGGGTCAGTCCCGCTTCATCCGCCGTGCGGATGGCAAGCGCGGTCGGCGCGGAAATGGCGATCAGGATGGGGCTTCCGAGAATTGCGGTCTTCTGCACCATCTCCACCGAAATGCGGCTGGTGACCACCACCGCGCCGCTGGCGCCATCTCGGCCGAGGGCGAGCACCGCGCCAGCGAGCTTGTCCAGCGCATTGTGCCGGCCGACATCCTCGCGCACCGCGGCAAGCCCTTCTCCGGGTACGTAGAAGCCGGCGCCATGCACGGCCCGGGTCAGCGCATGCAGCGGCTGGTTCTCTCCAAGCGCCTCCACGGCCGCCGCGATCTCGGCCGCGGACAGCCGCAACCGGGCGGTGGCGCAGGAGGGCACGCGCCGAACCGCCTGCTCGAGCGATTCGATGCCGCAGAGGCCGCAGCCAACGGGGCCCGCCATATGCCGCCTGCGCGCAGCGAGCGCGGCGTTGCGGTCCTCCCGCAGCGCGATCTGCAGGTCGATGCCCTCATCGGCGTCCAGAACCTCGATCTCCTCGATCTCCGCCGCCGTCGCGATGATGCCCTCGGTCAGGCTAAAGCCGATGGCGAAATCGGTGAGATCGGCGGGCGTTGCCATCATCACCGCATGGGTCGAGCCGCCATAGCTCAACGCCACCGGCACCTCTTCCGGCACCTGCCGGCTGGAGGGGCGCAGCCCGCCCAGGCGCTTGGCGAGCTCGGGAACGGCGCGGGCCGTCGGGCGGTTCATTCGGCCGCCTCCAGCTTGCCCACGATCCGGCGCGATTGCCGCGCCTGGTCCTCATAGTCCCGCTGCCAGTCGGAGGGGCCGTTCGAGGGCGAGACCTGCACGGCGGTCACCTTGTATTCCGGGCAATTGGTCGCCCAGTCCGAGAAATCGGTGGTGATGACATTGGCTTGGGTGGTCGGGTGGTGGAAGGTCGTATAGACGACGCCCGGCGCCACGCGGGACGTGATCAGCGCGCGCAGCGTCGTCTCGCCCGAGCGGCTGGCAAGCCGCACCCAGTCGCCCTCGCGAATGCCGCGCAGTTCGGCATCATGTGGGTGGATTTCCAGGCGATCTTCCTCGTGCCAGACGACATTCTCCGTCCGCCGCGTTTGTGCGCCGACATTGTACTGGCTCAAAATGCGGCCGGTGGTCAGCAGCAGCGGGAAGCGCGGTCCGGTCTTCTCGTCGGTCGCCACATATTCGGTGCGGATGAACTTGCCCTTACCGCGCACGAAGCCGTCGACATGCATGATCGGCGAGCCGAGCGGGCTCTTCTCGTTGCAGGGCCACTGCACCGAGCCGATCTCATCCAGATAGGTATAGGAGACCTTGGCGAAGCTCGGCGTGGTGGCGGCGATCTCGTCCATGATCTCGGAGGGGTGGCTGTAGCGCCAGTCGAGACCCATGGCCTGGGCGAGCTTCTGCGTCACCTCCCAGTCGGCAAGGCCGTTGCGTGGCGTCATCACCTTGCGCACGCGGTTGATGCGCCGCTCGGCATTGGTGAAGGTGCCGTCCTTTTCCAGGAAGGTCGAGCCCGGCAGGAAGACATGGGCGTAGTTGGCGGTCTCGTTGAGGAACAGGTCCTGCACCACCACGCACTCCATGGCGGCAAGGCCGGCCGCCACACGGCGCGTGTCCGGATCGGACTGCAGGATGTCCTCGCCCTGGATGTAGAGGCCCTTGAACGTGCCATCGACGGCGGCGTCCAGCATGTTGGGAATGCGCAGGCCCGGCTCGTCGGAGAGTGTCACGCCCCAGAGTGTTTCGAAGACCGAGCGCGTGGCGTCGTCGGAGACGTGGCGATAGCCCGGCAGCTCATGCGGGAAGGAGCCCATGTCGCAGGAGCCTTGCACGTTGTTCTGTCCGCGCAGCGGGTTCACGCCCACGCCCGGCCGGCCAATATTGCCGGTCGCCATGGCGAGATTGGCGATCGCCATGACGGTGGTCGAGCCCTGGCTGTGCTCGGTGACGCCGAGGCCATAATAGATCGCACCATTGCCGCCGGTGGCAAAAAGCCGGGCGGCACCGCGCAGCGTCTCGGCGGGAACGCCGGTCAGCGCTTCGATCGCTTCGGGGCTGTGGCGCTCTTCTGCCACGAAGGCCGCCCAATCCTCGAATTCCGACCAGTCGCAGCGCGCGCGAATGAAGGCCTCGTCGAACAGGCCCTCGGTAACGATCACATGGGCGAGCGCGGTGACAACAGCGACATTGGTGCCCGGCAGCAGCGGCAGGTGGAAGGCCGCCTCGATATGCGGCGAGCGCACCAGATCGATCCGGCGCGGATCGATGACGATCAGCTTGGCGCCCTGCCGAAGCCTCTTCTTCAGCCGCGAGGCGAAGACCGGATGGCCGTCCGTCGGGTTGGCGCCGATCAAGATCACCACATCGGTCTCTTCCACCGAATCGAAGTTCTGCGTGCCGGCCGAGGTGCCGAAGGCCTGGCCGAGCCCGTAGCCGGTCGGCGAATGGCAGACGCGGGCGCAGGTATCGACATTGTTGTTGCCGAAGCCGGCGCGGATCAGCTTCTGGACTAGGTAGGTTTCCTCGTTCGTGCAGCGCGAGGAGGTGATGCCGCCGATCGCCTCGCGGCCATATTGATACTGGATCCGGCGGAACTCGGAGGCCGTATGGGCGAGCGCCTCCTCCCAAGTCACCTCCCGCCAGGGATCGGTGACCTTGTCACGGATCATCGGGTTGAGGATCCGCTCGCGATGGGTGGAATAGCCATAGGCAAAGCGACCCTTGACGCAGGAATGGCCGCGGTTCGCCTGGCCGTCCTTCCAGGGCACCATGCGCACCAGTTCCTCGCCGCGCATCTCCGCCTTGAAGGAGCAGCCGACCCCGCAATAGGCACAGGTGGTGACGACGGAATGCTCGGGCTGGCCGATGGCGATCACCGATTTTTCCGTCAGCGTCGCGGTCGGACAGGCCTGGACGCAGGCGCCGCAGGAGACGCATTCGGAAGAGAGGAAGGCCTCATGCTGGCCGGCCGAAACCCGGCTCTCAAAGCCGCGGCCCTCAATGGTCAGCGCGAAGGTGCCCTGCACCTCCTCGCAGGCGCGGACACAGCGCGAACAGACGATACATTTCGACGGATCATAGGTGAAATAGGGGTTGGATTCGTCCTTCGGCATCCATTTGGCGTTCACGCCGTCGCCGCTGCGGGCCTTGACGTGGTTGTCGCCATCCATGCCATAGCGCACCTCGCGCAAGCCAACGGCGCCGGCCATGTCCTGCAGCTCGCAGTCGCCATTGGCCGCACAGGTCAGGCAGTCGAGCGGATGGTCGGAGATATAGAGCTCCATCACGCCCTTGCGGATGTCTTTCAGCCGCGTCGTCTGGGTATGGACGACGAGGCCCGGCGCCACCGGTGTCGTGCAGGAGGCCGGCGTCCCCGCCCGACCCTCGATCTCGACCAGACAGAGCCGGCAGGAGCCGAAGGCATCGACCATATCGGTCGCGCAGAGCTTGGGAACCTGGATGCCGGCCTCCATCGAAGCCCGCATGATCGAGGTCCCCTCCGGCACGGTCACCGCCCGCCCATCAATCGTCAGCGTCACCTGCGCACTCGCCCGCGAGGCGGGGGTGCCGTAGTCGGTTTCAGGAACGAGGGGCATGAGAACCTCCGGGTCGGTCCGATCCTTGCGCGCTCTGCGCCTATCGGTCGAATAACTTGGTTTATCGTTTCTTCTCGGCCAGCGTTGCGGCAACAATCGCGTTGGCGTGGCCGTGACCAAGACCGTGTTCCGTCTTCAGAACAGCAACGATCTGCATATGCGTCTTGCCCTCCTGTTCGCGGACGATCATTTGCCAGTGCTCGATCGGCCGCCCATAGGTCTTCTCGATCGACGGGAAGTAAGATGCGGGTCCTTTGACCTTCTCAGTCTCGCTCATTCCGCCGCCTCCTGCACCGGAACGCTCAAGAAGTCGTCGGGGAAGTGGGTGAGTGCGCTCAAGACCGGGTAGGGGGTGAAGCCGCCGAGTGCGCAAAGCGAGCCGAACTTCATTGTGTTGCAGAGGTCTTCGATGAGCGCGCGATTGGCCTCTGGCTCGATGCCGCGGCCGATGCGGTCCATGACCTCGACGCCGCGGGTGGAGCCGATGCGGCAGGGGGTGCACTTGCCGCAGCTCTCGACGGCGCAGAATTCGAAGGCGAAGCGGGCCTGTTTTAGCATGTCGGCGGTGTCGTCGAAGATCGTCACGCCCGCATGGCCGATCAGGCCGCCGGCGGCCGCAAAGGCCTCATAGTCGAAGGGCGTATCGAACAGAGCGCGGGGGAAATAGGCGCCGAGCGGCCCGCCCACCTGCACGGCCTTGACCGGCCGGCCGCTCGCGCTGCCACCGGCGATCTCGTCGACGATCTGGCCGAGCGTCAGGCCGAAGGCGACCTCGTAGAGGCCGGGGCGGCGCGCATTGCCGGCGATCTGGATCGGAATGGTGCCGCGCGAGCGCCCCAGGCCGAAATCGCGGTAGAAGGCGGCGCCCTTGTCGAGGATGATCGGCACCGAGGCGAGCGAGATGACGTTGTTGATGACGGTCGGCCGGCCGAACAGGCCCTTATGGGCCGGCAGTGGCGGCTTGGCGCGCACCGTGCCGCGCTTGCCTTCCAGCGAGTTGAGCAGCGCCGTTTCCTCGCCGCAGACATAGGCGCCGGCGCCGGTGCGGATCTCAAGGGTGAAGGCGCGGCCGGAGCCCTGAATCGAGGGGCCGAGCAGGCCGGCCTCGGTGGCGCGCGCCACGGCGGCCTCCATCGTGGCGATGGCATCCGGATATTCGGAGCGGATATAGACGAAGCCCTTGGTGGCGCCGGTGGCGAGACCGGCGATCGCCATGCCTTCGATCAGCACGAAGGGGTCGCCCTCCATGATCATTCGGTCGGCAAAGGTGCCGCTGTCGCCCTCATCGGCATTGCAGACAATGTATTTCTGGCTGTCGGCGCAGTCGAGCACCGTCTTCCATTTGATGCCGGTGGGAAAGCCTGCGCCGCCGCGGCCGCGCAGGCCGGATTGGGTGACGGCATCGACGATCGCCGCCGGCTCCATGGCCAATGCGGCTTCGAGCCCGCGCAACCCGCCATGGGCGCGGTAATCCTCGAGCGATAGCGGATCGATGATCCCGCAGCGCGCGAAGGTCAGGCGGGTCTGGCCTTTGAGAAACGGGATCTCCTTGGTCAGGCCGAGGCAGAGAGCGTGCTCCTGCCGGCCTTCCAGAAGGGCTGCGAGAAGCTCCGGTACCGCGGCGGGGGTCAGCGGTCCATAGGCCAGGCGGCCCGCCGGCGTATCGAGTTCCAGCATCGGCTCCAGCCAGTGCAGGCCGCGCGAGCCGGTGCGGGTCAGGCTGATCGCCTCGCCGTTCGTGGCGGCAAAGCTTTCGATCGCCGCGGCCACGCGATCGGCGCCGACGGCCCGGGCGGCGGCATCGCGGGGGAGGAAAAGCGTGAGGCTCATCGCCGGATCTCCTCAAGAAGGTCGCCGACCCTCTGCGCATCGAGCCGACCATGCACCGCGCCGTCCAGCATGGCAGCGGGTGCGGTGGAACAGAGGCCAAGACAGAAGACCGGCTCCAGCGTCACCGCGCCATCTGGCGTCGTGCCATGGAAATCAATGCCGAGCGCCGCCTTCACCTGTTCGGCAAGGCGATCGGCGCCCATGGACTGGCAGGCTTCGGCGCGACAGAGTTTCAGCACATGCCGGCCTGCCGGATGGGTGCGGTAGTCATGATAGAAGGTGACGACCCCGTGCACTTCGGCACGCGAAAGGTTGAGTGCCTGAGCGATGACCGGCACCGCCTCGTCCGGCACATGGCCGAAGGCCTGCTGCACGCCGTGCAGGATCGGCAGGAGCGGGCCTTCCAGGCCCTGGTGCTCCGCCACGATCGACAGCACGCGCGGGCCGATCTCCCGCCTCGAAAGTGGAACGTTCACCACGACCTCCCTGTCCCGCACCGCCTCGCCGGCCGGAATACCGTCGCAGAGTCTCGGCAAAGCCGTGGTCCTGCGACCTTCGCGCTGCGACAGATTAAGACCTATCGGCGCCGCCGTCGACGTCATTCCCCTCAGCAGATCAGCTGCCCGCCGTTCACCTCCAGCACCTGGCCGGTAATATAGCCTGACAAGGAGCCGGAGGCGAGGAAGAGATAGGCGGGAGCGCAATCCTCCGCGGTGCCGAGCCGCTGCAGCGGGATCGTCTTGCGGGTGACTTCCAACTTCTCCGGCGAGGAGTAGCGCTCGTGGAATTCGGTGGTGATCGTGCCGGGAGACACGCAGTTGACGCGGATGCCGGCCGGTGCCAGCTCCCGGGCGAGCGCCTTCGAATAGGTGGCGACGAAGGCCTTGGTGGCCGAATAGATGGCCGAACCCGGGCTGCCGCCGGTCAGCGCCGAGATCGAGACGGTGTTGACGATCGCGGGCTGGGTGCCGACTTTCAGGAGCGGGATCAGCCCACGGGTGAGCGCCACCACGGAGGTCTGGTTGAGCGCGACCACGGTCTCATATTGCGCGTCGGTCAGCTCGTCGGCGGCAAAGCGCCCGACCATGGTGCCGGCATTGTTGACGAGCACGTCGAGGCTCGAGAAGCGGCCGGAAACATCGGCCAGAAACTGATCGATGCCGTCGGGATGGAGAAAGTCGGCATAGGAGATGGTGGCCCGGCCTGTTTCCAGGGCGGCCAGTACGTCCTCCGGCAGGGTCGCGCCCTCGGCGCGGCCGCCATGCAGATGCACCGCGGCGCCGCAGCCGAGAAACTGGCGGGCAACCTCCAGCCCGATGCCGCGGCCGGCACCGGTGACGACGACCTGGCGGTCCTTGAATAGATCCGGATGGTGCATGGGTTCCTCCTCCTTTGTCCGCGCTCGCCTGCCTCCAGCAGGTTATGCGCGATCGGCGATTGCGCCGCTTTCGTTTTTCCATATCATGAAAAAAAACGAAAGCGGGCGGAAACAGATGTTCATCAGCGGGCGGCAATCCGAGATCCTCGACCTCGCGAAAGCGGAGGGCCGGGTCCTGGTCGATGAACTGGCGGCGCGCTTCTCTGTCACGCCGCAGACGATCCGCAAGGATCTGAACGATCTGTGCGACGGACGCATGCTGACCCGCATCCATGGCGGCGCCATCTTCACCCGTGGCAACGAGAACGTCAAATACGAGGCGCGCCGCTCCATCGCCTATGAGGAGAAACAGACGATCGGCCAGGCGGCCGCGGCGCTCATTCCCGACAATTCCTCGCTCTTCATCAATATCGGCACGACGACGGAGGCGGTGGGCGAGGCGCTGCTCGACCATCGCGAGCTGATGGTCATCACCAACAATATCAATGTTGCCAACCGCCTGCGGGTTTTCCCCTCGATCGAGGTGGTCATTGCCGGCGGGGTCGTGCGGGGCGCGGATGGCGGCATTGTCGGCGAGGCGGCGGTCGATTTCATTCGCCAGTTCAAAGTGGATTATGCCGTGATCGGCGCTTCGGCGATCGATCGCGACGGGGCGCTTCTCGACTTCGACTATCGCGAGGTCAAGGTGGCGCAAGCGATCATCGCCAATGCCCGTCATGTCATCCTGGTTTCCGACTCGACCAAGTTCGAACGCACCGCACCGGTGCGCATCGGTCACCTGACGCAGGTGCACACCTTCATCACCGACCGCTGCCCGCTCGATTCGATCCGCGAGATCTGTTCGGCCCAGGATGTGCGCCTGATCGAGACGCAGGTTTAGCGTCAGTGACACCAAACGCATATTTCGAAAACCATTCGTTTGACATTCGATAAATTTTCGTTTTAACTTCTCAGGCTTTCGCAAGTGCTCATTTTTGTGCAATGCGAAAACAAGGGGTGGGACCGTGTCCGAACAGGGCGTTTTCGATATTTTCGTGATCGGCGGCGGCATCAATGGCTGCGGCATTGCGCGCGATGCGGTCGGGCGCGGCTACAAGGTCGCGCTGGCCGAGATGAAGGACTTTGCCTCCGGCACCTCCTCCGCCGCCACCAAGCTCATCCACGGCGGCCTGCGCTACCTTGAGCATTATGAGTTTCGCCTGGTGCGCGAATCGCTGATGGAGCGCGAGGTGCTTTGGGCCATGGCGCCGCACATCATCTGGCCGATGCGCTTCGTGCTTCCCTTCCACAAGGGCGGCATACGGCCGGCCTGGCTCATCCGTCTCGGCCTGTTCCTTTACGACCACATTGGCGGCCGCAAGAAACTGCCCGCCACCCGCACGCTCGACATGCGCCGCGATCCTGCCGGCAGGCCACTGAAGCCGCTCTTCACCAAGGCCTTCGAATATTCCGACGGCTGGGTGGATGATGCGCGCATGGTGGTGCTGAACGCGCGCGACGCTGCCGACCGCGGCGCGCTGATCCTCAACCGTTCGCGCGTCGTCTCGGCCAGGCGGGAGGACGATCATTGGGTCGTGACCGTGCAGCCCGTCGAGGGCGGCGCCACGAGCTCCTATCGCGCCCGCATGCTGGTCAATGCTGCCGGCCCCTGGGTCGACCAGGTTCTCTCCAATGCCTTCGGGGTCAACCAGGTGCACAATGTGCGCCTTGTCCAGGGCAGCCATATCGTCGTGCGCAAGAAGTTTGCCGATCCGCGTGCCTACTTCTTCCAAAACCCGGATGGCCGCATCATCTTCGCCATTCCCTATGAGGACGACTTCACCCTCATCGGCACGACAGACTGCGATTACAACGGCGATCCGCGCGACATCCGCATCTCCAAGGAAGAGACCGATTATCTCTGTGCCGCGGCCAGCGAATATTTCGCCGAGGCGGTGCGGCCGGAAGATATCGTCTGGACCTATTCGGGCGTTCGACCGCTATTCGACGATGGCGCGTCCAAGGCCCAGGAGGCGACGCGCGACTATGTGCTGAAGGTCGAGGACCGCGACGGCAAGGCGCCGCTGCTCAACATCTTCGGCGGCAAGCTCACCACCTATCGCCGCCTCGGTGAACATGCGCTGGAAAAGATCGAAGGCGCGATCGGCGCCAAGGGCAAGCCCTGGACGGCCGGCTCGAAGCTGCCGGGCGGTGATTTTCCGGAAACGGGCCAGCCCGAGGAAGTGCGCCAGCTGCGCATCCGCTACCCATTTCTCAGCGAGCGCCATGCTCGACGGTTGGTGCGCACCTATGGGACCCGATCGACGGCCTTCCTCGGTGCGGCGAACAGCATGGAGGATCTTGGTCGGCTGTTCGGCTGGGATCTGACGGAGGCGGAAGTCCGCTTTCTTGTGGAAACCGAATGGGCGCGCAGTGCGGAGGATGTGCTGTGGCGCCGGACGAAACTTGGGTTGAGGCTCTCCGCGGA
The DNA here is from genome assembly GCF_046546455.1 of Rhizobium sp. YIM 134829. Lineage (NCBI taxonomy): Bacteria > Pseudomonadati > Pseudomonadota > Alphaproteobacteria > Hyphomicrobiales > Rhizobiaceae > Rhizobium > Rhizobium sp. YIM 134829. Next base: position 143,699 of record NZ_JBKHKI010000004.1, read on the forward strand.
CGAAGCCGCGGGACTTGACGCCTATATGCGGGAGACGTTCCGGCCGGCGGCGTGACAACACCGGGGGGAGCGGCGATCCGCTCGGCGAGGAGGCCGAGGGAATGCTGGAACTGAAGAACATCGCGAAGGTCGTGGGGGCGGAGACACATATCCATCCGACCAGCCTCACGCTTGAGCGTGGTTCGCTCAACGTGCTGCTCGGGCCGACGCTATCGGGCAAGACCTCGCTGATGCGGCTGATGGCCGGGCTCGACAAGCCGACCGCGGGCACGCTGCACATGGACGGCAAGGATGTGACGGGCGTGCGCGTGCAGGACCGCAGCGTCGCCATGGTCTACCAACAGTTCATCAACTACCCGGCCATGACGGTCTATGAGAACATCGCCTCGCCGATGCGCATTGCCGGCAAGGACAAGGCGACGGTCGACCGCGAGGTGCGCAAGGCGGCCGAGCTGATGAAGCTTACCCCCTATCTCGACCGCACACCGCTCAATCTCTCCGGCGGCCAGCAGCAGCGCACGGCGATCGCCCGGGCCATCGTCAAGAATGCCGGGCTGATCCTGCTCGACGAGCCGCTCGCCAATCTCGACTACAAGCTGCGCGAAGAGCTGCGCGAGGAATTGCCGAAGCTCTTTGCCGCCTCCGGCTCGATCTTCGTCTATGCCACCACGGAGCCGGCCGAGGCGCTGATGCTGGGCGGCAAGACCGCGACCATGAGCCTTGGCCGCGTCAGCCAGTTCGGCCCGACCATCGACGTCTATCGTCGGCCCGTCGATCTCGTCTCTGCGCGCACCTTCGCCGATCCGCCGCTGAACACGATCGCGCTGACCAAGTCCGGCTCGACGCTTCGCCGCGGGGAAGCGACCGTTCTGCCGCTGCCCGCCCATCTCGCCGGCATTGCCGATGGCCCGGTGACGATCGCCTTTCAGCCGCATCATCTGGCCCTCAGGCCTGCCTTCGACGGGGCGCCCGCCCTGCCGGCCCGTGTGATCGTCTCCGAGATTGCCGGCTCGGAAAGCTTCATCCACGTGGAGAGCGAAGGCGCCCGCTGGGTGATGCTCGAGCACGGCATCCACGATCTCGACCCGGACCTGCAGACGCAGGTCTTTGTCGACACGCGCCATCTGATGGCCTTCGACGCAAACGGCTTGGCGACGGGCGGGCATGCCGCCCGCGCGGCGTGAGGAGACGATTATGGCACGCATCACGCTCGACCACATCCGCCACGCCTATGGCCCGAAACCGACCTCACCGGCCGATTATTCGCTCAAAGAGGTCCATCACGAATGGAACGACGGCGGCGCCTATGCGCTGCTCGGGCCGTCGGGCTGCGGCAAGACCACCTTGCTCAACATCATCTCCGGCCTGCTGCACCCGTCAGAAGGGCGGATTATCTTCGACGGCAGGGATGTGACGGAGCTCTCGACCCAAGCGCGCAACATCGCCCAGGTCTTCCAGTTTCCGGTCATCTACGACACCATGACCGTCTACGACAATCTGGCCTTCCCCTTGCGCAATCGCGGCGTGCCGGAGGCCGATGTCGACCGGCGCGTGCGGGAGATCATCGAGATGATCGATCTCGGCGACCGGGCGCACAAGAAGGCGCGGGGGCTGACCGCCGACCAGAAGCAGAAGATCTCGCTCGGCCGCGGCCTGGTTCGCTCCGACGTCAGCGCCATCCTGTTCGACGAGCCGCTCACCGTCATTGATCCGCATATGAAATGGGTGCTGCGCTCGCAGCTGAAGCGCCTGCACCAGCAGTTCGGCTTTACCATGGTCTATGTCACGCACGACCAGACCGAGGCCCTGACCTTCGCCGACAAGGTCGTGGTCATGTATGACGGGGAGATCGTCCAGATCGGCACGCCGGCCGAGCTCTTCGAGCGGCCGAAGCACACTTTCGTCGGCTATTTCATCGGGTCGCCGGGCATGAACGTGCTGCCCGTCGCGCTGGACGGCAACCGCGCGACGATCGATGGCCAGGCGATCGCGCTGCCCTTCGCGCCGCAGATTGCCGCGGGCGCCAAGACCGAGCTCGGCATCCGGCCGGAATTCGTCCGCCTCGGGCGGGACGGCGCGCCGGTGACGATCGGCAAGGTCGAAGATATCGGCCGCCACCGGATCGTGCGCGCCGCATTCGCCGGGCGGCCGATCTCGATCGTTGTGCCGGAGGATGGCGAGATCCCGGCCGAGCCGCGGGTCACCTTCGACCCCGCCGCCATCAACATCTATGCCGATTCCTGGCGCGTCGCCGAACCGGGCAGGGAGGCCTGAGATCCATGGAAAAGACCTGGAACAACAAGGCCTGGTTCATGGTGCTGCCGGTTTTGGTGCTGGTCGCCTTTTCGGCCGTGATCCCGCTGATGACGGTCGTCAACTATTCGGTGCAGGACACCTTCGGCAACAATGAGTTCTTCTGGGCCGGCACCGACTGGTTCATCCAGACGCTGCATTCCGACCGATTCTGGGACTCGCTCGTCCGCAACCTCGCCTTCTCGGCGATCATCCTGGCCATCGAGATCCCGCTCGGCATCCTCATCGCGCTCAACATGCCGAAGAAGGGCTTGGGCGTTCCCGTCTGCCTGATCCTCATGGCCCTGCCACTCCTGATCCCTTGGAACGTGGTCGGCACGATCTGGCAGGTCTTCGGGCGCACCGATATCGGCCTGCTCGGCTATACGCTGACCGCGCTCGGCGTGAATTACAACTATGTCAACAATGTCTTCGATGCCTGGGTCACGCTGATCGTCATGGATGTCTGGCACTGGACGAGCCTCGTCGTCCTGCTCTGCTATGCCGGCCTCGTCTCGATCCCGGATGCCTATTACCAGGCCGCCAAGATCGACGGTGCCTCGCGCCTGGCCGTCTTCCGCTATATCCAGCTGCCGAAAATGAAGCGCGTGCTGCTGATCGCCTTCCTGCTGCGCTTCATGGACAGTTTCATGATCTATACCGAGCCCTTCGTGGTCACCGGCGGTGGGCCGGGCAATTCCACCACCTTCCTGTCGATCGACCTTGTAAAGATGGCCGTCGGCCAGTTCGATCTCGGCCCGGCCGCAGCGCTGTCGATCATCTACTTCCTCATCATCCTGTTGCTCTCGTGGGTGTTCTACACCGTGATGACCAACAGCGACGCACAGAGCTGAGGGGAGGGCAGAACCATGGCGACCGCAACCGCAAACCGCGAAACCTCCCGTCTCTCCTTCCTGGTGCCGACGCTCTACATCCTGTTCCTGATGGTGCCGATCTACTGGCTCGTAAACATGAGCTTCAAGACCAACACCGAAATCACCGGCACCTTCTCGCTCTATCCGCATGAGCCGACGCTTCGCAACTACATCGTCATCTTCACCGATCCGGCGTGGTATTCCGGCTATATCAACTCGATCACCTATGTGGTGCTGAACACCATCATCTCGATCTCGGTGGCGCTGCCGGCGGCCTATGCCTTCTCACGCTACCGGTTCCTGGGCGACAAGCACCTGTTCTTCTGGTTGCTGACCAACCGGATGGCGCCGCCGGCGGTCTTCGCATTGCCCTTCTTCCAGCTCTATTCGGCCTTCGGCCTGATCGACACCCATATCGCCGTGGCGCTTGCCCACTGCCTGTTCAACGTGCCGCTGGCAGTCTGGATCCTCGAAGGCTTCATGTCCGGCGTGCCGAAGGAGATCGACGAGACCGCCTATATCGACGGCTATTCCTTCCCGAAGTTCTTCCTCAAGATCTTCGTGCCGCTGGTCGCTTCCGGCATCGGCGTCGCCGCCTTCTTCTGCTTCATGTTCTCCTGGGTCGAGCTTCTGATCGCCCGCACGCTGACGACGGTCGATGCCAAGCCGATCGCCGCCACCATGACGCGCACGGTCTCGGCCTCCGGCATGGACTGGGGCGTGCTGGCCGCAGCCGGTGTGCTGACCATCATCCCCGGCGCGCTGGTCATCTATTTCGTCCGCAACTACATCGCCAAGGGCTTTGCCCTCGGGCGGGTTTGAGAAAGGAGCGTCCGATGGCTGCTGCCGTTTCCAACAATCGACGCTGGCCGATCGCCCTCGTCATCATCCTCGCCGTTTACCTGGCCGCGGCCGTGTCGCTCGCCCTGCAGCTCCCCGTGAAGGACGGCGCGCCAGACTGGTTCGCGACCCTCTTTCCCGGCGGCTGGATGGCCTGGTCCTTCCCCTCCGCCATGTTCTTCCTGACCATCTTCCTGCTGCTCGGCCTCATGGCCGTCTGGGAATATGCGCGGCCGGGCGGACATCCGCGGATCGGCATCCTGCGCTTCGAAACCACGCGCGGCGACCGGCTCTTCGTGTCGCTGCTCGGCTCCGCCTTCATTCATCTCGCATGGTTGGGGCTTGTCGGCCCCAATGTGTGGTGGGCTCTTGCGCTCTCGCTCGTCTACGCCATCGGCGTGTTCAGGCTGGTCTGACGCAAGGAAAGACGACCGGATGTCTCGGCAAGGAGGCCGTGACATCCGGGATCTGCATTCGCAAAACCTTAAGGGAGGACATTATGCGACGGCATCTTTTCACATCGACGGCAGCGATCCTGCTGGCCTTGACCGGAACGGCATTCGCCGGAATGGACGAGGCCAAACAGTTCCTCGACAAGGAAATCGGCGACATGTCGACGCTCACCCGCGCCGACCAGGAAAAGGAAATGCAGTGGTTCATCGATGCGGCGAAGCCTTTCGCCGGCATGGAGATCAAGGTCGTTTCCGAAAACATCACGACCCACGACTATGAATCCAAGGTCCTGGCGCCGGCCTTCACGGCCATCACCGGCATCAAGCTGACGCACGACATCATCGGCGAAGGCGACGTCGTCGAAAAGCTGCAGACGCAGATGCAGTCGGGCGAGAACCTCTACGACGCCTTCGTCAACGACTCGGATCTGATCGGCACCCACTGGCGCTATCAGCAGGTCCGCAACCTGACCGACTGGATGGCCAACGAAGGCAAGGACGTGACGAGCCCGACGCTCGACATTGCCGACTTCATCGGCACCTCCTTCACCACCGCACCGGACAAGAAGCTCTACCAGCTGCCCGACCAGCAGTTCGCGAACCTCTACTGGTTCCGGTATGACTGGTTCAACGACGAGAAGAACAAGGCCGACTTCAAGGCCAAGTACGGTTACGATCTCGGCGTTCCCGTCAACTGGTCTGCCTATGAGGACATCGCCGAATTCTTCACCGGCCGCGAGATCGACGGCAAGAAGGTCTTCGGCCATATGGACTATGGCAAGAAGGACCCGTCGCTCGGCTGGCGCTTCACCGATGCCTGGCTCTCCATGGCCGGCAACGGCGACAAGGGCATTCCGAACGGTCTGCCGGTCGACGAATGGGGCATCAAGGTTGACGAGAACTCCCGTCCGGTCGGCTCCTGCGTGGCGCGTGGCGGCGATACCAACGGCCCGGCCTCCGTCTATGCCATCCAGAAGTACCTCGATTGGCTGAAGGCCTATGCGCCGCCGGAAGCTGCCGGCATGACCTTCTCGGAATCCGGCCCGGTCCCGGCCCAGGGCAATATTGCTCAGCAGATCTTTTGGTACACCGCCTTCACCGCCGATGCGGTCAAGAAGGGCCTGCCTGTTGTCAACGAGGACGGCACGCCGAAGTGGCGCATGGCACCCTCGCCGCATGGCGTCTACTGGAAGGACGGCATGAAGCTCGGTTATCAGGACGTCGGGTCCTGGACGCTGATGAAGTCGACCCCGGAAGACCGCGCAAAGGCCGCCTGGCTCTATGCGCAGTTCGTGACTTCCAAGACCGTGGACGTGAAGAAGAGCCATGTCGGCCTGACGCTCATCCGCGAATCGACCATCCAGCACGAGAGCTTCACCAAGCGCGCGCCGGAACTCGGCGGTCTGATCGAGTTCTACCGCTCGCCGGCCCGTGTCCAGTGGTCGCCGACCGGCACCAACGTTCCGGACTATCCGAAGCTGGCCCAGCTCTGGTGGCAGGCCGTGGGTGATGCCTCCTCAGGCGCCAAGAGCGCCCAGGAAGCGATGGACTCGCTCTGCGCCGAGCAGGAAAAGGTCATGCAGCGCATTGAACGTGCCGGCGTCCAGGGCGATATCGGCCCGAAGCTCGCCGAAGAGCATGATCTCGAATACTGGAACAAGGACGCCGTCTCGAAAGGCCATCTCGCACCGCAGCTGAAGGTCGAGAACGAGAAGGAAAAGCCGATGACCGTCAATTACGACGAACTGGTCAAGAGCTGGCAGTCCGCCAAGTAACCAACAGTCTTCTCTCCCAGGAGATGCCTGAGCCGCCCGGAGCGAAAGCCCCGGGCGGTTTCCGTTTGTAAGACCCGGGAGAGGGCCCGCCTCTCCGTCATGGCGACGCCGCATGCAAAAAAGGCGCCCCGCGAGGAGCGCCAGTTCAAATTATTCGACTGCGAGACCGGGCGGCGGCATTCAAACCGCTGGCACGAGAGATCAGAAACCGGTGCCGCCACGCAGTTCGTTGACCACGGTGCGCAGGATGATCTTGATGTCGAGCAGGAGCGAGAAATTGCGCACATATTCCACGTCGCAGACGATCCGGCGGATCGCCATCCAGCGATGGGTGGTCGGGCCGCGCAGGCCACGCGCCTGGGCGAGACCGGTCAGGCCCGGGCGCATCAGATGGCGGTTCTCATAGCCGCGCACGAGATCGGAATAGTTGCGGCCGGCGGCCAGCATATCGGGCACATGCGGCCGCGGGCCGACGAGCGACATGTCGCCGATCAGGACATTCCACAGCTGGGGGATTTCATCGAGATTGGTGCGACGCAGGAAACGGCCGACCTGGGTGATGCGCGGATCGCCGCTCACCGTCTGCTGCACGCCGGAATGATCGCAGCGATCGGTATACATCGAACGGAACTTGAGGATTTCGAAGGGTACTTCATTCCGGCCGGTGCGCAGCTGGCGGAAGAAAACCGGGCCCTTGCTTTCGATCTTGATCGCGAACGCGATCAGCAGGAGGACGGGAGCGAGCACCAGGAGGCCGGCCAGGGCGCCGACAATGTCCATCGCCCGCTTCGTGGCAAGCTGGACAGGCAGCTCCGGCGCCTTTGTCGGCTCGATGTGGAAGCTGCGGTCCCCGAGCTTGAAGGAGCCGGGGCGGCGCGAGAGACGCCTGATGCGCTGCGGCGGACCAAGACGGTCGATCAGATACTGGTCAGTCGGCTCGAACGCGGTCTGCTTCGTCATGGCTTAAATACTCCCGACACCGCTCGGCAGCCTGCGTCCAAAACGGACACGCGCGAAAAAACAAACTGGCCGACACGATGCGCGCCTCATGCGCGTGGATGAAAATCTTAGCGGTGTCCGCGACCCCGAGGGGGCGCTGTCCCAAAAAAAAAGAAAGTGTGGCAGAGAATTTTTTATTTCTTAACCGTCTAGTAAATCTTGACGGTTTTGGCAAGCCGAGACAGACCTTGCCGTTCACCTTTGGTTAACCCTGCAGTCTGCGGACGCTTCGTGGCGCTACGGCTCGACCGGCTCTGCCGGCGCAGTGTCCGGCTCCTGCTCCGGCACCGTTTGATCGGGACCCGGGCCGGCGATCCCCGGGGGCGGCGTCCGCGGGGCAAGTTCGGCCGGACGAACCGTCTTCACGGTGCGGGGCGGCAGGAGCTTCGGGTCGAGATCGTCGATCCGATGGGCGGAGCCGCGATAGGGAAACCATTCCGATCGGTCGAAATAACGGTCGGCGCCAGTCAGGCGGTGACGGCTGAAGGCTTCGGTGGCGAGAAAGTTATAACGCGGCACATCGCCGAACTCCTTGCGCAGCTGGATGCGGCTGCCGAAGTCCTTGAGGTCGAAGTCCTGAAGGGTCCGGACGCGCTCCGTCACCGTGCCGTCGCCCGACCATTGCACCTGGCTGAGGAACACGCCTGCCGCCTTGGCGCCCGTCTCCGCCACCTGCTCGCGATCCTCCGGTCGCTCGATATTCAATTTCACCCGGAAGGAGCCGACCTCTTTCTCCGTCGCGCCCTTGACGGAAACGAAGACCGAGGATTGCACCCGGCCCTCATCGGCGGGCTTGCCGATGGGAAGCATCGAGGAACATTCCCAACTCCCGCCGCCGGCAGCGCTCTTCGTCCAGGCGATCTCCGGAAAGCCTGTGTCCTTCAGCCGATCGCACAGCGCCTGCGGGTCGCTGCGAATGGCGCGTAGAAAGGTTTGATCGGGCGCGTCGAAATTGGCGAAGAGCCGGTGCGGGGCCGGAACGGTGGCCGCCGGCACCCGCCTGCCCTTGACGACGCGGACCGTGCGGTCGCCCTTGATGGCGCCGGATCGTGGCCCGGACGGCGCGATCAGCTCCGCAAGACCGGGCATGGCCTTGAGCAGATGGTCGAGATTGCGGCGGTTATTGGCAAGCAGAACGGTGGCGGTGATCGCCGCCAGCACCGGCAGGAAGGCGAACCAGAAGAAGAGGCGTCCCGTTCGCCGATCGGTCTTCCCCGGGCCCTTCACGCCATGCCTCCCTTGTCCGCCTGCGCCGGCGCGTGCCAGCGATCTGCGCCATGGCTTACCCTATGGTTGGATATGATTTCATTGGCGCCGGTGGGGAGATATGCGGCGGATCATGGATGGGGTCAATTTGCCTGGCGACGGCGATAGGCAAGAACGGCCACATGGACCAGCAACAGCGGCCAGACCAGGCAGAGCAGCATGCCGAGAATGCGCATGAGATCCCACTGGCCGCCCTGCGCCTCACCCTCGCGATGCGTTGCATCGAGGAAAAACAACGCGACAAGCGTGTAGGTGGCGAAGAGGAAAGTCTGCAGCATCGCGTCCGACGTCTCTGGAGAAGGGTAGGATACTCGATACGAGCAGAATGCAGCCAAAATGGCCGTGGAGCATTAACCATGCCAGATTCGCAATCAGTCGGCAATCGCCGATGATCGCTGGGCCATCGCAGCGTCAGAGACCTTCGTCGGGAATGGCAAGGATATGGCCGCAGGCCTTGCAATGCACCGCATCGGCATCATGGCGGCTCAGGCCGCAATGCGGGCAGGGGTAGGTGACCTTGTACGGACGGACGATCGTTTGGGCGAGGCGCACGAACAGCGAGACGCCGAAGATCATGGTGACGATCGAGGTCAGCTTGCCGAGCGTTCCGGGCAGGGTGATGTCGCCAAAGCCCGTCGTGGTGATGGTGGCGACCGTGAAATAGAGCGCATCGACGAAGCCGTCGATGCCGGCATCGCGGTAAAAGAAGGTCGTGTAGACGAAGCCGGAGATGAGGAAGAGGAAGGTGACGAAAGCGATACAGGCGCGGAGCACGTCGGAATAGCGACGACAGCCGAGCCGCGTGGTGATGACCTCGAAGACTCGGCTTTGGCTGAAGGACCAGATCCGCAGTGCCCGGAGAAAGGCGAAATTGGAAAGGTGCTGCGGCGCGAGCAGGGTTGCGAGGATCAGGAGATCGACCAGGGTCATCGGCCGGAGGAGAAAGCGGCGGAGGCTTTCAGCGACGAGTGCTCGGGCCACGAGTTCACAGGCGATGATCGCCGCGATCGCGTAATCGATGACCAGATAGGAGCCGCCCGGATTGAGATAGGGGCCGGCGAGAAAAAAGAGGATCACGATCAGGTCGATGGCGCCGATCGTCAGCTGGAAGCGGAGCGCCCGGTTGTCCGTTCCATAATAGAGCCGTCGCAGCCTGCCGCGCAGAGACTGCAGCGGCGACGATGCACTAGCCTCGGTCTCTCCAGTCCCGTTCACCATCGTTCCCCCTCATCTCGCCCGGGGAGATAGACGCGACCCCGCCCCGGATCAAGGCTGGCTTGCCGGGCACCGTAGGGCCTCCGGCAGCGGAGGAGCGTGCGTGGTCGAGCCTTTGTTTTCTCGGGGCCTTGACGATCACGGCGGCTAAAACAGTTGTTCACGAAGCGCTTTCGAAAGTTACAGGAAGTTCACTGGACAGGGTGAAGGCGCAGGAGGATAGACGGGCCTCCGATCACGAAAACGTGCGTGTTGCCATGAACGACCAGACCCAATCTTCTCCGGTTACGGAGTCAGTGCCCCGCGCGATCTCCCTCGTCGACCGCTTCGGTCGCTATAGCCGCTATTTCGCCGGCGGCGCCGTCCTCCTGATCGCGGCCATCGTCGTGGTCGCGATCGTGCGGCTGACCTCTGAGGTGCGCTATGAGGACGTGATGACCGCGCTGGCGGCCACGTCCTGGACCTCGATCCTGCTCGCCGTCGCCTTTACCGCCTTGAGCTTCGTGGCGCTGACCTTCTACGATGTGGGCGCGCTCAGCTATGTCCGGCGGAAGCTGCCCTATGCCGATGTGGCGCTGACGGCATTCGCCGCCTATGCCGTCGGCAATATGGCCGGTTTTGGCCCCTTGAGCGGTGGCGCCATCCGCTATCGCGCCTATTCTCGCCTTGGGCTGAAGCCTGAGGAGATCGGCGGCGTCATCGCCTTTACGACGCTCTCGTTTACGCTGGGGCTCGCGGCACTCGGCGCGCTCAGCATCCTGGCGATCGCGCCGGAAGTGTCGCCGCTGACCGGCCTTTCCGCACCGACGTTGCGGGGACTGTCCATCCTCGTCCTCACCGCGCTCGTCGGCCTCATGGTCGCCGGGCGCGATGGCCGGGTGCTGACCTTCGGCACGCTCTCGCTGCGCCTGCCGGATTCGCGCACCAGCTCACGCCAGTTCCTCGTCTCCGTCCTCGATCTCGCGGCGTCTGCCTCCGTGCTCTTCGTGCTGCTGCCGACCGATTCGATCGGCTGGCCGGCCTTTCTTGCGGTCTTCTCCATTGCCGTGGCTCTTGGCGTTCTCAGCCATGTGCCGGGCGGCCTCGGCGTGTTCGAGACGGTCATCGTTGCCGCGCTCGGCCACACGACCGATGTCGATGACGTGCTCGGCGCGCTGGTGCTTTACCGGCTGATCTACAACGTCCTGCCGCTCGGCCTTGCCACCGTCTTCGTCATCGGCGCCGAAGTGCGGAACCTCATGCACCGTCCCGTAGGCTCGAGCCTGCGACGGGTGGCCGGGCGGCTGACACCGCTCCTGCTCTCCGCCTTCGCGCTGATGCTCTCGGCCATGCTGGTCTTCTCGAGCGTGACGCCGACGCCGGACGAGGATCTCGCCTCGCTCTCCGCCAGGCTGCCCTTGCCGGTCATCGAAGGCGCGCATTTTCTCGCAAGCCTGCTCGGCATGGTGCTGATCATCGTTGCCCGCGGGCTCGCACGCCGGCTCGACGGCGCCTGGTGGGCGGCACTTGCCATCTCGCTTGCCGCCTTGGTGCTGTCGCTCGCCAGCGCGGCGGCCTTCTATGAGGCCGGGCTTTTCGCCTTCTTCATCGTCAGCCTGCTCGTCAGCGGCCGCATGTTCACCCGCCCGGCGACGATGACCAGCGCAACGCTGACCATTCCCTGGCTTTCCGCCATGGGCGCGCTCTGCCTCTTCGCGCTCGCCGTTCTGCTCTTCGTCTATCGCGACGTGGAATACAGCCACTCCCTGTGGTGGCAGTTCGAGCTCTCCGGCGAAGCGCCGCGCGGCCTGCGCGCCGTGCTCGGCCTTGCCATCTTCGCCGGCGCCTTCTCCACCTGGAGCCTGATGCGCCCGGCCCGCGGTGCCATCGCGGCACCGACCACGGCGGACATGGAGCGTGCCACGGCCATCGTGGCGCGCCAGAACGAGTCGGATGCCAACCTGGTGAAGATGGGCGACAAGAGCGTGATGTTCTCCGCCGATGGGACGGCCTTCATCATGTATGGCCGGCAGGGCCGATCCTGGATTGCCCTTTTCGACCCGATCGGCCCGCGCGAGGCCTGGGCGGAGCTCATCTGGCAGTTCGTCGAAAGCGCGCGCGCTGCCGGCTGCCGGCCGGTCTTCTATCAGGTCTCTCCGGCCGGGCTTTCCTTCTATGCCGATGCTGGCCTGCGCGCCTTTCGCCTCGGGGAGATCGCCAGCATCGACCTCGAGCACTTCACGCTCAAGGGCGGCAAATGGGCAACGCTGCGCCAGACCCAAAGCCGCGGCGTGCGGGACGGTCTGACCTTCGAGCTGGTGCAGCCGGAGGGCGTGCCGGCAATCCTCGGCGAGCTCAAGCAGGTGTCCGACAGCTGGCTCGCCCATCACGAGGCCAAGGAAAAAGGGTTCTCCCTTGGCTTCTTCTCGACCGATTACCTGCTGCGCCAGCCGGTGGCGATCCTGAGGGTTGAGGATCGCATCGTCGCCTTTGCCAATGTGCTGATCACGGAGACCAAGGCGGAAGGGTCGGTCGATCTGATGCGCTTCCTGCCGGATGCGCCGAAGGGGTCAATGGATGTGCTCTTCGTTTCGCTGATGGAGCATCTGCGCGACCAGGGCTTCAAACGCTTCAATCTGGGCATGGCGCCGCTCGCCGGCCTGTCCGAGCGCCGGACGTCGCCGGTCTGGGACCGCGTCGGCCGGACCGTCTTCGAGCACGGCGAGCGCTACTACAACTTCAAGGGGCTGAAGGCATTCAAGTCAAAATTCCACCCTCGCTGGGAGCCGCGCTATATGGCGGCTGGCAGCGGACTCACTCCCGTAATCGCAATGATGGATGCCACGCTGTTGATCGGCGGAGGCATGAAAGGACTGGTGCGTAAATGAAACGGCTGACCCTGCTGACCCTTCTTGCCTCTCTCGCCGTTCCGCTCGTGCCTTGGGTGCCAGCCACGCCCGCCGCAGCCCAGGATGCCGCAGAGTACGATACGGGCATGATCCCCTCGCCGCGCATCCTGAAGCCGGAAGGCGAGGTGAAGTCCGCCGTCTTCCTGATTTCGGATGCGGCCGGCTGGTCGGCCAAGGAGGATGGCGTTGCCAAGCGACTGACCGGGGAAGGCGCGCTGGTGATCGGCATCGATCTGCCATCCTACCTCGCCAAGCTCGCCAAGGATGAGGGCGATTGCGTCTACATGGTCTCCGATATCGAGTCGCTCAGCCAGCAGGTGCAGCGCTCGCTCGACAATTCGGCCTATGACCTGCCAGTGGTCGCGGGGGTCGGGGCAGGTGGCGCGCTGGCTCTGGCGATCGCCGCCCAGACCCCGCCGGCAACGATCGGCGGCACCATTGCGGCGGATCCGGAGGAGGGCATTGCGCTTCTGAACGAGCTCTGCACGCCGGCAGACAAGCGCACCGTCGGCGACCGGATGATCTACGGCCTCACCGATGGTCCCTTGCCGGATCCGGTCAGTGTGCTTTTCAGCGATGCGGCGACCGAGGCCGAGAAGGCGCATGTGCAAAGCCTGGTGGCCAAGCATGAGGATATCGATGTCGAGGATGCGGGAAGCGACGTCTGGGCATCCTTCTCCGACGCGCTTTCCGACCGGATCACCAATGTGGAGGAAGCCACCAACCCGCTCGGTCTTCCCCTGACGCTGCTCGAGGCGCCGAAACCGTCGGAGACGATGGCGGTGGTCCTCTCCGGCGATGGCGGCTGGCGCGATATCGACAAGGAGGTGGGCGACGAACTCGCCAAACAGGGGATCTCCGTCGTCGGTCTCGATTCGCTGCGCTACTTCTGGTCCGAGAGGAAGCCGCAGGAGGTGGCCAAGGACCTTTCGCGCATCATGGACTTCTATTCAAAGCGCTGGAAGGCGAAGAGGGTACTGCTGATCGGCTATTCCTTCGGCGCCGATCTGCTTCCGCGCACCTATAATCTCCTGCCCGCCTCCGACCGGTCACGGATCGGCCAGATCTCCCTCCTGGCTCTCTCCGACCAGGTCGATTACCAGATCTCGGTGCTCGGCTGGATCGGCGCCGAGCAGAACAGCGGGTCGGGCAGTCCGGTCGATGACCTGAAGTCGATCGATCCGAAGCTCGTCCAGTGCATCTATGGCACGGACGAGGAAGACGATGTCTGCCCGACGCTCCGGGGCACCGGCGTCGAGATCGTGCCGATCGAGGGTGGTCACCATTTCGACGAGGACTATCCCGCGCTCGTCAAGCGAATCCTCGCCAGCTACGCGCAGCGACTGAAGGGCGAAGTCCCACAGAGCCAGCCTGTCCCACAGTCTCCGTAAACCCATCAATCAAGGGCGGCGCGGCAGATGTCGCGCTGTCAGCTCCGCATGCCGAGCTGCGCTTCGAGCTCCTCCCAGCTTTCGTCCATGGCGTAGGCGCGCGAGAGCAGGGGGATCGAGAAATGGCCGAAGAAGAAGGAGAGCTGTTTCTCGGCCGTCTGCTCATCCTTCCCGGCGATTTCATAGAGATAGAGCGAGCTGGCAAGGCCCGTCCGGTCCGATCCGGAGCGGCAGTGGATGAGGATCGGCTTCGGCGCGTCCCGCATCAGTGCCACCAGGCGGCGCATCGCCTCCGGCGTCACCCGCTTGGTGGCCGACATGCGGAAATCGATATGGGTAATGCCGGCCTGTTCAGACGCCGCCTTCTCCGCCTTGTACCAGCCGGCCTTGTCGGCGCCGCGCAGGTTGATGATCGTGCGGATACCATAGCGGGAGGCATAGGTCTCGATGTCTTTGGCGCTCGGTTGGGCGGAACGGTAGAGTTCGCCCGCGATGACTTCATGAAAATTGCCCGTTCCGTGCAGCGCTAAGAGGTAAAGGCCGCCAGCCACGAATATGCCCACCAACGCCAGAAGCGGCGCCTTCAAAACTCTGCGCATTTGCGCCATGCCCCCAAACAAGAAACGCGCCAAGATGGCGCGTTTCCTTATTTAGAGATTTATCATGTCAAACTCGTGTCCGGGAGCCGTCTGCCGGCTGTCCGAATGCTGAAATTCCGTCAGGCGGCGAGCTCGTCGATGTCGCGTTCCTTGAACATGCGGGCAAGGTTCAGGAAGCAGATCATGCCGTTCTCATTGGCGATGATGCCTTCGGCATAGGCCTTGTCGAACGAGGTCGTAACTTCCGGAACCGGCTGCACCTGGCTGCCCTGAACGGTGAGAATGTCGGAGACGCGGTCGACGACGAGGCCGACGACCATGGAATGCACCTCGGCCACGACGATGGCGCTGCGCTCATTGGCGACGGTCGACTTCATGCCCAGCTTGTGGGCGAGATCGATGATCGGGATGACCGTGCCGCGCAGGTTCATGACGCCGATCACTTCCGGCGGCGAATGCGGGATCGGCGTGGAGGGAGCCCAGCCGCGGATTTCGCGGATCGTGGTGGTCTTCACGCAGAATTCCTGGTCATGCAGGCGAAAGGCGATGATCTCTAAAGTCTCGCCGTCGAAACCGGCCATCTTCAATGCGGTACTCATGTCGGTCCGTCCCCGTTGTCACGTGGACAGGACATTAGACAGAAAAACGTTAAAAGAGCTTTTCAGCTCCCTCCCCGCTTACGCACTGCGGGTGGGGCGATCGAGAATGCGGCGGCCGAAGAGACTGGCGGCGAGCTCCACGAGCACACGCGCGCTGCGGCCGCGGTCGTCGAGGAAAGGGTTCAGCTCGACGATGTCGAGCGAGGCGACGCAGCCGCTGTCGCAGAGCATCTCCATGATCAGATGCGCCTCGCGAAATGTGGCGCCGCCCGGCACCGTCGTACCGACGCCGGGGCCGATATCGGGATCGAGAAAATCGAGGTCGAAGCTGACATGGAGCAGACCGTTCTCCGCCTCGACAGCCGCCAGGACCTCGCGCACGGTCGCGGCCGCGCCATTCTCGTCAAGCGCTCGCATGTCGAAGACCTTGACGCCATGGGTGGCGATCTCGCGTCGCTCCGCCTCGTCCACCGAGCGGATGCCGATCTGGTAGACTCGAGCCGGCGCCACCTTGGGCCGATCCTCGGGCAGGATGGCGGGGAAGCCCGGCTGCCCGCAGAAGAAGGCGACCGGCATGCCGTGCATGTTCCCCGAGGGCGTAGTGGCCGGCGTGTTAAAGTCCGCATGCGCATCGAGCCAGAGGACGAAGAGCGGGCGGCCAACCTTTTCCGCATGGCGCGCCATGCCGGAGACGCTGCCCATGGACAGAGCATGGTCGCCACCCAGGATAATCGGCACGCTGCCGGCCTCGGCCGCCGCGAAGGTCGCCGCGTCCAGCGCGCGCGTATAGGCGGCAACGACCGGCAGGTGCTTCAGCGTCGCCTCGGCAGCAAATTCGGCGGCCGGTTCGGGTTTCAGGTCGCCGCTGTCATGCACGGTGAAGCCGAGGCTCTGGAGCACGCTGTCGATGCCGGCAATGCGCAGCGCCGTCGGGCCCATGCTGCAGCCGCGCCGGCCCGAACCTTCCTCGATGGGTGCGCCGATCAGGGTCACCGATGCCATGAGATCATCCTTGCTGTCGTGAAGTTGCGCGCATCCTGCCAATCTCGCGCGACAGGATGAAGATGGAATCCTGCGCGATCTGCAGGGCCAGCCTCTCAGTTTGCCAAGGATGACCATGCAGAACGTGTGGTCAAGATGGGAAGGCAGATGAGCCACACCTCTCGATGACAGTCGGTCAACCTGCTAGAAGGGGAGACCGGTCCGGTGGCTGGCCGGGGTTAGAAACGAGACAATCATGGCCAAGCAATTCCCGCGCCTTGAGGCGCAGCACCACGCGTTCATCGCCAAGCAGCATCTGTTCTTCACGGCTTCTGCGGCCGCGAGCGGCCATGTGAATGTTTCGCCCCGCAGCACCGACATGCTGCGCGTGGTGAGCGACACGGCCGTGCTCTACCTCGATCGCACCGGCAGCAGCAACGAGACCGCCGCGCATTTGAAGGCCGACGGCCGCCTGACGATCATGTTCTGTGCGGTCGATGGGCCACCGCTCATCATGCGGCTCTATGGCCGCGGCCGAGTCATTCACCGCGACAGCGCGGAATTTGCCGAGCGGCTGGTGAGCCTCTTCAACGGGGAGGCGCCGCTCGGCGCGCGGCAGATGGTGCATCTGGATTTCGATCTGGTGCAGACCTCCTGCGGTTACGGCGTGCCGCTGTTCGACTATCGCGCCGAACGGCCCCAGATGGATGCCTGGGCAAGTGCCAAGGGCGAGGAAGGGATCGACGCCTATTGGCGCGAGAAGAACCAGACGAGCCTCGACGGCTTTCCGACCGGCCTCTTCGATCCGCCGGCCGAAGCCGCCGAATAGCACGCGCCGGCGGTCGGCGAACGAAACTGCAGTCTCACGCGTTTGACGCCGGCAGCCGGCCGGCTGCACCTCAGCAGCGGGCCCCAACCATCATGCAGCAGACGATCCTCCGTGTCATCGATCTCGAAACCGCCGGCAATGGTGCGACAGATGTCTGCGAGATTGGCTGGCAGGATGTGGTGCTGGGCGGGGATGGGCTGTGGCAGGTCACCGCCAACCGCGGCGCCCGCTTCGTCAATCCCGGCCGGCCGATCGCCGTCGATACGATGGCGATCCATCATATCCGCGACGAGGATGTGGTGGGCGCGCCGTTCTGGCGGGATCTGGCGCCCGAGATTCTGCGACCGGAGGGCGGCGTCACAGCCCTGGCGGCTCATCGCGCAGCCTTCGAACAGCGCTACTGCACGCCACGGCTGACCGGCGGCACGCCCTGGATCTGCACCTGGAAATGTGCGCTGCGGATCTGGCCGCAGCTGCCACGCTTCTCTAACCAGATGCTTCGCTATCTGAGGAAACCCGAGGGGCTCGATCACGAGACCGGTCTGCCCGCCCATCGCGCCATGCCGGACGCTTACGTCACCGCCCATCATTTGCGCGACATGCTGGCGCTTGCCTCGCTTGAGGATCTCTTGGCCTGGAGCCAGGAGCCGGGGCTGCTCCCGCGCGTGCCCGCCGGTCCCGAGCGCGGCAAGAGCTGGGAGGTCCTGAGCACGCCGATCCTGGAGGCCTTCCTGACCGAGCGTGACATCGACATCCGCTTCAGCGCCAGCACCGAACTGCAGCGCCGCGGCGTGCCGACGCCGCCGTTCCCCCGCAAGCCGAAGACGGAGTCCGCCCAGCGCAAGCTGTTCGAGTAGCCTGACCTTTAGCGGGCACGCAGCAGCACGGCGGCGCCGGCAAGGCCGGAGAGGACCGAGCCCAGGATGACGCCGAGCTTCACCTCGTCCTGCAGGTGGACGGAGGTGGGGAAGGCGAGCAGGCCGATGAACAGGCTCATGGTGAAGCCGATGCCGCAAAGCAGCGAGACGCCATAGGCCTGACGCCAGGACGCCTTCTCCGGCAGCTGCGCCCAGCCGCTGCGCACGGCGAGCACCAGCATGCCGAAGACACCCAGCTGCTTGCCCAGAAACAGCCCGGCAGCGATGCCGAGCGGGACCGGATCGAGCAGCGAGGCAAAGGAGAATCCGGCAAAGGAGACGCCCGCATTGGCGAAGCCGAAGATCGGCACGATCAGGAAGGCGACCCAGGGCTGGATCGCATGTTCGAGCTTGAAGAGCGGCGATAGCCCGGGCTTGCGGATCTCGAGCGGAATGGTCAGCGCCAGGATGACGCCGGCCAGCGTCGCATGCACGCCGGAGCGCAACACCAGCACCCAGAGCACAAGGCCGAGTACCAGATAGGGGGCGAGCCGCATGACGCCGGCGCGGTTGAACGCCACCAGCAGCAGGATCACCAGGCCTGCGCCGCCCAGCGCGAAGAGATCGAGGCCGGCCGTGTAGAACAATGCGATGATCACGACGGCGCCGAGATCGTCGATGATGGCGAGCGCTGCGAGGAACACCTTCAGCGACGCCGGCACGCGTGGGCCGAGCAGTGACAGAACGCCGAGCGCGAAGGCGATGTCGGTGGCAGCCGGGATGGCCCAGCCGCGCAGCGTCTCTGGTCCGCCGAGATTGATCAGGACGTAGAAGAGGGCGGGCGCCGCCATGCCGCCGAGCGCGGCGAGGCCTGGGAGAACCCTCTGGTCCCAGCGTGACAGCTGCCCGTCTACCACCTCGCGCTTGATCTCCAGCCCGACCAGCAGGAAGAAGACCGCCATCAGCGCATCATTGATCCAGTGGAGCAGGCTGAGCCCGGCGATCTCCCGGTGAAGCGCGTGGTCATAGGCTTCGAAGAGCGGCGAATTGGCGACGACGAGCGCAAGGGCGGCCGCGCCCATCAGGACCAGGCCGGCCGCGGCTTCGTGGGCAATGAAACGGCGAAGAAAGCCGCCGGAATTTCGCATCTGGGGTGCCGACACAGGATCATCCTTCCGTGGTGAGCGGTTGCACAATCTCCGTCGGTTCAGGGGAAGACCCAAGGCGCACGCAGCACACGCCCATGGCGGATTTTCTAGCACGACCGACCCTGCAAGGCCAGTCTAATCGGACGGAAGGTTCGGGCGGTATAGCGGTAAAGGGTGGTTCAAGCGTAAGTTCTGCCGCTCGCGTTGCGGCGCAGAGGATGAGGGAGAGGAGACCATATGGGGGAGAGGATCATGCCGGATCGCGCGCTGGGTGTCGCGCTGATCGGGACTGGGTTTATGGGCAAGTGCCATGCGCTTGCCTGGCGCACTGTATCGGCCGTCTTCGGCGGCGCCCATCCGCGGCTGGAGATCCTGGCGGATGTGTCTGAGGAGAGCGCAGGGCGTTTCGCCGGTCAGTTCGGCTTCGCCCGCGCGACCGCGGATTGGCAGGCGGCGGTGACCGATCCCGTGGTCGATGTCGTGTCGATCACCGCCCCGAACGGACTTCACCGGCCGATGGCGGAGGCTGCGCTTCTCGCCGGCAAGCATGTCTGGCTCGAAAAGCCGATGGCCCTGACCCTCGAGGATGCCGAGGCCATGGCAGCGCTCGCCGCGGCGCATCCCGGCCAGGTGACGATGCTCGGCTACAATTATCTGCGCAGTCCCGCCTTTCAGGCAGCTCTGGCCATGGTCCGCCGGGGAGAGATCGGCCGGCTGCTCGCCTTTCGCGGCGTCTATGACGAGGATTACTCGGCCGATCCAGGCCTGCCCTGGTCCTGGCGCATGACGCATCGGGAGGGTGGCCTCGGGGCGCTCGGCGATCTTGGCTGCCATCTCGTCAGCCAGATGCTGGCGCTGATGGGTCCGGTGCGGGCTTTGACGGCGCAAACCCAGATCGCCATGCCGGAGCGTCCGTCCCCTGAGGGGATGAAGCGGGTCGAAAACGAGGACAGCGCCCTGGCGCTGCTTACCTTCGCCTCCGGCGCGCAGGGCTCCTTCGCCACGTCCCGCGTCGCCCGCGGCCGCAAATGCCGGCTGCAGTGGGAACTGCATGGCGCGGAAGGGACGATCGTCTTCGACCAGGAAAACATGAACGAGCTCCTCGTCCACCGCGCCGGCGAGGCAGGCTTCGTGCGTCATCTCACCGGACCGGACCAGCCGGATTTCGCCGCCTTCTGCCCGGCGCCGGGTCACAATTTCGGCTTCAACGAACAGAAGGTCATCGAGGCGCGCGACCTGCTGGCCGCCATTGCCGGCGGGCCGAATGTCGGGCCGGACTTTGCCAAGGGGCTGGAGATCGAGCGGATCATCCACGCCATGGCACGCTCCAACGGGCAGCGGATGGTGTTGATGGACGAGGAAGGCTGACAGATCTGGTCAGCGAAAACGGCGCGCGGGGGGAGACCCCAGGCGCGCCGTCTTTGTCAGTCGCGCGGTCAGGAAATGCGGCCGAGCCGGTGGTAGAAGTTCGAATATTTGATCGACTCCGGCTTATCCTTGACGACCTGCAGGTAATGGGCGACCGCGACGCGGATCAGCTCGAAATCCTGCTGGGAGAAGACGGCGCGGGAGCGCTCCGGCTGGGCGGGGTGGGTGGTCTGCATCGGGTCGGACATGGTTTCTCTCCTTGAAGAACGGGGCGGCCAGCGGCGACGCCTTGGGTGAAGGGGTGGTTCGCCACGGCTCAGGCGGCGAACTGGTTCATGGTGTTGTGGGCGCCGCCGGCCTTCAGCGCGGCTTCGCCGGCAAAATAATCCTTGTGGTCGTCGCCGATATCCGAGCCCGCCATGGCCTGGTGCCTGACGCAGGCGATCCCCTCGCGGATCTCCGTCCTCTGTACCTTGGCGACATAGCCGAGCATGCCTTCGGGCCCGAAATAGTCTTTAGACAGCGCGTCCGTGGAGAGCGCCGCCGTGTGGTAGGTCGGCAGGGTGATCAGGTGGTGGAAGATCCCGGCCCGGGCCGAGGCCTCGCGCTGGAAGGCGCGGATGCGCGCATCCGCCTCCCGGCCGAGCGCGGTCCCGTCATAGTGCTCGCTCATCAACTGCGCGCGGTTGAGGCCCGTCAGGTCGCGCCCCTCGGCCTGCCAGTCGTCGAAGACCTGCTGGCGGAAATTGAGCGTCCAGTTGAAGGAGGGCGAGTTGTTGTAGACGAGCTTCGCCTCGGGGCGCACAGCGCGGATCCGGTCCATCATGCCGGCGATCTGGGCGATATGCGGCTTCTCCGTCTCGATCCAGAGCAGGTCGGCGCCATTGTCGAGCGCGTGGATGCAGTCGAGCACGCAGCGGTCTTCCCCGGTTCCCGGGCGGAACTGGAAGAGGTTGGAGCGCAGCCGCTTCGGCCGCATCAGCCGACCGCCCTGGGTGAGCAGCACATCGCCGCTCTCGACTGGAAGTCCGGTCATGTCCTCGCAATCGAGGAAGCTGTTGTATTGATCGCCGATATCGCCGGGCGCTGCGCTGTAGGCGATCTGCTTGGTCAGGCCGGCGCCGAGCGAATCGGTCCGAGCGACGATGATGCCGTCATCGATGCCGAGTTCGAGAAAGGCGTAGCGGCAGGCGCGGATCTTGGCGATGAACTCCTCATGCGGAATCGTCACCTTGCCGTCCTGATGGCCGCACTGCTTCTCGTCGGAGACCTGGTTCTCGATCTGCAGCGCGCAGGCGCCGGCCTCGATCATCTTTCTGGCGAGCAGATAGGTCGCTTCCGCATTGCCGAAGCCGGCGTCGATATCGGCGATGATCGGCACGACATGCGTCTGATGCGTGTCGACCGCATGGATCAGCTGCCGCTCGCGGGCGAGGTCGCCGGCGGCGCGCGCCGCATCGATCTCGCGGAACAACGCGCCGAGCTCGCGTGCATCGGCCTGACGCAGGAAGGTGTAAAGCTCGGCGACCAAAGCCGGAACGCTGGTCTTCTCATGCATGGACTGGTCGGGCAGGGGGCCGAATTGCGAGCGGAGTGCGGCGACCATCCAGCCGGAGAGATAGAGATAGCGCCGCTCGGTCGTGCCGAAATGCTTCTTGATCGAAATGAGCTTCTGCTGGGCGATGAAGCCGTGCCAGCAGCCGAGCGACTGGGTGTAGTGAGCCGGATCGCGATCATAGGCCGCCATGTCCCGCCGCATGATCGGCGCGGTATAGCGGGCAATGTCGAGGCCGGTCGGGAAGCGGTTCTGCAGGCGCATGCGGGCCACGGCCTCGGCCGTCATTCCGGTCCAGGTGCTGGAGCGGGCAATCAGCTGCTCGGCTTCGCGGAGGGCGGCGGTATAGGACATGGCAATCTCCTTTTCGTCCTGTCTGCGGATGGGAGGAGGCTAGACGAGCGCCTCGCCATCGAGCAGAGGGATTGCTGTCATCCTGTCAAACTTTACAAGCTTGCGCTGTAATGCTGTAAATAGCTGTATGGATAAGCAGGGCGTCTATCTCGGGCCGCGGCTTCGCCGGCTGCGCAAGGATCTGGGCCTCACCCAGGCAAACATGGCCTCGGACCTCGAGGTCTCGCCCTCCTATATTGCCCTGATGGAGGGCAACCAGCGGCCGGTGACGGCGGAGATCCTGCTGCGCCTGGCGCGCACCTACAAGCTGGACATGGCAAGCCTTGCCGATGACAGCCTGCCGGACCTCGTCGCCCGGCTGCAGGCGGCGCTAAAGGATCCGCTCTTCGCCGATATCGACATTGCGCCGCTGGAAGCCGCCGACGTGCTGACCAGCTTTCCGGGGTTCGGCGAGGCGCTGCTTCGCCTGCACACGGCGTACAGGGAGGGGCAATTTGCGCTGGCCGACCGACGTCAGGCGGCGGCGGAGGGCGGTGGTGAAGACCTCGCCGATCCGGTGGCCGCCGTGCGCAGCTTCCTTGCCGCCCGGCACAATTGCTTCCCCGCGCTCGACAGTGCGGCAGAGCGGCTGGCCGGCGTGGTGGCGGAGGCAGGCGGTCTCGTCGCCTATCTCTCAAGCCGCCATGCTTTGCGCGTCCGGCGCCTGCCGGCCTCCGTCATGATCGGCTCCAAGCGCCGGCTCGACCGCCATCGGCGTGAAGTGCTTCTGGAAGAGACGCTCGATGGCGCGAGCCAGGCCTTCCAGCTCGCCCAGCAGATCGCCTATCTCGAGATGGACGAGGAAATCGACCGGCTGGTGCGGGAGGCGGTGCTGCCGACCGAAAGCGGCCGGCGCCTCGCTCACCGCGCACTGGCCGGCTTCTTCGCGGCCGCCGTCCTGATGCCCTACACGGCCTTCTCTCGCGCGGTGGAAGCGCGGCGTTACGATATCGAGGCGCTGTCGCGCCAGTTCTCGACCAGTTTCGAACAGACGGCGCATCGGCTGACGACGCTGCAAAAGCCGGGGCAGGAGCGCATCCCCTTCTTCTTCATCCGGGTGGATGCGGCCGGCAATGTCTCGAAGCGGCTCGATAGCGCCGGCTTCCCCTTCGCCCGCCATGGCGGCGGCTGTCCGCTCTGGAGCCTGCATCAGGTCTTCTCCACGCCGCGCCGGCTCGTCACCCAATGGCTGGAGCTGCCCGATGGGCAGCGCTTCTTCTCCATCGCCCGCACGGTCAGCGCCGGCGGTGGCGCCTATGGCGTGGCGACGGTGGAGCGTGCCGTGGCGCTGGTCTGCGAAGGCAGCCAGGCGGAGCGGCTCGTCTATCACCAGCCCGGCCAGCCGGTCGTCCCCACCCCGATCGGCATCAGCTGTCGCCTCTGCCAGCGCGAACACTGCACCGCGCGCTCGCAGCCGCCGATCGGCCGGCAGATCCTGCCAGACCACTATCGCCAGACCGAAGCCCCCTTCGGCTTTTCCGACTGATCGAAGGCATCGGTCAGCGAGTTCAACCGTCCCGCCTTGGCGCAGGGACTGGGCGATCAAACCTTCGTCATTCACGAAGCCGTCACTTTGGACACCAAGCATTAACCAAATTCTCCGTAGATCAAGGCAGTGAGAGAATCGCCATTGACGACAGGAGCGCGCATCATGACGGCACCCCATGCGGAGACGATCGTCGCCTTTCCGTTTGCGGGACGCCGCGCCGCCGTCCGAAAGGCGGCTGCGGAGCTTGAAGGCGTGCATGGCGAGGAAGCCGTCATCCATTGGCGGGCCGCCTGCCGTGCGATTGCCAGGGAACTGCGCGGACTTGGCTGCGAAGAGCACGACATCCACGTTCAGGTTATGGATTTCCAGGCGGAAGTGCAGCTCGAAATGATGCGCCGCTATCTCGACCGCCGGGACGATGCCGACGCCTTCGCCGAACGCAACAGCCTCTAGACCTGTTCGACCCGATCGACATCGGGCGAAGACGCCGTCTGGCCTCGCTCCCGAGAAACGCTAGACAGAGCCGGGCGCGCTGCCGAAGGAAAAGTCCCGCACCGCCTCCCATGGCCCGCCGCGATAGCGCCAGAGCTTGATGCCGGTGAGCAGGAAGGGCGGCGGCAGCGGCGCGGCGCTCAGCTCCGCCTCCAAGGCTCGCGCCACAGCCGTTTCCACCTTGTTCTGCACCGTGATATGCGGCCGGAAGCCTTGGCGATCCTGCGCGCTCAGCAGGGGCGACAAGGCATCGACCAGGCGACGATGGCACTGCTGCAGCTCCGGAGAGGCAAGCGCATAGGCCACACCCCGCCCGAGAAACCGGATGCCCTCCACCCTGACCTGCGGCGGCAGGATTGCTGTCGCCTCCGCCGCGAGCGCCTGCTCGACCGCCTCCTGCTCCACGCCTGGAAGCGCGTGGAAGAGGGTGATGTGCGCGGCGAGATAGTTGCGCGAGGGCGGAAAATGCGCGGTGCGCAGCGCGGTGAAATGCGCTTGCGCCGCCGCTTCCATCTCCGCCGTGACGATCAATGGCGCGCTGTCTGTCGGATCCATTCTTTTCCCCCGTCTCGTGAACAGGATGCTTACGCTGGTATCCGGCAAATCGATGCCTGGCCGGTGCGATTTTCGCTTGCACCTCTAGTGGCTAGAGGTTCTAGAGCTGACAGATCAGCAAGCATGGGAGCCGGCGATGACCTCGACCACGGAAAGCCGCTATCGCGTCAGCGGAATGGATTGCGCCGGCTGCGCGGCGAAGATCGACCGCGCGGTGCGCCGGATCGAGGGGGTGAGCGACGTCTCCGTTTCGCCCACGGTCGGTACGATGGTGGTCCGTCACGCCGGGCCGCTCGATGCTGCCGTGCTGGAGCGAAAGGTGAAGAGCCTCGGCTATGGCCTGACACCGGCTCCACGGGGCTCGGCAGAACCTTCCCGCGCAGAGGAGGGAGAGACGGTTGCCCATGCCCATGGTCCGCATGATGGGCATGACCATGCCCACGACCATGACCATGACCATGACCATGACCATGAGCATGCAACCTCCTCGCAAAAGACGCCGGTCGTGGCCGGTCTCCATGGCCATGATCATAGCATCGGCGAAGGGCCATGGTGGGGGTCGCGCAAGGGCCGGCTGACACTCGGGGCCGGTGCCGCGCTGCTGCTCGCCTATGGTCTCGGACAGCTATTTCCCGAGACAGCCTCCGTCTTTTTCCTGGCAGCACTTCTGGTCGGGCTCGGTCCGGTTGCACTGCGGGCCTTCGCAGCGGCGCGGGCCGGCACGCCCTTCTCCATCGAAATGCTGATGACGATCGCGGCCGTCGGGGCGGTGGTCATTGATGCCGGCGAGGAAGCCGCCACCGTCGTCTTGCTTTTCCTCGTCGGGGAATTGCTGGAAGGGGTCGCAGCACAACGTGCCCGGCGCGGGATCGAGGCGCTCTCGGCGCTCGTGCCGAAGACGGCTCTTCTGGAGACCGATGGCGCCACTCGCAGCGTGCCGGCCGAGACGTTGCAGGCCGGCGATCGGGTGCTGGTGCGTCCCGGCGATCGCCTGCCGGCGGATGGCGAGATCGTCAGCGGCGAAAGCCAGATCGACGAGGCGTCCATGACCGGAGAGAGCGTGCCGGTCTTCAAGGGCGTCGGCGCTGCCGTCTTTGCCGGAACGGTGAATGGCGATGGAACGCTCAAGGTGCGCGTCACTGCGACGGCAGCGGACAATATGATCGCCCGCATCGTCCGGCTGGTTGAGGAGGCGCAGGAGGCAAAGGCACCGACGCAGCGCTTCATCGATCGTTTCTCCAATGTTTACACGCCGCTGGTGGTGCTGGTGGCGCTGCTGACGGCCGTGCTGCCGCCACTCTTGATGGGTGGCGATTGGGGGGGCTGGTTCTACAAGGGGCTTGCCATCCTCCTGATCGGCTGCCCCTGCGCGCTGGTCATTTCGGTGCCGGCGGCAATCGCGTCTGCGCTCTCGGCCGGCGCGCGCCGGGGTATGCTGGTCAAGGGCGGCACGGTTCTGGAGACGCTGGCCAAGGTTGAGGTGATCGCCTTCGACAAGACAGGCACGCTGACTGCCGGTCGACCGGTCGTCACCGACATCTTGTCCTTCGGCGCCCCGGAAGCCGAGATCCTGCGCTTGGCGGCCGCGCTCGAGACCGGCTCCAGCCATCCGCTGGCAGCGGCGATCCTCACGCGGGCGAACGACGCCGGGATCGTTCCGCCGGCGGTCGAGGGAGGCGCAGCACTCGGCGGCAAGGGCGTGAGCGGAAATGTCGAGGGCAGGTCACTGTTGCTTGCCTCGCCGAAGACCATTTCCGCCGAAATGCCGCTTGGCGGCGAGATCGAGGCGCAGATTGCCGTGTTGAACGAGGCTGGCAAGACGGTTTCGATTCTCGCAGTCGACGGCCGGCCGGTGGGCGCCCTGGCCATGCGCGACGATCCACGCCCGGATGCGCGCACCGCACTTGCGGCGCTGAAGCAGCGCGGAGTCGAAACGCTGATGCTGACCGGTGACAACGCGCGCGTCGCCGCCGCCGTCGGCGCCGATCTCGGCATTGCGGTACGGGCGGACCTGCTCCCGGCAGACAAGCAGCGCATCGTCCTCGACCTGAAGGCTCAGGGGCGGCGCGTCGCCAAGGTCGGGGACGGGATCAATGATGCCCCGGCGCTTGCCGCGGCCGATGTCGGTATCGCGATCGGCGGCGGTGCCGATGTCGCGCTCGAAACGGCGGATGCGGCGCTGCTGCAGGCGCGGGTCGGCGACGTGCCGGCGCTCATCGACCTGTCGCGACGGGCCATGGCCAATATCCGCCAGAACATTGCCGTTGCCCTCGGCTTGAAGGCGGTGTTCCTTGTCACGACGTTGGTCGGCCTCACAGGTCTTTGGCCGGCCATCCTCGCTGATACCGGCGCCACCGTGCTGGTGACGATGAATGCGTTGCGGCTGCTCAAAAGCTGAGGCGTGAAACGCAGTGCGCCCGACATGTCTGCCGGGCGCACTGCACCGCGATGCGGAGGGCGGATCAACGCATACGCAGGTCTCTGCTCAGGCGAAGCGCCTACTTGCCTTCGTCGAGCCGGTCGATTGCCTTGACATTGTCGGCTGAGGCGCCGTTCGGATCGAAATCCGAGGCGAGCCAGGTGTCGACGATGGCCTTGGCGAGTTCCGGGCCGATGACGCGGGCGCCCATGGTGA
Source organism: Rhizobium sp. YIM 134829 (assembly GCF_046546455.1). Lineage (NCBI taxonomy): Bacteria > Pseudomonadati > Pseudomonadota > Alphaproteobacteria > Hyphomicrobiales > Rhizobiaceae > Rhizobium > Rhizobium sp. YIM 134829. Next base: position 171,192 of record NZ_JBKHKI010000004.1, read on the forward strand.
TGATTTGGGCGTTGTTGGACTTGGCGGCGCGCTCGGCGGAATAGGTGTCATGCGTCAGCGCGGCGCGGATGCCCGGCACCTTGTTGGCCGAGATCGAAACGCCGATCCCGGTGCCGCAGAAGAGGATGCCGCGCTCGTTCTCGCCCTTGACGATCGACTGGGCGAGACCCTGCGACAGGTCGGCATAAAATCCCTGCTGGCTGAGGTCGGTGACTTCCACCCCTTCCTTGGTCGCCAGATGCTTGGCGATGACATCGAGAAGCGGCTTGCCGGCGCTGTCGGCTCCGATGGCGATTTTCATGGGCTTTCTCCCTTGGTTGACGGCTTTTTGGTTGATGATGCGGGTCAAACGGCCGCGGCGACGCGGGCGAGAATGTCGAGATAGCCGGACGCGGCCCAGGCCGAGCGGCCGATGAACAGCCCGTCAATATGCGGCTTGGTGATGAGCTCCACACAATTGCCGGGATTGACGCTGCCGCCGTAAAGCACCGGCACGTCAGTGCCGAGGCAGGCGCGGGCGGTCTCGGCGATCCGCGCATGACGCTCGTCGGCATAGTCGGACGAGGCGGGAATGCCGTTGACGCCGATTGCCCAGACAGGTTCGTAGGCGAGCAGCACCGGACGGTCTTTCGCCTCGCCGTCGAGCCGTGCGAGCGCGCCTTCCACCTGGCGCTTCAGGACTGCATCCGCCTGGCCGGCCTCGCGTTCGGCAAGCGTCTCGCCGATGCAGATCAGCGGCGTCAGGCCGTGGCGCACAGCGCTCTCGACCTTGAGCCCCACCGTCTCGTCGGTTTCGCCGAAATGCTCGCGCCGTTCGCTATGGCCGAGCTCGACGAGATCAAGCCCCGCATCCGTGAGCATGGGCGCGGAAATCTCGCCCGTCCAGGCGCCGGCCTCGTCCCAATGCATGTTCTGTGCGCCAACCTTGACGCTGGTATCCTTCAGCCGCGCCTTGACCTCGCGCACGGCGGTGAAGGGTGGGATGACGAAGCGCTGGATGCGCGGATCGCGCGCCGCATCCGCCGTCGCCAAAGCCTCGGCAAAGTCGAGCGCCTCGGCCAGCGTCTTGTTCATCTTGAAACTCGTGCCGACCCACAGCCCGGTCTTCGTCGTCATTGACGGCTTCCCTCTTCCACAGTGATGACCGGTATGCCGGCCGTTTTCAGCGCCGCCTGATCGGCAGCGGCAAGCTCCGCCCCGGTGATGACCGCGGTGAACGCGTCGAGCCCGGTCAAGAAATGCAGGGCAGACCGACCGAATTTCGCATGGTCCACCATCAGATAGCTTCGACCGGCAGCCCGCATCATCTGGCGCTTGGTCTTCACCACCTCCTGGTCCTGGTGGTAGGCGGCGTCGCCCTGGATGGCCGAGCTCGACAGGAAGGCGATATCGCCTTTGAGCGACCCCAGCGTCTCCTCGGTCAGAATGCCGAAGAAGCCGTTGAACTTGCGGCTGTACTGGCCTCCGAGCGCGATGACGTCGATGCCGGCGATCGGCGCCAATCGGGCGATCACACCAAGATTGTTGGTGATCACCGTCAGCGGCCGGATATCCTTCAGATGCTCGGCAATGCCGCCGGCGGTCGATCCGTCGTCGACGAAGATGATCTGCCCCGGCTCCACCAGGCTTGCCGCCCGCGCCGCCAGGCGCCGTTTCTCCTCAACCGCGATCTTCTCGCGATAGCGAAAATCGCTTTCGAACTGCGGGCTCGACTGAATGGAGGCGCCACCATGCACCTTGCGCAGCAGGCCCGCCTGTTCGAGCTCGTCGAGGTCGCGATGCACCGTCATCTTGCTAACGCCGAAGCGCGCCGCCAAATCCTCGACCGACGCCGAGCCCTGGTCCATCAGAATGTCCATGATCCTCTGCCGACGCTCGTCCGGTCGCATTCCGGCCTCCTCCCTTACCAACCTATGTAAACCATCACTTAGACAAGTGCAACATTCCTGGTGAGATTTTGTGATAATTTCGTGTGATTTTGGCAAGCCTTTTGTCGCGTCGCACGCGTTGCGGGCGCGCCTTTGACATGTCATGAGAAGGCGAGGGGAGACGGCGGTCATCCGTAATCTCCGAGAGGCGCGGCCACGGCTGCCAGGCAAGGAGAGAGGCCATGACCAAGACCGATATTGCGCGCCGGGTCCATGACAATGCCTGGAAGCTCGATCCGATCGTGCGCAGCCTGCTCGATACGGATTTCTACAAGCTCCTGATGCTTCAGATGATCTGGAAGATGTATCCGACCGTGGATGCGACCTTCTCGCTCATCAACCGTACCAAGAGCGTGCTCCTGACCGAGGAGATCGACGAACAGGAACTGCGCGAGCAGCTCGACTATGTGCGCACCGTGCGCTTTACCAAGAAGGAGATGATCTGGCTTGCCGGTAACACCTTCTACGGCAAAAAGCAGATCTTCTCGCCGGACTTCCTCGCCTGGCTCGCCGATTTCCAGCTGCCCGATTACGAGCTGTCGCGCCGCAACGGACAGTATGAGCTGACCTTTCCCGGCAAGTGGACGCATACGAGCATGTGGGAGATTCCCGCGCTCGCCATCGTCAATGAACTTCGCTCCCGCACGGCGATGAAGGGCATGGGGCCCTTCGCGCTCGATGTGCTCTATGCCCGGGCCAAGGCCAAGATGTGGACCAAGGTCGAGCAGCTCCGCCAATATCCCGAACTGCGCATTTCCGATTTCGGCACGCGGCGGCGCCATTCCTTCCTCTGGCAGCGCTGGTGCGTCGAGGCGCTGAAGGAGGGTATTGGCCAATCCTTCACCGGGACCAGCAACGTGCTTCTCGCCATGGATACGGATCTCGAAGCGCTCGGCACCAATGCCCATGAGCTGCCGATGGTCGCCGCGGCGTTGGCGAGAACGGACGAGGAGCTCGCCCAGGCGCCTTACAAGGTGCTGCAGGACTGGAACCGGCTTTATGGCGGCAATCTGCTGATCGTCCTGCCGGATGCCTTCGGCACCGCCGCCTTCCTGCGCCATGCGCCGGACTGGGTGGCCGACTGGACCGGCTTCCGGCCCGACAGCGCGCCGCCGATCGAAGGCGGGGAAAAGATCATTGCCTGGTGGAAGTCCAAGGGCCGCGATCCGTCCGAGAAGCTGCTGATCTTTTCCGACGGGCTCGACGTCGACATGATCATCCGCACCTATCGCCACTTCGAAGGACGGGTGCGCATGAGCTTCGGCTGGGGCACGAACCTCACCAATGATTTCGCCGGCTGCGCGCCGACCGAGGTCAGCGGCCTCAACCCGATCTCCGTCGTCTGCAAGGTGGCGGATGCCAATGGGCGCCCGGCAGTCAAGCTTTCCGACAATCCGCGCAAGGCGACCGGCGAGCCATCCGAGGTGGAACGCTATCTGAAGTTCTTCGGAACGGAGGATTTCCACGAGCTGGTCGTGAAGGTCTGACCGGCCTCCGCCGTAAAAAAACCCAGCCGGGGGAGGTCGCCCGGCCGGGTCTGGTCTGCGTCAGGGAGGGCGCAGGGGTTCGGCGGGGGAGGGCTCCGCCGAAGGTTCAGTAGCAGGCGGCGCAAGCGCCGGAATTGCCGACGGCCAGCGGATGCACCATGGCGAGCAGCCGGCGCTTCGGTGCGGCCAGCAGGCGCGTGGCATGCTGGCGGGCGCCATCGGCGGCAGGCGGGGTCGGCTGGCGTAGCGCATTGGCCGCCGACAGCATCAGCATCTTGAACTCAGACGTCGTCACCTTGTCGGCGCGCATCACGGCGCGGATCATCGGATCGGCCAAGGCCTCCGACAGGGTCAGGTCGTCATTGGCGAAGCTGTATTCGGCGTTCGTCTTCATCGTGGCCTGGTTCATGGCCGTTTCCTTCGTCTCATACCGGTCAAGCTCCGTACGGTGGCGTGAGCTTGACGTTCCGTCTCATGCATGTTACCGCTTAGTAACAAATGCATAGTTACCGACCGGTCACACCTATGTCAACAACCTCTTTCAAGAAATCCTCCAAAGGCGGCGCAACTATGAAAGCGGCCTCGGAATGTTGCGATGCAAACGTGAAAGTGGCGCCGCGTGATCGGATCGTGAGCACGGCGCGCGATCTCTTCCGCCAGCACGGCATTCGTGGCATCGGCGTCGATGCGATCGCCGAAGCGGCCTCGACCAACAAGATGACGCTCTACCGCCATTTCGGCTCCAAGGACGACCTGATCTGCGAGACGCTGAAGGCCGTCTCGTCGCAGGCCTGCGCGCTCTGGACCGAGCTTGCGACGACCCTCCCCGGCAATCCCCGCGGCCAGCTCGATCTCTGGGTCGATCGTATCGAAAGCTGTGTGCTCACCGAGCCGCATGGCTGCGATATGGCCAATGCGGCGGTGGAACTGAAGGAAGCCGGTCACCCCGCCCATGAGGTGATCGAGGCCTTCAAGGCCGACCAGCGCGCGCGGCTCACCGATCTCTGTCGCGAGGCCGGCGTCAGCGAGCCGGAGCTGCTGGCCGATACGCTGCTGATGCTCCTGGAAGGCGCGCGCGTCTCGCGCCAGGCGGTCGGCGCCGAGGGGCCAGCCAAACGGTTCCGCGAGGCCTGCCAGAAGGCCATTGCCATCTACAGCGCCTGACCTCTTCCGATCATTGCCTCTTGCCAAAGCCGGCCGCCTTTACGGCGCGCCGGCTTCGTCGTTTCGCGTCTGATGGTTCCACGGGCGGAGCGGGGCGTCAGAGGCCCTGGCGCTGGAGGAGGATGCGAACCTCCTCGAAGCGGCGGCGGTTTTCATTGTTGCGTTCATCCGCGGCATAGCAGGTGCTCGACAGGCAGAAGCGCTGCAGGTCGAAGGGCGCGGCAGTGTTGCGGAACTCGCAGGAGATTGTGTCGACCATGTCCTTCGGCTCGGTACCTTCGCGCGTCGAGTAGGTCATGCGCGCGCCCGGCGGTTTCAGGTCGGGGAAGGCCTGGACGACGCCGGTATGCACGGTCTCCGTCATCAGGAGATGCTTGGCGACCTGCACGCAGACATCCTCGATCTTGGGAGACTGCGCCGCGGCCGGCGAGGCAACCGACAGGAGGCCGGCGAGTGCCGCCAGCGGGGCGATGATGAGGGAGGGCGAACGGGGGGCGAAGGGCCGGGTCGTCATGCAGCTATGTCTCCTGCGAAGCCGCCGGTCTGAGCGGCAGCGGTGAAGGTCTCCTCTGGGTTCAGTAAGGAGAGTGACACTGATCTAGGGCGCCATCGTCGCTGGTCTATCGTTCCAGCTTGCGCGCGCCACTGATTCGCCGAAAAACTCCGTCTTCAGGCCGGCCGCTCAAGAAACGCGGCCTTCCGGCGTCGCTTTAGATCGCTATAACCTACGAAAATGGATCACGTTTCTTGTAGACCGACCGCAAGCCGGTGCTTTCATCGGCGCGGGATATTGCTGTTCAGCCGCCGAGGAACAAATATGCACTGCCACGGTTCGAAGCTGGTTCGAGCCGGCCGCCAAAGGGAGCACGTCATGGCAAAAGCCGATGATGACCGCATCAGAAAAAGAGCGCATGAAATCTGGGAAGAAGAGGGCCGCCCCGAGGGTCGACACAGCGAACATTGGGAGCAGGCTGCTCGGGAAGTAAGCAGCGCTTCCGCCGGCTCCAAATCTGCCGGCAAGGCCAAGGGCAAGGCCGAGAGTGCCACGGCACCGGAAACGAAGCAGGCGAAATCTGCCGCCAAGACAAAGGCTGCCAAACCCGCTGCGAAGTCTGCCGCCAAGAGTGAGGACAGCGCGACCGGAAACGACGCAGCCAAGGCCACGCCGGAAGAGGCTCCTGCCACGACGTCCGCGGCCAAGGCGACTGCGCCGAAACCGGCAGGCAAACCCGCGGCTGAGAAGCCGGCTGCCGCAAAATCCGCTGCAGCGCGCCCCGCCAAGGGCAAGGCGGACGCCCCGAAACCCGTTGCCGCGCGGGCAGATCAGACCGTCGTCAAGGCGCCGGCGCGGCGCAAGCCGAAGGCCGAGTGAGGTCCGTTCGAACCGCAGCCGGCGCGCCGCTTTTTGCGGCGCGTCTAGGCAGAAAGATAATGGGCTCTTGAGGAGCTGCAGGCGCCGGAGAAGTCCTTTCCATCCGGTTACTGCGACGCACAATTTTTCTTCGGAGGGGATGATTTTTCGTAGGACAGGATGACCGCTTTCCTCCATCATCGCGCCGCGGATGACGCCTCGCCAGCGCCCCGCTTCGAAGGCAGCCGCCCGGCTCCACCGATGGCAAACAGGAATGTGATCTGCGTGGATGTTCTCTCCGTGACATCGGAAGTTTTTCCGTTGATCAAGACCGGCGGTCTCGCCGATGTCACCGGCGCGCTGCCCAAGGTTCTGTTGGCGCGTGGGTACCGCACGCGCACACTCGTGCCCGGTTATTCCGCCGTTCTCGCGCAGCTCGATCAGCCGAAGACCGTTCATTTCTTCCCCGACCTGTTCGGCACGCCGGCGACGCTGCTCGAAGTCACGGCAGCGGGGCTCGATCTCTTCGTGCTCGACGCGCCGGCGCTCTACGACCGGCCGGGTGGACCTTATTCGGGCGAGGACGGCGTCGATCACCCGGACAATTGGAAGCGCTTCGCAGTGCTCTCCTATGTCGCCTCGGCGCTTGCCGGCGGCCTGCTTCCCGACTGGCGACCCGACCTCGTCCATACCCATGACTGGCAGACGGCGCTGACGACCGTCTATATGCGCTATTCCGACAATGCGCGGCATGTGCCGTCCGTGCTGACGATCCACAACCTTGCCTTCCAGGGCCAATATGCGGCCGATCGCCTGCCGCTGATCGGCCTTCCACCAGAGGCCTTCAGCATCAATTGCCTCGAATATTACGGTGACATCAGCTTCCTGAAGGGCGGCATCCGCACTGCCTCCGCCGTGACGACCGTCAGCCCCACCTATGCGCGCGAGATCGTGTCGCCCGAGCTCGGCATGGGCATGCAGGGCGCGCTGCTTTCGCGGCTCGATGCCTTCAGCGGCATCGTCAACGGCATCGATACCGAGGTCTGGAATCCGGCAAACGACCCCTATCTGCCGGCCAATTATGACGTCCGCCAGATCCGCCGGCGCGGGATCAATCGCGAGATCCTGATGCAGGCCTTCCATCTCGACAGCAAGCCCGGTCCGGTCTTTGCCGCCGTTACCCGGCTGACCTGGCAGAAGGGGGGCGACATGCTGGCCGAAGTGGCGGAGGAGATCGCCAGCCTCGGCGGCAAGCTGATCGTGCTCGGCAAGGGCTCGAAGGATATCGAGACCCAGCTTCTGCTGGCCGCCGGGCGGCATCCGGGCCGGATCGGCGTGCGCATCGGCTATGACGAGCATACGGCTCATCTTATCCATGGCGGCGCCGACATCATCATCCAGCCGTCGCGCTTCGAGCCCTGCGGGCTGACCCAGCTCTACGCGCTGCGCTACGGCGCCGTCCCCGTCGTCTCGCGCACCGGCGGCCTATCGGAAACCATCATCGATGCCAATGATGCGGCCATGTCGGCCCGCGTCGCTACCGGTTTCCAGTTCCATCCTGCCACCAGCGACAATCTCCGCCTGGCCATCCACCGCGCATTCCATGCCTATCGCGATCCGAAGAAATGGGCGCGGCTGCAGAACCAGGGCATGAAGGCCAATTTCTCCTGGGAGCGCTCAGCCGAGCAATATGCCGAGCTCTATGGCCGCCTGATCCAGGCCAATCGCTATGCGGGCCATTCGTCCTGAGCCGATGATCCTGGGTTTTTAACGCTCATGGAGCAAGCGCCCGCGGCGCCGCCGGCTTTCCTTGATCGTCAGTTGGCAGGCGCCTCGACGACGAAGATCTTGAAGCTGGCATATTTCTCGCCGATCTTGCGCGCGTCTCGATAGGCTTGGGAGGAAAAGGTCGCCTTGGCTTTCTCCAAACTGTCAAACCGGAGAATGGCCACGCGCTTGGGCGCGACGTCATCGATTGCCACCGGAGCCGTCGGTTTTGCCAGGAAGACCGCCCCGGCCTCGGCATAGACCTTGCCGACGAGCGGCAAGAACTCCTTCGTGAACTCTTCTGGCTGCCGAACATCGAGTTCAACGACAGCATAGGCAATTTTCTTATCCTCGGCTGCCGCCGGGTGGGAAAACAGCAAAGCCCCGACCAGCACCGCGCTGAGGGTCAAGGGGCCACGAGAAATTACATGCATCATTTGGCTCTCCGATTGGGACTGGGATGACGTCTGACCTTCGCCGGCATGATCCTCGTCCGACGATCAGCCCTGGCGGCGTCAACCGTCCATATCGATGCGATTGACGCCCGGAGCCGACCGTACGAGCTCGGGCACTTGCTATCAAGGTCCCTAATATGAAAGAAATTACATGTAATTATGGACGCCGTGCCGGACTCCCGACGGCATGGTTTGGGCAGTCTCCAAATGCCCCGGACCTGAAGGTGGCGGTGGAATGGGGGATGGGACCGGGTCAAGACGATACCCTCGGCAATCAGGCGGGGGGAAAGGTCGTCCAGGCACCTCATCCTCACAAAACGAAGACCGGTCGTCCTCCTAGCCGGAGCTTGAGGGATAACCGGTCTGATCACTCTTCGTAGGCATGCGAGGCGAGATGCCTTGCTACAGGAGGTGTCAGCTCGAGCGGAAAAGCGCTAGGCTGCGCGCCGCCATTTCGAAGCTTTCGCCCTCCACGGGTTGGGCTTCCAACGCCGGATCATCCGTCGTCAGTTCCAGCGTCCAGCTGCCGCCGTTCGGCGCCTCGGGCAGGGCGAAGGGTACGACGCCCTCATGCGGATTGAAGATCAGGAGGGCATGCGGCCAGATTCCGTCCTGGCCTTCGAGATCGGGCCGTGAGATCACGGCACCGATCGTCGTGCCGCCGCCATCGGCCCATTGCTCCGCCGTCTGTTCGCCGCCGCCGGCGTTGAACCAGGTGAGCACCATGCCATCGCGCCAACTCTCGCGGCGGAACAGAGGCTGCGCAGCGCGAAGGCTCGTGAGCCGGCGAACGAAATTGCGCAGCTCTTCGGCCGAGGGCGGCAGGTCCTCCCAGTGGATCCAGCTGATGTCGCTGTCCTGGCAGTAGCCGTTGTTGTTGCCCATCTGGCTGCGGCCGAATTCGTCGCCGCCAAGGATCATCGGCGTGCCATGCGAGAGGAGGAGCGTTGCGAGGAAGTTGCGTTTCTGGCGCTCACGGATGGCATTGATGCTCTCGTCGTCGGTCGGGCCTTCTGCGCCGTAATTGTCGCTGCGATTGTCGCTGTGGCCGTCCTTGTTGTCCTCGCCATTCGCCTCGTTATGCTTCTCATTGTAGGAAACGAGGTCGTTGATGGTGAAGCCGTCATGGGCGGCGATGAAGTTGACGCTTGCCCAGGGGCGGCGGCCGCGCTGGTCGTAGAGATCTCCGGAGCCGAAGAAGCGGGCGGCGAAATCGGGCGCCGTGCCGTCCGTGTCCTTCCAGTAGTCGCGCACGGTGTCGCGATATTTGTCGTTCCACTCGGCCCAGCCTGGGGGGAAGCCGCCGACCTGGTAGCCACCGGGGCCAATATCCCAAGGCTCGCCGACCAGCTTGACCTTGGAAAGCACCGGATCCTGCGTGACCGCGTCGAAGAAGCCGCCGCGCTGGTCGAACCCTTCCGGCTCGCGGCCGAGAATGGTGCCAAGATCGAAGCGGAAGCCGTCGACATGCATTTCCTCGACCCAGTAGCGCAGCGAATCGGTAACCATCTGAAGGACGCGCGGATGCGAGGTGTTGACCGTGTTCCCGGTGCCAGTGTCGTTGATATAGTAGCGGTGATTGTCAGGGATCGTGCGATAGTAGGAGAAATTGTCGATGCCCTTGAAGGAGAGCGTCGGCCCAAGCTCGTTGCCTTCGGCGGTATGGTTGTAAACGACGTCGAGGATCACCTCGATGCCGCCATCATGCAGTGCCCGCACCATGTCGCGGAAACCGGCCAGCGCGCGGGGCCCGTAATAGCGGGTGGCCGGGGCGAAGAAGCCGAGTGTGTTGTAGCCCCAATAATTGTGCAAACCCTTGTCGATCAGCATGCTGTCGTCGGGGAAGAAATGGGTGGGGAGCAGCTCGACCGAGGTGATGCCGAGGCTCTTCAGATAGTCGACCGCCGCCTTATGGCCCATGCCATCGAATGTGCCGCGCAGCTCCTCCGGAATGGCCGGATGCAGCTTGGTGAAGCCTTTCACATGCGTTTCGTAGAAGATCGTCCGCGACCAGGGGATCATCGGCGCGGTATCGCCTTTCCAGTCGTAATCCTTGGAGTCGATCACCCGGCTCTTGGGCATAACCGGGGCGCTGTCTTCCTCGTTGAAGCTGAGGTCCTTTTCCTCAGACTCCATGTCATAGCCGAAATGCGCGCTCGACCAGGCGACGTCGCCGACCAGTTCGCGGGCATAGGGGTCGACCAGAAGCTTGTTGGCGTTGAAACGGTGACCGTTTTCAGGGTCAAAGGGGCCGTGCACGCGGAAGCCATAGAGCGCGCCAGGCTTGAGGCCCGGAACATAGCCGTGCCAGATCTCGTTCGTATATTCGGGAAGCTCGATGCGGGCTGTTTCCTTGGTGCCGCTTTCATCGAACAGGCAGAGCTCCACCCGTTCGGCATGGGCGGAAAACAGCGCGAAATTGACGCCGTCCTTGTCCGGCGTGGCGCCCAGCGCCGTCCATGTGCCGGATTCCACGCGCGTCTTCCCTGAATGATCGGTCATCGAGATCCCCTGTGTCGAACCGATCAGTAAGTGTGCAGCGCGAAAAAGGTTCCTTTAGTGGCTTGAAAGATTTGATAAATGAGCAGCCGCGCCGTGTGATGGCGCGGCTGCTTTACACGTCTCAGGCGAAGAGGAAATCACCATCGGCGGGACGGCCAACGCCGACCAGCGTGATGGTGAAGTCGCTTGATCCGTTGCGGTCCGTATCGATCGAGAGGATCGTATCCACGCCGCTCGTCGTCGAGGCGATGTTGCTCACGTCGATGTCGAAGGCGCTGAGATCGATCTTGTCGGCTCCCGAAACGAAGTCATTGATCCGCTCGGCCCCGCCGGTGACGGCGAAGACGAAGACGTCGTTCCCGGCGCCGCCGATGAAGCTGTCGTTGCCTGCGCCGCCATCGAGCCGGTCATTGCCCATGCCGCCGACCAGGAAGTCATTGCCGCTGCCGCCGCGAAGGTCGTCATCGCCCATGCCGCCATTGACATAAACGGCGCGGGTCTCGGCGCTGTCGTCAATCGTATCGCCGGCCTGCGTCCCCAGACGGACGATCGAAAACTGGTCGCCGCGCTGAACGCCGCTGACGAGATCGCGCACGTCGAATGTCACGCCCGGGGTGGAGGAGACGAAGCTGATGCCTTCGTCATCGTAGCGGCTGCGGGCGCCGAGCCCGTCGAGCCCGTCTTCGGCGAAGAGCTGCACCGCATAGCCGCCATCCTGGTTGGCCAAGCTGTCGCCATCGCGGGCCGCGCCATTGCCCACCTCGGCGCTGGTGAAGGCAAGCCGCACCTGGCCAGCGGTCAAAGGCGCCGTGACATTGACGACGTCCATGCCTGCGCCGAGATCCACGCGATCCTGCCCATCCGTTGCCAGATTGACGATGACCGTGTCGTCGCCGGTCGAGCCGGAGATCACATCATTGCCGGCGCCGCCGATGAAGCTGTCATTGCCCGCAGCGCCGCGCAGGACGTCGTTCCCGGCACCGCCGACCAGGAAGTCGTCGCCTCTGCCGCCGGTCAGCCTGTCATTGCCCATGCCGCCATTGGCATAGAGGCTTTCCGCGCGCGACGCGGCGGCGGTGATGGTGTCGTTGCCCGACGTGCCGAGCTCGACAACCGTGAAACCGTCACCGCGCTGCACGCCGCTCACCAGATCACGCACATCGAAGGTAACGCCGGGTGTCGCGGAGACGAAACGGATGCCTTCGTCATCATAGCGGCTGCGGGCGCCGAGCCCGTCCATGCCGTCCTCGGCACGCAGTTGCACCGCAAAGCCGCCATCCTGGTTGGCCAAGCTGTCGCTGTCGCGGGCCGAGCCGTTGCCGACCTCGCTGCTGGTAAAGGTCAGGCGAACCTGGCCGGCAGAGGCCGGCGCCGTGACATTGACCGTATCGAGGCCAGCGCCGAGATCGACGCGATCCTGCCCGTCGGTCGCCAGATTGACGAAGACGCGATCGTCGCCCGCGCCGCCGCGGATCACGTCATTGCCGGCACCGCCGATGAAGCCGTCATCGCCATCGCGGCCTTCCAGCGTGTCGTTGCCGGCGCCGCCGACGAGGAAATCATTGCCTGTGCCGCCAATGATACGATCGGCCCCTGCGCCGCCGTTGATGTAATAGGCGCCTTGGCCCGCGGCAGCCTTCAGCAGTTCGGACTGCTCAGTGCCGAGCTGGACGACATCGAAGCGGTCGCCGCGTGAAACGCCGCTGACCAGATCGCGCACGTCGAAGGTGGCACTGCCTTCGGTCACAAAGGTGATGCCCTCATCATCGAACCGGCTTTCCGGGCCGCGCAGGCCTCCGCTCCGGTTTTCCGCCTGCAGATGCACGGCGAGGTCACCGTCCTGGTTCGGCTGGCTGTCGCTGTCGTCCGCCTCGCCATTGCCGACTTCGCCGCTCGTCAGCGTCAGGCGGATCTGCGAGACATTGTTCAGGGACTCCACGACCACGCGGTCATTGCCGTCGCCCAAATCCTTCGCCACCGGGCCGTCGCGGAAAAGATCCAGCCGGTAGCTGTCATCGCCGCGGGCGCGTCGGGCCGCGTCTTCCTTCGTTTCGGTGCTCATGGTCTGTCTCCCTTGTTGCTCGGCGTCGCCGTCGCGCCTCCTGCGCCACGAGTCCTGCCTGTCCGCGGAATTGTCCGCACGCCGGGAGACGACCTGTGGTGGCAAAGAGTTTCAAGGCGGACGAGTATACCCGGTCACATTGTGCGTGAACGCGGCGTGATCACTGTCGGCCTCGCCTGTCGAGGCGCGAATCCCGGGCGCTCTTTCCGCGCCGATCCGCGGCGCTACCTCCGCAATGACCAACGGAGAGCGGCATGGCAAAAGGGTGGAAGCGTCACGGGGAGAGAAGGCCGTGATCGAGGCTCTTGTCGCGCGCTACGGGGTCTTCGGCGTTCTGCTCGGCGCCGGGATCGAAGGGGAGGCGGTCGTGTTCCTGGGTGGGGTGCTGGCCCATCGCGGCCTGATGCCGCTCTGGCAGGTGATGATCGCCGCGGCCATCGGCTCCTTCCTGGCCGATCAGCTCTTCTTCGCGCTCGGGCGCCGCGCCACAAGCCTGTCCTACGTGCAAAGGCTGATGACGGCGAAGGCCATGCTCAGGGCGCGTGACCTGCTTCACCGCCATCCGACCGGCTTCATCCTCGCCTTCCGCTTCCTCTACGGAATGAGGATCATCAGCCCGGTCCTGATCGGCACGACCGAGATCCCGACCGCGCGCTTCGTGCTGCTCAACGCCGTGGCCGCCTGTCTTTGGGCAGTTGTCATCTCAGGCGTCGGCTATCTGTTCGGCAATTTGGTGGAAGCGCTGCTCGGCCATCTGCGCCTGCATCTCCACCTCCTCATCGCCCTCACCGCTCTCGCCCTCGCCGGCGCCGCGCTGCTGCTCCTCCGGCGGCGACAGGGGGATTGATCCTGCCCAAGGCGCTGGCCAGCCTGTTGGCCACGCTTTATGCAGGTGCTTCGCGGAAAGACAGGAACACGATGATGAGCGACAAGCCACGGGTCACGATACTCTATTGCACCCAATGCAACTGGCTGCTTAGGGCCGGGTGGATGGCGCAGGAGTTGTTGCAGACCTTTTCCGACAGCCTGGCAGAGGTGGCGCTCATTCCAGGAACAGGCGGGGCCTTCGAGATTCGTGTCGATGGCGCGCTGATCTGGGAGCGCAAACGCGATGGCGGCTTTCCCGGTCCGAAGGCGCTCAAGCAGCGCCTGCGCGACGTGATCGAACCCGGCCGCGATCTCGGCCATGTCGATCGCGGCCCGGCGGACGATGGCGGCTCCGATCCGGAATGACCGATCTGTCGCTGTTCGTCGGCATTTTCGCCGCGGCGTTCCTCTCGGCCACCCTCCTGTTCGGTCTCTCCGAAGCGGCGATCGTCGCCGCTTTGCAGAACCCGGATCTGTCCCGCTTCGCCGTAGTCGCGGTCGCAACGGGCGGCAATGTTCTGGGCGCGCTGGTTAATTACGTCCTGGGATTGTGGTTTCTGCGCTTTGAAGGAAAGCGCTGGTTTCCCGTCTCTCCGGCGGCCAGGCTGCGGGCGGAGCGCATCTTTCAGCGCTTCGGCCAGCCGGTGCTTCTTCTCTCCTGGCTTCCAGTCGTCGGCGATCCGCTCACCCTGGTCGCTGGCCTGCTGAGGATGCCGATCCTGCCCTTCCTCCTCTTCGTCACCCTTGGCAAGGCCGCCCGCTATGGCGCGCTGGTTGCTCTCTTCGGTTAATCAAGCCCGCTTGTTCCGGGTTTTCTTGGGGAGGTCTCCCGTCTATGGTTCCGCCGTTAGACGGGACGGGTGGCGACAGAAGGAGCACGGCGCAAGTGAGTCTCAAATTCGGTACGAGTGGGCTTCGCGGCCTGTCGGTGGATCTCGAAGGTCCGGCAGCAGCCGTCTATGCCGCGGCCTTCGCCCGCAGCCTGCTTGCCGCAGGCCTCGTCCGCCCGGGCGACACCATCCTGATCGGCCGGGATTTTCGTGCCTCGAGCCCGAAGATTGCGGCCATTGCCGCCGGCGCCCTGCAGCGCGAAGGGTTTCAGGTGCGCGATTGCGGCACGGTTCCGACGCCGGCTCTGGCATTGCAGGGCCTCGCCATGGGCGCTGCGGCGCTGATGGTCACGGGCTCGCACATTCCCGCCGATCGCAACGGCATCAAATTCTACCGGCCGGATGGCGAGATCGGCAAGGCCGACGAACTGGCGATCGGCGCGGCCGCGCAGGCGATCGAGGCCGAAGGCGCCATCGATGCCACCCCGGCCGAGGTGGAGAGCCTGGAGGCAGAAACCCGGGCTCTGTTCTTGGCGCGCAACACGCGCTTGTTGCCGGACGGCGCGCTCGCCGGCCTGACCGTCGGCGTCTACCAGCACTCCACCGTCGCGCGCGATCTTTTCGCCGAGGTGCTCGAACATTATGGGGCAACGGTCGTCAGGCTCGGCTGGTCGGACACCTTCGTTCCCGTCGACACCGAGGCCGTCTCGCTGGAGACGATCGAAGCGCTGCGGCGCTGGACGGCCGAGCACAGTCTCGACGCGATCGTCTCTGCCGACGGCGATGGCGACCGGCCACTCGTGAGCGACGAAACCGGCGAGCCGCTGCGCGGCGATCTCCTTGGCCTGATCGCGGCCGAGTTTCTGGGTGCGCAACTGGCAGTGACGCCGGTCACCTCCAATTCGGGGCTCGAGCGCCAGGGTAACATCACGATCCGCCGCACGCGGGTCGGCTCGCCCTTCGTTATTTCCGGCATGCAGGAGGCGCTTTCCGAACGCGTGCAAGGCGTCATGGGATTCGAGGCCAATGGCGGCACGCTGACAGCCAGCGACTTTTCAATCAACGGGGGGACGCTGACGGCGTTGCCGACGCGCGACAGTTTCCTGCCCGCGCTCGCCACGCTCTCCTTCGCCGCCGACCGCAAGCTTTCGCTCTCCGCTTTGGCCCGCAGCTATGCCCTGCCCGTGGCGCTCAGCGACCGTCTGGAGCAGTTCCCGACCGAAACCAGCTCCGCCTTGATGGCCGAGCTGCGCAGCAGTCCTGCCGCGCTCGCCGCATTTCTGGCGCCGATCGGTCGGCCGGCCTCGGTCAGCGATATCGATGGCCTGCGGGTGACGCTGGAGAGTGGGGCCGTCATCCATTTCCGCCCCTCCGGCAACGCACCGGAAATGCGCTGCTATGTGGAGGCGCAAGACGACGCCGCTGCGCAGCACCTGCTCAAGGATGGCCTTGCACGGATCCGCTCCTGGGCGGCGTCGCGCTGAGCCACGCCGGACGGCGCGAGATGGGGGCACTTTTGATCGAGACGTCAGGGCAGGGCGCAGCCGCATCGCGGCATGCGCCCTGATTTCCAACAAGAAAATCCCGCGTCGCTGTCGATTTTCGGGGTCGGGATGGAAAAGATGCGAAAGCCTGTTGACACTCGCCCGGCCAGCTTTTACATGCCGGTCCGTCGCCCAGATGGCGGAATTGGTAGACGCGCAGGTTTCAGGTACCTGTGCCGCGAGGCGTGGAGGTTCGAGTCCTCTTCTGGGCACCATTTCCCTTTAGAATAGAGTGTTTGGCCGGATTTCGGCTGGTTCGGATCCGTGCCGACGGATGTCGAGCAGCGTTGCATGATGCCTTCATCAGCGCCAGGTCACGCAGGTCTTGATTCAGACCGCTATCAGTCCAGTAAAGTAAAAGCGCTGGCTTGCGCCACGGGCCCTTTTACACGGCAATGACGCTCAGCGCTTGCGGTCGATCTGCTTGACGATATCGATGAAGGCGCGCAGCGAGGCCGGCATATGGCGGTTGCGGGGGTAATAGAGCGCAAGGCCGCTCGTCGGCGGGCACCAGTCGTCGAGAACGGTGACCAGCGCGCCCGTTGCCAGAAGCGGCCGGGCGAAGGGCTCGGGGACGAAGGCGATGCCGCGTCCTGCGGCTGCGGCTTGCACGAGAAGATCGCTGTCATCGAGCGTCAGGCTGCCGGGGACATCGACCGTCATTTCTTCGCCGCGAAGTGAAAACTCCCACTGGTAGCGTTTGCCGCTTGGAAGTCGTTGCCGGATGCAGCGATGGGCCGCGAGGTCGTCGGGCGTCATGGGCGCGGTCTTGCCGGCGAGATAGGCGGGCGCGGCGATGGCCACGAAGCGGACATCGCCGCCGAAAGGGACGGCGACCATATCCCGCGGGACCGCCTCCAGGAGACGGATACCGGCATCGAAGCCCTGCTCCACAATATCCACCAGCCGACCTTCGGAAACGAGGTCCAGTTCGACATCGGGGTAGAGATCGAGAAAGCGTGGGACCGCCTCGTTGAGGAGCAGCCGGGCGCCGCTCTTGTTGGCATTGATGCGCAACACGCCGCTCGGCGTGCCGCGCTCGTCCGACAGGCTGTCGAGCGCGCGATCGAGATCGCGCAGCACCGGATCGAGGCGCGCGAGCAGGGCGGCGCCGGCGGTCGTCGGCGAGACGCTGCGGGTCGTGCGGTTGAAGAGGCGGACGCCGAGCTTGGCCTCGAGCGCGATGATCGCATGGCTGAGCGCCGAGCGCGACAGGCCCATCTGATCGGCCGCGCTGCGGAAGCTTCGATGCCTGGCGACCGCGGCGAAGGCGGCGAGATCGCTGAGGCTCGGCCGTTGCATTCGTGAGCTCCTTCTACCAATCCATTCGAGACTGGTGAACCCATAGCACGAGATCGGAAATGGCGCCGCAAGACGCTTGGCCTGCGCCAGGATCGTCCGGACCAACATACGTCCGAACGCCAGGCTGTCCCGGGAGCGACCGAGCCTTCAAGCTTCGCCGGCCGCCACTTACCTTCCGTCGAGTCATTCCGTTTTCTGCCCCTGCCAATCGAAGCGCTTCATATGATCAAGAAGGGCCCGCATGGCGGCGCTCGGAAGGCGGCGGCTCGGATAATAAAGGAACCAGTGCGGCAGAACCGGGCTGTAGTCGGAGAGGAGTTCGATCAGTCGACCGTCTTCAAGGAAGGGACGGGCATAATCGTCGAAAATATGGGCAATGCCTCGGCCAGCCAAGGCGGCTTGCAGCTCGTTCTGGGCAGCGCTCACCGTCAGGCGGCCGGTGGGTGTCACCTCGATCTCCTCCTCACCGTCCACGAAGCGCCAGCTTACCAGGCTGCCGCCGGGGAAGCGGCGCCTGATGCAGTCATGGCCGACGAGCGCTTGCGGCGTGCGTGGCGCACCATGCCGATCGACATAGGAAGGCGATGCGACGATGGCGTAGCGGAGTGCGGGCCCAAGCGGCAGCGCGATCATGTCCTGGGCAAGCTGCTTGCCGAAGCGCACACCGGCGTCGAAGCCCTGCGCGACGATATCGATGACGGCGGCATCGCTGACGATCTCGACCTTCACCTCGGGATGCCTTTCCATGAAGTCGAAGACAAGCGGGCAGAGACAATGATCGACGGCCGGCGCCGGCGCATTGATGCGCAGCGTTCCCGTTGGACTGTCGCGCAAGGCATCGATCTCGACGACCGCCAGCTGGATGTCGCCGAGCGCCGGGCCGAGCCGCTCCAGCAGCCGCTGCCCAGCCTCTGTCGGCGATACGCTGCGAGTCGTTCGGTTGAGAAGGCGGATGCCAAGGCTTGCCTCCAGCGACGCCACGGTCTGGCTGAGCGCGGAGGAGGAGACACCACGTTCGCGCGCTGCCGCACGGAAGCCGCCGCAGCGAATGACAGCGGCAAAGGCATCGAGACTATCAAGGCGAAGCGGAATCATTGCGAAGTTTGGCTTATCAGGCTGTCCGTCGCTGTGCAGCTTATCGGCCTACTGCCCATCTGTCATCCTTTGCCCATAAGCGTGCTGCCGTCGTCGTCGGTTCAATCAGACGAGCCGAGAGCGGAAGGGCAGCCGACGATCGGAAAGGAACGAGCGATGACCCATTTCACCCTCAAGCGACGCACGATCATGCTGTCCGCCGCCGGCGGCGTGGCCGCGCTGTTCGGCTCAGCCGGCACCGGCATTGGCGAAGCGCAGGAAGCCGCGCCGGCGATGCTGCGCAATGCCGGCGTCTATCGCTTCCGGGTCGGCGACATCACGGCAACCGTTCTTAGCGATGGCGTTATCGGCGGGCCGCCGCGTGTCTATGCGAGCGACGCGCCGGAAGCGGAGCTGCGCGAGGTGCTGCGCCGGGCTTTCCTCGCGGAGGACCACATGGTGCTCAACCTCAACACGCTGCTGATCGAGACCGGCGGCCGGCGGATCCTGATCGAGGCCGGCGCCGGCAAGACGATGGGGCCGAATGGCGGGCAGCTGTTCGAAAATCTGGCGGTCATCGGGCTTGGGCCCGCCGATATCGACACCATCGTCATTTCGCACACCCATCCGGACCATGTCGGAAACCTCCGGGCCGCTGATGGCGGCAAGGCCTTTCCGCGCGCCACAGTCCATGTCCCGAAGGCCGACTGGGACTTCTTCGTCCGCACCGAGCCCGACCTGTCCTATATGCCGGTCCCGCCGGAGTTCCGGGCCCGGTTCGGCGCGGCGATCAAGGCGAGTCTTGCACCAATTGGCAAGGATGTAGAGGTCTACGAGGCCGGCGTGGAGATCGTGCCCGGTTTGACGTCGATCCCTGCCGAAGGTCATACGCCTGGCATGGCCACGTTCCTCGTCCATTCCGGCAAGGACCAGCTCTTACTGACAGCGGATCTTGCCTATCACCCGGTCGTCAATGTCGATCATCCCTGGCGCCCGGGCCCCGACCGCGATCAGGAGCGCGCGCTCGCCTCCCGTCGCCGAATCTTCGACCTAGCGGCCGCCGACAGCATTCCGCTTCTCGGCTTCCACTTTCCGTTTCCGGGGCTTGGCCGGATGCTGAAGACCGACGGTGGCTATGCCTGGGTGCCGGCCAACTGGCAGTTCTGATGCCAATCGAGCGCGTCGGCGCTCCGAGCGGGGGCGTGGCATCGCCAGCTTGACGGCTCTTCAGAAACGGACGCTTTGCGTTAGATTAACCTTTTGTAGGTAGTCTCTATCCAAATTGATCCTGGAGACTTTCGTGCCGCACCTTTTTGCTTCCCGATCCGATAAACTTCTGGCCGCGCTAGACCTCTCCTTCGCCGTCATTGAATTCGACGTGGACGGCCAGATTCTGAGCGCGAACCGAAACTTCTGCGACCTGATGGGCTACCAGCCGGGCGAGCTCATCGGCAAGCACCACAGCCTGTTTCTGGATCCAGACTATGCGAAATCGGACGAGTATCGCGCGTTCTGGGGGAAGCTCCAGGGCGGCGATTTCGTCTGTAGCGAATTCATGCGGCTGACCAAGAGCGGCCGCGAGGTCTTCATCCGCGGCAATTACAATCCGGTGAAGTCGAGCTCCGGCAAGGTGCTGAAGATCGTCAAATTTGCCAATGACATCACCCAGACCAAGCTGGACGGTATCGACACGGCCGCCCGCGTCCAGGCCATCTCGCGGGCGCAGGCGGTGATTGAATTCAAGCCGGACGGCACGATCATCTCCGCGAACCAGAATTTTCTCGATACGCTTGGCTATTCGCTGGCTGAGATCGTTGGCCAGAACCACCGCATGTTCGTCGAGCCGGGCTTTGCCCAGTCCGCCGCTTATGCCGAGTTCTGGCGTAAGCTCAACGCGGGTGAGTTCGTCTCCGACGAATTCCGCCGGATCGGGAAGGGCGGGCGGGAGGTCTTCATTCAGGCTTCCTACAATCCGGTCTTCGACCTGAAGGGCCGGGTGATCAAGGTGGTCAAGTTCGCGACCGACGTCACCGGCCGCGTCAATAATGTCGACCAGCTGGCCCGTTGCCTGTCGAAGCTCGCCGAAGGCGATCTTTCGCAATCGATCGAGCATCCCTTCATTCCCTCCCTCGAACTGCTGCGGCAGGATTTCAATGCCGCCTGCAATCGGCTGAAGGCGGCGATGCTGACCGTCAGGCGCAATGCCGAGGCCATTTCCAGCGGCGCCGACGAGATCCGGGTGTCGGCCGATGCCTTGTCGCAGCGCACCGAGCAGCAGGCAGCCTCCGTCGAACAGACAGCGGCTGCGCTCGAGGAGATCACCACCACGGTCAAGGACTCCTCCCGCCGCGCCGAAGCCTCCGGCAACCTCGTCGCCCGGGCCAAGGAACAGGCCGATCATTCCGGCACGGTGGTGCGCGAGGCGATCTCGGCCATGGACAAGATCGATTCCTCGTCGAAGGAAATCTCCAACATCATCGGGGTGATCGACCAGATCGCTTTCCAGACCAATCTCCTGGCACTCAATGCGGGCGTGGAGGCCGCACGGGCCGGCGAGGCTGGCAAGGGCTTCGCCGTGGTCGCCCAGGAGGTGCGCGAACTCGCTCAACGCTCCGCAACTGCCGCCAAGGAGATCAAGACGCTCATCACCGCCTCGACGAACCATGTGGCGGATGGCGTCTCGCTGGTGAGCAAGGCCGGCGAGGCCCTGCAGGCGATTGCCGGCCAGGTCGGCCATATCAACGAGGACATCAGCGCCATCATCAACGCCGCGCGTGAACAGTCGAATGCGCTCGGCGAGATCAACACCTCGATCAACGCCGTTGACCAGGGCACGCAGCAGAATGCGGCGATGGTCGAGGAACAGACGGCAGCAAGCCACGGCCTTGCCGAAGAAGCGGCCGCACTGTTCGGCCTGCTCGACCAGTTCCGCTTCGACAGCCCTGCCCGCAGCGCATCGTACAGCGAGCCCCGCGCGTCTGCTCAGCCGCGGTCCCGGGCGGCCTGACGTGAGAGACTGAGCCGGCCCCGCAGCGTCTGCGGTGCCGGTTCCGAACCGCGCCGGCCCGGCCTTCCCGATTGAATTCGGGCGTCGTCTTCGAGGCCTGCCATCCGATCGGCGCGATCAAAAACCGCACATGCTTTTGTCGGAAACAGGACGCCAGCCGGTGCCGAATGGTCGAGAGAAGATCCTCACCGATTCGGCGCGGAGCGGAGGCTCACCATGTCCAAGATAGGAACTGACGGGAACGACTATATCTATAATCCGGGGTCGCAGGCGGTTTATGGCTTGAGCGGCGCCGATGTTATTGGATCGAACGGCAGGGGCGATCTGACGGGTTATGGCGGCGAAGGCTCCGATGTCATTGTGTTCGACCGCTCCGTCGATACGAACGGCTCGCTGGCAGTCCTGAGCGCCCATGGCGGCACTGGCAATGACTGGCTCGTCAACTGGTCGACCGCCGTCGGCGGCGACAGGCTTTATGGCGATGAAAACAACGACATCATCTACGGCGGCTACGGCGATGACATGCTGGATGGCGGCGGGGATATCGACGGTCTCTTCGGGGGGCCTGGCAATGACCGCCTCTATGGCGGTGATGGGGATGACTACAACACCACGATCGGCGCCGGATCGACCGCCTTTGGCGCTGGATTCTACGTCGAGCGGCAGGCTGGCCGTTACGGCGAAGCCGGCGACGATCTGCTCGATGGTGGCGCGGGAAACGACTATCTCGATGGCGGCATCGGCAATGACGAGCTCTCCGGCGGTCGTGGTGACGACAAGGCCTATGGGCAGGCCGGAGATGATGACCTCTCTGGAGGGACTGGCAACGACGATCTCTACGGAAATGATGGGAACGACACGATCGAAGGCGGTTCCGGCAATGACGGGCTGGTCGGTTCGACCGGCGATGACATCGTGTCGGGCGGACGCGGCGATGACAGCCTCTGGGGCGATCTCGGCAATGATCTTCTCTCCGGCGGCACCGGGAAGGATACGTTCCGCTTTCTCTATGACGTCAATGCCAAGACCAATGTCGACACGATCAGCGATTACAGCGTCGCCGACGACACGATCTATCTCGCCAAATCGGTGTTCACGAAGATCGCCGGGTCAGCGGCCCTGTCGGCCGCTCAATTCTGGGCAAGCAGCGATGGCAAGGCCCATGATGCGTCCGACCGTATCCTCTATGAGACCGATACCGGAAAGCTCTCCTATGATCCCGACGGCAAGGGTGGTGCCAAGGCCGTGCTGTTCGCCATCCTCGATCGCGATCTGGCCATGACGGCGTCCGAATTCGTGCTGTTCTAGGTCCGTCGGCATGACGGACCGGCGCGACAAGTCTGTCGCGCCGGCCTGAGGCGAATTGATATCGTCGGTCCGCTGTCGTCAGACGACGAAGAAGTCCGAGGCCTTGAGGGTGAGCCCGTCGTCCAGATGGGCGAGCAGCTCCAACCCGCCGGCCTTGCTGCCATTGGCATCATAGGACAGGGCGCCGGTGCTCTTGTTGTAGATGATGTGGTCGGAGGCATCCTTGGCCTTGCTGCCGATCACGAACTCGGCCGCATCCAGCGTGCCGAGATCCAGCGCCTTGAAGTAGCGCTTCTGCAGCTCGAAGCTATCATTGTTGCCGGTCTTGTTGGCAAAGTCGGTGATGGTGTCGACATTGCCGGCCGTTGCGGCGGCCGAGAAGACGAAGACGTCATTGCCGAGACCGCCGGTCAGTACATCCTTGCCGATGCCGCCGTCGAGCCGGTCGTTTCCTGCGCCTCCGATCAGTGTATCGGCGCCTTTCAGTCCCAGCAGGGTATCATTGCCGCCATCGCCGGACATCCAGTCGGCGAGATTGGTGCCGCGCACGTAATCATTGCCGTCGAGGCCGGCCATCTGCCCTGTGGCATCGACCCTCAGGCGGTCGTCGCCGGCCGTGCCGCGGCCGAACACCATGCCGGCGATGCCGTCATTGTCGATGTCGATCGACTCGGACGTATAGCTGACGGCGAAGCCGCCGCCGGCAAGCCCCGTGACGGAGAGCTCCGACTGGTCGTCATATTTGTCGCCATCGATGCCGACCGTGAAGACCTTGCTGACCGGCCGTCCGCTTTCCGAAAGAACGATCGCATAGGCGTCGTCGCCGACCTCGCTATCGACGAGCGATTGCTGGCTCCAGGTCACGACATAGTGGCCGCTGTCGAGCACGGCCATGTCGAGATCCTTGACCACGATGCCTTTTTCGAAGATCGGGATGGCCTTGCCAATCGCCTTTCCCGTCGCAGTATAGCTGGTGAAGTAAAGCCCTTGGGTGCCATCGTCCTTGGGGTTCGGGGTGAAGTCGAGGTTGGCGACGGCGAAACCGCCTTTGGGACCGGCCGCGACGGCATAGCCGAAATTCTCGTCATCGCTCCAGGCGCCGCCGGCTCCGCCGATATGCGGCGTCAGCCCGAAATCGGATTTGATGAGCTTGCCCTTGCTGTCGAAGAGCGAGGCGCGCAACTGGTTCTGGCCGTTGTTCGTGCCGTCATCGATCGCCGCTTCCGAATTCCAGATGATGACGGAATTGCCGTTGCTGAGCGCCGTCGACTTGGTCACCAACTCATCGAAATCATTGGAGACGGTATTCAGCACCTTGTCGGTGCCGCGCGGTATGCCATTGGCCGAATAGGCACGGGCATAGACCTCGTCAAACTTCGTCCCGGAGCCATCGGCACCATAGGAGACGATGAATCCGCCATCCTTGGTTTCGACGACGTTCGGTGCGACCTTTTCGAAGGCGCTCACCGTGTCGACCTGGAAGGCGCCGCTGACCTGGTTGCCGCTTTTGTCGAAAACCTGCGCCATGATGTGGGCGCCATTGCTGGAGATCGCATCGTCCAATGTCTCCGCCCAGGTGACGACGACATTGCCGTTCTTCAGCTGCGTCGCATCCGGCGCGCCGGAATAGGCCTCCTGAATGCCACGAAGCAGAAGCTCTCCACCCACCGGCCGTCCTGCGGCATCGTAGAACTGGGCGCCGACATAGGTCGCCCTCGTGTCCGAGCCGTCGTAATTGTTCAAATAGCTCTCCCAGCTGACCATGAATCCGCCGTCCTTCAGGGCAAGGACATCGGAGCCGCGCTGCCAGTTGTTTTGATAGCTATTGACGCGAAATTCGCTTCCCATAGGGTCTCTCCACATTGCTTTGCAGCTCGGCACTTACGGAGCTTTTATGGCAGGAGTGTCTCGATGCTGCCATAAATTGTGCGGGCAGAGATATTTTCCCTTATCGGTTGGCGGAGAAGGCTTTTCAAAATCCGTGACTTAGGCCTGAGAGGGGCGAGAGCAGAAATGAGTAATTTTTTCTCATTCGCCTCATAATTTTGCGTTTTTCTCTCCTCCTGACGGCATCACTTTCCTAGATGAGTCTGTCATCGACCATGCTTCGAAAGGAAATGCCATGCGTTGGCTGAAGCCCCTTGCCGCCGCCCTCCTCATCCAGGCCGCGGCCTCCCTGCCGGCTCTCGCTGGCGAGAACCTCGATGCGATCAAGTCGGCGGGCACGATCCGCATCGGCACCGAGGGCACCTATGCCCCCTTTACCTTCCATGATTCGAGCAATGCGCTGGTCGGCTTCGATGTCGAGATCGGCCGTGCAGTGGCCGAGAAGCTCGGCGTCAAGGCCGAGTTCGTCGAGGGCAAATGGGATGGGCTGATCGCAGGCCTCGATGCCAAGCGCTACGACCTTGTCATCAACCAGGTCGGCATCACCGAAGCGCGCAAGCAGAAATACGCTTTCTCCGAGCCCTATATCGCGTCCAAAGCCGTGCTGATCGTGCGCGAAGGCAATGGCGACATCAAGAGCTTCGAGGATCTGAAGGGCAAGAAGTCGGCGCAGTCCCTGACCAGCAATTTCGGCAAGCTCGCCGAAGCGGCCGGCGCGGAGCTGGTTGGCACGGATGGCTTCGACCAGTCGATCCAGCTCGTGCTCACCGGCCGGGCCGACGCCACCATCAATGACAGCCTCTCCTTCCTCGACTTCAAGAAGCACCAGCCGCAGGCACCGGTGACGGTCGTGGCCGAGAAGAAGGATGCCGATTATTCCGGCATCATCCTGCGCAAGGGCGATGAGGACCTGGTAGCGGCGATCAACAAGGCGCTCTCCGACATCAAGGCCGACGGCACATACAAGACGATCTCGGACAAATATTTCGGCCAGGACGTCTCGAACTAAACGGCATCTGAGAAGATCGACGGAAAGAGGGAGGCACACCGTCGCCTCCCTCTTTCCGTCGGTCGCAACTTCCGTCATTCTCCCGGCTTGCCCGCCGTCCGACAGGGCAGCCCGTCCGCCAATCGGCCGGGTTCACCGGTCCCCCAAGCGAGAACCGCCGTGCCGCACTGGCTGCAATTGATGATCGACTCCCTGCCGACCCTGCTCTGGGCCGGCATTCGCTTCACCGTGCCGCTGACGCTGTTAAGCTTCGCGCTCGGCCTGGCGCTCGGGCTGTTGACCGCGGTTGCGCGGCTCTTCGGGCCGCCTCCGGTCGCTGCTCTAGCCCGTTTCTATGTCTGGATCATTCGCGGCACGCCGCTGCTCGTCCAGCTCTTCGTCATCTTCTACGGGCTGCCGAGCGTCGGCATCCTGCTCGATGCGTTTCCGGCTGCGCTGATCGGCTTCACGCTCAACATCGGCGCCTATACGTCGGAGATCATTCGCGCGACCATTTCCTCGGTGCCGCGCGGCCAGTGGGAGGCGGCCTATTCGACGGGAATGAGCTGGTCGCAGGCCATGCGCCGCACCATCCTGCCGCAGGCAGCCCGCGTTGCCGTGCCGCCGCTGTCCAATACCTTCATCTCGCTGGTGAAAGACACATCGCTCGCCGCCGCGATCACCGTGCCGGAGCTCTTCCAATCGGCCCAGCGCATCGTCGCGGCAACCTACGAGCCGCTGATCCTCTATATCGAGGCGGCGCTGATCTATCTCGTTCTGAGCTCGGTCCTGTCCGCCCTGCAGGCGCGGCTCGAAACGCGCTTCGCCCGCTATGGCGGCATGGTGGAGGCCAACCGATGATCGAACTGACCGCCATCGAGAAGCGCTTCGGCGAGGCCGTGATCCTGCGCGACATTTCGCTGAAGTTTGCGGAAGGCAGCGTCACTGCGCTGGTCGGGCCCTCCGGCGGCGGCAAGAGCACGCTGCTCCGCTGCATCAACCTCCTGGAACCGCCGAACTCCGGCCGCGTGGTGATCGGCGATGCGGCGGCCGATTTCGTGCCGGGAAAACGTCAGCCCTGGAGCACCATCCAGGCGCTGCGTCGCCAGACGGGCATGGTGTTCCAGAACTTCCAGCTCTTCCCCCATCGCACCGCGATCGAGAACGTCATGGAAGGCCTGCTGGTCGTCGAGAAATGGCCGCGCGAGAAGGCGCGGCGGCAGGCGGAAGAGCTGCTCGCCAAGGTCGGCATGGCGGAAAAGGCCGATGCCTGGCCGGCCAATCTTTCCGGCGGCCAGCAGCAGCGCGTGGCGATTGCCCGCGCGCTCGCGCCGTCGCCCCGTGTGCTGCTTTGCGACGAGCCGACCTCGGCGCTCGATCCCGAGCTATCGGCCGAGGTGGTGGAGGTGCTGAGTACCCTGGCGCGCGAAGGCACGACCATGGTCATGGCGACCCATGACTTAAGGCTCGCCTCGAAGGTCGCGAGCGCCGCCGTGTTCCTCGAAGCCGGCCGGGTGGTGGAGACGGGACCCGCCGCCGAGATCTTCCGCAATCCACGCGAGGAGCGCACCCGCCAGTTCGTCTCCTCGATCAACGCCGCCCAGACGGTGTAAGCGGGCTCAAGCGGCCGGCGCCGCCGCCTCGGTTGCGGCCTCCCTGGCCTTACGGCGAGCCGCATAGGACTGGGCGATGACGGCGCAGGCCATCAGCTGGATCTGGTGGAACAGCATGATCGGCAGAACGATCGCGCCGATCGACACCGGCTGATGGGCAAAGATCGCATTGGCCATCGGCACGCCGCTCGCCAGCGACTTCTTCGAGCCACAGAAGGTGATGGTGATCTCGTCCTCCTTGGAAAAGCCGAGCAGGCGGCTGCCGAACATCGTCAGGCAGAGAACGATGGCCAGCAGCACCATATCGAGCACGACGACCGTGGCAATGTCGCGCGCTGAATAGCGGTGCCACAGGCCCTCGATGACGGCTTCGGAAAAGGCGAGATAAA
Source organism: Rhizobium sp. YIM 134829 (assembly GCF_046546455.1). NCBI lineage: Bacteria > Pseudomonadati > Pseudomonadota > Alphaproteobacteria > Hyphomicrobiales > Rhizobiaceae > Rhizobium > Rhizobium sp. YIM 134829. The sequence goes on from NZ_JBKHKI010000004.1 coordinate 198,717, forward strand.
CGACCATCAGGATCGAGCCGCGATCAATCGGCCAGAGCAGTCCCTTGCGGGCGCGGATCCAGCCGCCGATCCAGGGCTGCAGCAGTTGACCCGCGAGGAAGGGCAGGAGCAGCTGCAACAGGATGCTCTGCAGCGCCGACCAGGAAAAGCCGGCGCCGCCCGTGGTCGAGAGCAGGATGCCGGTGAGCAGCGGCGTCATGAACATGCCGACGATATTGGAACCCGACGCAGCCACGATCGCTGCCGGAACATTGCCGCCGGCCATCGAGGTGAAGGCGATCGATGATTGTACCGTGGAGGGCAGTACGCAGAGAAACAGCAGCCCGGTGGAAAGCGATGGCGCCAGCAGGCTTTCCGGCAGATGGCCGAGCGCCAGGCCCAGCAGTGGGAAGATCACGAAGGTCGTGGCAAGGATCGTCAGATGCAGCCGCCAATGCAGCGTGCCGGCCACCACGGTGGCGCGGGAGAGCCTGGCGCCGTGGAGGAAGAAGAGGAGACCGATGGCAATGCTGGTTGCAACTGAGAAAAACTCGGCCGCGGTGCCATGGATCGGCAGAAAGGAAGCCAGCACCACCGTTGCCACCAGGAGCAGGGTGAAGCTGTCGGGCAGGAAGCGGCGCATCAATTCTTTCGTCCTTGATATCAGTCTCGCTAGAGCCCGCCTCATCGCCTATCATGAACCGCAATGCAAACACTAACAGTTATCACGAAATGCGATGGCACCGCTCAATCTCGTTCATCTTGATAGTTTCCTGGCGCTGAGTCAGGCCGGCAGTTTCACGGAAGCGGCGGCGCGGCTTGGCATCGGGCAGTCGACGATCACCCAGCACATCCAGCGGCTGGAAAAGGCGCTGGGGCGGCGGCTTGTCGCACGGGATACGCATCACGTGCGGCTGACGGCGGATGGCGAGGCCCTGCTCGGCCCCGCGCGCCGCATGCTCGAGCTCGACCGGGGCGTGGCGTCGCTCTTCGGCGAAACCCGTCTGCGTGGCCGGTTGCGTCTCGGCGTCTCGGAGGATGTGGTCGAAAACAGGCTTACGGCGATCCTCGGCGATTTCATCCGCCAGCATCCGCTCGTCGATCTGGAGATGACGGTGGCGCTCAGCGAGCCGCTGCGGCAGATGCAGGATGCCGGCGATCTCGATCTGGTCTTCGCCAAGCGGCATCCGGGCGAGACCCATGGCCGGCTGCTCTATCGTGAACCATTGGTCTGGCTGGCACAGGATCCGGCGGCGATGCTCGCCCGGACCGATGCGCTGCCGCTCATCGCCTTTCCGCCGCCCTCCATCACCCGCCGCGCGGCGCAGGAGGCGCTCGATCGCGACCGGCGGGCCTGGCGGATCGTCTGTACCTGCTCGAGTCTCGCAGGCCTGACCGCCGCCGCGCGCGCGGGCATGGGACTGCTCGTGCAGCCGCGCAGCATGGCGCCGGCCGGGTTGAAGGAGGTGCCGGCCGCTGACCTCCCGGCTTTGCCGGATGCCGAATTCGTGCTCCTGCGGCGGCGCGGGGCCGATGCGGAGGTCAGCGCGGCACTGGAGCGCCTGATCGTCGCGCGAATGGCTTCACCGGCAGGGCCGGCTTGAGCGCGGCTGGCCAGAAACGGCCAAGATCTTCCGATAAATTGCGTGTGTAACCGGCTGGCCCTCGGTACTTTTCGACTTATATGTCAGACCTGCGCAGCGAGGTCGGGACGAATGTTGGATGTAGGGGCAAAGGCGGCAACGGGCATTGTGGGGCTCGATGACGTTCTGGGGGGTGGGTTCTCCCGTCGGCATGTTTTTCTTCTGCAAGGGCAGCCCGGCACCGGCAAGACCACCATTGCGCTCCAGTTCCTGACCGAAGGGACCGCGCGTGGTGAGAGGTGCCTCTACATCACCCTGTCGGAGACCGACACGGAGCTGCGCGAGACGGCCGCTGCCCATGGTTTCTCGATCGATGGCGGGCTCGAAATCTTCGAACTGGTGCCCCCGGAATCCTTGCTCGATGCCGACCAGCAGCAGAGCCTGCTCTATTCCTCGGACCTCGAGCTTGGCGAAACCACCAAGATGATCTTCGAGGCTTTCGAGCGCCTGAAGCCGCATCGCGTGGTGCTGGACAGTCTTTCGGAAATCCGTCTGCTCGCCCAGAGTTCGCTGCGCTATCGCCGGCAGATCCTGGCGCTCAAACATTATTTCGCCCGCTCGGGCGCAACGGTGCTGCTGCTCGACGACATGACCTCCGATTCTGGCGACAAGACGGTGCACAGCGTCGTCCATGGTGTGGTGCATCTGGAGCAGCTGGCGCCCGATTACGGCGCCGAGCGCCGCCGCATGCGGGTGATCAAATATCGCGGCCAGGCCTTTCGCGGCGGCTATCATGATTTCGTCATCCGCACCGGCGGCGTGGCCGTCTTCCCGCGGCTGCGCGCCGTGGAGCATCGCGGCACCTTCGACAATGCGCTGCTGCCAAGCGGCATCGCCGAGTTCGACGCACTGCTCGGCGGCGGGATCGATCGGGGCACGAGCACGCTGCTGATCGGCCCGGCCGGCACCGGCAAGAGCCTGTTCGCTTTGCAGTTTATCTTCGCTGCCGTCGCGCGCGGCGAGCGCGCCGTCCTCTTCGTCTTCGACGAGGAGATCGGCGTGCTCTTCAACCGCACGAAGATGATGGGCTTCGACCTGGAGCGTCTGCGCGACGAAGGCATGGTCCATATCGAGCAGATCGATGCGGCCGAGATCTCACCGGGCGAATTCTCCCACCGCCTGCGCGAGCGCGTCTCGCTTTCCAAGGCCAGCACGGTCGTCATCGACAGCGTCAACGGCTACCAGGCCTCGATGCCGGAGGAGAACGCACTGATCCTGCACATGCACGAGCTCCTGCAATATCTGAACCGGCAGGGCACCAATACGTTCCTGACCGTCGCCCAGCATGGACTGGTCGGCGACATGCGTTCCCCGGTCGATGTCACCTATCTCGCCGATACGGTGATCCTGCTGCGCTATTTCGAGGCGCGGGGCAGCGTGCGGCGCGCCGTCTCCGTCATCAAGAAGCGCACCGGTCCCCATGAGGACACGATCCGCGAATTCCGCATCGGCGAGGCGGGGCTTTCGCTCGGCAGGGCGCTCACCAATTTCCAGGGCGTGCTGCGCGGCGTACCGGTGATCGTCGGCGAAGAGCCGGAACTGTTCCAGCAGGACAGCGCGGGCTATGGTGAATTCTGATCCGGTCTTCACGGCCCTGATCCTCGCGCCGAGCGGCCGTGATGCCCAGGTCGCCGGTGCCCTCATGGTCGAGCTGGGCTTGGCCCCGGTCGCCGTCCCCGACCCGCGCACGCTTGTCTCGCGGCTCGGCGATGATGTCGCCCTGGCGCTCGTGGTGGAAGATTCGCTGCGCTCGGCGGATCTGAGGGCGCTTGCTGCCTGGATCGAGACGCAACCCAGCTGGTCGGATCTCCCCTTCATCCTGCTCACCCATCGCGGCGGCGGGCCGGAGCGCAATCCGGCGGCCGCGCGCATGTCGGAATTGCTCGGCAATGTCAGCTTCCTCGAACGGCCCTTCCACGCAACGACGCTGATCAGCGTCGTCCGCACGGCGCTGCGCAGCCGCATGCGCCAATTCGAGGGACGGCAGCGCATTCTCGAGCTCGACGAGAGCGAGCGGCGGTTGCAGACAGCTCTGTCCGCCGGACGCCTCGGCGCCTGGGAACTCGATCTCCAGACCCTGACGCTGACCACCTCCTCGACCTGCAAGGCGATCTTCGGCCTGCAGTCGGAGGACAGCTTTCCCTATTTGCGCTGGCAGGCCACGATCCATCCGGACGATCAGCTACGCGTCGAGTCGGCGCTCGATCGGTCGCGGCTGACCGGCGAGGATTATGCGATCGAATATCGCATCCTCTGGCCGGATGGCAGCCTTCATTGGGTGGAGATCCGCGCCCAGGCGCATCACGACCGGCTCGGCCGCCCGGTCAAGCTGGTGGGCGTCACCGCCGATATCACCGAACGGCGCCGCGAGGCGGACAAGAACCGTCAGGTGAACGAGATCCTCGAACAGCGGGTCGCCGAACGCACGGCCGATCTGGAGGCCGCCCATGCCTCCGTGGTCGAACAGGCTGCCCAGCGGCAGAGCGCCGAGGAACAGCTGCGCCAGGCGCAGAAGATGGAGGCGATCGGCCAGCTGACCGGTGGCGTCGCCCATGACTTCAACAATCTGCTGATGGCGGTGCTCGGCAATCTGGAACTGCTGCGCAAACATGTGAGCGGCGATGCCAAGGCCGAGCGGCTGATCGAGGGGGCCCTGCAGGGCGCGCGCCGCGGCGCCTCGCTCACCCAGCGCATGCTGGCCTTCGCACGGCGGCAGGATTTGAAGATCGAGGCCGTCGATCTTGCCACCCTCCTGTCCGATGTCGAGGATCTTCTCGTGCGCTCGGTCGGTGCCATGGTGCAGATCGAGATTGACGCGCCGCAGGGGCTTGCTCCGGTGATGGCCGATGCCAACCAGATCGAGCTCGCTTTGCTGAACCTTGTCGTCAATGCGCGCGACGCCATGCCTGAGGGCGGGCTGGTGACGATCGCGCTCCGGCAGGCGGATGTGGAGGCGAGCGAGGAGCTGGCGGCCGGTCGCTATGTCGTGCTCTCCGTCACCGATCGTGGGACCGGCATGGACGCCGAGACGCTGAAAAAGGCGATCGAGCCCTTCTATTCTACCAAGGAGCTCGGCAAGGGCACCGGCCTCGGCCTATCGATGATCCATGGCCTCGCCCGCCAGCTCTCCGGCACGCTACGGCTGACGAGCCGGCTCGGCGAGGGCACCGCCGCCGAACTCTGGATCCCCGCCGGCAGCGAGGCGGCCGCGCTGCGGACCGAACCGGTGGCGGAACCTGTCCTCGAAGCCGCAGCGCGCGTTGACCAGGGTCCGCGCCGTATCCTGCTCGTCGATGACGACGCCCTGATCGCCATGAGCTCGGCCGATATGCTGCTCGATCTCGGCCATGATGTGGTGGAGGCTCATTCCGGCCGGGATGCGCTCGAGCACTTGCGCGCCGAGGGGCCTTTCGACCTGATGATCACCGACTACTCCATGCCGGGCATGACCGGCGGCGAGCTGGCGATCGCAGCCCGCGAGATCGCGCCGACAATGCCGGTGCTGCTCGCCACTGGCTATGCCGACCTGCCGCCGGGCGTCGAGCTCGATGTTCCCCGGCTCGGCAAGCCCTACTCGCAGAGCCAGCTGGAGCGCGAGCTGCAGAAGATCTTCTCGGTCTGACGCGGCCCCGCCGTCCCCGTCCGGCGACTGCCTCAACCGCCCATCGTAACCTTAATTTTAGGTAGCGCTTTCGCTTGAGGCCGCGGCGTGGCACAGAGTGCGCATGGTTCCTGTTAGGAGTTTGTCAACCATGATGATCGAAGTGCGAGACGAAATGGCCGATATCTGCTGGGGCGACTCCGTGGTGGTCGATCTTGGCGATGGTCTGTGGCGGCGGGTGCGCAGCCCGGCCCAGGCACTGCAACTCCTGACCGTCCAGTGGACCGGCGAGCAGGGCGAGCGCTTCCACCGGGTCTGCGACGCCTGCTATGCCGCACTCGCCCATCGCGCCACCGTCTTCCAGGCTCGCCAGGCCTTCGTGGAGTTCTACACCAACGCCTGGTCGGCTGCCCGCTGAAGCGGGGCCGACCGTTCCATTCCGACTCGTTAGAGGATCAGCGAGCCGTCCGTTTTCTGCCGGCTCTGCTCGTCCATTACGATGCTCCAGGCAACAAAGAACAGCGCGGCGATCAGCGGCCCGATGATGAAGCCGTTGATGCCGATCAGGGCGATGCCGCCCACTGTCGACATCAGCACCACATAATCCGGCAGCTTCGTTTCCTTGCCGACCAGCGGCGGGCGCAGAAGATTGTCGACGAGGCCGATCACCAGCACGCCGACGGCGACCAGGATGATGGCCTTGGTGGCGCTGCCGGTCAGCGCCAGATAGATCGCCGCCGGCACCCAGACGATGGCGGCGCCCACGGCCGGCAGCAGCGACAGGAAGGCCATCAGCACGCCCCAGAGCAGGGCGGCCTCGATGCCGAGCGCCCAGAAGGCAATCCCACCGATCAGCCCCTGCAGCGCGGCGATGATGACATTGCCACGCACGGTTGCGCGCACCACCGAGAGAAACTTGGCGGAGAATTGCTGCGTGTGGGAATCGCTGAGCGGCAGGGCACGACGGAGCGTGCGCGCCAGCCCGCGTCCGTCGCGGAACAGGAAGAACAAGAGATAGAGCATCAGCCCGAAGGCGATGAAGACCTGGAGCGTGCTCTGGCCGAAGGTCACGGCGCGGCTTGCGAGAAAACCTCCGCCCTGCATGCCGGCTGACGAGACGCGTTGCCAGAGATCCTGAAGCCCGTTTTCCTGCAGCGTCCGGATCCAGTCCTGCGCCACGCCCGGCAGCGACGCCTGCAGGCTGAGCCAGAGCGCGCGCAGATCGATCTCGCCGCTCTCGATGCGGCCGTAGATCGTGCTGGCATGGCGGGCGATCGAGCCGATGATGATCATGCCGGGAATGATGACCAGGCAGACGCAAATCAGAACCGAGCAGACGGCTGCCAGACTCCTGCGGCCCCCGAACGCCCTCTCGATCCGTACATGCAGCGGATAGAAGACGATGGCGAGCGCCACGGCCCAAAGAATGGCGGAGTAGAAGGGCAGCATCAGCACGACGAAGGCGACGCTCACCAGCACGAGGACGAGATAGAAGGAGACGCGCTGCACGGACATGGGGATCCTTTGTCGCTTTTTGAGCTTTTGGTGAAGAACATAGGCGCTGTCCCCCTTGCGCACAGCCAGTGTTTCGGCAAAATCTTTTTCAGGCCCGCGAAGGCCGAAATAGACACACAACCCAGCCACACATTGCACTCACCTGTAACTTTTCATCATGCAAAACTAACGCTTCATTCTCGTGCAAAAATCCCGATGCTGGAATGCGGGATCCTTGATTCGCCTGGGGTGGTGTTGGGGCGGGGGACTGCCGGACGAGGGATGTTCGAACCCGTCTCGTTCGGGAACCATGAGGGTGGGAGGCGGAGGGCATCCGGCCTCCTCAAAGCCGAATGAGACGGCACAAGGGGCACGACATGAAGCAATCCGACGACGTCAGAAGCTGGGCCGTCTTCCGCGCGCAGCAGATCCTCATGCGCGAGGGTATGGATCTCGCGCTCTCCGCCCAGGACTTCGACAAGGACGAGGTTCGCGCACGCGGCAAGCGTCTGGCAATGGCGATCGCCAGCTCGCTCATGGAAGCCTCAAACGTTCACGCCGCGCGCAGCTGAGGCCCGCGCGCGTCAGTTGACCGCGACGGGCTTGGAGCGCATGCGCGACACGGTTTCCCGCTCGGCGCGCTTGCAGCGCATCGGCGGGAGATCGCGGTCCATCAGGTCCATGTCCTCGAGCACCATGTCGCCCATCCGCTTGAAGGCGATGTCGAGCGCGCCGGCCCGGTGGGCGGAGCGCAGGAAACCCGGCAGCCGGCGAACCGGATGATCGGCAGGCAAAGGCTCTTCGGGGAAGACATCACTTGCCGCGCGGATCTGGCCGCTTTCCACCGCTGCCATCAGGTCGTCGAAATTGACCACGGCCGCGCGGCTGAGCAGGATCAAAGCGGCCCCCCTGCGCATGGATGCGAAGGCGCTGGCATTCAGGAATCCCTCGTTCTCGCTCGTCACCGATGCGACGACGAAAACGACATCGCTCTTCGTCAACACGGTTTCGAGGCTGGCCGGCGTCACGCCGTGATCAGCCAGAATCGAGGCCGGCAGCCAGGGGTCGAAGACACGGGTGGTGGTGCGGAAGCCGGTGAGCAGGCGATTGAGCGCCTTGCCGAGATCGCCGAAGCCGATCAGCCCCACCTCCGCGCCGGACAGGAGTCGCGCGCCGCCGTTTCCTTCGCCACCCCAGAGCTCGCGTCCCTCGCGGAAGTCGAGATCGGCATCGACCAGGCCGCGGAAGAGCGAGAGGGCCATGGCGAGCCCCAGCTCCGCCACCGGCTCGGCAAAGACCTGTCCCGTCGTCACGACATGAATGCCGCGGGCGAACAGGATCTCGTAGGGCATGTTGTTGATGAGATTGCTCTCGACATTCAGGATCGCGCGCAGCTGCGGCATGCGTGCGAGCGTCGCGGCGTCGAGTGGCGGCTGGCCGAGAATGAACCGGGCCTTGCCCAGCACCGCATCATCAAGCGCGGCGATCGCCTCCGGATCAGCCTCGACGATCTCATAGCGGTCGGTGAGCTGCCGGCGGGCCTCGTCGGTGAAGATCAGGTCCAGGCTGCGGGGTTCGGGCGCGCTGATTACCAGTGGACGGTCGGCCGGAACGGTTGCATGCGTCATGTCTCTCTCTCCCCTGCGGCCGCCCGCAGCGCCTCCTGTTTGTGAGGTGGGACTATCGCAGTCAGGGGCGGGGAGGCAAGGGCGTTCCTCCAAGCATCACGCGGCGGCAACCGCACGGATGAGACGTCTCAATAGGGCAGGCCGCGCAGCTGGCGCAGATTGGAGGGCGGCAGCATGGGGGAAACGAATTCCGGCCCACCATCGCGCCGGCAGACATTCACAGCGCGGTATCGCGGGCCGCGCTGTGGCATCAGGCCGTCGCGGGCCCGGTCGATATAAGCCTGTTCGCAGGTCACGCGGGGCTCGGCGACGAGTGGCGCCTGGGGGGTGACACCCGGCAGATAGCCCTGGACGCTGCCTGTGCCCGGCAGAACAAACCCTTCCTCCGCCGCTCGCGCCGAGCTTGCCATTCCGGTTGCTGCCAGTCCCGACAGAAGAGCCATCAAGAGGGCAAGGCTGCGCATGGACATGGGCCGGATCCTGAGGGCAGAGGGCTCGCCTCGGCGCGCCGGGTGGGTTAGAGCTTTGCCTTGCCGATGGGGACGAAGTCCGCACCCGGCGGCGGGCCGCTTATTGGCAATGTGGGGTGTTCCATGGCGAATGCAATACGGGTTCACGACGGCGATCTTCAGGAGGCGGATGCGGCACGCTACACGGGCGCAGTTGCCATCGATACCGAGACGCTCGGTCTGGTGCCGCGGCGCGACCGGCTCTGCCTCGTGCAGCTTTCGCCGGGCGACGGCAGTGCCGATCTCATCCGCATCGCTAAGGGCCAGACTCAGGCGCCCAGGCTCACCGCCTTGCTCGCAGACCCCACACGTCAGAAGATATTCCATTACGGCCGCTTCGACATCGCCGTTCTCTACCAGACCTTCGGCGTCACCACCGCCTCGATCTTCTGCACCAAGATCGCCTCGCGCCTGGTGCGCACCTACACGGATCGGCATGGGTTGAAGGACAATCTCAAGGAAATGCTCGACGTCGATATTTCCAAGCAGCAGCAATCCTCCGACTGGGCAGCGGAGACGCTGTCGCAGGCCCAGCTCGACTATGCCGCCTCCGATGTCCTCCACCTGCATGCGCTGCGCGACCGGCTGACCGAGCGGCTCTTGCGCGACGAGCGGATGGAGCTCGCACAATCCTGTTTCGATTTCCTGCCGACCCGCGCCAAGCTCGATCTGCTCGGCTGGAACGAGACCGACATCTTCGCGCATAGTTAACGCTAAATTAGGGCATTGCCCCTTATAAGTTGCGGCCTGTGCAATCTCCAGTGCGGGCCCCAGCCGATGATACTCCCGTCTGCTCAAGCCGCAGGTGCGGCGTCGACCCAATTGATGCGCTCGATCGTCAACGAGGCGGAAGAACGCCGCCTCCAGGAGGAGGAAGCGCGGCGGAAATTTCCGAAGACCGATGAGTTTCTGGCCGCCAAGACCAAGCGCAGCCAGAGCCACGAGGTGCTGAACGACAAGATCAACGCGCATTTCTTCGGCGCTCAGAAATATGACGACGAAGCCATGCAGGCCCTGATCGGCCGCTTCACGGCGACCCTCGGTCTGCAGCGGGAGAAGGATGAGCTTGGAACGGATTTCGCTCAGCGGCTCTCGGATGCGCTGGTGGTGGTCGACCATATCAGCCCGACCGAGTTCTTTCTTCCTCCGCCAATGCAGAGGTTCTCCCTGGCGCGCTTTTCTGTCTCGGTGGAAGAGTTGAAAGCGGCGCTCGATCCGGCCCGAAAGGGCGAGCCGCGGAGCGACATGGCGAAGACGATCGCGCGTCTTGTCGAACGCCTTGGCATCGAACCGCAGGGCGAACAGGAACTCGATGTGACCTACAGCGAGCGCGTCGGCCGGGCCCTTGCCGATTATCGGAAGCCTCTCGTCTGGAGCACGGCCGAACTGGAAAAGAAATCCGGCCTTCGCGACCTCGGCTTCACGGCAAAGGACATGATCGAGGCCATCGCCAATCCTTCCGGCGACACCGCCAAGGCGATTCAGGAGGCTCTGGACAAGCAGGTGCGCGAGGAGAAGTTCGCCTCGAAGGACATGACCAAGGTTATCCAGCGGCTGGAAGAGGCCGCGGATCCGAAGACGGTGGCCGAACTGAAGCTCGAGCGCACCGACAAGTCCGATCCGACCAAGGTCGAGGATGCCGAGACGAAGAAGGAGCGCGAAGAGCAGATCCATGCGCTCGAGGCCTCGGAGAAGCTCGAGGACGTCGAGAAGGCGCGCAAGGCCGTGGAGGAGCTGAACGAAGCGCTGGGCAAGTTGCCGGAGTCCGCCAACGACAAGCCGGACGCACCAGCGTCTCCAGACGTCGTTTCCAATGTCAGCGACCTTCTGGTGGCCCTGGCTGCCGGTGCCGAGGCTGCACAGAGGGATGTGGAGCAGCAACAGGCAGCCGATGCGCAGTCTCGAACGGCGGTCCAGGCTGCCGAGGCTGCCGAGGCTGCAGTGGATGAGTCCGCCGGAAAATCGGACGAGACCAAGCAGGCCGAGGCCGAAACGAAACAGACCGAGATGATCGCCCGCGCGGGGCCCGGCGGGCCGGGCACGGCTGGAACGGACGAGGAGGGGGCTGGCATTCTCCCGGTCTCCGTCGACGAGAACGGGATTTACGAAATGCTGAAGCGCAAGGCGGAGGCCGCGGCGGCCAAGGCGCCGGCGGCCAGCCCTGTTGCTGCCTGAGACAGGCCGGGCGTCCCACACGCGGTGCCCGATGGGCGGAAGCTCAGGCCGGCGGTTTGCGCACGACGCCGAGCCGAGCGATCACCTCGCGCGGGATGCGATAGCGGGCGATCGCATCCTTGTTGGAGCGCAGGCCGCAAAGCTCGCGTGTGATGAAGAAGGACCAGACAGCGTCGGCGGCAGCATCGAGAAGCGCCTCCCGTTCGGCCGGTTCCGAACAGGCTTCCAGCCGGGCGATAGCGGTTTCCACTTTCAGCCCATGGCGGCCGAGCGCATCAGCGCGCTCGCTCATCAGCTCGTATTCGAGAAGATCGAAGCCCGTGGTACGCGCGCCGGGATTGGTGAAGGAGCTTGGGGGGCGAACCACCATCGGTCTGTCCTTGATCTCGTGCTAAGACGGGCGTCCTGCCGGAAAGGTGCCCCGTGCTTCCAAAGTGGGGCGTTTTTGACGTTGGGACAAGGCGTCAGGCCTGTGCGGCGCGCGCCCGCACCTCCCGCAGCGACCAGTCCTTCAACAATGCGCCATTGCGCCAGACCGGCTGCAGGAGATTGTCCCGGCCCGCCAGCTGGTCCAGCCGGACGGCTTCGAGCCCCAGCGCCCCCATAACCACCGCTTGGCGCCCGGCCTTGGTGGCCTTGACATTCATGGTCGCCGGCCGTTTCCAGACATCGTGCCATTTGCCGGCCTGGTCCAGCCTGGCATTGGCCTTCATGGTAAAGCCGAACTGGTCGCGATCGACGCGCTGCAGGATGCGCGATCCCATTGCGAAGCTGATATTCTCGGCCGAGTAGCCGAAGGCCTCGAGCCGGCTCAGGATCTGGTTCATGTCGGAAAGCGTGATGCCATCGCCCTGGATGACGCGCACCGAGCGGTCGAGAACCTTGAAGCCCTTGCGGTTGGGGCTGGAGCCGAAACGATAGTCGAGCTGCTGGATGACCTGGATCGGCGTTTCGATGGGGTCGCCGCTGTCGGGGCGGATATGGACGGTGGCGCCGCTCGCCTTCACCTTGTCGCGCAGTCGCTTACCCCATGTCTCCGAGACGGCGGTAGCGATGTCGTAGCTGTCGGAAACCACTGCGAAGGCGCCTGTCGGGGCGAAGCGGTCGATCATGGTGGAGAAGGCCTCCGCCTCGCGATCCCCGCCCCAGGCGGTCATGGTCGAATGTTCGGAAGCGGGCATCGACGTGCCGGCCATCTCGGCGCCATAAAAGCGGCGGGCATAGAGGACCGCCGGCATCGTGTCCGTCTGGGTGAAATGGAGGAGATGGGCCACGCCGCCGATCCCCGCCTGTTCATAGCTCGCCACGCCGCGGGCGCCATAGTCGAGAAGCCGAGTCGGCAGCAGGGCTTCGGGCGTGTCGCAGGTCCGTTCCAGCGCCGCCGCCAAGGCGAGCTTGATGCGCCGCACCGTCCCGGCGACGGTCGAGGGATACCAGACCGCCCTGATGAGCGCCGTCTCGATATGCGAGACGAGCCAGGCACAGGCGGGATCGGTGTTTGCGACCTGCACCAGCGGCACGCCGCGTCGCGTAACGACGCCCTCGGGCAGCGCTTCGATGACCAGAGGCAGCAGGCCGCCATGGGCCTCGACGATGTGCATCCAGCCGGCACGGTGGAAGGGCTGGCCATGGGCGGTGACCATCGCCTCGGCCTCCTCGACGTCGCGCCGCGTGATCGGCCGTGCCAGCGCGTCCTTCAAGAACATCTGCAGGCCGAAGAACTGGACATCGACCAGATCCGGCGCGCCGCGGGTCTCGATATAGGAGGAGATCGCGGCCGTGCCCGGCGGATATTGCAGGTAATGGCCGAACTTGTAGCTGTCGGTATCGAGAATGAGGTTCGGCGCGCTCATCGATTCGTCTCTTTCGGCCTGAGGATCGCCCCGCAGGATTAGGGGAGCCGCCTTGTCTCCGCAAGACGAGCGAGGCGGGCGTAACACTTTGTCAACCGGCCTGCGATACGCTCCTCTGGTCGATCCCTTATGCATTGCCCAGCGGCATGTGGCGCAGGCCGAGCCTCCCGATCCGCCGTCTCCGATCGACATTCCCACGCATGATGCGTTTGCGCAGGTTATCCCATGCCCAAGCCGGCCGACGTCGGCGCCCGCAGCCGGACCGGCGCGCTGCAGGCTCACCATCATGGTCCGCCGGTCCGGATCGGAGACCGGAACAATGGCACCCGTCATCGCCAGGAGTGCCGCTGCGGCCCTGGCCGATGGCGGAACATCGCGGGATCGCTCGCTGCTCGGCAGCACCACGCGCCGCTTCGACACGATCCTGCATGTGCTCGAAGTGGTGCTGAAGGACCTCCCCGCCGCCGATCCAGACACCCGCATGGCGCTGGCCCGGCTGACCGAGGCCCTCGGCCAGATCGTCAACCTGCCGCCGCAACCGCAGGAGGGCCTCGCTGCCTTTGCGAAACGGCTGATCGCCCATATGGAGCAGATGCCGCCGGCGGCTCGCGCGCTCCTCGACAAGCAACTGACGCAGCAGAGCTTGATCGCGGCGCTGAAGCTGCTGGTCGAGAGCCTCAAGAACGGCAACCTTCTCGATCTCCTGCCGAAAGGCGAGCCGCTTCCGCCGATGAGCGGGCCGCACCTGCCCGAGCGGGACGAGACGCCCTTTCGCCCGCCGGTCATTCAGCAGCCTCTGCCGGTTCACGCTGCCGCAACCCATCCCTCGACGGTGATCGGCAGCGCACCGGAACTGCAGGCGGCGCTGCGGCAGGCCTATGGCGCGGGCGAAACGACGGCATCAGCCACAGGGGCGGCGCCGCATGGTGAGGACCAGCGGGCAGTCGCGCCCGAGATGTCCGGCCCGGTAGAAAGCCAGCCGCAGGGCAGTGCCGGCGATCCGGCGTGGCCCGTCGATGAGGCGGTATCGGCTCCTGACTTCTGGGATCAGGGACCCTTTGCCGGCGATCCGATCCCGACGCTGAAGGAAGCCGCCGCCTTTCTCGCCAAGGACCTGAAGGCCATGGCCCGCGCTGTCGAGATCACCTGGGGCGCCGCACTGTCGCGGTTTGCCGGGGAGGAGCCAATCGTCCCGAGCGCGGACGTCGATCTGACGCCACCCAGCGACGATCAGGCATCGCTCGGCGAAAGAAACAGCCGGCCTTCGAACGGCCAGCCACATGCGGCCGATCACCCGCAGAACCGGAGGACGGCGGAGGCCCTGATCGGTTCGACCCGGCCGGTTCCGCCGTCGGCTGCCGGCTCGACCCAGGCAGTGGCGTTGCCTTCATCGCCGGATCGCGCCGCGCGTTCGGTCTCCGCCCATCCCGCCTCGATTGCGGCGGGCAACCTCCTGTCGAGATCCGAACCCGGCGCGGACCAATCCCTTATCCCTGGCCGGGGCCCGTCGTTGGGTCACGGACCATCCGAGCGGGTGCCGACGGAGACACCGCCGCGTGTTTCTCGCCTCCCGGAACGAGGAACCGAGTTGCGCGGCGAGGAAAGGCACGGGGAGGAGGAGGCTGCACGACTGCCGCTCCCACGGCCAGCGATGGGCCCGTCGATGCCGCCTGCCGCTGCGCAGCCGGCGCAAGCCTCCTTCGACGAATGGGAGACGCTGTTCTTCATGCTGGCCGGTCCGCGTGAAGATGCGGAAGCGCCGCCTGCGCCGCCGCACGGTCTTGCCGAGCAGGAGGCTTCGGCCGCGCCAGCCAAGACGCCCGGCGCCTCTGCCAGTGCCCATGCGACCGTCGATGCCGATCCGCCGGCCGGCAGTGCGGCGCATGCGGCATCCGCTCGGTTGGCGGAAGGTCTGGTGGCGACGCCGGCGGCCGCCTCTGACGCTCTGGCCACCCTGCCTTCGCCTCTGCCAGCCGCCGCCGCAGCGATCCAACCCTTCCTGCTGCCATTCCTGACCGTACCCTATGCCCCTCTTCCCGATCGGCCGTCCACCGACGAGGAGGCCGAGCCGCAGCATCAGGAAGGCCAGGACGACACTGAGGCGGAGGAGCGCCGAGGCGAAGGCCGCGGCCAGCCGCGCGGCGAAGCCCCGGAGGACGAGGAGGAAGAGGCCCCCGCCGATGCGGGGCAGCTCTACCGTCACCTGGCGGATCTCGCTTGAGCCGCGTTGAAGCGGGGGAAGAATTAGAAAGTCATGGCAAACATATCGCAGGACCAGCCGCTTTGGCGGCGTCGTTCGCCGCCTTGATGCTTGTTCCTGTTTTGGCGCTCCTGGCTAAGCTGCGGGAACATGCTAAAACATTGCAGCGTTTCAATATTGTCCGATACCGTACCCACTCTTCAGACCGATAGCGCGAGAGGAGACGGCTTAATAATGTGCGCCTCTCCGTTTCGATAGGAAGGCCACTCATCTGTGACTGCACATGACACTGACCTGACCCAAGAGTCGGTGAAGAACACCATTTTGAAGAGACTGCCGAGGGATGCCTTCGACTATCTGAAGCCGCGTCTCGTGCCTGTCGCGCTTCCGGTTCACTATACGCTCGTCGAGCCCCGACAGCCGATCGAGAAGATCTACTTCCTCGAAAGCGGTCTCGGCTCCCTCGTCACCCGCAGTCCCGACGGCAAGAGCGTCGAGGTCCGCCATGTCGGCTATGAAGGGCTCTCGGGCTATTCGACCGTGCTTGGCGTTGATCATACGCCCAACAAGACCTTCATGCAGGCGGCCGGCCATGGCCTGCAGGTCAAGGTTTCGACCTTCAAGGCCCTGCTTGATCATCGCGGCGCGCGCGAACTCCTGTTGCGCTATGTCCATACTTGCGAACTGCAACTCGCCTATTCGGTTCTCGCCGCCGCAAAATATACCATGTATCAGCGCCTCGCCCGCTGGCTCCTGATGTGTCACGATCGGCTGGAAGGCGACGATTTGCCGATTACCCATGATTTCCTTGCTTTGATGCTCGGCGTACGGCGCTCGGGCGTGACCGAACAGCTGCATATTCTCGAGGGCGAGCATGCCATCCGCTCGACCCGCGGCAGCGTCCGCATCGTGAGTCGCGCCAAGCTGCTCGAGCTCGCCGCTGGCTCCTACGGCGTCCCCGAACGCGAATATGCCCGCCTGGTCGATGGGTTCGTCTACAGCGAGTGAGCCGGGCCCTCTGCCTGAGCGACGAGGCGGCGGGGGGCTGGCGCGGCGCAGTTTTAGGGGCGGCGCCTAGCGCTCCGCTTGGTGAAATCGATAAGACGCCTTGCACGCAAACCCGTCAAAGGCCTTGCTTTTCCCGATCTTCACCCCGTCGGTCTGGCCCAGGCAAAAAACCGCATTTTGCGGCTGGACACCGACGAGCAAGCTGTTATAACCCCGCTCGCTTCACAGGGACGCCACGTCCCGCCGGCCCTGCCGGAGAAGAGAGGCCCGGATAGCTCAGTTGGTAGAGCAGCGGATTGAAAATCCGCGTGTCGGTGGTTCAAATCCGCCTCCGGGCACCATTACTCATTTCATGGTCTTGGTGCGCATTTCTGGATCGACGTGCGTCGCATCCTCGCTCCGTAGTCGACCAACCGTCCCGTCCTTTGCGAAGCGTCACCGCACCACCAGCCTTACGGCTGCCAGTTCGGTCGATGAGAGGGGTCCAGGCGGCGGTCGGTGAAGTAGGCGGCGCTGATGAAGGCCAGGTGAGTGAGCGCCTGGGGGAAGTTGCCGAGGTGGAGGCCGCGTCGGTCCTGTTCTTCGGAGTAAAGGCCGAGCGCGTTGGCGTAGCGCCGGCCTTTCGCCAGCACCAGCTGTGCTTCGGTCAGCCGCCCGGCACGCGCCAGACATTCGGCCAGCCAGAAGGTGCAGGTGGTAAACGCCCCTTCGCCGCCGTCGAGACCGTCATGGGTGCGATAGCGATAGACGAGGCCGTCGTCGCAGAGCTGGTCGCGGATGGCGTCGAGCGTTTTCAGCCAGACCGGATCGGTGGAGGAGACGAAGCGCACGAGCGGCATCATGAGCAGGGCGGCATCGAGCTCGGTTCCGCCGCGCTCCTGTACGAAATAGCCGTGCTCGGGATGGCGGAAATTCTCCCAGATATCGGCGGCAATCGCATCGCGGCATTCGGTCCAGCGGACGAGCGGCGCTGGCAGGGAACGCTTGATCGAGAGGCGGATCGCCCGGTCAAGCGCCACCCAGCACATGACGCGCGAGTGGAGGAAATGCCGCGGCTCGGCGCGGATCTCCCAGATACCGGCATCCGGCTTCTGCCAGTTGGCGATGACATAGTCGACGATGCCGGCCACATGCGACCAGCCCTTGTGGCTGATTGCCTCGCCATATTTGTTGGTGAGGTAGACGCTGTCCATCAGCTCGCCGAAAATATCGAGCTGGCTCTGCGAATGGGCGGCATTGCCGATACGCACCGGCCGGCTTCCGGCATAGCCGGCAAGGTGCGGCAGTTCGTCCTCGTCGGCCGCTTCCGTCCCGTCGATCGCATACATGATCCGCAGCGGGTGGTCGCTGTCCGACGCCATGACCCGGGCGCCGGCCCAGCGTCCGAAATGCTTGGCCTCGTCGATGAAGCCGAGCCGCATGAAGGCATAGACGGTGAAGGAGGCATCGCGGATCCAGACCGCGCGGTAATCCCAGTTCCGCCCAGCCCCGGTCGCCTCCGGCAGGGAGAAGGTGGCAGCGGCGGCGATCGAGCCGTGACGGCGCGAAGTGAGAAGCTTGAGCGCCAGGGCCGAGCGCATGACGTCTTCCCGCCAGCGGCCCTTATAGGAGGATTGCGCGGTCCAACGGCGCCAGGCGTCGGTGGTGGCGGCGATTTCTTCCAGGATCTTTGCATCGTCCGGCCGGGTAAGGTCGGCGTCACCCAGCACGAACCAAGCGCTCTCGCCAGCCGAGAGCGTGAAGCTGGCGCTGGCTGCGTCGCCGTCGGCCTCAAGCGGCACGGAGGCGAAGAGCTGCAGCATCAGGGTCTTGCCGGTGAAGCGGGCGCCGTTTTCGTCGATCGCCAGCTTCGGCGTCTCGCGGGCATAGTCGAAGCGCGGCGCGCAGCAGGCGGAGAAGCGGATCGTGCCGCGCGTCACGCTGACGCGACGGATCAGGCATCGCGCCGCCTCGCTCGGCCGCGGCCGCGCATCCGGATGCGGCATGATGTCGAGGATCTCCGCGCTGCCTTCCTCGGCCATGAAGCGGGTGGTCAGGACATTGGTCTCCGGCAGATAGAGCTGGAGGCTGCGTGGATCATCAAGCGCAGGGGTGATCGAGAAGGCGCCGCCCTTGCCGGGGTCGAGCAGGTCGGCGAAGACGGAGGGACTGTCGAGGGCTGGCCAGCAGAGATAATCGATCGTGCCGTCGCAGGCGACGAGCGCCGCCGTCTCCATGTCGCCGATGATGCCATGCTCGCCGATCGCGCGGGGCGGCTCAGCCATTGTCGCGGAACTCCGGATAGAGCGCCATGCCGCCATCGACGAAGAGAGTCGTGCCGGTCACATAGTCGGCCTCGTCGCTCGCTAGCCATACCGCGGCGCGCGCCACATCCTCCGGCTCGCCGATGCGACCGTAGGGGATGAGGCGCAGAAGCTTCTCAAGCGCCGCCTCGCTCTCCCAGGCCTCCTTGTTGATCGGCGTGCGGATGGCGCCCGGCGCGATCGCGTTCACCCTGATCCCATCGGCCGCCACTTCCTGGGCGAGCGAGCGGGTCAGCATGCGGATGCCGCCCTTGGCCGTGGCGTAGTTGACGTGGCCGGCCCAGGGAATGACCTCATGGACAGAACTCATAGCGATGATCGTCCCGGCACTGCGGGCCGGGCGGCCCTGCCGGTCCTGGCTACGGAAGCGCCGCACCGCCTCGCGGGCGCAAAGGAACTGGCCGGTCAAGTTGATGTCGATCACCGTATTCCAGTCATCAAGCGTCATCTCGGCAATCGCTGCGTCCTTCTGGACGCCGGAATTGGCGACCAAGACGTCGACGCGGCCGAAGGCCTGCACCGTCTCATCGAAGAGGCGGAGCACATCTTCCTCTTTGGAAACATCGGCCTTCATGGCGCGCGCCCGGCCGCCGGCCTTTTTGAGCCGGTCGACGAGATCCTGCGCCGGCTCCTCCTGCGAGTGATAATTGACGATCACCGCGGCGCCAGCGCGCCCCAGCGCCTCGGCGACGGCGATGCCGATCCCGGAGCTGGCGCCGGTGACGATGGCGACGTGGTTGGCAAGGCGTTGCTCGGGGCTGGACATGGCGGCGCTCCTGGATTGAGCCAGCGCATAGTGCCGCGCGGGCTCGTTCGACAAGTCTCGAGCGCTTAGCTATGGCGGTCCGCCGGAACTGACAGGGCCGGCGGCGAAACTGCCGCATCGCCGCAACCCTCAATCGCGAGCGCCGCGCCGAAGAGCGCGGCGCTCGGTGATGCTTGTCAGGCGGCCTGCGGCAGGCGGGCGATCACCTTGATCTCGAAGTCGAAACCCGAGAGCCAGGTCACGCCGATCGCGGTCCAGGTCGGATAGGGCTTCTCCGGGAAATAGTCCTGCTTGACAGCGAGGACGGTGTCGAACTGGGTCTTCGGATCGGTGTGGAACGTGGTCACGTCGACGATATCGTCCAGTGTCGCGCCGGCCGCCGCCAGGACGGCCTTCAGGTTCTCGAAGGCGAGGCGAACCTGCTGCTCGAAATCGGGATGGGGCGTGCCGTCCTCGCGGCTGCCGACCTGGCCAGATACGAAGAGGAACGCGCCGGCGGGAATGGCGGGTGAATAGCCGTGCTCGTCATAGAGGGCGTGGCGGCCGGCGGGATAGATCGGTTGGCGCTTGGTCATGGGGTGTCTCCTGCTGATTGCCGACGGCTTTGCCATCGGGCCGAAATTTGATATACGGCTCGTATGTAAATACTCGGATACAGAGCGTATGTCAAACTGACATACGCCACGTATGTCAAAGGAGAAGCACGGATGGCCGGCAAGCGGCTCGAAACGATGCAGGAAAACCGGCAGAAGCTCATTGCCGCCGCCCGGCGGGCGTTTTCGACCAAGGGCTATGCCGCAGCCTCGATGGACGAGCTGACGGCGGAGGCGGGGCTGACGCGCGGCGCGCTCTATCACAATTTCGGTGACAAGCGCGGCCTCTTCGCCGCGGTGGTCGAGGAGATCGACACCGATATGGCAGAGCGCGCACAGCGGCGGGCGGCATCGGCAGGGGACGAGTGGCAGGGCCTGCTGGCGGAGGGTGCAGCCTATATCGAAATGGCGCTGGAGCCGGAGGTGCAGCGCATCGTCCTGCTCGACGGGCCCGCCGTGCTCGGCGATCCCTCGCAATGGCCAAGCCAGAACAGCTGTTTGCAGGTGACCAGGGAGGCGGTCGAGCGCCTTCTCACCCTTGAGCTTCTGAAGCCGGTGGATGCGGAAGCCGCCGCGCGGCTGCTCTGCGGCGCTGCGCTCAATGCCGCGCTCTTCGTTGCCGCCGCGCCGGATCCGAAGGCGACCTTGCCGAAGGCGGTTCAGGCCTTCCAGGCGCTGGCGAGCGGGCTTCTGGCGGAACCGCGGTCGTAGCCGCGGGGTCGTCGGCAGACACAAGCGGGCTAGGTATTGTCCTGAAAACCGGGACCGGGCCAGAGAGAGAGGCGAGCAGGACCAGACCGATGCGTATAGGATTGATGCTCTTTCCGAAACTCACTCAGCTGGACCTGACCGGTCCGGCCGAGGTCTTCTTCCGCATGCCGGGCGCGGAGGTCTCGCTGCTCTGGAAGACGCTGGATCCGGTTCGTGCCGATACCGGGCTGACGATCCTGCCGACGGCGACTTTCGACCAGTGTGACACGCTCGATCTGATCTGCGTGCCGGGCGGCCCCGGGCAGATCGAGTTGATGGAGGATCGGGTCGTGCTCGACTTCCTGCGCCGGATCGCGCCGGGCTGCCGGCTCGTCACCTCCGTCTGCACCGGGTCCCTGGTCCTGGCCGCGGCCGGGCTCTTGACCGGTTACCGCGCCACCAGCCATTGGGCCTCGCGCGAGCAGCTGGCGCGCTTCGGCGCTATTCCCGTGGCCGAGCGCGTCGTGCGGGACCGCAACCGCATCACCGGCGGCGGCGTCACCTCGGGTATCGACTTCGCCTTGACCGTCGCGTCCGAACTGCTCGGGCCAGAACGGGCCCAGGCGATCCAGCTGCAGATGGAATATGATCCGCAGCCGCCTTTCACGAGTGGTTCGCCGGCACGCGCGGATCCGGCCGTGGTCGAGTCCGTGCGGGCGGCGATGAAGCCGATGCTGGATCGGCGCCTGGCTGCGACAGAGGCGGCGGCCGCCCGGCTCGAAGCAGAGCAGAAGGCCTGAGCAGGCTGCCGGCGAAACGGCAAGGGGCGCCTCAGACGGGCGCCCCTCCGCGACGTAACGAGAGCCTCATGCGCGCGCGGCATTCGCGGCCACGAAGTCGCGATAGCTGTGGAGCGGGCGGCCGAGCCGCGTCGTCAGGCGTTCGACATCGCCCGGCTCGGGCAGCATGCCATCGCTGACATAGCGTTCGGCCATCAGCCGCATTTCATAGGCCATCCAGACCGGCATGAAGGTGCCAAGCGCCTGCTCGAACGGGGCCGGGTCGTCGCCGCCATAGTGGATCGTCCGTCTCAGCCGTTCCGACCAGAGAGCCGCCACATCGGCGCCGGTGAGCGCATCGGGGCCGACCACATTGATCGTCTCGCTCGCCAGGCGGGCCGGCGCATCGTGACGCCGGATCAGCTCGATGGCGGCGAGTTCCGCGATATCGCGCGCATCGACCATGGCGACACCCTTGGCGCCGATCGGCATCGGATAGACGCCGTGATCGAGGATGACGTCGCGGATCATCAGGTCGTTGTCGATGAAGTAGGAGGGCCGCAGGATCGTGGCGCCGAAACCGCTTGCGGCGATCATCCTCTCGGCGCCCGACTTGACGGCGAAATGCGGCACATTGGCGAAGTGGTCGGCATTGAGCACCGAGAGATAGACCAACCGCTCGATACCGGCCTCCTTGGCCAGGTTGAGCGTAATCAGCGCCTGGGAGAACTCGTCTCCGGTGACGGCATTGAGCAGGAACAGCGTGCTGACGCCCTGCATGGCCTGGCGCAGAGCGGTGACATCGAGCAGGTCGCCCTGTGCCACCTCGACCTCTTGCGGAAACGTTGCCTTGGCGGGATCGCGGGTCAGGACCCGCACGGCGGCGCCGCGGGCGACGAGCTCTGAAACGACATGGCGGCCGACGCGGCCGGTAGCGCCTGTAACGAGAATGGTCATGACATGATCTCCTTCATTGCTTGGTTTGCCTTGACGAACCAACTATGCTCGGTTCACAGGTGAGCCGATAGACAACGGATTTGGACCCGCTGTCTCACAGGTGGAACGATGGATCTGCTTGCTTTGTCGGATTTCAATCTCGTCGCCAGACATGGCGGCTTCGGAAAAGCGGCGCGGCTGACCGGTCGGCCGAAGGCCACGCTGTCACGCCGCGTCTCCGAGCTGGAGGCGGCACTCGACCTGCGTCTTTTCGAACGCGGGGCACGTGCGCTGAAGCTCACCGAGGAGGGGCGCGCACTCTATGAGCGAACCGCGATCCTGCTCGCGGCGATCGACGAGACGGCCGCCAGTCTCGCCGCCAGCGGCGCCGAGCCTCGGGGCCGGCTTCGCCTCAGCGCGCCGCTGCTCTTCGCGCAGACCGCCATGGGGCGCATTGCCGCCGGCTTCCAGGCTCGCCATCCGCAGGTGCAGCTGGAGGTGACGACCGAGGACCGGCCGGTGGACATGGTGGAGGAGGGCTATGATCTCGTCATTCGCGTCAATCCGGATCCGGATGAAAGCCTGGTCGGGCGCATCCTGATGCATGATCGGCTGGTCGTGGTGGCCGCAGCCGATATCGCCTTTCCCGGGGACGGTTCACCTGTGCGCAGCGTTGTGCGAAGGCTGGAGGATCGGCGAGACTGGCGACTGCGGCGCAAGGCCAAGCCGGTGATAATCGCGACGGAGCCGGTTCTCGCGCTGTCCTCGCTTGTCATGGTGCGGGATGCGGTCCGGGCCGGAACGGGCGTGGCACGCTTGCCGATCTCGCTGGTGACGAAGGATCTCGAAGCGGGCCGCCTGGTGCTCTGGGGCGAGGTGGAGGGGTCGGACATCGCGCTCTGGGCTCTCTACCCCACCCGTCGCCTGCTCAGCGCCCGCGTCTCCGCCTTTCTCGATTACCTCAAGCAGGCTTTTCCAAAGGGCACGCCAGATGAACTCGCAGCCTTCATCGATGGGTGAGCCTGGCGTCGCCGAGAGGGTTCCACAGACGGACTGCTTGCGCGAAGGGTCCGCGACCCGGCGATCGATGGGCCATCGCGACCAAAACCGGAGAACGGCGCGTCGGGATGATCTACGGCTTCCTTCAAGAAATGCTTGAAGAAGGGCGCCGCCTGCGCGACAAGGGCGCGCCGCCTGCGCGACAAGGGCGCGCCTCATGGGCGCACTCGCCGTCACCACGTCTCCGGCACTTCAGCTTGCTGACTATCAGGACCTGCACCGCAATGATCGAGGCCGAGCACGGGTGATGAGGCTTGATGCATCTTTGCCGAAACGTCGGGCCCGCACTTTGGCCGCGACCGCCGCACGGCTGCGTGCCGGGCTCGAGACCGTGCTCGGGACGCTGGCGGCGCTGGTGCTCGCTTTGCTGCTCGGTCTCGTCCTGACCGGGGTTGCAGCCCGCTACCTGTTCTCGACCGGCTTTATCGGCCTGGAGGAGCTTGCCATCTGGCTGCATGTGGCTTTGATCTCGCTCGGTGCGCCGCTCAGCCTCGGCGGCGCGCTTGCCATGCGCCTCGATGTCTTCGTCCGGCTTTTGCCACCTCGAACGGCACGCATCGCCGCTCTGCTGTCCGATGGTTTCAGTCTTCTTTCGGCGTTGATCCTGCTGTTCGGTGGCGGCGAGATCATGCAGATGCTGGGTGGTGTCTCGCCGACGCTCGGTCTGCCGGAGTGGATCCGTTTCGGCCTGCTGGGCGCCGGTGGCGGGCTGATCCTGATCGTGCTTGTCCTGCGGCGGCTGGAAGAGGGCCGGGGCGCCGGCCTCGCGCTTTCGCTGGCGCTGGCCGGCGTGGTCTATCTCGCCATCCCCTTGCTTGCGGTCGAGAGCGCCCTGCCGCCGAGCCTGTTTCTCGCGCTCACAGCCGCGCTGGGGCTGGTGGTTGCGGCGCCGCTTAGCCATGCCTTCCTCACCGGTGCCTATGTCGCCATCGCCTTCGGCAGCAGTCTGCCGGAACCTGCCATCGTCTCGACCACCGTCAGCAGCCTGTCGAAATTTCTGCTGCTTGCCATCCCCTTCTTCCTGCTGGTCGGCGGACTGCTCACCGCCTCGGGGGCGGCCCGGCAGCTGGTGCGGTTTGCGGCAAGCCTGGTCGGGCATCGCCGGGCGGGGCTCGCGCAGACGACGCTGCTCACCAGTGTGCTGTTCTCCGGCGCCTCCGGTTCCTCGGTCGCCAATGCCGCCTTCGGCGCTGCCACCTTTCAGCCGGAACTCGTGCGCCATGGACTGCCGCCGGCAAGGGCCGGCGCGATCATCGCCGCTACATCGGTGCTCGACAATATCATCCCGCCTTCGATCGCCTTCCTCCTGCTCGCCGCCGCCACCAATCTGTCGGTCGGCGCCCTGCTGGTCGACGGATTCTTCGCCGGTGGGGTCATGGCCGCCTGCCTCGCCGTTGCCATCCACTTTACGGTGGCAGATCGCGCGCCGACAGCGCGGACCAGCGGGCCCGAGCGTCTGCGGGCCGCATTCGCCGCCCTGCCGGCCTTCGGGCTCGGTGCGATCGTTGTCATCGGCATCCGCATCGGCATCGTGACGACGACGGAGGCTGCGGCACTGGCGGCGCTCTACACGCTCGGCCTGGCGCTCTTCGCCCGGCTTGGCCCCGGCCGTTTGCTTGCGGTGTTTCGAGAGGCGGCGCGCGAGGCGGCGGCGATCGGCCTGCTGATCGGCACGGCCGGACCCTTCGCCTTCCTTCTGGCCGTCGACGACGTCGCGGGCCTGGTCGGCGAGGCCGTGACGCTTCTCGGCGGCAGCGCGCTTGCAGTCCTGCTCCTCTCCAACCTCATCCTGCTGATGGTGGGGCTGGTGCTCGATATCGGCGCGGCGATCCTGCTGCTCGGGCCCATCCTGCTGCCGGCCGCCACGACTGCCGGGATCGATCCGATCCTCTTCGGCGTCATCCTTGTCGTCAATCTGATGATCCACGGCCTGACGCCGCCGCTCGGCATGCTGGTCTATGTGGTAAGCGGCGTCACCCGCGTCCCCGCGGCGGCGTTGTTTCGCGCCGTGCTTCCCTATCTTCTCGCCCTTCTGGTCTCGCTCGGGCTGCTCTGCACCTGGGCTCTTCTCATCTGACCCGCCGATCACAGGAGATCGACATGACCCTTCTCACCCGCCGTTTGCTTCTTGCCGGTGCCACGGCCGCCGGCACAACCCTTGCCGCCCCCGGCCTCATCCGTCCCGCGGCCGCCCGTGTCACGACGCTCACCGTCGCCTCGCTGCTGGGCGACGACAAGCCCGAAACCAAGGTCTGGCTGAAGATTCGTGATCTGGTCGAGGCAAAGCTTCCGGGCGAGTTCCGGTTCAACATCGTCAAGAACGGTGCGCTTGGCGGCGAGAAGCAGGTGGCTGAAGGCGCGCGGCTCGGGTCCATCCAGGCGGGGCTCTCCACCGTCTCCTCGCTGTCCGGCTGGGTGCCGGAGCTGCAGATCCTCGATCTGCCCTTCCTGTTCCGCGATGCAGACCATGTCCGCCGGACGGTGGAGGGCGATATCGGCGCCGATCTGGCGGCGAAGCTCGCAGCACAGAATTTCGCCGTCGGCGGTTTCATCAACTACGGCGCGCGCCACCTGCTCGCTAAGGAGCCGACCACCCGGCCGGAGCAACTGAAGGGCAAGACGATCCGCGTCATCCAGAGCCCGCTCCACACCAAGCTCTGGAGCGCCTTCGGCTGCACGCCGGTCGGCATCCCGATCACCGAGACCTACAATGCCCTGTCGACCGGCGTCGCTGATGCCATGGACCTGACGAAATCCGCCTATGCCGGCTTCAAGCTCTACGAGGTCGTGCCCTATCTCACCGAGACCGGCCATATCTGGGCCTCCGGCGTGATCTTCTACGCCCAGAGCTTCTGGTCAGGATTGAGCGACGCGCAGAAGATGGTTTTCACCGAGGCCACGCGCGAGGGAGCAGCAGCCTTCAACGCCCTGATCGTCGCCGATGAAGCGCGCTCGGTCGAGGAGGCGAAGGCCCACGGCGGCGCGGTGCTCAAGCCTGAAAATCTTGCCGCATGGCAGCAGGGTGCGCAGGGCGTCTGGCAGGATTTCGCCGGCATCGTCGGTGGTCCCGAGAAGATCAAGGCGGTACAGGCCGCCTGAATGCTTTTGCCTCCCATGTGCCCGGCCTCCAGACGCTCACGGCCAGCGACCTGCGCCAATGCCGGCCGGCTTACAGCGCTTTACGGACGAGCGGTCGAAACCGCCGCGTAAGCGCCGACAAAAATATTGCCCGCTTATGGAGAAACCTTTGAATCAGCGATGCGTTGAGTGCCGGTTTTCCTCTGTATGGTTTGGCGGTCAGTTTCTTTTCAAGGAATGGTTATGAGCACTGTGGCGGCGCAAGTTGCTCCGGTCCCGGCGGAGCGCCGTTCGCGCTCCGTCCGAGCCTTGAGCGCGGTCAATTTTTTCCTGGCGGATGTGCGGGATGGGCTCGGGCCCTTTCTCGGCATCTTCCTGATCGGCCAGGGCTGGAGCCCGGCCACCATCGGCGTGGTCATGACGGTCGGCGGTATTGCCGGCATGCTGGCGACCACGCCGCTCGGAGCGCTGGCCGATGCCTCGCGCGCCAAGCGCTTCATGGTCGCCTTCTGCGCCGCGCTCGTCATCATCGCGTCGCTGGCCATTCTCTTCGTGCCGACCGTCCCCTTCGTCACCGCCTCGCAAATCGCCACCGGCATTGCCGGAGCCGCCATCGGTCCGGCCATTGCCGGCCTGACGCTCGGTCTTGTCGGCCAGAAGGGGCTTGCCGGACAGCTTGGCCGCAACGAGGCCTGGAACCATGGCGGCAATGTCTTCGCCGCTGCCGGTGCCGGCTTCTTCGGTTATGAATTCGGCCTGACCGCCGTCTTCGCACTGATGACCGCCATGGCAGCCGGCTCCATCCTCGCCGTGCTGATGATCAAGCCGGAGGATATCGACCATGATGCCGCCCGTGGCATCGAGAAGCGCGAGGGCGGCGAGAGCGATCCGCCCTCGGGGTTCAGCGTGTTGTGGCGGTCGACGCCGCTGCTGATCCTCGCGGCCACGCTGATGCTCTTCCACTTCGGCAATGGCGCCATGCTGCCGCTGCTCGGCCAGCAGGTGGCGACACAGGCGGAAAGCGGCGGGAATGCCGAGGGTCAGGCAGCAAGCAGCCAGCCGGGGAACGGCGAAAATGGGGGCGGCCAGGCGGCAGGCAACCAGGCCGCCGGTGCGCCCGGCACCGCTTCCTCGGGCGCGACTGCTGTGCCGCCCGGCCAGGCGACGTCCGGTCGGCCGGCAGCGGAACCCGTTTCCCAGCCAACCAGCCTCCAGAACCTCCTCTCCGACCCCGTCTCCTACACAGCGGCCACCGTCATCATCGCGCAGCTGACCATGATCCCGGTCGCGCTCCTGGCAGCTGGTTTTGCCGGGCGGCGGGGCTATTTCCTGCTTCTGGTCGCGGCCCTCGTCGCCCTGCCGGTGCGCGGGCTGATCGCCGGCCTCTGGCCGAGCCCCTATGCGCTGATCCCGGTGCAGATGCTGGACGGTGTGGGGGCCGGTCTGCTCGGCGTGGCGGTGCCAGGCCTCGTCGCCCGCATGCTGCGCGGCAGCGGCCATATCAATGCCGGGCTTGGCGCTGTCATGACGGTGCAGGGCATCGGCGCCTCGCTCAGCCCCGCCATCGCCGGCATGATCGTCGCGCGCTACGGCTTCTCCGCCGCCTATCTCGTGCTCGCCGGTTTTGCGGTCTGCGGCCTCGTCATCTGGCTCGTCTCCAGCCCCAAGGTCGCCGCCGCCTGCTCCGGCGATTGAGCACTCGCTTACCGAAGCCCGGCCTGATTTTTTGTCAGACCGGGCTTGCGGAGGGCCCGGTCGACGGGCGGCGCGTTCTCGGGCATAGAGCGGCTTTGCCGCCTCCCGCTTTTTCCAAGGCCAGTCTATGTTGTTTAGCGCACATCTTGCGACATGGGTGCTCAGCGCCCTCACCGTTCTCGGCGTCATCTTCCGTCCCTTCCGCTGGCCGGAATGGATCTTCGCCGTCGCCGGCGCGGCGCTCCTGGTCCTGATCGGTCTGCTGCCGCTGGCCGAGGCGATGACCGGCGTGCTCTCCGGCCTCGACGTCTATCTCTTCCTGGCCGGCATGATGCTGCTCGCCGAGACGGCACGGCGCGAGGGGCTGTTCGATTATCTCGCCGCCCATGCGGCCCGCGCGGCGCGGGGATCGCCGCAGCGTCTCTTCGCCCTCGTCTATCTGATGGGCACGCTGGTCACGATCTTCCTGTCGAACGATGCGACAGCCGTGGTTCTGACCCCGGCGGTCATCGCCGTGGCGCGCGCCGCCAAGGTCTCGACGCCGATCCCCTATCTGCTGGTCTGCGCCTTCGTCGCCAATGCCGCCTCCTTCGTGCTGCCGATCTCGAACCCGGCCAATCTGGTGGTCTTCGGCGAGGATCTGCCGGCGCTTGGGCCCTGGCTTGCCCGCTTCGCGCTGCCATCGGTCGCCGCCATTCTCGGCACCTACCTGCTGCTGCGCTGGACGCAGCGCGCAGAGCTCAGCGGCACGGCGGACAGCGCGGTGCCGATCCCGGCGCTTTCCAGGGGCGGGCGGATTGCCGCGGTCGGTCTCGCCGCGGGCGCGGTGGTGCTGCTCACCGCCTCCTTCCTCGGCCTCGAACTCGGCCTGCCAACGCTCGCGGCCGGCCTGCTCACAGCTCTCGCCGTGACGATCGGCGAAGGCTCGAACCCGCTGCCGCTCGTCAAGGAGGTCTCCTGGGCGACGCTGGCGCTGGTCGCCGGCCTTTTTGTCATCGTTCGGGCGCTGGAGCTGAGCGGGCTCAGCGAACTCCTGGTCGCTGTGCTCCAGCCGCCGCTGAGCGCCCATCCCGAGCTCGGCGCCCTTGCCGCCGGCGCCGCGCTCGCCTTCGGCACCAATCTCACCAATAATCTGCCGCTGGGCCTCATGGCCGGCGCCTTCACGACCGCCGCCGCCCTGCCGGACAAGGTGGTGGATGCGATCCTCGTCGGGATCGATATCGGGCCGAACCTCTCGGTCACCGGCTCGCTCGCCACCATTCTCTGGCTGACGGCGCTGAGACGCGAGGGGCTCTCCTTCGGCGCCTGGGCCTTCCTGAAGCTCGGCTTCATCATCATGCCACCGACGCTGCTGCTAGCGCTCGCGGCCGTGCTGTTGCAGCCGTGGACCTGATCCCTTTCGGTCAGCGGCGGGTTGCGGCTGCCTGCTCCTGGCCGATGCCACGCCGCGCGAGATAGAACTCGATCGCCGCGCGGGTGAGGAAGGAGGCAAGGCCGACCAGGATCGCCACGATGCGGATGCGCGTCTCGTCATGGTCGACTTCCGCCTGGCGGGCCTCGAGCAGCGCCTTCTCCGCCTCGGTGATCGTCCCGATCACGACGCGGATCTGGTCCATGGTCGCCTTTTCCATATTCTCGATCTCGCGCCTTCGCGCCGCCTCGCTGCCGGCGCTGTCGTGAAGCGCGATGGAGTCCTTCAACTCCGTCAGCTTCTCGTCGATCAGCCCGTTCAACTGACGCACGCGCGCCAGCTGGTCCTCATTGTCGGAAAGGTGCGAGCGCAGACCAGCGCGCATCGCCGTCAGCCGCTCCAGTGCCTTGTCATATGGGTCCAGATAGCGGCGTTCGCCGCTGATCAGATAGCCGCGCTGCCCGGTCTCGGCATCGACGAGGCCGATCAGGACATCCTTGGTCGTGTCGATCGCCACATAGGTATGGACGACAAGATCCTGATGGTCGCTGAGGAGGATATGGGTCCAGCTCGTAGCGACGACGCCGGCGGCGATGACGATGCCGACCGGGATCGACCGCAGGAGCACCGCTTCCGTCAAATAAATTCGGCAGAGACCGCGCCAGTCCACCATCTTCCGTCTCCGCCGCTGCTTTGGGCAGGAGAAAACTGTGTCGCCAACGAAGAAGAACAAGATGCCGAACCACGTAGTCCAGCGCGAATATCAGTGAACGCTGAGGCGAGAGCGTTTCCAAAAGTCGAACAATGCGTGCTGCAAGCCCGGTCTATCGGTTGACGCCGCTCTGCCCCATCTTCACGCCATCGAGCCTGACAAGGCGGAAAGGACAAGACCATGCTGAACCAGATCAAGGGCCTGCATCACGTCACCTCCATGGCGGCGAATGCGCGGGTCAACAACCAGTTCTTCACCGACATTCTCGGCCTGCGCCGCGTCAAGAAGACGGTCAATTTCGACTCGCCGGATGTCTATCACCTCTACTATGGCGATGAGGTCGGCACGCCCGGCTCCGTCATGACCTACTTCCCGTTCCCGCACATCGCGCGCGGCCGTTTCGGCACCGGCGAGGTCGGCACCACCGTCTTCTCCGTGCCGAAGAGCTCTCTGCCCTTCTGGGCCGCTCGGCTGCAGGAAAAGGGCGTGCAGGGCATCGAACCCGGCACCAGCTTCGGTGCGCCGCGGCTGTCTTTCAAGGGGCCGGACGGCGAGAGCTTCGCACTGTTGGAGGTCGAGAACGATGCGCGGCCTGGCTGGAGCGGCAACGGCATCAGCGAGGACCACGCCATTCGCGGCTTCCACTCCGTCTCGCTGCGGCTGAAGGATTCCGGCGCCACGGCCGAGCTCCTGCGCTTCATGGGTTACGAGCAGCAGGACAAGGCGGGTGCCGTGTCGCGCCTCATCGTGCCGGGCGATGCCGCGACGGTCATTGATCTCGAAACCCTGCCGGGTGTCGACCACGGCCGCCAGGGTGCGGGTTCGGTCCACCATGTCGCCTTCGCGGTCGATAACCGCGAGACGCAGCTGGCCGTGCGCAAGGCGCTGATGGACACGGGCTATCACGTCACCCCGGTCATCGACCGCGATTACTTCTGGGCGATCTATTTCCGCACGCCGGGCGGCGTGCTGTTCGAGATCGCCACCAACGAGCCGGGCTTCGAACGCGACGAGCCGCGCGCCGAACTCGGCCAGGGGCTGAAGCTGCCGCAGCAGCACAAGCATCTGCGTCCGATCCTCGAGCAGCATCTCGAAAAGATCGACTGAACCGGGAAGCGCCGCATCCGGAAAAGCCGGGTGCGGCTCGACACATTCGAAGACGCGCGCCGGCGGGGCCGGCAGCGCGGGAGACCGACGATGAGCACGCACACCTATCATCATCTCTTCAAGCAGGGCGCGCCCGGCGCGCCGCTGATCGTGACGCTGCATGGCACGGGTGGCAATGAGAGCCAATTCCACGGCTTCGCAGCCGAACTCCTGCCGCAGGCGAGCATCCTCTCGCCGCGCGGCGATGTGTCCGAACATGGCGCAGCCCGTTTCTTTCGCCGCACCGGCGAGGGCGTCTACGACATGGCGGATCTCGCCCGTGCCACAACGGCGCTTGCCGCCTTCATCCGCGAGATGGCGGCGAAGGCCGGGGCCGGCGAGGTCTATGGCTTTGGATTCTCCAACGGCGCCAATATCCTTGCCAACATGCTGATCGAGGAACCGGATCTCTTCGCCCGCGCTGGCCTGCTGCATCCGCTGATCCCCTTCCGGCCGAAACCGCAGCCGGGTCTCGCCGGGCGCCGCGTGCTGATCACCGCCGGCCGGCGCGATCCGATCTGCCCGCCGCCGCTCTCCGAGGCGCTGGCGACCTATATGACAGGGCAGGGGGCCGAGACCGAGCTGCTCTGGCACGAAGGCGGGCACGAGATCCGCCAGCCGGAAGTGGACGCATTGGCGCGCTTGCTCGGCTGATTGCTGGCCGGGGCCGGGTCCATTGCGGATCCCGGCCTTGTTGATAGTGCGCGAGGCCGAGCGGGGTGCTTAATACCCTTTCGGTGCGCCGGAGGCGGCGCGGCTGTCCATGGCGCCGTAATAGCGCTGGCCGCCGCCGGCCTCGATTTCGGCAAGGCTCCGTCCGCCGACCAAAATGCCGGCCGCCTGGCCCCAGATCGGCCAGCCCTTGTCCGGGCCGATTTCATGGCCCATGTCGCGCAGGATCTTCAGCGTATCGGCCGAGAGCGCATAGGGTTCGATCGCCACCGTGTCCGGCAGCCATTGATGGTGGAGGCGCGGCGCGTCGATCGCCTCCTGCAGCGTCATGCCGTGATCGACCACGTTCAGGATCGCCTCCAGCGTGATGGTGATGATGCGCGCGCCGCCGGGGCTGCCGATCACCATGAAAGGCTTCCCATCGCGCAGCACCACGGTCGGGCTCATCGAGGAAAGCGGCGTCTTGCCGGGCGCGATCGCGTTCGCCTCGCCCTGCACCAGGCCATAGAGGTTCGGCGAACCCGGCTTGGCGGTGAAGTCGTCCATTTCATTGTTGAGCAGGATGCCGGTGCCGGGCGCCACGACGCCGGCGCCGAAGGAGCCGTTCAGCGTATAGGTGACCGAGACGGCATTGCCGGCCTGATCCATGATCGAATAATGGGTCGTCTCCTTGCTCTCGCCCGCGCCCTTCGGCGTGAGCTTCTCGGACACACCGGCCTTGGTAAGGTCGATCTTCTTGCGGATCTCGGCGGCATAGGCCTTGTCGGTCAGCCGCTCGACCGGGTTCTTGACGAAGTCCGGATCGCCGAGCGCGGAGTTCCGGTCGACATAGGCATAGCGCATGGCCTCGATCATGCGATGGGCTGTCGCGGCCGATCCATAGCCGAGCTCGGCTAGCGGATAGTCCTCCAGAATGTTGAGGATCTCGCAGAGGATCACCCCACCCGAACTCGGCGGCGGGGAGGAGATGATCTCATAGCCGCGATAGGTGCAGGTGACCGGTTTCAATTCGCGGACCTTGTAGGCCTCGAAATCGCTCTTCGCCAGAATTCCGCCCTTGTCGCTGCTGGCCTTGACGATCAGATCGGCGGTCTCGCCCTTGTAGAAAGCGGCCGGGCCCTCGCGCGAGATGGCCGCGAGGCTTTTGGCGAGGTCCGGCTGCGTCAGCCGATCGCCGATCCTCGGCACCTTGCCGTCCTTCAGGAAGATCGCGGCGGCGGCTGGGTCCTTGGCGAGCTTCTGAGATTCTTCGCCAAGCGAGGCAATGTCGCCGGCATCGAGCACGAAGCCCTTTTCGGCAAGCGCGACTGCCGGTGCCATCAGAGCTTCGCGGCTCATCGTGCCGTATTTCGTCCGAGCCTCCTCGAAACCCATGACCGAGCCCGGCACGCCGACGGCCAAATAGCCGTCGGTGCTGGCACCCTCGACGACCTCGCCCTTGGCATCGAGATACATGGTCTTGGTCGAGGCGGCCGGCGCGCGCTCGCGGAAATCGAGGAAGGTGGCGCGTCCATCGGCGAGGCGGATGGTCATAAAGCCGCCGCCGCCAATATTGCCGGCCGTCGGATAGACCACCGCCAGCGCATAGCCGACCGCCACCGCCGCATCCACCGCATTGCCGCCGGCTTTCAGGATCTCGACGCCAATGTCGGAGGCGAGATGCTGAGCGGTGACCACCATGCCGTGCTCTGCCCCGACGGGTTCCGGTGAGGCGGCCTGCGCCACCGGTATCATCAGCAAGGAAAGCCCGAAGGTCAGCGTCAGGCAGCGCAGAGGGACGCGCGGCGCGCGATGTGGGCTCGGCAAAGGTTGGGACATGGCTTCTCTCCTCCAGCACAGGTCTGCACGGCAAGATAGCGCAGCAACGCGGGGAGGATAGAGACTAGGCGTCGATGCGAATGAGCGCATAGGGTTGAAGATCGAGCGATGCGTCGTTGAGATCCTGCACGCCGAGCTCTCCATGAGCAGCCGCCTCGATCGACGTGCTGTCGAGCTGTCGGAGCCCAGCGTTTTGTGGCAGCTCGAGCGCGGCGACATCGATGTGCTTCACCTCCGGCGTCAGGTTGACGAGGAGGATCGTCACGCCGTCCTTGCGCGTTACCCGCAAGGAGAGGAGCGCGGAGGGGTCGGAGGAAAACAGCTCCTCGAAGGGCTGGCCTGCCAGTTCGGCGAGCCAGGCAAGCGGCGTTGCGAGCGGCCGCAACGTCCCCGCCGGCGCCGGCTCACCTTCACCCGCGATCAGGCCGAAGGGACCGGCGACGGCGGACAGGGTCAGCATCTCCAGCCCGGCGGCCACGGTGCGAAGGGCCATGCCCAGCGCGAAGGCGGCGCCGAAGAGACCGGAATGGCGCGGATCGCGGTTCGCCATCGGGATGCGGCTGCCACTAGGATTGTCCATCGTCCGGCTGCCATAAGGGTTCTGGCGCATGGGGATGGTGGATGGGCCGATGCGGTAGGGGAGGGTCGGATAGAGACTGCGGACAGACCGGGTGATGAAGGGCAGGGCCTCCAGCGTCTGCATGACGCTGCGGTCGTCGCTCGCATGGACGAT
This sequence comes from Rhizobium sp. YIM 134829, assembly GCF_046546455.1. Taxonomy (NCBI): domain Bacteria; kingdom Pseudomonadati; phylum Pseudomonadota; class Alphaproteobacteria; order Hyphomicrobiales; family Rhizobiaceae; genus Rhizobium; species Rhizobium sp. YIM 134829. Next base: position 233,198 of record NZ_JBKHKI010000004.1, read on the forward strand.
CGGGTTGGTGCAGTGGCTGACGAGATCGAGCCGCGCGGCGGGGACCCGCTTGCGGTTGAGCTCGGTGAAATAGGAGAGCATGCCGCCGGCCAGGCGGAGCGTCGGAAAAGCCGTGCGGGCCGCGTCATAGACCTCTTCGAGCGGCGGACAGGCCGGCCAGGTGCTGCCGGGCGGCGTCGACTGGCGATCGACCGCCGGCGAGACCATCACCGCATCGAGCCTGAGCCCGGCTGCGGCCACGTCGCGCGCGATCGCCGCCAGCTCCAGCGCCGGTTCGTCCCGGCAGGGCAGGGCGATCTCGAGCGTGGTATCGCCGGCATGGACTGCGGCAATCCCGGCGAAGGCGGCGAGCGCATGGGCATCGTGTCCGGCCAGCGGATCATAGTGGAAGAGGAGCGACTGGGCGGCGGGCAGGCGGCGGCTGCGAAGAGCTTCAGCGCTCGCTTCGGCCGTGTCCGGCGTGACGATCAGCCCCAGCCGCGGCAAGGTTCCGCGTGCCTCGCCAGGTTCGAGCCTCAGGCTCCGGGCCTCAGCCAGGCGTGGCTCCGAATCGCCGGCGCGGCTGTCCGTGATGGTCAGCGTGATCAGCTGTTCCAGCACCTCGCCGGCGGCGATCGTGAAGGGCCAGGGCAAGGCAAGCGGGCGGACATAGGTCTTGTAGGAAGCATCCGACCAGTTGCGCTGGTCCTCCATCTCGAAGATATCGCCGTCCATGCGGCATTCGGCGGCAATGCCCGGGGCGACCGCGTGCGTGATGGCGCGCATGTCCTTGAAGGGCTGCCAGGGTGCGATCAGATCCGGCAAGACGGTGTCGACCTTGAGCCCGTCCGTATGCTCGACGGTCACGGGCGCACCGGCGAGCCCGATGATCGGATGCAGGATGCAGAAGCCGCAGCGGTTGGTCTCGAAACCCGTCTCGGTCTCCGCCCGGCCGGCAAAGCGCATCTGTCCCTCACGGCCCGAGATCTCTGCCGTTATCGTGAGACGCGTGCCTTGAGGGCCGTGGCATTCGGCCTTGTAGCTGACGTCGAAGCCGTCTGGCCCTTCCTCGATCTGAAGGTCGGCGAGCGCCGGGTCATAGGTACCCCAGTCGCGGTCGCGCACCAGGAAGGCGATGGAACGGAGAACTTCGATGCCGTCATAGCGGATGGCGCGCAGGGCGCCGGCGGCAAACTCGGCCGTCAGCCGCCCGGCCCGAAGCTGGCGAACCGGGGCCTCCTGCGCCTCGGTTCCGGTCAGCAGAAAGGCCTCGGTCCTCATGCGAGCAGCGGCCCGATCGAGACCGTCTGGCCGGACGCGGCGCTCGCATAGGCGGCTTCCACCAGCGCGAAAGTCTTCAGATTATCGGTGCCGGAGGTCGATGTCTCTTCGCCGGCGGCCAGCCGGTCCGCCCAGTGCTGCTGGATGGCGAAGACGCTTTCCTGGATATTGTGCCAGGGCCGCTCGGCCCAGGGAAGAAGGGCCGGCGACACATCGCGCCGCGTCGTGCCGCGCGGGTCCGTCACGATCAGCTGGTAGCCCTGCGTCAGCCGCAGCGATCCTTCCGTGCCGTCGATCTCGATCAGGGTTTCGGGGAAGCTCTCCACCTCCGCCCTGGTGGCATAGCTGACATCGACGATCGAGGTCGCGCTACTTTCATGGTCGAGCAGGATGGTCGCCACGTCTTCGCCCTTGATCGCCGGATTGACGCGCCGGGTGCGCGCGGAAAGGGCGGTGACATCGCCCAGGATAAAGCGGGCGATATCCAGCGTGTGGATGCCGAGATCCTCGATGATGAAGCGCGCGCCCTCTGCCAGATAAGGCTGGCCGGAGAAGACATCGAAGCCGGAGCGGAAGGAGAAGCGGCCCCAGAAGGGCGTGCCGATCCGGCCCTCGTCGAGCACCTGGCGCACCGCCTGGATCGGCGTCTGCCAACGGAAATTTTCGTGGATCATCAACGGCACGCCCGCCGCGCCGCAGGCCGCCACCATGGCTTTCGCATCGGCGAGCGTCGGCGCGAAGGGTTTCTGGCAGATGACCGGGACGCGATGCGCGGCGGCCAGTTCTGTCAGTGCGCGGTGACTGGTGACGGTTGTCGCGATGTCGACGAAGTCGAAGCCGCCGTCCGCCAGCATGGCGCTCGCATCCTGGTAGCGCCGGGCAATGCCGAACTGATCGCCGACGATGCGCAGCCGTTCGGGATCGCGGTCGCAGATCGCAACGATCTCGGCACCCTTCACATCGCGCCAGGCATGCATCTGGTTGACCGCGAAGAAGCCGCAGCCGATCAGCGCGCCTTTCAGTTCCGCCATAACTTATCCCTTCCTGGCAAGCTGCATGAGCGCCACCTGCTGCTGCAGGCGGCGCTGGGCCTGGTCGACGACCACGGCCACGATGATGACGATACCCTTGATGACCATCTGCCAGAAGGAGGAAACCCCCATCATCACCAGGCCATCGGAGAGGATGCCGATGACGAAGGCGCCGATGATCGTGCCGCCGATCGTGCCCCGCCCGCCTGACATGGAGGTGCCGCCGAGCACGGCCGCGGCGATGGCATTCAGCTCGAAGGAGTTGCCGGTGGCGGGATGCGAGGCCATCAGCTCGGAGGAGATGACGATGCCGACGATCGCCGCGCAGAATCCGGAGAACATGTAGACGAACATCTTCACCCGGTTGACGCGAATGCCGGACATGCGCGCCGCGCGCTCATTGCCGCCGACGGCGAAGATCTGTCGGCCGAGCGGCACGTAGCGGGCGAAATAGGCGGCGGCCAGCGCCACGACGATCAGGATCCAGATCGACACCGGCAGGCCGAGGATGCGGCCCGAGCCCAGAAAGCCGAAGCCGGTGGTGGCAAGCTCCGGCTTGCCGATCAGGTTCGGAAAGGTCTGGCCGTCGGAGGAGAGCAGCGCGAAGCCGCGCGCCACATAGAGCGTGCCGAGCGTGGCGATAAAGGGCGCGACATTCAGCCGAGTAATGAGCAACCCATTGACGGCGCCGATCAGGATGCCGATCGCCAGCGTGATCAGGCAGACCTCGACCACGTTGAAATAGATCGTATAGCCGATCTGCAGGTCGATGCCGTTCAGGATCAGCCCGCCGGCCACCATGCCGCAGAGACCGACGATGGAGCCGACCGAAAGATCGATGCCGCCGGTGATGATGACGAAGGTCATGCCCATGGCGAGAAACGCATTGAGCGCCACATGCTTGGACATGAGGATGATATTGGCCGCCGACAGGAAGTTCGGCGCGAAGGCCGAGAAGAAGGCGATGACGGCGAAGAGCGCGATGAAGGTGCGCAGCTTCATCAGCGTCAGGAGAAGGGAGCCGCTGTCGGCGCCGGCTGCCGGTGTGGTGGTCGTGGCCGTCGTCATGGCGTCCTGCCCTCGCTCGACTGTGTGGATTTGTGGCCAACCGAGGCAGCCTTGACGATCGCGTCTTCGCTCGCGTCCGCCCGGTCGAGAATGGTGGTGATGCGGCCATTGCTCATCACGGCGATCCGGTCGGAGAGCGCCATGACCTCCTCGAGATCGGAGGTAGAGAAGAGAATGGCGAGGCCCTCGCCGGCGAGGCGCCGCATGGTGCGGAACACGTCGGCCTTGGCGCCGACATCGATGCCGCGGCTCGGCTCGTCCATCAGCAGCACCTTCGGCTTGGTCATCAGCGCTTTGCCGATCACCACCTTCTGCTGGTTGCCGCCGGACATGGAGGTGATGTCGAAATCCGGGTTCGGCGCCTTGATGGCAAGATCGCGAATCGCGTGACCGATCGCCGCCTTCTCCCGCTCGCCGGTGATGTGGAAGCCAAAACGAACGAAACGGTCGAGGCTGGCCAGAGTGAGATTGGCGGCGATCGACAGCACCTGAACCAGCCCCTCGCGCTGGCGATCCTCGGGGATCAGCGCCAAGCCCCGCTTGATCCGCGAAGGCGTATCGCGCTCCACGACCTCGCTGCCCTCGATGAAGATGCGGCCAGTCGAATGGGCATGCTGGCCCATGACGCATTCGAAGAATTCGCTGCGGCCGGCCCCCATCAGCCCGTAAATGCCGAGCACTTCGCCAGCCCGCACCGAGATCGACAGGTGATCGACGGCCAGGCCGCCAGTGCGCCGCGCGAGCGAAATGTCCTCGGCGCGGAAAGCCTCCCCGCCCACCGCATGATCAAGAGACTTGGCGAAATCCTTGGCGTCCGAACCGATCATCGAGCGGACGATCCAGCGCGTGTCGATGTCCTTCACCAGCGCCTGGCCGGTGATCTGCCCGTCACGCAGCACGGTAATGGTGTCGCCGATCCGCATCAGCTCTTCGAGGCGGTGCGAGATGTAGACGATCGCCACCCCTTGCGCCTTGAGCTCGCCGATCACCTTAAAGAGAATATCGACCTCGGCGGCCGACAGGGCAGAGGTCGGCTCGTCGAGGATCAGAATCCGGGTATCGAGCGAGATGGCCTTGGCAATTTCGACCAGCTGCTGCTGGCCGATCGGCAGGTCCTCCACCATGGTCTCGGCATGAATGCCGGCATCGAGCCGGTTCAAGAACTGGTTGGCCTTCTCGATCTGCGCCTTGTGGTCGATGCCGGCGAGCCCCCGGATGATCTCCCGCGTGGCGAAGATGTTTTCCGCGACGGACAGATTGCCGAACAGGTTCAGCTCCTGGAACACCATCCCGATGCCATGTTTCTGCGCATCCGCCGGCGAATGGAACTCGACCTCTTCGCCGTCCAGCAGAATGCGGCCGAGCGAGGGCCGTTCCACACCGGCGATCATCCGCATCAGCGTCGACTTGCCGGCGCCATTCTCGCCGACCAGCACGTTCACCGCGCCGCGTCGCAGCGCCAGATTGGCATGCTTGACCGCAACGATGCCGGAATAGACCTTCGTCACGTCTTCAAGGCGGAGGATGATGTCGTCTCCAGCGCCGGGCGCCGGGGATATTGCGCTTTCCATCTCAGCCGCCGATCGTCATCGTGACAGGGGTCAGCAGCGGTAGCTGGCCGGAGGTCGGCAGCGGGTAAGCGCCGACAGCCTCAATCCGCTTGCCTTCCAGCCCCTCGCGCGGCAGGGCCTGGAGCAGGGTCTCATTGGCATAGGCGTTGAACGCCTTGCCGAATTCGGCCCACTGGATCTGGTTCTTGAACTGGTTGAAATTGACGAAGTCGAGACTATCGCGGATCGCCGTGCCCTTGATGACCGGGCCGATCTGGATGCGCACATCCGCCTTGCCGTCGCCATCGACATCCGTGTCGAGATAAGCGGCGCGGGATTTCGTCTCGGCCTTGACGACGGTGCCTGAAACCTTGGCGGCGAAGGTCCAGGGAGCGTTGCCCTCTTTTTCCTTGTGGCCGTATCTCGCTGCGGCGGCATCGAGATTGCTGCCGACGAGGCTCGCGACCTCGGCAAAGGGGCCGGCGCGATTGGTGAGGTACGGCACGACTTTTGGCCCCCAGAGCTCGGATGCCTGGCGATCGGGGTTGAAGCCGCCGCTCTTCTCTTCCGCGGCTTCCTCCGCCGTCGGCGTCTTGATAATCTTGCAGCCGGTGAGCGCGAGGCCAAGCGCCAGCAGCAGCGATGCGGCGGGAAAACGCGGCATTCCGTCAACTCCGAGGGAGGGGAAAAGGGAGACGGAGCCCCAGGCTCCGTCCCACCGTTCAAGCGAAAGATCAGTCCTTGAGCGCGAAGGTCTCGAGCTTGTCGGCATTGTCGGCCGTGATCAGCACGCAATCCATCAGCTGCTTTTCTTCCGCCGGGCCCTTGCCCGTCTTGATATAGGCATCGGCCTGTTCGACGGCGCGCTGGGCCTGGGCATAGGCCGGCTGCATGACGGTCGCCTTGATGCCGCCCGCCTTGATCGAGTCGCGCACATCGTTGGAGCCGTCGAAGCCGACGACGATGACGTCCTTGCGGCCGGCGGCCTGCAGCGCGGCGATCGCGCCCATGGCCATCGTGTCGTTGCCGGCGATCACGCCCTGAATGTCAGGATTGGCCTGAAGGATGGTCTCCATCTTCGAATACCCTTCGGTCTGGCTCCAATTGGCCGACTGCTGGGCGACCATTTTCAGGTCCGGATATTCGTCGATGATGTCGTGATAGCCCTTGGAGCGGATGCCGGCATTGAGGTCGGCTTCACGGCCAAGCAGCTCGACATAATTGCCCTTCTCGCCCATCAGCCGCACGAACTCTTCGGCGCCGAGCTGGGCGCCCTGGTAATTGTTCGAGACGATCTGCGAGACGGCGATGCCGGTGGCGTTGATTTCGCGGTCGATCAGGAAGGACGGGATCTTGGCATCCTTGGCCTTCTGCACGGCGGCGATCGAGGCTTCCGACCCGGCATTGTCGAGAATGATCGCCTTGGCGCCGCGGCCGATGGCGGTGTCGATCAGCTGCGACTGCTTGTTGGCGTCGTCGTCATGGACGAGCACCAGCGTCTCGTAGCCGAGCTCCTTCGCCTTCGCTTCCGCGCCGACGGCTTCGGCCTTGAAGAAGGGGTTGTCGTGGCTCGGCGTGATGATGGCGATCAGGTCCGCCGCATAGGACGGCATCGCCGTTCCAAGCGCCAGCGCGCCGGCGAGCGCCGCAAGCGTCAGTCTACGTGTCAGTTTCATGGTGTCCTCCCTTTGGATGGTTGTATCGGCCCCGCCTCCCTGCGGGGCCGCGTGGGTATCAGCGCATCAGGTGATGCGCCGGATGCTCTCGGCGATTTCCTCCGGCTCGAAGACGCGCTTCCAGTCGTCGCGCATCAGCGCGGGGATGCCGAATTCGATCGCCTTGTTGCAGGCATCGGAGAAGACGCCGTCGACCTCCTTGAAGATCACGGCGCCCAGCACGTTCATATGGCCGAGCAGAAAGTCGCGCGCCGCCTGTTCCGGCACGCCGCGCTTGACGCATTCGTCCAGTGCCTGGCTCATGACGACGAGCAGCGAGGCGCAGACCGTCTCGGACAGGCCGGGCTCGAGGATCGCCATCTGCTCGACGGTGACGCGATGCGAGCGCATGACCGGCGCCCAGATCGTCTTTGCCACCTCTTCACCCAGCGCATAATGCTCTTCCGGACCCTGCATCAGTGCCGAAACGATGTGCTGCTTGGCGGCGATCCCGCCGAAATGGTCCTTCTTCGCCGCCATGTCGGTCTCGTCGTTGAAGATTGGCGGATGGCAGGGATGGGTGACGAAATAGGTAATGTCGGCGCGCTCTGGCAGGTGGCCGGCAAAGGGTGCGGCGGCATCGAGGATGACGACGACGGTGCCCGGCGCCAGCTTGCTGACGATCCCGGAGGCCACCTTACCGATCGCTGTGTCCGGCACGGCCAGAACCACGACCTCGGCGCCATCAAGCGCCTGATCGACAGGCAGGCAGTCGAGCCCGAGCTCGGCCTTGAGCTTGGCCTGGCCGGCGTCGCTGACTTCGACATGGCGCACGTCGAACCGCGAGCCTTTCAGATTGCGGGCCAGTCGGGTGCCCATTTTGCCCCCGGCGCCGAAGAGTGCGATCGCAGTCATAAGTCCTCACCTGCTGTTCGTATGGCGTCACTATAGCCAACTGGTATGATGAGTCAATGAGGTAACGAGTTGTTTCCGTCAGATCCGTTATGGCAATATAACGTAAGTCGACAATTACCCTTGCGCTCGCCAACAACGAGCCGGATCAGCGGCTTAGCCTAGTCACGCCGCCCATCTCGGATCTGGGCGAAGTAGCCGTCCGTCCCGACCTGGCCGCCCTTGAGGGAAATTTGCAATCCATTGGTCGGTCCGTGAGACCCATGCGCGGTGCAGAGCGGAGAGCCCGGGGTCTGGGGCAGGGGGAGGAGCGTTGTCAGAGCCTCGACCTTCAAGGCGGTCAGGGCATGGCTCGACGTATCGCCGCCGGCAATTACCGCGCGGGTCAGTCCCGCCTGCTCCACAAGCTCAAGAAGAATTAGACCGAGGGCCTGGCCGATCTTGTGGCGGCTTCCAGGCACGCGGTCGATCGCGGTCCCCTGATCGGCACCCGGTCCAAGCGCCGTATGCAGGATGACACTGCGCCCCTGCTCAAGTGCGGCCATCCCGGCCTGAACGGCTGCCTGCCGGGCTGCGTCACCGCTCTCGCCGATCAGCGCCAGCGGATCGACCGGCACGGTCTCGAACCCGTCTGGTCCCGCCTGTCGGATCTGGCGCTCGGTGGTGGGCGACACGCTGCCGGAGACGACGGCGATCCGTTCGGCTGGTCCGGGCTCGGTAAAGCCCCGCGGCCCCGGCGTAATGCCTTCCGCCTGCCAGCGGGAAAGAAGCGCATATTCGACGCCGGAGGAGCCGGCCATGAAGCGCAAACCATGATGATTGAGCCGCGCCAGTTGGGTGCCGGCTGCGCGCTGGCTGTCCAGGCTGTCGACATCAAACAGCAGCATGCCGTCGAAATCGTCGGACAAGGCATCGATACGGCTATCGGCATCGCCAGAGGCCAGTGTAGCGAGATCGGCAAGGCGAACCGGTAATGCGGTCTGTTTTGCCAGATGCAGGCGCAGATCCGCCTCGCCCATCGGCGTCACCGGGTGTCGGCTCATCACCGGGTGTCGGTCGATCCGATAGGTCTCGCCCTGGTAGGCGGCAAAGAGCGTGCCGAAGGCCGTGTACCGCTTCAATTGCGGCGCACCGACGAGGAGCGGGACCAGGCGCTGATCGAAGATCCGCGCGCCGATCTCGACCGCCCGGCCGATATTGCCGGTCTCGGGGCTCGAATCGAAGGTGGAGCAGACCTTGTAGTGGCAGACGGCAGCCTTTAGGTTCTTCAGGAAGGAGAAGACCTCCGGCAGATGCGCGTCCATCCATTCCGGCGTCTCGCTGCGGCTGGTGCCGGCAAGGCCGATCGCGCGGCAGTTCGAAAAGCGCGACAGCAGCGCCGCGTCGGGTACGCGCAGGAACAGGACGGTGTCGACGCCATGGACGGACAGCGATTCCATGACGTCGGTCGAGCCGGTGAAGTCGTCGCCATAATAGCTGAGCAGCAGCGGAGTCATCGCCTCAGGCATCCTTGCCCCCGAACTTCTTGAGCGAAGCAGCCAGTTCCGGATGATCCGCTGCATAGGTTTCGAGCGGGATCTCCTTCACCGCCGCCTCCCAGGCCTGGGTGACGGCGCGGACCCCTGCCGCCGGTCCATCGGGATGGCTGACGATGCCGCCTCCGCAGAGATAAAGGAGATCGAGCGTCCGCCCGGTGCGCCGATAGGTTTCCGGCGCCTGCCCGCCCCACTGGCCGGAGCCCGCGACCGGCAGCGGGCAATCGGCTGGCGAGAAGAGCGGGGTCGAGACGGCCTTGAAGGATTCGACGAAGCTCTCGTCCGGCTCCCAATATTTCACGCCAATGCCGTTGATCTGGAACTGGTCGACACCGAGCAGCCGCCAGAATTGCTGCCAGACCTTGAAGTCGAAGCCGATGCCCGGATGACGCGTCAACACGTCCCAGCCATTGCGATGGGCGTGCAGCACCAGGCCGGAGCGCTTGCGCAGGAAGGCCATCCCGCCCATGCCGATCGAATTGATGTTGACGACGGCGCAGTTTCCGCCGGCTTCGAGCACCAGATCATGGTTGCGCATCATCTCGTCTGGATCGGTGTGGGAGATACCGAAGGCATACATGACCTTCTTGCCGGTCTTCTGCTCATGATCGAGGATCAGCGGCATGATGGCCGCCACCCGGTCCTTCAGCGGCGAATAGGCCGGGCTCATCAGCTTCTCGTCGTCCTTGATGAAGTCGACCCCGGACTCGATTAACTCGCCGACCAGCGCGGCTGTCTCGGCCGGGCGAAGCCCGAGTGCCGGCTTGACGATCGTGCCGATGATCGGCCTTCCGGAGACGCCGGTCAGGGCCTTGCTGCCGGCAATGCCGAATTGCGGGCCAGGGTGGGCCGCGCCATATTCCGGCGGCAGCTTCAGGTCGACGACCCTCAGGCCCGTCATGCCGCGAATGGAAAAGATTCCGCCAATGGCGATAGTCATCAGCGCCGAGAGATCGGTGCCGATCGCGTCGAGAGGGAAGGCGATATCGACATCCGCACGGCGGATCGGGCCGGTGCCCTCCGTAGCCTCCGGCCAACTTGGCCGCGCCGCATCGGCCAACGGCCGGATCTCTAGCACCCGGGCCGCGACGCGGGCTTTCAGCTCCTCCGTCTCGCCGGGAACGGGAACGAAAGTGCCGGTCGACTGATCGCTGGCGATCTTCTCCGCCATGGCTCCGACGCTGCCTGGCGTCTCGATCCGGTAGGTGACGGTAATCATGGTCTGCTCCTCAGGCTCGGTCGACCAACTGGTATAATGAGTATAGCATTGGCGCAAGTCCATGTGCCGGCCGAGAAGGCTCTTTGCAGCTGCGTGCCCGCCGTGCCAAATGAGAGGATCGCCACGCCCCATGAGTCCCATGACGAAGATCCAGGAACCGATCGTCCGCCGAAAGCTCTCCGACGAGGTCTTCGCCCGGCTGAAGGACATGATTACCGAGGGGGAGCTTCACCCGGGGGACGAGATGCCGTCCGAGCGGGAGCTTATGGAGCGTTTCCAGGTCGGCCGCCCGGCGATCCGCGAGGCCATGCAGGCGCTGGCCAATATGGGGCTGGTGGCAATCTCCCATGGTGAGCGGGCGCGGGTGCTGGAATTGACCGCGCAGTCGATCTTCCGGCAGGTGGATACCGCCGCCAAGATCATGCTCGCCAAATCTTCGGACTCGCTCGAACATCTGAAAAGTGCCCGCATCTTCTTCGAGCGCGGCATGGCGCGCGAAGCCGCCCTTCGCGCGACGCCGGAGGACATCGAGGCACTGGACGAGATTCTCGATCGTCAGCGGAGTTCGCTCGGATCGGCCGAGCCCTTCATCTCCGCCGATATGGACTTCCATACCCGGATCGCCCGGATTTCCGGCAACCCGATCTATGTGGCGCTGAGCGAGGCCATGCTCGCCTGGCTGCGCGAATACCACACGGATATGCTGATCTGGACAGGGAAGGAGAAATTTACCTTGGCCGAACACGAGGACATCATCTCCTGCCTGGCCAAGCGCGATGCCGAGGCTGCCGACGAAGCGATGCGCAAGCATCTGGAGCGGTCCCGCGCGCTCTATGCGCTACGTTGAGAGACTTTGTTTCCTCACGCGCTTTTTCGGTCTAGACCCTCCGCCTCCAGACAAAACGAGTCGGGCAGCCGGACGTCCTGCCCGCCACCATCGTGCGCGGGCCCGCTGCCGGAGGACCGAGATGATCAACAAAATCGACACTGCCCCCATCGCCGCCTGGCTGACCACCCAGGGCCTGAAGGGCACGGATGAAAGCGAGATCCTCCAAGGCTTCTGCGACCGCTGCGTCGCCGCCGGCCTACCGCTCTCCCGCGCACTCGCGCTGATCGACACGCTGCATCCGGTTTACGAAGGTCGCGCCTTTCAGTGGGACAGCCGCGAGCCGGTCGACAGCGTCTTCGACTACGAACCGACCGTGGAGGGCAATGCCGCGGAGAACTGGAAGCGTTCCGCCTTCCATCATCTGCGCGAGACCAATGGCGACGAGATCCGCCGGCGCATCGGCCTCGGCGAGCCGCTCGATTTCTACATGCTCGACACGCTGCTGGCCGCCGGCCACCGCGACTATGTCGCCATGATCCATCGCTTCGCCCAGGACAGCCATATCGGCGAAATGGATTGCTTCTATTCCAACTGGACGACGCTGGAGGAGGAGGGCTTTACCGAGGCGCATCTGGAAGCCCTGCGCAGCCTGGTCCCGGTTCTGGCGCTGGCCATTAAGGCCGGCTCGCTGAACCGCATCTCCCACACGATCGCCCGCGTCTATCTCGGGGAAGATGCGGCGACCCGCGTCCTGCAGGGGCGCATCTCGCGCGGGCGGGCCGAGCGGATCTCCGCCGTGCTCTGGTTTTCCGACCTGCAAAGCTTCACCCGCATCACCGAGAGCCTGGCGCCGGACGAGATCATTCCCTTCCTCAACGAGTATGCGGACGCAGTCATTTCCGCGATCCACGAGGCGGGCGGCAATGTGCTGAAGCTGATCGGCGACGGGACGCTTGCCATCTTCAAGGCCGAAGACCGCGAAGAGGCCTGCGGCCAGGCGCTGAGGGCCGAGCGGCTGCTGCGGGCCAAGCTCGACGCGCTCAATGCTCGCCGCGCCGCGGAGGGCCGGCCCACCACCATGGTCTATCTCGGCCTGCATATCGGCGATGTCTTCTATGGCAATATCGGCAGCGCCGACCGGCTGGACTTCACCGTCATCGGCCCGGCCGTGAACGAGGTGAGCCGCATCGCCTCGCTCTGCCGTTTCGTCGATCGCCCGGTGCTCATGTCCTCGCCCTTCGTCTCCGCCGCCCCGCCGCCGCGCGATCGCGAACTGGTCTCGGTCGGCCGCTATGCGCTGCGCGGCGTCAAACTGGCGCAGGAACTGTTCACGCTCATGCCGCTGCCCGACGAGGCAGCGACACCCCGACTGGCTGCACCCTCTCTTTGAAAGTCTTGACTTCCGGAATGAAGCGCGATCCTTAAGCCAAAACCTTCGCTCGCAGCAGTGCGACGCGAAGGCAGGCATAAGGAGCATTCGCCATGAAGACCAACCGGCTCGCCGAACATGTGCGCCAGACCGGCACGGTTCCTTTGTCCTGGGCCGGCTCCACCATGGCGATGGATTACCTCAATATCGGCGATGCCCTGAGCGCGGTGATGGTGGCGCTTCTCGCCGGGCGAGACATCGAGCGAGTGCCAAGCAAATCGACCTCGCTGCGGATGGCCTGTGTCGGCACGATCGGGCACGGATTTTCGGGCGGCGAGGTCTGGTTCTGGGGCACCGGCTGCTCGGCTTGGTCCAACCCTTCGGCCCCGGAACCCGAGCGGCTTCCCTTCTCCGTCGCGCATGAGAAAGGCTTCCACGTGACCGCCACGCGTGGGCCCTATTCGGAGGTGCTGCTGACCGGCAAGCCGGAGGGTTCGGTCGGGGTCTATGGCGATCCGGTCTGGCTGTTGCCGCGCTTCTACGCGCCACCGGTCGAAAAGAAGTGGAAGCTCGGCGTCATCGTCCATCTCTCCGAGCTTTCCGACCGTGCCTATGAGGCGCATCTCAAGCCGGAGCTTCTCAGGTACAAGATCCCGGCGCATCTTGCCGACGAGATCCACCTGATCAACACGGTGACCCCGATCAGCATGGCGGGGATGAAGGCGCGCATTGACGAGATTCGCGCCTGCGAGCGCATCGTCTCGACCAGCCTGCATGGTATGGTCTTTGCCGAAAGCTACGGCATTCCCTGCCTGCATTTCCCGCCGAGCGGCGGCGAACAGGGCCTGGCCACCCGCAGCCTGGAGGGCGCCTGCAACATGGATCCGCGCGTCTTCGATCTCTATCGCGGCCTCGGCCAGAAAGCGCTGCCCGTCTATACGCAGCCGCATGGGCTCGAGACGGATTGGCCGGCGCTCATCGCCGCCATCGATGCCAGCTGGACCGAAAAGCCCTTCGACGCCGACGCCCTGCTCGACGCCTTCCCGCTCGATCTCGATCCTCTGAGCGCTCCCGTGGGCAAGACGATCTGGGAGCATCCGCTGCTGGAGGCCTTGGCGCTCCAGCATGACGTGCGGGCGCTGAAGCTCGCCGACAAGGCGCGTCCGGCCGCCTGACGGCCAAGTTCGGATCCTGTTCTCCCCATAGGTACAGGTGGCGTCAGCGGCCCTTGCTGGCCTCGATCAGGGTCAGCACCAGCGCGGAGATCAGGGCCAGAGGCGTGGTTTCGGCCGTGTGCGGCTTCGAGCTCTGCTGGGCGTTGAGGCCGATCTTGCCCACCGGCTTCTCACCGGCATTGACGCCGCTGTTCCCGAGCGTCCACCAGCCGTCCCGCAGCATGCGCTCGATCATGAAGGTCGTGACATCAAGCGAGCGGGAGGGGGAACCCGGCGGAAGGATATCCGAGGCCGTGGGAGTGCGCTCGTTCATCACCGAATAATAGACGGTCTTCAAAATCTCGTCGATCTCGTCGGTGCCCTCTTTGGCATTGGTCACCTTGCCACGCAGCTTGCGCAGGAGATCCAGCGTGACCGGCTCCTTTGCCCCCGCCTTCTCCACTTCCAATGCAAAGGCCTCCGGGTCGGCATTGGCCGCCGACAGCATGTCGCCGAGCGCCGAGCCCGGCGAGGCCTGACGGTTGCGGATCACCTTGGCCGCGCCGCGAATGCCTTCGCGGAAGGCCTCGCGTCTGACGTCGTCCATCTGGACCTGCACCTCGTCGATCGCCGCCGCCAGCTCGAGCAGCAGCGCGGCCACCTCCGGGCTGGTCCCGGTCACCGCGGCCTCTCTGGCTCTCGCCGTCAGCTGCTCCAGCCGCGCCTTGGCCTCGGTCATGATCTCATCACCCGCTCAGGAGAATTTCGCATAAAGGGCCTGCAGCCGCTCGGCATAGCGCTCCGGCGAGAAGAGTTCGGCCCGCGCCCGACCCGCCTGTTCATAATGGGCGAGCATGTCGTCGTCATAGGTTAGGGTACGGATGCCGCTGGCGATCGATTGCACGTCATAGGGATCGACGAGCAGCGCAGCATCGCCCGCCACTTCCGGGTTCGCGCCCTCCGTGCCGGTAATCACCGCCGTGCCGAGCTGCATGGCTTCGAGGATCGGCAAGCCGAAGCCTTCGTAGAGGGAAGGAAAGACCACGGCGCGCGCACAGCGGATCATCGAGGTGAGCAGGCTGAAGGGCAGATAATCGACCCGCATGATCGAGCCGCCCTTCTTCCGGCCGGTGCTGCGCGGCGGTGCCAGCCGGCCAGTATCGCCTTCCGGGACCAGCGCATCGAGCAGCCTCAGCTCGCGATTGTCCTTCCAGACGAGCTGGCCGACGATGATGAGAGGATAGGGCGACTGGCTGGCCAGATAGGCCTCGATCAGTCGGCCAATGTTCTTCTTGGGCTCGATCGCGCCGAAGAACAGGAAGTATTTCTTGGCCTGCAGGCCGAAAAACATCTCGACCTCGTCGCGCACGGCATCCTCGTCGCGGTCGAGGATCTTCCTCGGCAGCCGCACGGCCTGATAGGTGTTGGTGACCCGGCTCTCATCGACATCGAGAAGATTGACGATATCGACCTTGGAGACGTCCGACACGGTGACGATGTGATCGGCCTTCTGGGCGATGCGGCGCGCCACCTTCATGAACTCCCGCTTGTTGTCGAGCGTCGCGTAAGGCAGCCGGAGCGGCACGAGGTCATGGATCGTGTAGAGATTGGCCGCCTTCGGCATCTTGACCGGCATCGGATAAGTCCAATGCGCAATCTGAGCGCGGTTTTCGTAGTCGACATCGAGGAACTGGCCGAAGGTTCGAAGATGCCAGCGGGAGAAGGAGAAGAGGTTGGCGCGGTTGACGATACGGTCATGCTCCGGCAGCGAACCCTGCAGATGCCGCGCGATGACCTTGCCGGTCAGCTTGATCTCGCGCGCCCTCGTCCCCAGCGGCGATGTCGTCAGCTGGCGGATCACCGAGGCCGGCGTCATCTTGTAGCCCGACGGATCGAAAAAGCCCACCTCCGAGAGAAGCTCCGACTTGCCGCCGGTCCGCACGCCATAGAGAAGATCGACGGGATGGCCGAGATCCTTCACCTCTTCGGCGAGGTTGCGGGCATAGGTGGCAATCCCTGTCCCCTTCTCGAGTGCGAGATTGTAGCCATCGATCATGATGCGAGGTTTGGCCATCGAAGACGTCGTTCCTAAAGAGTGTCCGGCGGTCGGCAGATCATGGCGTTCCCGCGTAAGGCATCCGCCGCGCGAAGGGGCAAAGGCGCGTGGCTATCTAAGCGAATGCCGGTGGCGAAGCAACTGCGCGGGGGGCCCCTTCATGGTCCGAGGCGCCCCGGCGGGAAGAGGAGGGCGCCAATTCTTCGCAGGGCTGCTTCCGGACGTTCCTGGAAAAAATCGGCCGGGAACGCCTCGAAATAGCGGGCATCCTCCTCCGTTCCCACGCGACCAACAAGGCTCGAGACCAGCGGCAGGAAGCTGCGGCGCCAGCCGAAGAGCCCCAAAGCCTTCCTGCGCGACACCCGGCTTTCCTCCGACTGGAACGCCGGAGCCAGCGGCCGGTAAAGTGTGCGGATTACGTCTTCGAAGCTGGTCCGCGCGCCGGTCTCCGGCTCGAAATAGAGCGGGTAGAGCAGGTAGGCGCCGGCAAAGACTTGGGTAAGCGTCAGCCGACGGGTGCGGCGCAGATTGTCGTGGCGGTCGTCCGTCAGCCCCCAGCCGGCATAGAAGGGCAGGCCGGTCACCGTCACGGGAATGCCGCGCAGCAATGCCTCGAAACCGCCGAGCGATGTCATGGAATAGACGTGGTCAATGGTTTCGAGTGCCTGGGCGAGGGGGCTGCGGACCCTGAGGATCGTCGCGATGCGCGCGAGCTCGTCCAACCGGGCGCGTGAGGAGCGCACGCCGGCCAGCACGTCAGGGTGCGGTTTGTAGATGATCTCGGCATCCGGGTTGTCGGCTGCAGCCAGGCGCACCAGAGCGTCGTTTGTGATCGGGCGAGCAGCGCCGTAGCGGATCGAGGCGTCGCCATCGACCTGGCCAAGCACGAGAACGCGCCGCCTGGTCTTTGCGGGATAGATCGGCCGACCCGCAAGCTCGCCGCTATTATACTTGCCGATGCCACCACGCCGCAGCATCTCGATCGCCGAGGCTGCACGGTCCATGAGCGCCGGATCGGCCTCGAAATCATAGGTGGAAAGAATGACCTCGAGATCCGAGGGCTGCCGGCTGTCGAAATAGGGCGTGCGGCTGTCGACGATCAGCGAGAGCGGCGGCGTGCGGCCGGCCTGGAGCACAGCCGAACGGATAAAGCCATCCTCGACATGATAGACGGGAATGCGATGCGCTGCGGCGAAGCGTCGCGCGGCCTCCGGCAGGTTCAGGCTCCAGACGAAAAAATCCGGCCCGTCTTCAAGGCTCACGGACCGGAGGACGGTCCGCTCCAGCTCGCTTTCCGAACGATGAAAGGGGACGAAAACGAAACGTCGTTCGGGAAAGTAGCGGCGTAGAAAGTCGCGTTTCCAGGCTTGGAAATGAAAGGCGTAGGTGAGGCGGCGCCCTTCGGCGGCGGTTCTTGCGGGAGACACCATGATGAGGGATCAGTCCGCGCTGACGAAGTTGACTTCCTCGCCCGTCTCGTCGATCCCGTCGACCTCGCCGCTGCTGTCGCGAACATGATCATTGCCCAGCCGGGCGACAGCTTCGTCTATCGTCTCGGCCGGAAAGATCTTGTGCTGGTCGATGACGAAGAAGTCCGTGCAATAGCGCTTCAAAAGGCTTGGCGACGAGGTGTAGATGATGAAGCCTGCCGTCTGCATGCGCTCCGCCACCAGCTCGACGCAGCGCTCGCGAAACTCGCCGCGCCCGCCAAGAATGTTTTCGTCGACGATATAGGTCTCAAAAGGAATGGCGTAGCCGGCGGTGAAAATCAGCCGGGTGCGCGTATCGCGGTCGACCTCGCGCATCGGCTTGTCCATCCACTTGCCGGCCTCGGTAAACTCGTTGACGAAGCGGATGATCGGCACAGGATCGAAGCCGAAGACGCGGCAGAGGAAGGCGAGGTTTTCGCGGGGGGTGAGCGAGCCGTTGAAGACGACGCCGCTCGCCATGGGAAAGGAGACCAGCGAGCCGCGGCGCACGGAGCCGCGATCGGGGCGGACCTTACCGATCGTCAGATTGGCCATCGTCGATTTGCCGCTGCGCGGCGCGCCGAGCACGCCGGTGATGCGGTCGCCGGGGATCTCGGCCGAAGCGCCCTCGAAGACGAGCGTCTTCTTGGCCTTGCGCCCAAGCGTCTTGTGGACATTCTTGAAGGTGACGGTCACGCCTGCAGTTCCTGTCTTGCCGCTGCCTCGCCCTTGGCTCTGGTTTCGATTTCGCGCATCCATCCGAGCCCGTCAACCGGACTGAGGAACACGGTGCCCTCCGGCGCGATCTCGTGAAAGACCGGGAGGTCGGAGACGATGGCCGGAACGCCGAGCGCGGCTGCTTCCAGGAGCGGGATGCCGAGGCCTTCCGCAAAGGATGGAAAGAGGAGCGCCCGGCTGTGCCGCAGCAGGGCCTGCACCTCTTCATCCGACAGACTGCCGAATTCGAGCACATGGCCGCTGACTGCGGAACAGCGCTCGAGAATATCAACGACGTTCTCGTTCTCCCAACCCCGCTTGCCGATGATGCAGAGCCGGGGTGGCTCGCCCTGCTCTGCGAGCACGCGCCAGATATGCAGCAGAAGAAGATGGTTCTTTCGCGGCTCGATCGTGCCGAGCGTGACGAAGAGCGGCCGCGGATCATCCATGACCGCGCGCACCCGCGCGCCGATCTGGGAGGAGGGCGGCGAGCGGAAGGTCAGATGCGGAATGACGACATCGGTGCCGGTGATCGGATAACGCCGCTGCGCGCTATAGGCCGCGACCCGCCTGGCCGTGTCGGCGGAGTTTGTGACGATCCGGGCCGGCGCATCCAAGAGCTGATCGAGATAGGCGGAGAACTGCGGCAGCGTTTCCGGCCGCTGATATTCCGGATAGTCGATCGGAATGAGGTCGTGGATATAGACGAGCCGCCGCATCCGCGCCTGAGGATCGATGCGACGCAAGGCGCCCTTCACCTTGCCGAGCCCGGAATGGGAGGCGACGACATAGGTCGTGTCCGCCACGGCCAGATCGGAAAAATTGTCTAGACGGCGGCCCAACCAGCTGCGCAACGATAGTGCGGTCGCCTGCTTTGCGGCAAGAGCCCGGCCGGTGCCGCCGTTCCAGGCTTGGTCCAGATGAGAGAGCACGCTGCGACCTTCCGCCGCGCGCAGCCGACGAACGCCATGCAAACCGGCATGGATGAAGTGGCAGCGATCGCCGAAGCGATCGACGAGATCCAGCCCGATGGCAAGGTCGATCCGGTCGACGCCAGTGCCGAACGGCTTGTTGATGCTGCGCACCAGGCGAGAGAGATCATAGAGAACCTGCGGCGTTTCGATCGCCAGCGGGGTCATGGACAGTCGATACATAAGAACCTGCAAAGATTGACGTGGCCGTTCGGTGCGACGCCGCCTGCCATGGCGCCGTCCATTCTGTTGCGAGGCACGGCGCTCTGCCTCTACTTTCGCACAGTTCAACCCTATGGTATACGCCCGGCGCTTCTCAAGGGGGCGGACCCGACGGCCGGTCCCCCATTTCCGTCGTCTGGCCGTTAGGGTGTGATTTGTCCAAAGACCTTCTCGATCTCGTCGCCTCCAAGGGCTCCATTCCGCTTTCCTGGGTGACGACCACCGGCAAAGAGCCCTATCTCAATCTCGGCGATGCGCTGTCCGCCGTCATTGTCGGCATGATGTCAGGACTCCCGGTGCATCATGTCGCAGCAAAATCCAACAGCGTCCGCCTGGCCGCCGTGGGGACGATTGGCCATATGTTCGCCGGAGGAGATGTCTCGTTCTGGGGGACTGGGACGTCGCCGCATCTCAATCCGCACCAGTCGGCAGAAAACAAGATACCCTATGCACGACCGGCCAATACCCGCGTCTCGACCTATGCGACCCGCGGCCCCTTCAGCCGCCGCGTGCTGGCGCCCGATGCGACAGGCCCCGCCGTCTACGGGGATCCGCTTTGGCTCCTGCCGCGCTTCCACGAGGCGCCGCGTGAGAAACGTCACGAACTGGGTGTGATCCTGCATCTCTCCGAACTCGCGGACCGCGATTTCGATGCGCATCCGAAGGAAGGCGCGCTGCGCCATCTCGTCTCTGAGTCGGATCGCAACACGGTCAAGCTGATCAATACGGTAACGCCGATTTCCGTCGATGCGCTGCGCGAGCGGCTCGACGACATTCTCTCCTGCAAACGCATCATTTCGACCAGTCTGCACGGCATGGTCTTCGCGGAAAGCTACGGCATTCCCTGCCTCTATTTCTCCCCGCGCGCCTCCGAGGCGGGCCCCGGGACCATCGATCTGACGCTGGAGGAAGGGCTCGATCTGCGGTTCGTCGATCTCTATCGTGGGCTCGGACTTGATGCTCTCGACGTCTGGTATCAGCCGCGCCGGCAGGAAACGGACTGGCAGGCGGTCATCGATGCCGTCGATCGCAGCTGGACGCCCAAGCAATTCGACGACACGCCCTTGATCGAAGCCTTTCCGCTGCCGCTCGCCATGCTGGACAAGGGGCCCACGGGCAGTGCTTTCGACCATCCGTTGATCCGGTCTCTGCCGATGGCGAGAAGCGCGAATACCCGCGTGGCGGGGCCCGAGAAGGAGCGTCCCGGCTGGCTGACGCGCTTGATCCGTCGCAGCACGGGGAACTGAACCATGCCGCTTGATGTCGCGCGACGACTGTTTGCCCGCAGGCCGGCGCCTGCCGATGCCGCGCTTGTCCGTGACGAGGATGGGACGCCGGCGGCCGTGCGCCTCTCCTGGGTCTGGACGACCAAACAGCATCCGGACGCCAATCTCGGCGACGCCCTGAGCGCCGTCGTCGTCTCCGTCATGTCGGGGCTCGCGATCAAACCCGCCTCCTTCGACCAGCCGGTCGAGCGGATGGCCGCCGTCGGAACGATCGGTCACGCACAGCGGAACGGTCGGGTCCATCTCTGGGGTACCGGCTTCGATCTGAGCCGCAACTCCGCCGGCGCCCTGGCCGGCTACAGCGTGCCGGACAAGACCGATCTTGTGGTTCACGCCGTACGGGGACGGCAGACCGCCAAGGGTCTGCGCGCCCTTGGCGTCGAGGTGCCCGACGTGTTCGGGGATCCCGTCTGGTTCCTGCCGCGCATCTTTCCGCTCGAAGGCTTGAAGAAGCGCAAGGAGCTGGGGGTCATCGTTCATATCTCCGAGCTGGAGGAGGCGACGGCCGTCGCCAAGGTCAAGGCCGCGCTGGTGCGCTATGGCATTCCGGCCGAGTTGGCCGACGATATTGCCATCATCAACACCTATACGGATGCGACGGTCGAAGCCTTCGAAAGCAAGGTCCGCGAGATCGCGGAATGCAAGCGCATCCTCTCGACCAGTCTTCATGGTTTGGTCATTGCTGAGACCTACAACATCCCTTGCGCCTGGTTTTCGACCAACCGGGGTGCGTCCGATTTCCTGAAGCTCGACGGCGCCCAACCGATCGATCACCGCATGATCGATTTCTATGGTGGCGTTGGCCGGGATGCGGTGCTCACTTATTTCCAGCCGCTGCATGAGGCGACGCGCTGGGAGGAGGCGATGACCTTCATCGATCGCAATTGGGAGGGGTTGACCTACACGGGTAAGGACTTGTTCGACGCTTTTCCGCTCCGGCGTGCGGTCCGGTTCAAGGACAAGGTCTGGCGCCGCCGACCGGAAATCCTCGCCGCCAACCGCTACTGAGCGAGCGTTTCGGCCATCCTGCCACACCGCGGAAATTCTCCGAGGCTGCGGCATGGAGGTCATTGTTTAACAATTGCTGTTGTTATATCGACAACGACATCAGACTTTCGAGGGCGGGGGCGTCCTGACCGAGAGCCTCGCGCGCAAGGATGCACATGCCGCTTCTTTCAAGACTTGCCCTGCTGTCGCTGACGGCTGCCATTGGCCTCTCCACAACATCCTGTACCGTCATGCCAAGCTCGGGTCCGAGCGCCGGGACGATCGAGCAGGAGTCCAAGGAGGCCTATGCGCCATACACGCTCATCAATGTGACGCCTGATATCATCACCGTGCTCTCGAGTAATGTTGAGAACCAGCTGGCGAACACGCTCGGTAACGGGCGCAAGCGCAGCTCTTCCATCATTGGCGTCGGCGATTACGTGGCCGTCTCGATCTGGGAAGCCTCGCCGGAGGGTCTCTTCAATACCGGCAACGGGCATGGTGCGACCGTCATCCCCGAGCAGCCGGTGTCCGAAACGGGCATGATTACCGTGCCCTATGCTGGGAGCATCCAGGCTGCGGGCCGCACGCCGGAGCAGGTGAAGCAGGCGGTGGAAAAAGCGCTGGCCCGAATGGCTGTGGAACCGCAGGTGCTCGTCAGCGTCGTGAAGAACGTGTCCAACACCGTGACGGTAACGGGCGAAGTGAACCGGAGCGGGCGAATGCCATTGTCGGCCCGCGGCGAGAAACTGCTCGACGTGATCGCCGATGCCGGCGGACCGCGGATCGAATCGCATCAGCTGTCGGTTCAGATCACCCGCGGGCAGCGCACCGAGACGATCCCGATGGAGCGGCTGATCTCCGACCCTTCGGAGAACATCTTCGTCCAGTCCGATGACGTGATCGCACTCATTCGCCAGCCGCGCAGCTTCACCGTCTTCGGCGCAACCACGGCCAATGCCTCCGTGCAATTCGACGAATCGCAGCTCTATCTGAACCAGGCCCTTGCCAAGGTCGGCGGCCTCAATGACGAACGTGCCAACGCCAAGGGTATCTTCATCTACCGCACCGAGTCCTCCGAGTTGGTCCGGCGCCTCACCCATGGTCGGGTCTCGCCTTACGGCGCGACGACGAATGTTATCTACCAGGTCGATCTGAAGGACCCGAGCGGCTTCTTCCTGCTCAAGGGCTTCGCCATGCGCAACCGAGATCTGGTCTATATCGCCAACGCTTCACTGGCAGAGGTCCGCAAGTTCGCCACGCTTGTCTCCTCGACGGCGGCACCGGTCGCTCAGGCTGCTTCGGTCGGCAACTCACTGCAGAACCTGCAGAAGTAATTGGACTGGCGGCGCCTCAAAGGCGCCGCTTTCCTCAGGCATCGCAGGTGATCTGTAGCCCGATAGAGGGCACGTTAGCCGTCTTCCGAATATGCGTGCTTCATGGTATGACGCGTCATATCTGCGTATTTTGTGACCAGGGGATGCCATTGTCGGAGTCGAGCGCGAAGCCCGAGAAGCTGAAGACCCGTGAACGCGAAAGCGCTTTGGTGCTCAGGCTCGACGAAGTCCGTCCGATGACACCGGTGCCAGCGGCGCGCAAGCTGCCGCAAGTGCCGGCCCGCCCGGTCCGCAAAACTCGCGTTACCTACAAATCCGAGAAGATGGCCAACCTGGCCGCCAAGACCAAGGGCGGCTTTTCCGGAACCTGGCTTGCCTTCTTCTTGATGGTGATTGTGCCGACAGCGATCGGCTTCTGCTACTTCGCCTTCTTCGCCACGCCGCAATACGTCTCCGAATTCCGCTTCTCCGTGCGCCCTGCAGAAGGTGCGCCGATTGCTCAGTCCGGTGCGGCGGCGCTCGCCTTGTCGAACAGCTTCATCGTCTCAGATTACATCGAGAGTCGTGATGTGGTCGATGCATTGCAGAACACCGTCGACCTCAGGGCCATGTACACCCGCGATACGATCGATCCCATTTCGCGGCTTGGCGAGGATGTATCCGTTGAAAAGCTCGTCAAATACTGGCGCAAGCGGATCACGACCAGCTTCGACATCACGACGGGCATCAACACCGTTGAAGTCGCTGCTTTCAATCCTGACGATGCCCTAAAGATCGCGTCGGCGCTCAGGCAGCTCTGCGAGAACCTGGTCAATAGCATCTCGGAAAAGGCGCGGCACACGCAGCTTGACTACGCCAGACAGGAACTCGAAGTCGCTGAAAAGCGGATGAAGGATGTCCGCGCCCAGGAGACAGAACTGCGCACGGGCCAGCGGAGCTTGGATGCCCGCAAGGAGGCAGAGGGAAAGATCGAGTTGCAGGGTAAGCTCCGTGCGTCGCTTGCCGAACTTGAATCGCGCTACGCGTCCCTTGGCAGCTACATGGATGCCAAATCTCCGCGCTTGGCCGTGATCAAGTCGCAGATCGACGCAACGCGGGCTCAGATCAGCGACATGCAGAACCGCGTGTCATCGACTCAGGGTGCCGAGGGTGATGATGACGAACTGGCCGATGCAGCTCTCGTCTCGCGCTACGACGAAATCAAGACCGACCTTGATATCGCAACCAAGCTCTATCAGTCGGCTCTCACGAGCTTCGAGGCGGCGCGCATGCTCGCCAACAACAACCACATCTATTTGGCGACCTATGTCCAGCCGAGCCTCGCGCAGATTGCGTCTTATCCGCTTGTGTTCGGCGATACTGTCCTGCTCTTTCTCTCCGCCTGTGGCGTTTGGATCGTCCTGACGCTTGTCTATTACAGCATTCGAGATCATGCCTAAAAGGCAAGCAGGCGAAAGGCGAGGGTGAGATGAGCAATCTCGTCATGACGGGCATTTCGCGGCAAATGCGGATCGTCAGTGCGTTGACGATTCGTGAGGTGCGTCTGCGCAACAGCAAGCATGCGTTCAAGCAACTCTTTGATCTCGGCGAAATGCTGTTTGCGATCGTCATCCATTGGGGCATCTTTGAATTCACGCATCATAAGCTCTTGATCGGCGACAGCCTGCTGTTGTTCATCATGACGGGCCTGTTTCCGGTGCTGTACTTCCGCATCATTTCCATGCGGGCGGCAACGGCGATTGATGCGTCGCGCGCCGTGACTATCATTCCCTACATCGAGGCAATCGACTATGCGATCGCACGGTGCTTCGTCGAGTTCCTAGCCTTCACCATGATCTTCATCATGATGCTCGCAATGATCGGTCTTTTTGGAACTTCGAGATTCATCTTCCCTTACCGCCCCTTCGCATTCATTGAGTTCCTGATCCTCATTTCCCTCTTTGCTTTCGGGATTGGTCTCATCAACGCCTTTCTAATATATCTTGTGCCGATCTGGCGAATTGCCTGGAGCCTGATCGCGCGGGTACAGATCTTTTTCGCAGCCGTCTTCTACATCCCCGAATATATGAACGAGCATATGCGCTATTACCTCTCGTTCAGCCCGATCATGCATTTCGTTGCCCTTTGTCGGTCGGCCTTCTATCCGACCTACCCGATGCATCTGCTCTCGGTGAACTATATCCTCGGCTGGACGGCGGCGGTCATGATGCTGGGGCTGGCGATCGAGCGGGCGCTGCGCAATTACCGCGCCGCGAACTGAAAACGCGCGAGAGTCTTCAATTCGCCGGCTGATCGCACTAGGTTCTGCGCTCCCGCCAGCAGCGCCAGAGGTACGCGATGACATCCCTTCCTTCTTCCCCGATCGATGCTGTCAAACTCGACAAGCTTGCGGAGGTCGCGGTCAAAATCGGGCTGGGGCTGGAGCGCGGGCAGGATCTGGTGATGACGGCGCCGATCGCCGCGGCGCCCTTCGTCCGGCTGATCACCAAACATGCCTATCAATCCGGCGCCGGCCTGGTGACCACCATCTTTTCCGACGAGGAATCGACGCTCGCGCGTTACGCCCATGCGCCCGACGAAAGCTTCGATCGCGCGGCCGACTGGCTCTATGAGGGCATGGCCAAGGCCTATGCCGGCAATGCCGCGCGCCTGGCCGTGGTTGGCGACAATCCGCTGATGCTGGCGGCTCAGGATCCGGCCAAGGTCGCGCGCGCCAACAAGGCCCAATCGCTCGCCTATCGGCCGGCTTTGGAGAAGATCGCCAATTTCGAGATCAACTGGAACCTCGTGCCCTATCCGAGCCTGGCCTGGGCCAAGGTCATGTTCCCGGAGGATGGCGATGATGCGGCGGTCGAAAAGCTCGCCAAGGCCATCTTCGCTGCCTCGCGCGTCGATCGCGACGATCCGGTCGAAGCCTGGAAGGCGCATAATGCCGAGCTGCATCGCCGCTCCGCCTGGCTGAATGGCGAACGTTTCGCCGCGCTCCATTTCACTGGCCCTGGCACGGATCTGACGGTCGGGCTTGCCGACGAGCATGAATGGCATGGCGGCGCCTCGCAGGCGCGCAACGGCATCACCTGCAACCCCAATATCCCGACCGAGGAAGTCTTCACCACGCCGCATGCGCTGAAGGTCGAAGGCCATGTCTGCTCGACCAAACCGCTCTCGCATCAGGGCACGCTGATCGACGACATTCAGGTTCGCTTCGAAGGCGGGCGGATCGTCGAGGCGAAGGCATCGAAGGGCGAGGAGGTGCTGCTCAAGGTGCTGGATACCGACGAAGGCGCGCGGCGGCTCGGCGAAGTGGCGCTGGTCCCGCATTCCTCGCCGATCTCCGCCAGCGGCATTCTTTTCTACAACACCCTCTTCGACGAGAACGCCTCCTGCCACATCGCGCTCGGCCAGTGCTACTCCAAGTGCTTCCTGAACGGCGCGACGCTGTCGGAAGACGAGATCAAGGCGCGCGGCGGCAATGCGAGCCTCATCCACATCGACTGGATGATCGGCTCCGACAAGATCGACATCGACGGCCTGCGCGACGACGGCAGCCGCGTGCCCGTCATGCGCGAGGGCGAGTGGGCCTGAACCGCCGAGTCGGGACGGGCCTGGCGCTTCCGCGATAGGCGGGCGCCAGCGCAGTCTGTTCCTTCGTCGTCTCCGCGACCATTCTCACGCAGGCATGGCGATGTCTCGTTTCATCGCCATGCCCGTTCTTTCTGCTTGAGCCGGACCTTGGGTCATAGCCTAGAAGGGACGTGATAGAGCGGAGGATCGACGCAGACCAGGATCGACAGCGAGACATGGTTGACGGCGGCGCAATGCGCGAAGCGCATGGGCCTGACCGTCCGCGCCCTTCGTGTCTACGAGCAAATCGGCCTCATCCGACCGCTTAGAACCGGCAAGAACTGGCGGCTCTACGGTCCAGCCGAAATCGCGCGCCTCAACGAGGTCCTCACGCTGAAGCGGCTCGGCCTGAGCCTACCGGCAATCGCCAATCTCCTGAGAGGAAAGGTGACGGATTTCGAGCGGATGCTCGCCATGCAGAAGCACGTTCTCGAAGAGCGGCAGGACCGCGTCCAGGCCAGCCTTGCCCTTGTGGCGGCCTTGGCGGCGAAGGTGGCTGCCGGCGACGACCTGACCATCACCGATCTCCTCACTCTTGCAAAGGATGGACACATGACGGATAGCGCTATGGATGCTCATGCCTGGCGGCGATACGAACAGGCAAGGCCGCGCACGGAGCGGGCCATCGATCCCGCCCTCTTTCACGACTATGCCGGCTTCTATCAGCTCGATCCGCTCATCCTGACGGTCTTCGAGAGGGACGGCAGGCTCTTCGCGCGCATCACCGGGCAGCCGGAGATCGAAATCTTCGCCGAGGGTGTCGATCACTTCTTCTACCGAGTCGTGCCGGCGCAGCTGAGTTTCGAGCGCGATGCGGCTAGCGCTGTTTCGGCGCTTATTCTTCATCAGGACGGTTTTGAGCAGACTGCGCCACGGGTCGAAGCGCACGTGGCGGCGGCGATTGAGGCCGCCCTGGAGCAGCGCGTTGCGGCTTCCGTTCCGGTCAAGGACGGCGAGGGCCTGCTGCAGAGGCTGATCGAGGAGCATCAGCAGGGCGAGTTGAATTTCTCACGCATGACGCCGCCTCTCGCCGCCCTTGCGCGCACCCAGCATGCTGTCATTCAGGACGATCTGCAGAAACTCGGGTCGCTCGAAGCGCTCACCTTTCGCGGCGTGACCCCAGGCGGCTGGGACGTCTATGAGGCACGCTTCGAGAATGGACGGCGGGAGTGCGGTTTCGCCCTCGCTTCCAATGGGAAGATCAGCGGGCTTTTCTTCCACGCCGGTCTATAGGGCGCTCTCCGCCATCATCGCACCGCTCAACACGCCAGATCGGCGACCACCGCGTCGAGGATCAGCATGCCGGCTGGGGTGCAGCGCAGGCGGGAATTGCCGAGGCGTTCGATGAAGCCGTGTTCGATCAGCGTTGCCTCGCGGTCCGGGTCGGGCATGCGGCCGGAGAGTGCTTGCCAGCGGGCAAGGTCAATGCCTTCTTTGAGCCGCAGGCCCATCAGAAGCAGTTCGTCGGCCTGTTCCTCGCGGTCCAGAATGTCTCGATCAACCATGCCGTGGCCGTGGCGCTCGACATGGTCGAGCCAGGCTTCCGGCTGGCGTTCGGTCGCGGTGGCGAGCTTGTTATGGCCGACGGTCAGGCGGCCATGGGCGCCGGGGCCGATGCCGGCATAGTCGCCATAGCGCCAGTAGGTGAGGTTATGGCGGCTCTCGGCGCCAGGCGCAGCGTGGTTGGAGACCTCATAGGCCGGCATGCCGATCGCGGCGGTGATGCTCTGCGTCGCCTCGTAGAGAAGCGCCGACTGGTCACCGTCCGGCACGATCA
The DNA here is from genome assembly GCF_046546455.1 of Rhizobium sp. YIM 134829. Lineage (NCBI taxonomy): Bacteria > Pseudomonadati > Pseudomonadota > Alphaproteobacteria > Hyphomicrobiales > Rhizobiaceae > Rhizobium > Rhizobium sp. YIM 134829. Next base: position 261,226 of record NZ_JBKHKI010000004.1, read on the forward strand.
GCTTGCCCGCCTTGTGCAGCCCGTAGAACGGCGTGCCCTCTTCGATGGTCAGCTGATAGAGCGAGAGATGGTCGACCGCATAGGAGACCGCCTGTTTCAGCTCCGCCTCCCATGCTTCCACTGTCTGGTTCGGCCGGGCATAGATCAGGTCGAAGGACATGCGCGGGAAGATTTCGCGCGCGAGCTGAATGGCTTTGAGTGCATCCGCCACATCGTGCAGCCGGCCCAGGAATTTGAGGTCGCGATCGTTCAGCGCCTGGACGCCGAGCGAAACGCGGTTGACACCAGCGGCGCGATAGCCGCGGAAGCGCGTCGCCTCGACGCTGGAGGGATTGGCCTCCATGGTGATCTCGATGCCATCCGGCACATGCCAGAGATTGGCGATGCCGTCGAGAATGGCTTCCACCGTCGCCGGGTTCATCAGCGAGGGCGTGCCACCGCCCATGAAGATGCTGGTGACGCTGCGTGGGCCGGAAAGCTGGCGCATGGCCGCCATTTCGGTCAGGAAAGCCGCGACGAAGCGCGGCTGGTCGATGCCCTGATGGCGCACATGGCTGTTGAAGTCGCAATAGGGGCATTTGGCCGCGCAGAAGGGCCAATGCACATAGACGCCGAAGCCCGGGTCCATGCTATCGGTCAGGTGCAGCAGCCGTGCCGTCGTGTCAGGCCCCAAGGCAGCTCTCCGCGAAGATCTTGAAGGCGCGGGCGCGGTGGGAGAGTGCGGTCGCATCGCCCGGCTTCCAGCCGTGCTTCTCCTCCGCGCTCATCTCGCCAAAAGTCGTCTCATAGCCTTCCGGCTGGAAGATCGGGTCGTAACCGAATCCCTGCGTGCCGCGGGGCGGCCAGACGACGGTGCCTTCGACCTCGCCGCGGAAGAGCTCGACATGGCCGTCCGGCCAGGCAAGGCACAAGACCGACACGAAGCGGGCGCGCCGGGCCTCCGGCGTCGTGGCGCCGGCCTGGGCAAGGGCGTCTTCCACCTTCTGCATCGCCATGGCGAAGTCGCGCGTGCCATCGGCCGTTTCGGCCCAGTTGGCGGTATAGACGCCTGGATCGCCATTCAGCGCATCGACCACCAGGCCGGAATCGTCCGACAGCGCCGGGAGGCCGGCCGCGCGGGCCGAGGCGAGTGCCTTGATCGTGGCATTTTCCTCGAAGGTCGTGCCGGTCTCGTCCGGCTCGATGAAGTTGAGGTCGGCGGCCGATTGGGCGGAGAAGCCGAGCGGTCCGATCAGGTCGCGGATCTCGCGGATCTTGCCGGCATTGTGGCTGGCAACGACCAGGGTCTTGTCTTGCAATCTGCGTGTCATGCGGGGCCTCAGTTCAGATCCCAGAGTTTCGGTTCGCCGCATTCCAGACTGTTGCCAGCCGGATCGCGGAAATAGAAGGAGCGGGCACCCGTCGGCCAGGTGATCTCCGCTTCGATGGTGATGCCGGCCGCTTCGAGCCCTGCCCTGACCGTATCGAGCGCATCGCCCGAAACGGGGAAACAGAGATGGCCGGCGCCCTCGGCACCATGCGGCGGCACGGGCAGCGCATCTCCTGCCGCTGGCTGCCGTGTCTCCTCCGGATTGAAGATCAGCAGGACACCGGGGCCGCAGCGGTAGAAGACGTGGCGGGTGCCGACGCGGCTGATGCGCTCGAGCCCGAGAATGCCGCCATAGAAAGCCTCCGCCGCATCGAGGTCGCGGGCATAGAGGGCCGTTTCCAGAACCCCTTCCAGTCGACCCGCAACCGACGGACCTTGGCGAACGGCAGCCATGCGTCTGGCCTCAGACGATCGTCTGCTTCTGCAGAGAGACGAGATCACTGATGCCGGTCTTGGCAAGGCCCATCAGGGTGGCGAACTCGGCCTCGGAGAAGGGCTTGCCTTCCGCGGTGCCCTGGATCTCGACGATGCCGCCCGCGCCGGTCATGACGAAGTTGGCGTCGGTCTCGGCAGCCGAATCCTCCAGATAATCGAGATCGATCACCGGCTGATCGGCGAAGATGCCGCAGGAGATCGCCGCCACATGGTCTTTGAGCACGCGCTCGACCTTGATCATGTTGCGCGCTTCCATCCACTTCAGGCAGTCATGCAGCGCGATCCAGGCGCCGGTGATCGAGGCCGTGCGGGTGCCGCCATCGGCCTGGATCACGTCGCAGTCGAGCGAGATCTGCCGTTCGCCCAGCGCCTGCAGATCGACCACGGAGCGCAGCGAGCGGCCGATCAGCCGCTGGATTTCCTGGGTGCGGCCGCTCTGCTTGCCGCTTGCCGCTTCACGCTTCATGCGCTCGCCAGTGGCGCGGGGCAGCATGCCATATTCCGCCGTTACCCAGCCCTTGCCGCTGTTGCGCAGCCATGGCGGCGTCTTTTCTTCCAGGCTCGCGGTGCACAGCACATGCGTATCGCCGAACTTTACGAGGCAGGAGCCCTCGGCATGCTTCGAGACATTGCGCTCGAAGGAAACCTGGCGCATCTGATCTGTTTTCCGGCCCGAGGGACGCATGGGTTCACTCCTTATCGTTCTTGTGCGTGCCTTCTAGCCTATGTCGCCAGCGAGGGAAATGCAGGCCGCCAAAGATAAGCCATAGCCGCTTAGGCCTTTTGTCCGGCGCTCATCCGTCCTATATTTAAGGGGCATATGGCAATGAGGAACAGCAGACGCTGATGGCGGTGAACACGACGGCGATGCGCGACCGGCTAGCCCTGCTCGACGAAAGGTCGGGCGAGATCTTTCGGCGCATCGTCGAAAGCTATCTCGAAAGCGGGGAGCCGCTCGGTTCGCGCAGCCTCTCGCGGCTCTTGCCCATGTCGCTCTCGCCCGCCTCAGTGCGCAATGTGATGAGCGATCTGGAAGATCTCGGCCTCATCTATTCCCCCCATGTCAGCGCCGGCCGGCTGCCGACCCAGGTGGGTCTGCGTTTCTTCGTCGATGCCTTCATGCAGGTGGGCGATCTCTCCGAGGAGGATCGCGCCTCGATCGACCGGCAGATCCGCCGCGGCAATCGCGAACAGCCGGTGGAGGCGCTGCTCAACGAGGCGAGCCAGCTGCTTTCCGGCATGTCGCGCGGTGCCGGCCTGGTGATGACGACAAAGGCCGATCCGGTTCTCAAACATGTCGAATTCCTGCGCGTCGCGCCGACCAAGGCGCTGGCCGTTCTGGTCGGCGCCGGCGACCAGGTGGAAAACCGCATCATCGAGCTGCCGGCCGGCGTCACCTCGGCGCAGCTGACGGAAGCCGCGAATTTTTTGAACGCCCATCTTGCCGGCCAGACGCTGGGCGAGGTCCGCGCGCAGCTGCAGAAGGTGAAGGAGCAGGTGCGCAGCGAACTCGATGCGCTTTCGCGCGATCTCGTCGAACGCGGGCTTGCCATCTGGTCGGGCGAGGAGAACGAGGATCGCCATCCGATGCAGCTCATCGTGCGCGGCCGGGCCAATCTTCTCGAGGGGTTGACCGGCGCGGAGGATATCGACCGCCTGCGCATGCTCTTCGACGATCTTGAAAAGAAGGACAGCCTGATCGAACTCCTCAATCTCGCAGAGGCGGGCCCCGGCGTGCGGATCTTCATCGGCTCGGAAAACAAGCTGTTCTCGCTCTCCGGCTCCTCGCTGATCGTCGCGCCTTACCGCAATGGCGAGGACCGAGTGGTCGGCGCCGTCGGCGTCATCGGCCCGACACGGCTCAACTATGCACGGATCGTTCCCATGGTGGATTATACGGCCCAGCTGATGTCGCGCCTGTCGCGCCAGACCTCCTGAGACGGAGCGCCGGCGTACCAGAAAGGCCGGCCGCTCTTGATTTTCACGCCCCGAAGTTCGATATCGGCGGCACATCCAGCACTCACAGTTCATTCCGGAGACGTCATGACCGACGAGACGAAAAGACACGCAGATCAGGTGAACGACACGGTCGAAACCGACGCCGTCAAGACGCCTGAGGCCGGCGCTGCAGCGGCCGAGGGCGTGGCTGAGACTTTTGCCGATCCGAACCCCGCCGTTTCCGAGCCGGATCCGCTCGAGCTTGCGCGGGCGGAAGCCGCGGATTTCCGTGACCGCTATCTGCGGCTGGCCGCCGAGATGGACAATCTGCGCCGGCGCACGGAGCGCGACGTCAAGGACGCGAAGTCCTATTCCGTCGCCGGCTTCGCCCGCGACATGCTGGCCGTGTCGGACAATCTGCGCCGGGCACTGGAGGCGGTTTCGACTGAAGCGCGCGAGGGCGCCGATACCGGCCTCAAGACGCTGATCGAGGGCGTCGAGCTGACCGAGCGCTCGATGCTCTCGGCGCTCGAGCGTCATGGCGTGAAGAAGATCGAGCCGGAGGGGCAGAAGTTCGATCCGAACTTCCACCAGGCCATGTTCGAGATCCCTAATCCGGATGTCCCGAACAACACGGTCGTCCAGGTCGTCCAGGCCGGCTTTACCATCGGCGAACGCGTGTTGCGCCCCGCCATGGTTGGTGTCGCCAAGGGCGGCCCCAAGACTGCCGCGGCCGACAGCGAAACGCCGGCTGCGTAAACCAAGGGTCGCCGACGCCAAGGTTGACGTCTCTGATGCAGGGGAAGTGTCGTTCTCCCCTGTGCTGACACCCGCCTAGGCCATATCCCACCAACCGTCATCCTCGGGTTTGTCCCGAGGATCTGACCACGTCGAGACGCTCTCAACGGTGCGGAACGAGCGGGACAGTGGAACTCTGGCCGAGTGCCTGGAACAGCGGCAGTAGATCCTCGGGACGAGCCCGAGGATCTGACCACGTCGACATATTTCCTAGCGTTCGAATCGAGTGGGACAGTGGAACGTTGGCCGTGTGTCTGGAGCAGCGGGAGTAGATCCTTGGGACGGGCCCGAGGATGACGGATGTGGCAGGCAGGCCGTGTCGGTCGCTGGCCGCGGCTTCTCCGGCAAACCAGCGCAGTGGTTTAGCCGGCGAAGGAAGGGGCAGAGCGTCTGTCTCGATCAGATCAGAGCGCGAAACGGGTGGCGTCGGCGCCGTAATAGTTGAGGTAGCGGCCGGAAATGTTGGTGATCGGCAGGACGATCAGCACGTCGGTGGTCCGGAAGTCGGCATCGACCACCGCGCCTTCGCCGACCATGGCGCCAAGCCGCAAATAGCCTTTGATGAGCGGCGGAAGGGCCATCAGCGCCTGCTTGGGCGCGATCGCCTCGGCCGGCATCAGATCCATGCTGCGATAGCGATCAGCCCGCGCCTTCACTGCCCAGTCGCCCTTGGCCGGCACGCTGTGGTGCAGGAAGGAGAGGGCGAGGGCATGTTCCTCCGGCACGATGCCGGGGAAGGAGGCGCAACCGAACATGGCGTCGACGCCATGCTTCAGCGAATAGGCCCAATTGCCCTGCCAGAGCAGCTCGACCGTCCGCTTGGTGCGATAGGCGGGGAGGACGCAGGAGCGACCTAGTTCCATGAACCGCTTGCTGGGATGGCGGGCGAGCAGCGGCGCCACGTCGAACTCCGAGGCCGAATAGAAGCCGCCGGCCTTCATCGCGATGTCCTGCCGCAGCAATCGATAGGTGCCGACGATCTGGTCTTCCGGGCTGCCGTCGAGGGTCGTGTCGAGAACGAGGAGATGATCGCAGACGGAGTCATAGGCGTCGATGTCGCGACGCAGCCGCTCGGCCTCGGGCGGAATTGACGCGCCCATTTCCTCGACGAAAACCTTGTAGCGCACATGCTGGGCGGCATCGATCTCGCGGGCATTGCGGGCAAGGCGCGTCTCGAGCGCGCCGATGCGCCCGAGAACTTCATTGCCGGCCGAAGCCGGTGCGGCGCCGCGTGCGCGGACTGCCGGTGCATCCTGCACCAGGGTCTTGTCTAGAACATCCAGGTTCATTGCCGCCCTTCCCGAATCGCGAAACCGCGCTTGGCATATTAGGACTTTGTCGCGCGGCATGCGAGGGCGAAGCGGCCGCCCCCGGCCAGGCTTGTCCTGCCGCGGGCCGACCAGCCCCGCTCGGATCTCTATAGGCCGCTTGTGCAACATTATGGTGACGAGAAGGGGCAAACGCCCGGGTTCAGCCGGCGGTGGCGAGCTGGGAGATCAGGGCCAGGAGGTTAGCCGGATCAGCGGGCTTCACCAGCACCTCATCGGCGCCGGCCTCGATCAGATCTCGTCGCGTCTCGGGTCTCGCATCCGAGGTCTGGATAATGACGGGAAGCCGCGGCAAGTCGGAGCAGATCTCCACCATGCGCAGCTGGCGCAGCATCGTCAGGCCGTCGCCGCCCGGCATGTTGAGATCGGTCAGGACAAGCGAGGGCCGCGGCAGATTGGCGGCGCTGGCCGGCATCAGATGCTGGCGAAGCGTGGCGAAGTCCTCGGCGAGCGTAACGGCATGCCCGGCGCGGCCGAGAACGGTCATGAGCATGCGGCCGTTCACCGGATCATCCTCGCCGAGCAGGATGCCGTGCCGCGTTTCCGGCGTGCCGTCCTCCTCCTCGGCCGGGACGGCGCGCAGGACGGGACGGTTGTCATTGGTCGCATCGCGCAGCTCGATGCCGCGCATGCGCCCTTTCAGGACCTCGACCAGCGAGCGCTCGCGCAAGGGGCGGATCAGCCAGGCATTGAAGCCGTCCGTCTGGTGCAGCGGCCGCTGGCCGCGCTCCTCGGGATTGACAAGGTAGGTGCGCCGCAGCCGAAGCGCCTCCACCGCCGGCATGGAGGCGAGAAGCGCCCGCGCCTGTACCGCGTGGCGGTGGTCGATGATGATATCGGTGAAGGGTGGCCCAGCATACCCGCTCAGCGCATCGGCAAGGGCCTGCCGGGCCGCGGTGGGGTCATGGGCAAGCCGGCAGCGCCCGCCAAGCGCAGTGATGGTGGACTGAAGCGCGGTGGCCGCCGGGCCCTTCGGCGCGATCAGCAGCACCGCACTCTCGGCAAGCAGGCCGCGCCGTTCGGGAGAGGCCCGCGTACCGGCCGCTATCGGCAGCCTGATGGTGAAGATGCTGCCCTGGCCCAGCGTGCTTGCAACCGTCAGGCTGCCGCCAAAGGCCACCATGATGCGGCGGGAGATGGCCAGGCCGAGCCCCGTGCCGCCGGATCGGCGCGCCGCATCGCCAGCCTGTTCGAAGGCCTCGAAGATGCGGGCCTGCTCGTCAGGAGTCATGCCGGGGCCCGTATCCGCGACGGTGACGACGAGATCGGCTTCGCCAAACGTCACCGAGACCAGGACACCGCCCGTCTGCGTGAATTTGACCGCATTGCCGATGACGTTGAACAGGACCTGCTTCAGGCGAGGGGCATCGATCTCAAGCACGTCCGGCACGTCGGCCGCCACGGTGGAGGCGATCTCGATCCCTTTCTCATGGGCGCGGTGGGAGAGCATTTCCACCACGCTCTCGATCGCCGGGCGCACCGGCTGGCGCGTCGGCTTGAGGGTGAAGCGCCCGGCTTCGAGCGAGGAGAAATCGAGCAGGTCATCAACCAGCTGCACCAGCGTATGACCCGCCTGCCGCATGCCGGCCAGATAATTGGCCTGCTCGGCCGAAAGCCGCGTCTGGTTGAACAGGTTGCACATGCCAAGGATACCGGACAGCGGCGTGCGGATCTCATGGCTCACGGTGGCAAGCAGCTGCGACTTGTCGCGGCTCTCCGCCTGTGCCCGCTCGATCGCCCGGGAAAAGAGATCGAGATCGCCGGCCGTTGGAAGAATGCGCCGCCCGATGCCGAGATGCGCGAGGCTGTCGTCGGCAGGGTTGCGGACGAGCGTTTCCTGCCATTGGTAGCGCGCGCCGTTCTGGCCAGTGAGAGTGTCTTCGGCTAGCTGGAGCCCCAGCGCCTCGAAATCTCGGCCCTCTGGCTCGATGGCGCAGAGATCGTGCAGGCTGCGATTGGCGGCGACAATCCGACCGCTGCCGTCGCGCAGCACGGCGATGTCACCCAGGCGATCATGGACGGCCAGCATGGCGTCCAGGCTCTCGCGGCGTTCCATCGCCGCGTCGCTGGCATCTTCAAGCCTGCCCGCGCTCGACCGGCGCATTGCCTGCCAGCCATCGAGGAAGAGAAGCGCGGTGCCCGTCAGCCCGGCCAGAGCAAGGCCAGCCGGCAAGGTCCAGCTGCCGGCCGGGATGCCAAGCCCGAGCACGGCTGCAGAGGAAAGGATGCCGGCGGCAAGCAGCGCCGGACGCCAGGCGGCGAGCGCGGTTTTCGAGGGTTCAGCGCTGCGCGGAACGGGCGGATGGAGCGGCCGACGGCCCGAGCCGCGGGTCGCCTCGCTCACCCACTCTTCGAGTTTGGACAGCGCGCTCATGCCCACACACCTAGCATGCGGGGCGTCAAAAACTGCTTGATTGATTCGACCGTCTTTTAGCGATCAGCTGCCGTCTTGCGGCGGGCCTGCAGCAGTTCATCCAGCACAATCGCGCCGGCACCGACGCTGATCAGCGCATCGGCAAGATTGAAGACGGCGAAGGACCAGGTCTCGGTGTAGAAGAGGATGTAGTCGATCACATAGCCGTAGAGGAACCGGTCGATGAGGTTGCCGAGCGCGCCGGCGATGATCATTGCATAGCCGAGATGGGCGAAGAACCGGTCCTTCGGCGTGCGGCGCCAGAGCCACAGCACGAAGGCAACAACGACGAGCCGCATGCCGACGATGAACCAGCCTTCCATGCCGGACAGCATGGAGAAGGCGACGCCGTAATTATAGGTGCGGTAGAGCGCGAGCATGGGAATGACATGCACCGCCTGCTCCATGGGCAGGGTCGCCTCCACCAGCTGCTTGATTGCCTGGTCGGCAATCAGCGCCAGGAGGATGAAGAGGGCGATCGGCAGCGGCCGGGAAAAGAGGGCGGGGCGTGCGCTCACGGGGCCGGCTCCAGCGAGAGAAGATGACGGCGGGCTTCGAAGAGCATGATGCCGGTGGCGATCGCCAGGTTGAGTGAATCGGCCCGGCCCGCTTGCGGAATGCGCGCCAGTCGGTCGGCGCCCTTTGCCAGGTCCTCCGGCAGGCCGGCCTGCTCATTGCCCATCAGCAGCACGGTCGGCCGGGCGCGATAATCGATGGTGCGATAGTCGACGGCGCCGGCGAGATGTGTGGCCACCACCTGCGCGCCGGAGCCGCGGCTCCAGGCAAGGAATTCCGCCGCGCTTGCCCGGGTAACCGGCATGGCGAAGACGGAGCCCATCGTGGCTCGCACGGTTTCCAGCGAGAAGGGATCGGTGGTCTCGCCGACGAGGATGACGCCGGCGGCACCCGCCGCATCCGCCGTGCGGATGATCGTGCCGAGATTGCCGGGGTCACGGACCCGGTCGAGCGCCACATAGGTTTCGCCCTTTTGCGGCGTCACATCCTTGAGCGAGCGATAGCGCTGGTCGAAGATCCCGACCACCATCTGCGGATTGTCGCGCCGGGTGACGGTGGCGATCACCTTCTCGCTCACCTCCAGCACAAGGCCGCCGCGGGCAACGGTCTTCGCCGCCACCTCGTCGACCACGGCCTTGCCCTTGGCGGCCTTGGCGTAAACGAGTGTGCGGATCGTCCAGCCGAGATCGAGCGCGTCGATGACGAGCTTCAGCCCCTCGGCCAGAAACGTCCCGCTCTCGTCGCGCGCCTTCTTCTGGGTCAGCGCGCGGATGTCCTTGATGATCGGATTGGCGAGGCTGGTCACCTCCTTCACCTGGCCGACTCGGCCGGTGGGCGACGTACGATCGTCCGGCTTCATGCGGGCACCCATCGGCTGAAAAGGGAGGTGGAGAGGGCGCGCCCGGAGCCTTCTTCGTCGGGTCCGGTCTCGCGCAGGATCAGTTCGCCGGACTCGACCCGTCCGCCGCGGCCGCGCATCGTTTCGCGCATCAGCTCGTGGATGGCATAGAAGCTGGCGCGGATCGAATAGGCTGTCAGCACCAGTCCTTCCGCTTGCGGCGAGAGGATTTCCCGGCAGGTATCGAGCATGGCAGGCAGATGGTCGAAGAGCTGCCAGACCTCGCCATTCGGCCCGCGGCCGAACTTGGGCGGATCGGTGAGGATGATGTCGTAAAGGCTGCCGCGGCGCGCCTCGCGCTGGATGAACTTCATCGCATCGTCGCAGATCCAGCGGATGGGCAGATGATCGGCCCGACCGAGCGCCTGGTTCTCGCGCGCCCAGCCGATCGCCTTCTTCGAGGCATCGACATGGGTCACCTCCGCCCCGGCCGTTGCGGCGATCAGCGAGGCAACGCCGGTATAGCCGAAGAGATTGAGCACCTTGAGCGGCCGACGCGCCTCTTCGATGCGCTCTTTCATCCAGGCCCAATGCGCCATCTGCTCCGGAAAGACGCCAACATGGCGGAAGGCGGTGAAGCGCCCGAGGAATTCTGCATCGAGAAGCCGCATCGGCCAGGTCTCGCCAAGCAGCATCTTGGGAAAGCGCCAGCGGCCCATGCCGTCTTCATCCGTGTCACCGGTGAAGACGGCGTCCGCCTTGTCCCACAGCGCAGGGGCGGCCTTGGGCCAGAGGGCCTGGGCCTCAGGGCGAACGATGAGATAGGGGCCATAGCGCTCGAGCTTCAGCCCGTCGCCGCTGTCGATCAGCGCATAATCCTCTGCTGCCGCCGTTTCGAGGATCAGCGGCACGTGCTCATCCGGCGCGGCGCCGGCTCGGCGTTCGAGCGACAGCCGCGGCGCCGCTGTTGCCCTGACGTCCGATGCGGCAGTCGTGGCATGGGCGGCGCGCCCACCGGCTACGGGTCTGGCGGTCTTGGCCGCGGCGAGAGACGGCTTGGGCGAGGGTCCGCGCGGCGCATCGGGGCGCCGGCGTTTCGTCTCGTCGGGCCGGCCTCCCGGGCGTCTGGTCTTGTCCTTCAAGGAGCCGTGCCTTCTCGTCGTTTCGGGCCACATGTCATGATCCGGCTGCAAATAGCATCGCCGCCGCTCTTGGCAAAGTCCTATCCCAACTTACATTCGAGCGCCCGGGCGCATGCACGGACTGGATCTTGAAGGGGACGCTGCATGGAGATGGTCGGGGAGGAACGCATCGCGCTGCCGCGGGCGGATGTCTGGGCGGCGCTGAACGATCCGGCGGTTCTCAAGGCCTGTATTCCCGGCTGCTCGATGCTCGACTGGACCTCGCCCACCACGCTTGATGCGGTGGTGACGGTGAAGTTCGGCTTCGTCTCCATGTCCTTTTCGGGCGTGATCACCCTCTCGGAACTCAACCCGCCGCGGAGCTACCGGATCGAGGGGGAAGGCAAGGGCGGTTTGGCCGGCTTTGCCAAGGGCGGCGCCAATGTCCGGCTTGAGGAGCTGGGCGAAAGGGACACGCGGCTCATCTACGCGATCACCGCCGATGTCTCCGGCAAGCTGGCGCAGCTCGGCTCGAAGCTCGTCTCGTCGGGCGCGAACCGGATCGCCCAACGCTTCTTCGCGGATTTCACCGCCGCAGCGACGGCGAAGGCGCAGTCCGCCTGATCAGCGCGGCTTGGCGGCCAGCAGCCCGGCAGAAGGTGCGGCGGACAATGTCGGGGTAGCCGCAGGAGCAGGGGCGGGCTGGGCGGCCGCAGCCTCCGCGCGCCGCTTCTCGGCCTCCTGATGCCACTTCAGGGCCTCGCTCGCCTCGGTCCGGGCGCGGCGGCGGTACTTGCCCTGGCTGAACCAGGTGGCGGCCGCGCCGATCAGCAGGCCGAGAATCAGCGCAAGAAACAGGAAGACATAGAAGGGCGCGTTGAATGCCAGAACCGTATCGGCGGGATCGAACGGGTTGAAGGCGAGCTTGACCGACTGTCGATTGGCGACGCAGAGCACGATGAGAATGATGCCGAGCGGCACGAACACCACGACATTGATCACTTTTCCCAGCATAGAAATCTCCGCGAAACAGGTGCCGCACCACGCCTTGTGAACCGGCTCTCACACGTTTGCCGCATCCGCTCAGTCGCGGCTTAAGGGTCGAGCATGAGACCGAGGCGTGGTCGAGCGGGAAGATAGGGCAGCACTCGGCATCGTGAACAGGGGCATGCGATCAACATCCGCTTTTCGCGCGGAAGGGGTCGGACGCCGCTCTCAATCTTCGTCGACGTCGATGTCCAGATCGGGATCCGAGCCCGGATTCAGCCGCTCCCGCAGCTCCTTGCCGGTCTTGAAGAACGGTACCCACTTTTCCTCGACGAAGACACTGTCGCCGGTGCGCGGGTTGCGGCCGGAGCGGGATGGGCGGTTCTTGACCGAGAAGGCCCCGAAGCCGCGCAGCTCGACGCGATTGCCCGCCGAGAGCGCATCAGTGATCTCGTCGAGAACGGCGTTGACGATGTTTTCGACATCGCGGTGATAGAGATGGGGATTGCGCGCCGCAACGATCTGAACCAGTTCCGACTTGATCACCCGCCACCCCTTTGTGGATTGTCTGTCTTGAACCGAGCGCTGCAGCCCTGCCGCGCCCTTCTCCAGTCCTGCATGCTCATGTCCGTCATGCAGGCATCGGCCAGGGCAAGAGATCCGGCCGATCGATGATCGTTGTCCCTTGCCCGCCCCAAGCCTTGGCCGCCGGCAGTCTCAGCGGCCTTCAACCTGCCAAACGGAAACAAGACCGTCAAGAAACAACTTGTTTGCGCCGAGCGCCGGTAGCGTACCAGCAAGACGCGCCGGGTCGAGGCCGAGGGCCTGGGCGATCACCGCGCTCAAGGACCCGAGCCCGAAGGGCAGGCTGTTGCTCGGCGGCTCCCAATCGACGATCGGCAGGTCCTTCGCGACATTCCGGCTTTCGAGGAAGCGGCGGAGCGCCGGCTCGCCGCCCAGCTCATCGACGAGCTTCAGCCCGACGGCCTGGCGGCCGGTGAAGATACGGCCATCGGCAAGAGCCTGCGCTTCGGGCCGTGGCAGGCGGCGCCGCTCGGCGACGAGATCGACGAACCAGGCGTAACTGTCGTCGATCATCGCCTGGATGACGGCCTTGGCCTCGTCGCTCGGCGGATGGAAGGGGTTGGGCTCGGCCTTCAGCGGCGAGGATTTGATCTCCTCGAGCGACACGCCGATCTTGTCCATCAGCGTCTTGACCTGCGGGTATTGGAAGAGGACGCCGATCGAGCCTGTGATCGAGGTGTCGCCAGCGATGATCCGGTCGCCCGCAAGCGCGATCATATAGCCCGCCGAGGCGGCAAGCGTGCGGACGTCGGAAACGACCGGCTTTTTCTCCGCCACCTTGCGGATCGCGTCATAGAGCACTTCGCCGCCGAAGGTGGAGCCGCCCGGCGAGTTGACGCTGACGATCAGGCCCTTGACCGCATTGGTCTCGGCAATGCGCGTCAACCGCTCCACCAGCTCACGGTCGTCGAGGATCACGCCGGAAATGGTGACGCGGGCGATATGATCCCGCCCGACGCCCGCATCCCCTCGCGAAAAGACAAGCCAGGCGACGACGGCCGCCAGCACGATCAGCAGAATGGTTGCAAGACGCCAGAAGCCGAGCTTGCGGCGCAGCTGCCGCCGATCGGCAAAACCCAATTGGTCCATGAAAGAGCCCTCGTTCGGCCACCAGCCCGGACGACGTCCGAGGCGGCAGGCGGACATCGCTCTTACGCGAGAAATACGCAAAGAGGAATGGGAGCTACGTGAAGCGACGGGCAGAGGGGTCCGTTCGCGCGGCTTTCCGAAAGATTCGGACGCTCCATTGTCTCTCTTTCAAACAATCTCCATATTCGTTGCACTATTCAGCAGGCGCGCGCCGACGACGGCTGCTGACATCGAGCAACAAGACGGTTCCCATGGCGAATGATGTGCATTTCCCCGGCGCCCTGCCGCATTCAGGGCCGACCGTCACCGATGCCTATGCGCGCGCCGCGCGTCATTCGCGCCGGGTGCGACGGCTGAAGATTGCCTTGCCGCTGGTGGCCGTCGCGATTGCGGCGGTCTTCGTCGCGGTTTCCGTCGTGCGCGCCTTTCTGCCCGAGGAGCTCCAGATCGAGACCGCGACCATCGAGAACGGCAAGATCGTCATGCAGAACCCGGCGATCTCCGGGCGCAACAAGCAGGACATCAGCTATTCGATGCGCGCCGAGCGGGCCCTGCAGGATATCGCCAACCCCAACATGATCACGCTTGAAAAGATCCGCGCCGAGATGCCGGTCAATGACAAGACGACCGCGACGGTCGATGCGGCGAGCGGCATCTATGACCGCGGCGCCAACACGCTCAATATGAACGCGCCCTTTACAATTGCCCTCAACAGCGGCGTAACCGCTGACTTCCGTTCTGCCTATCTCGACATCAATGCCGGCGAGATGCGCAGCGAGGCGCCGATCGCCATCAGCATGCAGGGCGGTTCGATTGTTGCGCAGTCCTTGAAGATGACGGATAAGGGAAAAGTCATAACCTTTGAGGGTATGGTGAAGGTCGTCGTGGATCCCAAGACGATCCGCAAGACTGCTCAGAACTAACGCGTCACTCGAACCCGGTGCACCTGATGTCGGCCTATCGCTCGTCCCGAAAAGTTTTTCTGAAAGCAATTCCTTTCGCAGCCGTGGTTCTCGCGGCGGCTTTCCCGGCTCTCGCGCAGCAGGCGACCAGCCGCATGAGTGGCCTCAAGCTTTCCAATGATCAGCCGATTCAGATCGAGAGCGACAAGCTGGAGATCAAGGATCCCGAAAGCAAGGCGATCTTCACCGGCAATGTGAAGGTGGTGCAGGGTGCCACCACGTTGCAGGCGGGCAACATGGTCGTCTATTACAAGTCCGGCGGCGGCTCGATCTCCGGCGGCAATGCGCAGATCGACCGGATCGAGGTGGACAAGAAGGTCTTCCTGCAATCCGGCACCCAGCAGGCAACGGCCGATACCGGCCAGTTCAACATGGCCCAGCAGACGCTGGTGCTGAAGGGCAAGCAGGTGGTGCTGTCGGAAGGCAAGAATGTCTTCACGGGCTGCCAGCTCAATGTCAGCATGGCGACCGGCGAGGCCCAGCTCGAGGCCTGCGGCGGGCGGGTCCAGATCCAGCTCGATCCGAAGTCGCAAAAGACCAACTGATCCACCGCACCATCCAGGACAGCCGGACAGACCGTGGCCCTTCCCTCCCTCCGAAAGCGCAAGGCGCCCGACGCGCCTGCGAGCGCTCCCGATCCTTTGTCAGCGGCCGAAAAGGCGCGCTATGAGGGCACGCTCATTGCGCGCGGCCTGACGAAGGCCTATCGCGACCGGCGCGTCGTCAACGGCGTCTCGCTCGTTGTCCGGCGGGGCGAGGCGGTCGGCCTGCTCGGTCCGAACGGCGCGGGCAAGACGACGTGCTTCTACATGATCACCGGTCTCGTGCCGGTCGACGAAGGCTCGATCGAGATCAACGGCAACGACGTGACGACGATGCCGATGTATCGTCGCGCCCGGCTCGGCGTCGGCTATCTGCCACAGGAAGCCTCGATCTTTCGCGGGCTGACGGTGGAGGAGAACATCCGCGCCGTGCTGGAGCTGCATGAGAAGGACCGCAGCCGCCAGGACATCAAGCTGCGCGGCCTGCTCGAAGAATTCTCGATCTCGCATCTGCGCAAGGCCGCTGCCGTTTCTCTGTCGGGCGGTGAGCGGCGCCGGCTCGAGATCGCCCGGGCGCTCTCGACCGATCCCACCTTCATGCTGCTCGACGAGCCTTTTGCCGGCGTCGACCCCATTTCGGTTGCCGACATCCAGGCGCTGGTGCGGCATCTGACCTCGCGCGGCATCGGCGTTCTGATTACCGATCACAATGTCCGTGAAACGCTGGGGCTGATCGACCGAGCCTATATCATCCATGCCGGCGAAGTGCTGACCCATGGCCGGGCGGACGACATCGTCAACAATCCGGATGTCCGACGGCTCTATCTCGGCGACAATTTCAGCCTTTGAAGACGGAGTTGCCTGTCGCGGATCGTCAGGAAAATTGTCGACCCGCGCCATCCGGCTCTTGACGGATCGCCCCTTTCGCGCGACCTTCCGCATCAATCAAGGCCTGCTTAACAAGCTGATCTCAATCAAAGATCGGGATCCGGCGACGTGCCGGGTCTCGGCGAATCCTCATGCCCTGCTCGGGTGTGGTTTGCGCGCTGGATCACTGACCGTTTCGTGCTTCTCGGCGCCTGATAAACGAAGCCCGTACACTGACGCTTGACCAAACCGATTTTATAAGCAATTTTTGGGCCAGTTCCGCGGCCGGATGAAAAGCTTTCAGAAAAAGACCGGCGACGAACGGACAGTTCGGGGAGTTTCGCGTTCCTATGGCATTGTCGGCCAGCCTCTTCCTGCGCCAGAACCAGACCCTGGCCATGACTCCGCAGCTGATGCAGTCCATCCAGTTGCTGCAGATGACCCATCTCGAACTGACCCAGTTCATTGAGCAGGAGGTGGAGAAGAACCCGCTCCTCGAATTCGTATCAGACAACGAGGCGCCCGCGGAACTCGGCCGGCACGAGCGGGACGAGAGCGATGCCGAAGGCCGGGAGGTGAGCGGCTTCGATGGCGCCGATCTCTACGAGGGCACCACGACCGGCAGCGCCGAGCGCCTGAGCGAGGCGCTGGACGAGAGTTTCGAGAATGTCTTCCCGGATGACAGGGCCCCACAGCGCGCCGACGCGCCGGAACTCCTCAGCCAGTGGAAGTCGATGCCGGGCGGCGGCGATGCCGATGTCGGCGACGGGTTCGACCTCGAAGACTTTGTCGCCAGCCGCCAGACGCTGCGCGAGGCGCTGACCGAACAGGTCCCCTTCAGCCTGACGAGCGTGCGCGACCGGCTGATCGCCCAGCATCTGATCGACCAGCTCGACGAGGCCGGCTATCTTCATGCGGATCTCGCCGATATTGCGCTTCGGCTCGGATGCCGGATCGGCGAGGTCGAAGCCGTGCTTTCCACCGTTCAGCGCTTTGATCCGCCGGGCGTCTTCGCCCGCTCGCTCGGCGAGTGCCTGGCGATCCAGCTCCGCCTGCGCGATAGGCTCGATCCGGCCATGGCGGCGCTGATCGATCATCTCGATCTCCTGGCGCGGCGCGACTTCCAGAGCTTGAAAAAGCTCTGCGGCGTCGACGAGGAGGATCTGATCGACATGCTGGCCGAGATCCGCACGCTCGATCCCAAGCCCGGCACCTGCTTTGAAACGTCGCCCTGCGAGGCGATCGTGCCCGACATCATCGTCCGCGCGGCGCCGGACGGGACCTGGGCGGTGGAGCTCAACCCGGAAACCCTGCCGCGTGTCCTCGTCAACCAGGTCTATTACACGACCGTCGCCCGCCACGCGCCGAAGAACAGCAGCGACCAGAGCTTCCTCTCCGAATGCCTACAGAACGCCAACTGGCTGGTCCGCAGCCTCGACCAGCGTGCCAGGACCATCATGAAGGTCGCGACGGAGATCGTGCGCCAGCAGGATGCCTTCCTGCTCTATGGCGTCGATCATCTGCGGCCGCTCAATCTCAAGACCATTGCCGACGCGATCAAGATGCATGAATCGACCGTCAGCCGCGTCACCTCCAACAAATATATCCTGACGCCCCGCGGCGTCTTCGAGCTCAAATATTTCTTCACCGTGTCGATCGGCTCGGCGGAGGGCGGGGACGCGCATTCGGCCGAGGCGGTGCGTCACCGGATCCGCAACATGATCGTGCTGGAAAGCCCGGAAGCCGTGCTCTCGGACGACGATATCGTCGACAGTCTGAAGAAGAGCGGCATCGAGCTCGCGCGCCGCACGGTCGCCAAGTATCGTGAAGCCATGAACATCCCATCCTCGGTTCAGCGCCGGCGCGAAAAGCGGGCGCTTGCCAAGGCCATGGCCTGACACGTCAGGATTACAGGGTTCTGGCCGGCGGCGCCGGTCGGTTGACTCCCTGTGCCGCCTGTCGTAATGGCCCGCCCCAGATTGGTGCGATCAGCAAGGCAGACTTTGCCAAACCTTGCCGATCACGCCACAGTCAGCGCCGTCCCGTCTGAATCGCTTGGAGGTCGGGGGCGCTTGGAATAAACTGACACCCGCAAATCACGAAAGAGAGGAAACTCCATGAGTGTGCGTGTGTCCGGTAAACATATGGAAATCGGCGAAAGCTTCCGCCTTCGTATCGAGGACCAGATCTCCCAGGCGGTAACGAAATATTTCGACGGAGGTTATTCGAGCCAGGTCACAGTGGAAAAATCCGGGGCGCGGTTCAGCGCGGACTGCAAGGTCCATCTGGATTCCGGCGCGACATTGCAGGCAAACGGTCAGGCCAACGACCCGCAGGCTGCCTTTGACGCCGCATCCGACCGCATTGCCAAGCGCATCCGGCGCTACAAGCGCAGGCTCAAGGATCACCACAGTGGCAACGGCCACGGCAGCTACGAGATTGCCTACACCGTGATGGACTCGATCCCCGACGAGGACGAGGAACTGCCGGAGGATTTCGCACCCACCATCGTGGCAGAAAGCTCCAAGCAGATCCGCACCATGTCGGTGGCCAATGCCGTGATGGCGCTCGATATGACCGACGACCCGGTGTTGATGTTCAAGAGCCCCGGCAAGGAAGACCTCAACATCGTCTATCGCCGGACGGACGGGAATATCGGCTGGATCGACGCAGCCAACATGAAGGGCTGAACAGGCGCGCAGCGAGAAGCCCTTTCAAAGGCTGGCTGCGCAGAACCCGATCGGGACGGGCGAGCGGAACAGCCGCCCGGCCGGATCGGTTGAAGAGGATCGCGCCGGCGGCAGGGCTGCCGGCGTCAGCCTCATAAACGAGGGACTACGACATGGCATTGGCAGGTCTCCTGCAACAGGATGCGATCCTCCCCGCTCTGAGGGCCCAGACCAAGAAGCAGCTGCTTCAGGAACTGTCGGCCAAGGCGGCGAAGATCACGGGCCTGCCCGAGCGCGAAATCTTTGACGTCATCCTCCAGCGCGAACGCCTTGGTTCCACCGGCGTCGGCAATGGCATCGCCATCCCGCATGGCAAGCTGCCCGGTCTCGACCAGATCGTGGGCATCTTTGCCCGGCTGGAGTCTCCCGTCGATTTCGAAGCGCTGGATGACCAGCCGGTCGATCTGGCCTTCCTGCTGCTGGCACCCGAAGGGGCCGGCGCGGATCATCTCAAGGCGCTGTCGCGCATCGCCCGCGTGCTGCGGGATTCCGACATGGTGGCCCGCCTGCGTGGCACCGATTCCGCCACCGCCATCTATGCGTTCCTGAGCGACGACCAGACCTCCAACGCCGCCTGATCAAACTCGTCTTGCTGCCATATCGACAGCGGCCCGCTTCTCTCCGATACTGCCTTCAAACAAAGAAGGTGGGGACAGGGCATGGCAGGCAGGCTGGCGGGGAAGGTGGCGTTGATCAGCGGGGGCGCCGGCGGCTGCGGCCAGGCGGCCTCCGAACTCTTTGCGCGGGAAGGGGCGCGGGTCGGCATCGTCGACCTGCCGAGAAGCCGCGGGGCGGAGCTTGCCGAACAGATCCGCGCAGCGGGCGGCGAGGCGATCTTCGCGCCCGCCGACGTCTCGGTCTCCGCTGAGGTGACCGCGGCCGTCAAGGCCGTCGAAGCCGCCTTCGGTCCGATCACCGTTCTCTTCAACCATGCCGGCATCCTGGCCGTCGGGCCCTTTCTCGAGGTCGAAGAGGAGGAGTGGGACCGGCTGATGGCCGTCAATGTCCGCTCCATGTTCCTGATGACCAAGGCGGTGCTGCCCGGCATGATCGCCGCTGGCGGCGGCAGCATCGTTTCTACCTCTTCCATCTCCGCTGTGGCGGCGACGCCGATGGAGGTGCTCTACGACACCACAAAGGGCGCCTGCCATATGTTTGCCCGCGCCATCGCAGTCGAGTTTCGCGATCGCGGCATCCGCTCCAATGCGGTCTGCCCCGGCTTCATCGCCACCGACCACGGCAAGCGCGAGCTGGTTGGGCTGGCGAAATATGGCGTCGATGTTTCCGATGCGGCGATCGCCGCCCAGCAGGGGCGCATGTGCGAGCCGATCGAGGTTGCGCAGGCTGCGCTGTTCCTCGCCAGCGACGAGGCGAGCTTCATCAACGGCACCCATCTCTTCGTCGATAACGGCTTCACCGCCGTCTGAGCGGCGTGGCCAAGTGAGCCTGAGGGAGAACGGCATGGACAGTGGGATCGGCAAGAGTTTGGAGAGCGAAAGCGGCCTCAGTGCCGGCGGGCACTGGCGCAACTGGGTGGGGAATCAGTCCTGCATCGTGCGCCGTCGCGGCGCGCCGACGAGCGAGGCGGAGCTCTCGCAGATGGTGGCCACGGCAGCCGGCGAGGGACTTGCCGTCCGCTGCGCCGGCTCCGGCCATTCCTTTACGCCGGTGGCGCTGACGAGCGGGCTGCATCTGACGCTCTCCGGCATGCAGGGGGTCACCGGCATCGACCATGAGCGCAAGCGCGTTTCGGTCTCGGCCGGCACGACCATCAACACGCTCGGCAAGATTTTGAAGCAGAACGGCCTGTCACTGATCAACCAGGGTGACATCGACAGCCAGGCGCTGGCCGGCGCGCTGACCACGGGCACGCATGGCACGGGCGCTGCGCTCGGCAACATGGCTTCGCAGATCGTCGGCATGCGGCTCGTCCAGCCGGATGGCAGCATCCTCGTGGTCGACGAGCGGGACCCGGATCTCCTCAACGCCGCCCGTGTCTCGGTCGGCATGCTGGGCGTGATCTCCGAAATCACGCTGCAGGCGATGGACAGCTACAATCTGCATGAAAAGCTCTGGCGCTGCACCTTCGAGGAATGCATGGAGCAGCATGACGATCTTGCCGCCAGCCACCGCCATTTCGGCTTCTTCTGGTGCCCGGTTCCGGAAAGCCGGCACTGCTACTGCCTGCCGGACACCGCCTCCGTCTCGACCACCGACCGTCTGCACGATGTCTGCGAGATGAAGGTGATCGACATCACCGATCAGCCGGCGATGGAGCGCGGCTTCGAGAAGATCGCCTATTCCTCGGAGATCTATCCGATCGAATATGTGCCGAATTTCCACGAGCTCGAATATGCCGTGCCCGTGCGCTACGGCAAGGAAGCCTGCCGGCAGGTGCGGGAGCTGATGCTGACCAAGCATCCGACCTGCATCTACCCGATCGAATATCGCTTCACCGCCGGCGACCCCGGCTGGATCAGCCCCTTCTTCGAGCAGGATTCGATCACGCTCTCGGTCTCCGGGGAGCCCGGCACGGATTACTGGACCTATCTGAAGGACGTGGACGATATTCTCCGCCAGTTCGGCTCGCGCCCGCACTGGGGCAAGCTGCATTTCCTGACCGCCGAGGATGTGACGACGCTCTATCCGCGCGCCGCCGACTTCAAGGCGCTGCGGGAGAAGCTCGATCCCGCCGGCATCTTCTTGAACGACCATCTGCGCCAGCTCTTCGCCTGACGCTGCCCGGCCGCAGCTCCGGCCGGGACCTCTCTTTGCGCCTCATCGGCCGGCATTATGCGCGGCGAGCGCCGCCATGTTGACAATATCGGAATCCTTCGCGCCCATCGGCACGATTTGCACCGCCTTGTCGAGGCCGACGAGCAGCGGGCCGATGACGGTCGAACCGCCCAGTTCCTGCAGCATCTTGGTGGAGATCGAGGCCGAGTGGAAGGCGGGCATGACCAGCACGTTGGCGGGGCCGGACAAGCGGCAGAAGGGATATTGCTCCATCAGCTGCGGGTTGAGCGCCACATCCGCCCCCATTTCTCCGTCGAATTCGAAATCGACACGGCGGCGATCCAAAATGTCCACCGCCTCGCGCACCCGCTCCGAGCGCTCGCCGGAGG
The DNA here is from genome assembly GCF_046546455.1 of Rhizobium sp. YIM 134829. Taxonomy (NCBI): domain Bacteria; kingdom Pseudomonadati; phylum Pseudomonadota; class Alphaproteobacteria; order Hyphomicrobiales; family Rhizobiaceae; genus Rhizobium; species Rhizobium sp. YIM 134829. The sequence continues at coordinate 282,868 of NZ_JBKHKI010000004.1, forward strand.
GATGGCCGAAGGTGGAATAGGCGAGCATGGCGACGCGCGGCACATAGCCGAGCCGGCGGGCAAGGCCCGCGGCCTCCTCGGCGATATCGGCAAGCTCCTCCGCCGTCGGCATGTCGTGGACCGCCGTATCGGCGACTAGAACGTTGCGGCCGCGGCAGAGCGCCAGCGACACGCCGATCACCCGGTGGCCGGGCTTGGGGTCGATGCAGCGGCGCACGTCGTCGAGCGCGGTCGAGTAATTGCGGGTGATCCCCGTCACCATGCCGTCGGCATCGCCGAGCGCCACCATGCAGGCGGCGAAGTGGTTGCGGTCGTGGTTGATCAGCCGCTGCGCATCGCGGAACAGGAAGCCTTTGCGCTGCAGCCTGGCATAGAGATAATCGACATAGGCGCCGGTGCGCTGCGAGATGCGGGCGTTGACGAGCTGAATGCCCGGGCGGTTGAGGTCGATGCCCTCGCGCTCCGCCGTCTCGCGCATCCGGTCTTCCCGGCCGAGCAGCATGGCCGTGCCGAGCTGCTGCGTGGCATAGGCCACCGCCGAGCGCATCATCTGCACCTCCTCGCCTTCGGCAAAGACGATCGTCTTCGGATTGCGGCGCACCCGCTCGAAGATGCGGGTCAGCGTCGAAGCGATCGGGTCGCGCCGGGCGGAAAGCTGGCGGGCGTAGCCGGCGAGATCGGCGATCGGCCTGCGCGCGACGCCGCTTGCGATCGCCGCTTTCGCGACCGCCACCGGAATCGAGGAGATGAGCCGCGGATCGAAGGGGACGGGGATGATGTATTGCGGCCCGAAGCGCGGCCGATTGCCCTGATAGGCGGCGGCCACGTCATCCGGCACGTCTTCCTTGGCGAGCTCGGCCAGCGCGCGGGCGGCGGCGATCTTCATGTCCTCGTTAATGGTCGTCGCGCGGACATCGAGCGCGCCGCGGAACATGTAGGGAAAGCAGAGGACGTTGTTCACCTGGTTCGGATAGTCGGAGCGCCCGGTCGCCATGATCGCGTCGTCGCGGATCGCCGCCACCTCTTCCGGCGTGATTTCCGGATCGGGATTGGCCATGGCGAAGATGATCGGCCGTGGCGCCATGGAGCGGATCATGTCTTCAGAGAAGGCGCCCTTCTGCGACAGGCCGAACACGATGTCGGCGCCCTCCATCGCCTCTTCCAGCGTGCGCCGGTCGGTGCGGGCGGCATGGGCGGATTTCCACTGATTCATGCCCTCGGTGCGGCCCTGATAGATCACGCCCTTGGTGTCGCACATGATGATGTTGTCGGCGTTGAAGCCGAGCGATTTGATGAGCTCGACACAGGCGATCGCCGCGGCACCGGCACCGTTGCAGACGAGCCGCGCCGTCTTCAGGTCGCGGCCCGTCAGTTCCAGCGCGTTGATGAGCCCGGCGGTGGCGATGATCGCCGTTCCGTGCTGGTCGTCATGGAAGACCGGGATATCCATGATCTCGCGCAGCTTCTGCTCGACGATGAAGCATTCCGGCGCCTTGATGTCTTCGAGGTTGATGCCGCCGAAGGAGGGGCCGAGATAGCGCACGCAATTGATGAAGGTCTCCGCATCCTCGGTATCGACTTCCAGGTCGATGGAGTCGACATCGGCGAAGCGCTTGAAGAGCACCGACTTGCCCTCCATCACCGGCTTGGAGGCGAGCGCGCCGAGATTGCCAAGACCCAGAATGGCCGTGCCGTTGGAGATGACGGCGACCATGTTGCCGCGCGTCGTGTAATCATAGGCCGTCGCCGGATCGGCGGCGATCGCCTTGACGGGAACGGCGACGCCCGGCGAATAGGCGAGCGACAGGTCGCGCTGCGTCGCCATCGGCTTGGTAGGCGTGATCTCCAGCTTGCCGGGCCGGCCCTCGGCGTGGAACTGCAGCGCCTCTTGATCCGTCACCGCCGTGCCGCTGCGCCGCGCCTTGCGTTCGTCCACCATGCCGTTTCCTCCCAAGCTTCTGTGGGTGGCCTCCTCGCCTCCCTTCATTCTCGTTGCCTTCTATAGACGCCGATGGCTAGTCTGCCACCTTGTTTTTGGGGTCGGGAATGGCTTTTGTGAGCGATCGGTCATCTTCGGGCGGCGAGGCGATGGGCGAAGATCCGCCGTCTGTCGACAGTCAGGCGGCGCCCCTGAAGGCCACGCCGATGATGGAGCAATATATCGAGATCAAGGCGGCCAATCCGGGCTCGCTGCTCTTTTATCGCATGGGCGATTTCTACGAGCTGTTCTTCGACGATGCGATGGAGGCCTCGCGTGCGCTCGGCATCGTGCTCACCAAGCGCGGCCAGCATCTCGGCCAGGACATCCCCATGTGCGGCGTGCCGATCCATGCCGCCGACGACTATCTGCAGAAACTGATCGCGCTCGGCTACCGCGTCGCCGTCTGCGAGCAGATCGAGGATCCGGCGGAGGCCAAGAAGCGCGGCTCGAAATCGGTCGTGCGGCGTGATGTCGTGCGGCTGGTGACACCCGGCACCATCACCGAAGACAAGCTGCTCGTCGCCTCCGAGAGCAACTATCTGATGGCGCTGACTCGGGTGAGGGGCGGCGCCGGCGCGAACCTGGCACTTGCCTGGATCGATATCTCCACCGGCATCTTCCGCTTGGCGGAGACCAACGAAACGCGGCTGCTCGCCGATATTCTGCGCATCGAGCCGCGCGAGCTAATCCTCGCCGATACGCTGTTTCATGATCCGGAACTCCGCCCCGTGCTGGACGTGATCGGCCGCGTCGCCACCCCGCAGCCGGCCGTGCTCTTCGACAGTGCGACAGCCGAGAATCGTCTCGCCCGCTACTATGGCGTCCAGTCGCTTGATGGGTTCGGGCAGTTCTCGCGGGCCGAACTGGCGGCGGCCTCCGCCGCGGTCGGCTATGTCGAGAAGACCCAGCTCGCCGAGCGGCCGCCGCTCAACATCCCCGAGCGGGAGAACACGGCGGCGACGCTCTTCATCGACCCGGCGACGCGCGCCAATCTGGAACTCGTCAAGACGCTGTCCGGCAGCCGCGAGGGCGCGCTCTTGAAGGCGCTCGACCGCACTGTCACCGGCGGCGGCGCCCGGCTGCTCGCCGAGCGGCTGATGTCGCCGCTGACCGATCCCGAGGCCATCCGCCGCCGGCTCGATTCGGTCGCGGCCATTCTCGACGATCCGACGCTTTGCGCCGACCTGCGAAGCGCCCTGAAGCGCGTGCCGGACATGCCGCGCGCGCTCTCCCGTCTCTCGCTTGGCCGCGGCGGCCCGCGGGATCTGGGCGCCATCCTGGCCGGCACGGGTGCGGCCGCGGAGATCGCCCGCCTCCTGGACGCTGCCGAGCTGCCGGAGGAACTGCTGGAGGCGAAGGCGGCACTTGCCGGCTTGCCGGCCGATCTCGCGACACGGCTGGCGCAGATGCTGGCCGACGACTTGCCGCTGTTGAAGCGCGACGGCAATTTCCTGCGCGATGGCGCCGATGGTGAGCTCGACGAGATGCGCGCGCTGCGCGACCAGTCGCGCCGGGTCATCGCCTCGCTCCAGGCGCGCTATGCCGAGGAGACCGGCCTCAAGGCGCTGAAGATCAAGTACAACAATGTGCTCGGCTATTTCATCGAGGTCACTGCCGGCAATGCCGGACCGCTGACCGAGGGCGAGGCCAAGGCGCGGTTCATCCACCGCCAGACCATGGCGAACGCCATGCGCTTCACGACGACGGAACTGGCGGCGCTCGAAACCAAGATCGCCAACGCTGCCGACCGGGCGCTTGCCATCGAGCATGCCGCCTTCGAGGCCTTGAGCGCCGAGGTGGTCGGCGCGGCCGGCCCGATCAAGTCCGCAGCCGCCGCGCTCGCGGTGCTCGATGTTGCGGCGGGGCTCGCCGTACTCGCCGAGGAGCAGGACTATCGCCGGCCGGTGGTCGATCGCTCGAAGATGTTTCGCATCGAGGGTGGGCGCCATCCGGTCGTCGAGCAGGCGCTGCGCCGCCAGGCGGCCGCGGCCTTCGTCGCCAACCATTGCGATCTCTCACCCGCGAGTGAAACCGGGGATGGCGCGCTGTGGCTGCTGACCGGCCCCAATATGGGCGGCAAGTCCACCTTCCTGCGCCAGAATGCGCTGATCGCGATCATGGCGCAGATGGGGTCCTATGTGCCCGCCACCGCCGCTCATATCGGCACGGTCGACCGGCTGTTCTCGCGTGTCGGCGCCTCAGACGATCTCGCCCGCGGCCGCTCCACCTTCATGGTGGAGATGGTGGAGACGGCGGCGATCCTCAACCAGGCGACCGACCGTTCGCTGGTGATCCTCGACGAGATCGGCCGCGGCACGGCGACCTTCGACGGGCTGTCGATCGCATGGGCGGCGGTGGAGCATCTGCATGAGGCCAATCGCTGCCGCGGCCTGTTCGCGACCCATTTCCACGAGCTGACCGTGCTGTCGGAAAAGCTCCCCCGGCTTTCCAATGTCACCATGCGGGTGAAGGAGTGGGATGGCGAGGTGGTCTTCCTGCACGAGGTCGGGCCGGGGGCGGCCGATCGCTCCTATGGCATCCAGGTCGCGCGTCTTGCCGGGCTTCCGCCGGCCGTGGTGGCCCGGGCGCGCGATGTGCTGGCCAAGCTCGAGGATGCCGACCGCAAGAACCCGGCCAGCCAGCTGATCGACGACCTGCCGCTCTTCCAGGTCGCGTTGCGCCGGGAGGAGGCCGCCCGCGTCAAGCCCTCGGCGGTCGAGGCGCGGCTGAAAGCGCTCAACCTCGACGACATGACCCCGCGCGAGGCGATGGACGCGCTCTACGCGCTGAAGTCGGAGCTGGCAAAAGGCTGACGGCCGCCTCACCTCAGCGCCGCAAGGGGCTTGACCTTGGCCCGGCGAGAGACGATGTCTGCGCCAACGAGAGCTGCGCTGCGGCGAAAGGGGAGACCAGATCTCCCACAGCGACGAGCGAAACGACTTGGCAAGGCTTCTTGTTTATTGATCTTGAAACAATTGAGCCGGCGTGCGCAGGGGCAAGACCCCAGGAGGCGCCCTCCAGCTCCGCGGTGAGAGGTTGGATGGCGCATGCATAAGCAGCGGCTCGCAAAAGAGGCCGGGCCCCAGCCTATCCGGCCGGTCGCTGGCAAGATGAAGATGCACGTTCCTGATTCACTCGACATTTCGAACCTGCGCGCCCGCTGCGAGATGATCGCCTCGGTGCATGCCGACAATCGCGACCAGATGCGCCAAGCCCTGCTGGCTGCTTTCAAGGAGGCCAATGCCGCGGGTCGGGCACGCGCCTACGAGCGCCTGAAGGAAGACGGCAGTGGCCTCAAGTGTGCCGAACGCATCTCGCGCCTGCAGGATCAGCTGATCACCGTCCTGCATGATTTCACGCTCAATCACATCTTTGCCGCCGCCCAAGCGCCGAAGGCGGAGCGAATCGCGATCGCGGCGGTTGGTGGTTATGGGCGCGGCACCCTGGCGCCGGGCTCGGATATCGATCTTCTGTTCCTGCTGCCGGCGCGCAAGGCGCCCTGGGCGGAGCCGGCGATCGAGTTCATGCTCTATCTGATGTGGGACATGGGCTTCAAAGTCGGCCATGCGACGCGAACGGTCGACCAGTGCATCGACCTGTCGCGCGAGGACATGACGATCCGCACGGCGATCCTCGAGACGCGGTTGATCTGCGGCACGGCCACGCTGACCGAGGAGCTCGATCGGCGCTTCGACGACGAGATCGTGCGCAATACCGGCCCGGAATTCATCGCGGCCAAGCTGGACGAGCGCAATGAGCGCCATCGGAAAGCCGGCGACACGCGCTATCTGGTCGAGCCGAACGTGAAGGAAGGCAAGGGCGGCTTGCGCGACCTGCACACGCTGTTCTGGATCTCGAAATATTACTACCGCGTCCGCGAATCGGCCGATCTCGTCCCTCTCGGCGTTCTCTCGCGCGCCGAATATAATCTGTTCCGCAAGTCGGACGACTTCCTCTGGGCGGTGCGCTGCCATATGCATTTCCTGACCGGGAAGGCGGAGGAGCGGCTCTCCTTCGATATCCAGCGGGAAATCGCCGAGGCACTCGGCTATCACGACCATCCGGGCCTGACCGCCGTCGAGCGGTTCATGAAGCACTATTTCCTGGTGGCCAAGAATGTCGGCGACCTCACCCGCATCTTCTGTGCGGCGCTGGAGGACCAGCAGGCCAAGAACCGTCCCGGCTTCGCCAATGTCATCACGCGCCTGCGCCGCCGCATCCGCAAGATCCCCGGCTCGCTCGAATTCGTCGATGATGGCGGCCGGATCGCGCTTGCCAATCCGGATGTTTTCCGGGACGACCCGGTCAATCTGATCCGCCTTTTCCACATCGCCGACGTGAATGATCTCGAATTTCATCCGGCGGCGCTGAAGCAGGTCACCCGGTCGCTGTCGCTGATTACGCCGGCGCTTCGGGAGGACGAGGAAGCAAACCGCCTGTTCATGTCGATTCTCACCTCGCGGCGCACGCCGGAGCTGGTGCTTCGGCGGATGAACGAAGCTGGCGTGCTCGGCCGCTTCATCCCGGACTTCGGCCGGATCGTCTCGATGATGCAGTTCAACATGTATCACCACTATACGGTGGACGAGCATCTGCTGCGCGCCGTCGACATCCTTTCGCGGATCGATCGTGGCGAGGACGAGGAAATCCATCCGCTGGCGGTGAAGCTCATGCCGGCGGTCGAAGACCGTACCGCCCTTTATGTCGCCGTGCTGCTGCACGACGTGGCCAAGGGGCGCCCGGAGGATCATTCGGCGGCGGGTGCCCGGCTGGCACGGCGCCTGTGCACGCGCTTCCGGCTGACGGCAAAGCAGATCGACACGGTCGCCTGGCTGATCGAAGAACATCTGACCATGTCGATGGTGGCGCAGACGCGCGACCTCAACGACCGCAAGACCATTCTCGACTTTGCCGAGCGCGTGCAATCGCTGGAGCGGCTGCGCATGCTGATGATCCTGACCGTCTGCGACATCCGCGCCGTCGGCCCCGGCGTCTGGAACGGCTGGAAGGGCCAACTCCTGCGCACGCTCTATTACGAGACCGAGCTCTTGCTCTCCGGGGGCTTCTCCGACGTGCCGCGCAAGGAGCGGGCGGCGCATGCCGCCGACATGCTGTTCGAGGCCTTGAGCACCTTCAGTCAGAAGGACCGCAAGGCCTATGCGCATCTGCACTACCAGCCTTATCTCCTCTCGGTGCCGCTGGAGGATCAGGTGCGGCATGCGAAGTTCATCCGCGAGACCGACAAGGCGGACAAGACGCTGGCAACCATGGTGCGCACGCACCAGTTCCACGCGATCACCGAAATCACCGTTCTGGCGCCCGACCATCCGCGCCTGCTCGCCATCATCGCCGGCGCCTGTGCCGCGGCTGGCGCCAATATCGTCGATGCGCAGATCTTCACCACCACCGACGGCCGGGCACTGGACACGATCCTCATCAACCGCGAGTTCCCCGCCGATGACGACGAGCTGCGCCGCGCGGCAAGCATTGGCCGGATGATCGAAGACGTGCTGGCGGGACGCAAGCATCTGCCGGAGGTGATCGCGAGCCGGACGAAGAGCCGCAAGCGGCCGAAGGCCTTCACGGTGCCGCCCGCCGTCACCATCAGCAATTCGCTGTCCAACGCCTTCACGGTCATCGAGATCGAATGCCTCGACCGCACGGGATTGCTGTCGGAGATCACCGCCGTGCTTTCCGACCTGTCGCTCGATATCCGCTCGGCCCATATCACCACCTTCGGCGAGAAGGTGATCGACACCTTCTACGTGACCGACCTGGTGGGCGCGAAGATCACCAATGAATCGCGCCACGCCAATATCGTCGCGCGCCTGAAGCCGGTCATGGCGGGGGAAGCGGATGAGGCGCGCGATCGTATGCCGGCCGGCATGATCGCGCCGGCCGCCTCGGCCCGCGCCTCCGTCCGCAAGGCAAAGATCGAAGGATGAGCCTGGTCCGAAAATTCGCCACCGTTGGTGGCGCCACCCTCGGCAGCCGGGTTCTGGGCTTTGCGCGCGAGACGCTGATGGCCGCGGCCCTCGGCACCGGCCCGATGGCCGATGCCTTCTATGCGGCCTTCCGCTTTCCCAATCTCTTCCGTCGCCTCTTCGCCGAAGGCGCCTTCAACGCCGCCTTCGTGCCGCTCTTCGCCAAGGAGATCGAGGCGAACGGGATCGAGGGCGCCAAGCGCTTCTCCGAAGAGGTGCTGGGCGTCCTTTTTACAGTCCTGCTGCTGATCACCATCGTCATGGAACTCGCCATGCCGCTGATCGTCTCGACGATCATTGCACCGGGCTTCGTCGATGATCCGCAGAAGTTCGATATCACGGTCAAGCTCGCCATCGTGATGTTCCCGTACCTGATGTGCATGTCGCTCACCGCCATGCTCTCCGGCATGCTCAATTCGCTGCATCATTATTTTGCGGCGGCGATCGCACCGGTCTTCCTCAATGTCACGCTGATCGCGGCGCTGGCCTATGGCCTGTGGAGTGGCGCCGATCCGTTGGCGACCGCCTGGTATCTCTCCTGGGGCGTGCTGGTGGCCGGCCTTCTGCAGATGGCGGTGCTCTATGCCGGTGTCCGCTATGCCGGCATGCGCTTCCGCCTGCGTCGGCCGCGCTATACGGAGAATGTCAAACGCCTGCTCTGGCTGGCGCTGCCCGCCGCCGTCACCGGCGGCATCACCCAAATCAACCAGATCATCGGCCAGATGATTGCCTCGACGAAAGATGGCGCGATCGCCGTGCTGCAATATGCCGATCGCGTCTACCAGCTGCCGCTCGGCGTGGTCGGCATTGCCGTCGGCGTCGTGCTGCTGCCCGAACTGTCGCGGGCCCTGCGATCCGGCGCGCGCAAGGAGGCCGACAATCTCCAGAACCGCTCGCTCGAATTCGTCCTGTTCCTGACCCTGCCGGCAGCGGGCGCGCTCTGGGTCATTTCCGACGAGATCGTCCGCGTGCTCTATGAACGCGGCGCCTTTTCGGCCGCCACCACGGCAACCGTCGGCAGCGTGCTTGCCATCTACGGACTCGGCCTGCCGGCCTTCGTCATGACCAAGGCGCTCAATCCCGGCTTCTTCGCGCGCGAAGACACGAGGACGCCGATGCGCATCACCGGGCTCACCGTGCTCGTCAATTGCGCACTCGCCGTTTCGCTCTTCCCGTTCTTCGGCGAGCGCGGCATCGCGACCGCGGAGGCGACGGCAGGATGGGTCAATGCCGTCATCCTCTTCTTCGTCCTGGTTCGGCGTGGCCACTGGCACTGGGAAACGGCGCTGTTCTCGCGCGTCGTCCGGCTCGTCATCGCCACGATCATCATGGCGGCGGCGCTCAATTATGCGGCGGATTTTCTGGCTGACTGGCTGACGCCCGGAACCGCGCTCCTCCATCAACTGGCGGCGCTGGTGCTGCTGATCGGCCTGTCGATGGTCCTCTATTTCACGCTCGCCTTCGCGATCGGCGGCGCCGATTTCGGCATGATCCGCCGCAACTTGAAGCGCAAGCCGGGACCCGACACCGAACCGGCCGTCATGCCGCCGCCGGGGATTTGAGGATGGGAGGCCGCCGCGCATGAGGCAGATCATCGCCCGCATCACCCTGGTCGTGCCTGATTACGAACCGGCGATCGCCTTTTATTGCGGCGCGCTCGGTTTCGACCTCCTCGAAGATCAGGACATGGGAGAGGGCAAGCGCTGGGTGGTCGTCCGGCCCAAGGGGGCGGCGGAGACTGCGCTCTTGCTCGCCAAAGCGGTGAATGCAGACCAGGCGGCGGCGATCGGTCGCCAGGCCGGCGGTCGCGTCGGGTTCTTCCTCCATACCGATGATTTTGTGCGCGACCACGCCGCCTTCACCGCAGCCGGCGTCCGCTTCCACGAAGCGTCGCGCCACGAGCCTTATGGCATCGTCGCCGTCTTCGAAGACCCGTTCGGCAATCTGTGGGACCTGCTGCAGCCGGCATAATGCCGCACGAACGCGGTGCTGCGGCCGGTCGCAATGCTCGAGGAGGTGATCGTGGCGCGCAATAAACCCTCTTTGCTTCGTCCGCCCTTCCTGAAAAGGGTCTGGATCGACGAAACGGCGGTACCGCCTGCAAAGGGCTATCCTTTCGACCTGCCGATGTTCGCCAACGGTTTCGACGTCAACTTCCCGACGCCCGTGACCATCATCGTCGGCGAAAACGGCACCGGCAAATCGACCTTTTTGGAAGGCCTTGCCGGTCTGATCGGCTTCGACCAGGCGGGCGGCGGAGCCGGCTATCGGCCGGTCGATCACAGTGGCGCGGTCGAGGTGGCGGGCGACGTCCTGCGCTCGGTGCTGCGGGCCGGCTGGCTGCCCAAGGTCAGCACCGGCTGGTTCTTCAAGGCGGAGACCTTCTTTTCCGTCGCACGCTACCTCGACGATGCCGCACGTGATGCCAGCGCCTTGCCACCCGACTTCTTGTCGCATTCCCATGGCGAAGGGTTTCTGCGCTTCTTCGGCGAGCGTTGCCTGAGGCGTGGCATTTTCCTGTTCGACGAGCCGGAATCAGCGCTGTCACCGACCCGCCAGCTCGAATTCCTGCGTCTAATCGCGGACATCGAGCGCGCCGGAACAGGCCAGCTGATTATTGCGACCCATGCGCCTCTTCTGATGGCCTATCCGAACGCCACCCTGCTCGAAACCACGCGCTCCGGCTTCCGCCCCATCGCCTTCCGCGAGACCACCCACTACCGCGTCATGGAAGCGTTCTTCCGCGATCCGGAGGACTATCTCGCGAACGCCCTCTCCGCGCAGGATCCAGATCGCGCCCCTTGATCCCCGCCCTTGCCCCGTGCATAAGCCCGCCAAACGCCCCAGCGCCGTCCACACGCCCTGATCGAGGTTCCCATGGCAGAGTTTCCCCCGCTCGTCTTTTCCGGTGTCCAGCCGACCGGCAATCTTCACCTCGGCAATTATCTCGGCGCGATCCGCAAGTTCGTGGCGCTGCAGGAGAAGAATGATTGCATCTACTGCGTCGTCGATCTTCATTCGCTGACCGCGCAGCTGGTGCATGAGGACCTGCCGGGGCAGATCCGCTCGATCGCGGCCGCCTTCATCGCGTCCGGCGTCGATCCCAAGGCCCATATCGTCTTTAATCAGTCGGCCGTGCCCGCCCATGCGGAGCTTGCCTGGATCTTCAATTGCGTCGCCCGGATCGGCTGGATGAACCGCATGACGCAGTTCAAGGACAAGGCCGGCAAGGATCGCGAGAATGCCTCGCTGGGCCTGCTCGCCTATCCGAGCCTGATGGCCGCCGACATCCTCGCCTACCGCGCGACCCATGTCCCGGTCGGGGACGACCAGAAGCAGCACCTGGAACTCGCCCGCGACATTGCGATGAAGTTTAACCTCGATTATGCCGAGCGCATCCGTGCCCATGGCAAGGGGGTGGATATCGTTGTCGGCGAAGAGCCGGTGCATGCCTTCTTCCCGATGGTCGAGCCGCTGATCGATGGCCCGGCGCCGCGCGTCATGTCGCTGCGCGACGGCACCAAGAAGATGTCGAAGTCGGATGCGTCGGATCTCTCGCGCATCAATCTGATGGACGATGCCGAAGCGATCTCCCGAAAGATCCGCAAGGCCAAGACCGATCCGGATGGCTTGCCCTCGGAGGTCGATGGTCTTCAGGGACGACCCGAGGCGGACAATCTGGTCGGGATCTATGCGGCACTTGCCGATCTTTCCAAGGCTGAGGTTCTCGCTCAGTTCGGCGGCCAGCAGTTCTCGGTCTTCAAGCCGGCGCTGGTCGACCTCGCCGTCAGCCATCTGGCGCCGATCACCGCCGAGATGCGCCGTCTGATGGACGATACCAGCCATATCGACGCGATCCTGCGGGATGGCGGCGAGCGGGCCGGGGCGCGTGCGGAGATCGTCATGAACGATGTCAAGGACATTGTCGGCTTCCTGCGATAAGCCGTTGCCGATTGCGGCAAAAAAGAGGCCTTGCGGCCGGACGGGCGGAATGCGACAAACGCCATCATGGTTTCCGCACGTCTCTCGAATATGGAAGGTCACCGCCGCAAGTTTCTGGCGGTGATCGACGATACGCCGGAATGCGGCCGCGCCGTTCACTATGCCGGTCTGCGCGCCCGCCATTCGAACGGCGCCCTTGTCCTGCTCTATGTCATCCCGGACGGCGACTTCCAGCAATGGATCGGCGTCGAAGGCATCATGCGCGCAGAGGCGCGCGCCGAAGCGGAAGCGACGCTGGCCAAGATCGCCCAGACCGTGCGCGAAAAGGTCGGCATCGAGCCGGAAATGGTCATCCGCGAAGGGGTGGCGACGGCCGAAATCCATGCGTTGATCGAAGAGGATCGCGACATCGCCATCCTGGTGCTCGCCGCAGGCTCTGCCAAGGATGGCCCCGGTCCGCTCGTCGCCTCGATCGCCGGCAAGACCGCCGCCTTCCCGATCCCCGTCACGGTCATTCCCGATCTGTTGACCGACGAGGATATCGAGGCGCTGAGCTGAAGCGGGCGGTGCGCCACCGTGCGCAGGAATCATCTTTATGACGGCCCTCATATCTGGTATCAGCCACTCCACATTCCCATCTTCAGCAGAGATCCTGCTCAAGCGGGAGCGCGCGCGCCGACGAGGGCCGACGCCGATTGTTTCACCCCATGCCCGATGGCCGCTCTGGCCAGACTTGGAGATCTGCGATGTTCATCCAGACCGAATCGACCCCGAACCCCGCGACGCTGAAATTCCTTCCCGGCAAGGTCGTGCTTGAAAACGGCACCGCGGAGTTCCGCGACGAGGACGAGGCGCGTGCGGCCTCTGCGCTTGCCGCCCGCATCTTCGCCATCCCCGGCGTGAGCAGCGTCTATTTCGGCTACGACTTCATTACCGTCACCAAGAGCGACGCGGAATGGCAGCATTTGAAGCCCGCGATTCTCGGCTCGATCATGGAGCATTTCATGTCGGGCCAGCCGGTCATGGCCGGTGGTGCCCGTGCCGAAGAGGCGGATGAGCAGGGCGAGTTCTTCGACGACGGGGATGAGACGATCGTTGCCACCATCAAGGAACTGCTCGAGACGAGGGTTCGCCCGGCGGTCGCCCAGGATGGCGGCGACATCACCTTCAAGGGTTTCCGTGACGGCACCGTCTTCCTCAACATGAAGGGCGCCTGCTCCGGCTGCCCGTCCTCGACGGCCACGCTCAAGCATGGTGTGCAGAATCTGCTTCACCATTTCGTGCCCGAGGTTCAGGCGGTCGAGGCCGTCTGATTCGTCGGCGACACCGACGCGACAGACTGCACCTTGAGCCCGCGCCATAGCGCGGGTCTTCCACCCTCTTCGCCGGGCCGGCCCGGCGCGGCCTTTCGGTTGACCTGACGATGATCGTTCTCGCCCTCGACACCGCCGGTATTGCATGCCAGGCCGCCCTCTTCGATGCGGCCGCCGGCAAGGTGCTCGGCCAGGCGAGCGAGGAGATCGGCCGCGGCCATGCCGAGCGGTTGATGGAGATGATCGATGCAGCGCTTCTGGCCTCGGGACTGCCGCTGGAGGCGGTCGATCGCATCGCGGTGACCATCGGGCCCGGCTCCTTCACCGGCATTCGCGTCGGCGTCGCGGCGGCGCGCGGTCTTGCGCTGGCGCTTGGCAAGCCCTGTGTCGGCATTTCCATCCTCGAGGCTCTGGCTCGTGCGGCCCTGCCGGATGCCGGAGGCCGGGCTATTCTTTCCGTCCTCGATGCCAAGCGCGAGGAGCTCTATCTGCAAGTCTTCTCGCCGGATGGCAGTCCACGCGCCGAGCCACAGGCCGTCGAAATCATGTCCGCTCGGGCCGAGTTTGCAGGTTTCGAAGGATTGATCGTCGGCTCCGGCGCCGGCTGGCTGACCGGCGCGGGCCCCGCCGCTCGGCCGGATGTGGCCGAGATCGGTGTGGTCGCGGCGCTGGGCGCTAAGGCCGATCCGCAGACAGCCCTGCCGAAACCGCTCTATCTGCGCGGACCGGATGTCCGCTCGCAGGCGGGCTTTGCCGTTGCGAGGGCCTGAAGATCCGTCCATGTCGCTGATCGACTATTTCATCCGCCGGCCTGAGTTCGACATCTTCCAGATGCGCGCCGACCATTTGGAAGAAGTCGCGGATCTGCACCGTCAGCGTTTCTCACCACCCTGGAGCGCCGGCGAATTTCATGGCCTGCTCAGCCAGTCGAGCGTCTTCGGCTTCGTCGCGCGGCAGAACAATGCCTATGCCTGGCCGGCCATGGGCGGCTTCATCCTCGTGCGTGCCGGCGGGGGGGAGGCGGAAGTCCTGACGATCGGGGTCGATCTTCGCTATGGCCGCAGCGGACTTGGCTGGCGGCTGATGCAGGCAGCCCTCACCGAGAGCCGCAAGCACGGCGTTGAGAGCCTGTTCCTGGAGGTCGATCAGGCCAATGTCCCGGCGCTCGGCCTTTATCGCCGTCTCGGCTTCCGCAAAGTCGGCGAGCGAAAGGCCTATTACAAGGGCGGCGGGCCGGAAACGGGCGGTGCCGATATCATGCGGCTTGACCTGTGAGGCGCCGATGATCGCCTGGGCCCGCATTGTTATCTGCGTCCTGCTCCTGAGCCTGGCGACGCTCCTCCTTGCTCCCCTCCAGATCCTGTTTCTGTGGCGCGACATGCCTCAGCGGCGCAGGCTGCCCCGTTTCTTCCACCGCATCGCCTGCCGGATGATCGGCCTCAGGGTGCATGTTCACGGGCGGATCGACCCGCGCCGGCCGCTGATGCTCGTCGCCAACCATGTCAGCTGGAAGGACATTCTGGCCCTCGGCTCTGTGGCCGATGTCGTCTATGTGGCCAAGGCAGAGGTGCGTCAGTGGCCGGTCTTCGGCGTGCTCGCGAGGCTGCAGAAAACAATCTTCGTCGAGCGCGAGCAGAAGCGTGCGGCAGGTCTGCAGGCGAGCGAGATCGGCAGCCGTCTGGCGGCCGGCGAGATCGTCGTGCTCTTCCCGGAAGGCACGACCTCGGACGGCAACCGGCTGCTGGAGATCAAGTCTTCGCTGTTCGGGGCCGCGGCCAGCGCCGTTCCGCAATCGCCGACCGGGACGGTGCATGTCCAGCCGGTGGCGCTTGCCTACACGCGCGTCCACGGCATGCCCATGGGACGCTACCACCGGCCGATCGCCGCCTGGCCAGGCGATATTGCCCTTCTCCCGCATCTGATCGGCGTGCTGCGCGAGGGCGCGCTGGATGTCGATCTCGTCTTCGGCGAGACGATCGATTATGCGCGGGACACCAACCGCAAGCTGGTGAGCCGACAGATCGAGGCAGCGCTGCGATCCATGCTGGTCGCGCGGCTGCGCGGGCGTTAGCCTTCATTTCCCCGCGCTTTTGCGCTATGGCACCGCCATGACCGACCAAAGCCTCCTCACTCCCCCCGTTTTCGACGCCGCCGCCGCACCCACGCCGCTTGCCGGCCAGCCGAAGAAGGTCTTCGTCAAGACCTATGGCTGTCAGATGAATGTCTATGATTCCGACAGGATGACGGATGCCTTGGCGCGCGATGGCTATGTGCCGACCGATACGGCCGAAGATGCCGACCTCGTGCTGCTGAACACCTGCCATATTCGCGAAAAGGCCGCCGAGAAGGTCTATTCGGCGCTGGGGCGATTGCGGGAGCTGAAGAAGAAGAAGGGTGCGCAAGGCCGAGAGATGATGATCGGCGTTGCCGGCTGTGTCGCGCAGGCCGAAGGCGACGAGATCCTGCGGCGCGCCCCGGCCGTCGATCTCGTCATCGGGCCGCAGACCTATCACCGCCTGCCCGATGCGCTGCGCCGTGTGCGCAGCGGCGAGCGCGTGCTCGAGACCGACTATGCCATCGAAGACAAGTTCGAGCATCTGCCGGCCCCCGACAAGGCGCGCACCCGCGCCCGCGGCGTCACGGCTTTCCTCACCGTGCAGGAAGGCTGCGACAAGTTCTGCACCTTCTGCGTGGTGCCCTATACACGGGGCTCCGAGGTCTCGCGGCCAATGGCGCAGGTGGTTGCCGAGGCGGAAAAGCTGGTGGCGGCCGGCGTGCGCGAGATCACGCTGCTCGGCCAGAATGTCAATGCCTGGCATGGCGAAGGGGAGGGCGGACGGGCGCTTCGGCTCGGCGATCTTCTGCGTCGCCTGGCGGAGATCCCCGGTCTGGCGCGGCTGCGCTATACGACCAGCCATCCGCGCGACATGGATGACAGCCTGATCGCCGCCCATGCCGAGCTCCCGGCGCTGATGCCCTATCTGCATCTGCCGGTCCAATCCGGCTCCGACCGGATCCTGAAGGCGATGAACCGGCGGCATACGGCGGCGGAGTATCTGGCGCTGATCGCGCGCATCCGCGCCGCCCGGCCGGACCTTGCTCTGTCCGGCGATTTCATCGTCGGGTTTCCCGGCGAGACCGACCGGGATTTCGAGGATACGCTGGCGATCGTGGAAGCGGTCGGTTACGCGCAGGCCTTCTCCTTCAAATATTCGACGCGGCCCGGCACGCCCGGCGCGGAGCTCAAGGATCAAGTGGCGGAAGAGGTGAAGGCGGAGCGGCTGGAGCGGCTGCAGGCTTTGCTTCTCAGCCAGCAACAGGCCTTCAACCAGGCCTGCATCGGCCGCGAGATCGACCTTCTGCTCGAAAAGCCGGGCCGCATGCCCGGCCAGCTCATCGGCCGCTCACCCTGGCTGCAATCGGTGAATGTTGATGCAAAGGGCCTGGAAATCGGTGACATTAGCCGTGTACGAATCACCGCCGCGGGCCCTAACAGTCTGTTTGCCAACGTGGTAGACTGAGGCTCAGGTCTTACCAGGAGCCTTGCCGCTTGAACGGACACGAATTGGTTTCATCCTCGCCGCGCCAGTCGAAGACACAGACCGACGCCAATCATTTCGTGCTGACGTTCGAGAACAACCGCATGGCCAGCGAGCTCTTCGGCCAGTTCGACCAGAACCTGAAGCTGATCGAGCAGCGGCTGCATGTCGATGCGCGCGCACGCGGCAATTCGGTGTCGATCTCCGGCGAAGTCGCCGCGACCGATCAGGCCCGTCGGGCTCTCGATTATCTCTACAGCCGCCTGCAGAAGGGAAATACGATCGAGCCTTCCGACGTGGAAGGCGCGATCCGCATGGCGGTGGCGGCTGACGACCAGCTGCAGCTGCCGACCATGGAACGCAAGGCAAAGCTCAATTTGGCGCAGATTTCCACCCGCAAGAAGACCATTGCCGCCCGCACGCCGACCCAGGATGTCTATATCCGGGCCCTCGAGCGCTCCGAGCTGGTCTTCGGCGTCGGCCCGGCCGGCACGGGCAAGACCTATCTCGCGGTTGCCTATGCCGCCCAGCTGCTCGAGCGCGGCGCCGTCGATCGCATCATCCTCTCCCGCCCGGCGGTGGAAGCCGGCGAACGGCTCGGCTTTCTGCCGGGCGACATGAAGGAGAAGGTCGATCCTTACCTTCGCCCGCTTTACGACGCGCTCTACGACATGATGCCGGGCGACAAGGTGGAACGGGCCATCACCGCCAATGTCATCGAGATCGCGCCGCTCGCCTTCATGCGCGGCCGCACGCTCGGCAATGCGGCGGTGATCCTCGACGAAGCGCAGAACACCACCTCGATGCAGATGAAGATGTTCCTGACGCGGCTTGGCGAGAACGGGCGGATGATCGTCACCGGCGATCCGAGCCAGGTCGATTTGCCGCGCGGCGTCCAGTCCGGCCTCGTCGAGGCATTGCAGATCCTCAAGGGCGTCGAAGGCGTCTCGGTGGTCCGATTCAAGGATGTCGACGTGGTCCGCCATCCGATGGTGGCACGCATTGTCCGCGCTTACGAATCAAGCACCGCTGTCCAGGACGAAAGCGAGCAGACGGACCGCTGAGGCGCCGTCTGCCCGATCATGACCATGCTCGACATTCAAATCAGCATCGAGGCGGACGGCTGGGCCGGCGAGGATGCGTTGCTGGCGCTAAGCGAAACCGTGCTTGGTACGGCAGCGTCCTTTCTCGCGCGCGAAGAGGGCCAGCCCTTCCCCGACACGCCGCCCGAAGTCTCGCTGCTCTTCACCGACGACGAGACGATCCGCGGCATCAATGCGGAATGGCGAGACCAGGACAAGCCGACCAACGTGCTGTCTTTCCCCGGTTTTCCGGTTGTTCCAGGGGGCAAGCCCGGGCCGATGCTGGGCGATATCATTCTCGCGCAGGAGACGATCGCGCGCGAGGCGGCCGAGCTCGGCAAGCCATTCGAGGCGCATCTCACCCATCTTCTGGTGCACGGATTCCTGCATCTTTTCGGCTATGACCATTTGGAAAGCGACGAGGCGGAACGAATGGAATCGCTGGAGACTCGCATTTTGGCCGGTCTTGGGCTATCTGATCCCTATGGGGACACGGATCCCGTTTGACGATTTGGAACGATGAGCGACTTCAGGACACAGTCGACGGCGGTCTCGCCCGAAGAGGGCGAGGCGTCCAGCCAAGACGAGCCGGGCAGTAGTAGCCCCGCTCAGTCGAGACACGAGACCACAAGGCAACCTTCCTTCTGGGCCCGTGCGGCACGCCTCTGGCGCAGCCCGAACGGTGCGACGATCCGCGAGGATCTGGCCGATGCGCTGATGGCGGATCCCGGCACGGATGCGGTCTTCTCGGCGCCCGAGCGCGCCATGCTCAACAACATTCTCCGCTTCCGCGAGGTTCGCGTCGCCGATGTCATGGTGCCGCGGGCCGACATCGAGGCGGTGGACCAGAGCATCACCATCGGCGAGCTGATGCTGATCTTCGAGGAATCTGGCCGCTCGCGCATGCCGGTCTACAATGAGAGCCTCGATGATCCGCGCGGCATGGTGCATATCCGCGATCTGCTCTCCTATGTAACACGCGCCGCGCGTAGCCGCCGCGATGGGCCGCCGCGCCCGCCGGCCTCGCCGCCGGCGATCGCCATCGCCGAGCAGGGCGACAAGACGCTGCGCCAGCCACGCGCCGGCTTCGACCTCGCCCGCGTCGATCTCAACGAGACGCTGGAGGCCTCTGGCATCGTTCGCCAGGTCCTGTTCGTGCCGCCGTCCATGCATGCCGCCGATCTGATGCAACGCATGCAGACGGCGCGTATTCAAATGGCGCTGGTGATCGACGAATATGGCGGGACCGACGGTCTGGCCTCGCTGGAGGACATCGTCGAGCTCGTGGTCGGCGATATCGAGGACGAGCATGACGACGAGGAGGCGATGTTCACGCGCACCTCCGACGACGTCTTCGTCGCCGATGCCCGGGTGGAGCTCGAGGAGATCGCCGAGGCGATCGGCCCGGATTTCGACGTGCGCGAACAGCTGGAAGACGTCGATACGCTGGGCGGCCTGGTCTTTGCCACGCTCGGCCATATTCCCGTGCGGGGCGAGGTGGTGCATGTCATCCCCGGCTTCGAGCTTCAGGTCCTCGAGGCTGATCCCCGCCGGGTGAAGCGCGTGCGCATCATCCGCAAACGCTCGCCCGCCCGCCGCCGGCAGCGCGAAGGTGAAGAAGGGGCTGTCGGCCTGCCCGCCGGCACGACGGTCGCCTGCCGCGGTCCTGATCACGGCGCCCGGCACGATGCTTGAGTGCCAAGGACCCTCCAGTCTCGGCCGACAGGACAAGGCAAGGCTTTTTTGAAAGAGTGCCCACGGACTGATTCGAGGGTCGGGGGCTGAAGATGGAGTGGCTTGCAGGCAGGGTGATGCTGGTTTCCGGCATGCGCCGTGCGGGAGTGGCGGTACTGGCCGGCCTGTTGACGGTTCTCGCTCTGCCGCCGTTCGATCTCTTCGCCATCCCCTTCTTCACCTTGCCTCTCCTCGTCTGGCTGATCGACGGCGTCTCCGGCAATCCGGACCATGGGATGCTGCGCCGCTCTTTCCCCGCCTTTGCCATCGGCTGGTGCTTCGGCTTCGGCTATCTCGCCGGCAGCCTCTGGTGGCTCGGCGCCGCGCTGCTGGTCGAGGCGGATACATTCGCCTGGGCACTGCCCTTTGCGGTGCTCGGCCTTCCGGCCTTCCTCGCGATCTATTACGGACTGGCTGTCTCTCTGGCGCGGCTTCTCTGGTCGGACGGATGGGGCCGGATCGCCGCCCTCGCGCTTGGCTTCGGCGTGGCCGAGTGGCTCCGCGGCATTCTGCTCACCGGCTTTCCCTGGAATGCCATCGGCTACACGGCCATGCCGGTTCCGGTCCTGATGCAGTCTTCGGCGATCATCGGCATATCCGGCATGAACATCGCCGCCGTCTTCGTCTTCGCCGCGCCGGCGCTTCTCGGTACGCGGCGCGGCCTGCGCGCGGGCCTCGGACTCGCGATTCTGATGGTCGGCCTGCATGTGGGCTATGGGGCCTATCGCCTGTCGCTGCCCGCCGCTGTACCGCTCGATCCGCCGCTGACGGTGCGCATCGTCCAGCCGCTGATCGACCAAGCGAAGAAGCTCGACGACAGCGAACGGTCGGCGGTATTCGAGGCCCATCTGGCCCTGAGCGCGGCCGCCGTCGATGGCGGCAGCCGGCGTCCCGACCTCATCGTCTGGCCCGAGACGGCGGTACCCTTCCTTTTGACCGACAATCCGGATGCCCTGGCGCGGATCGCCGATGTGCTGCAGGACGGTCAGATCCTGGTGACGGGTGCCGTGCGCACCGAGGATGCCGGCGCTGGGCTGCCGCCCCGCTTTTACAACTCCATCTATGTCATCGATGATCGCGGCCAGATCGTTGGAGCGGCCGACAAGGTGCATCTGGTGCCCTTTGGCGAATATCTCCCTTTCGAAACGCTGTTCGCCAAGGCCGGCTTGAGCGCAGTCGCCGCCTCCATGCCGGGCGGCTTCTCCGCCGCCGCCGCGCGCACCGTGCTGACGCTGCCGGGTGGGCGCACGCTCTATCCGCTGATCTGCTACGAGGCGATCTTCCCGGGTGAACTCGGCAATGCGCCGCTTTCCGCCGCAGCGCTGCTGAATGTGACCAATGATGCGTGGTTCGGAGAGACGCCCGGTCCCTATCAGCATTTCCAGCAGGCGCGGCTGCGCTCCGTCGAAACCGGTGTGCCGATGATTCGCGGGGCCAATTCCGGAATATCCGCCGTCGTGGATGGGCGTGGAACGGTGGTGAAGGGCCTGGATCTCGGCGCGCGCGGCTTCGTGGATGTCGATCTGCCGGGCCGCACCATTCCCCCCTTCACCCCCGAGGCGCAGGTGCGCAATGCCATTCTCCTGGCGATTGTCGCCGCGCTCGTCGCGCTCGCCGCGCGCCTTGGTTTTCGCCTGCCGAAGAATTGACCGAAAATCATGAAATCTGCATAGTGCCGCCGGTCAACCTGACCGGCGGGCATTGGCTCTGCCCGCTGCATGACGATCCTGCGGCCGACGCGCGTCGGGCGAGGGAGCAGAGTGCGCCTCCGGCGAATGGGAACAGGGAATGATTGAGAACAAGAAGAAGCCGAATCCGATCGACATCCATGTCGGCAGTCGCATCCGGCTTCGAAGAACTATGCTGGGCATGAGCCAGGAGAAGCTCGGCGAAAGCCTCGGCATCACCTTCCAGCAGATTCAGAAATATGAGAAGGGCACCAACCGCGTCGGCGCCAGCCGGCTGCAGAATATCTCCGCCATTCTCAATGTGCCCGTCTCCTTCTTCTTCGAGGATGCGCCTGGAGATGCCGCCGGCGGTGCGCCAGCCGGGCTCTCGGAAGCTTCCAGCTCCAATTACGTTGTCGATTTCCTCTCCTCGTCCGAAGGCTTGCAGCTCAACCGCTCCTTCGTGAAGATCACCGACCCCAAGGTGCGTCGCAAGATCGTCGATCTGGTCAAGGCGCTCGCTGCCGATTCGGACAGCGACTGACGCCCCCCACGCCCGCTGCCGTTCATCCAATGTTACGCCGTTCATCCAGTCCCGGCTGAACGGCGTCCTCGCGTGAGCTTCGCGCAAGCCAGAGCGCGCAACCATCCGGCGGATCGGCAGCCACCATTTGCAGACGGATATAAAGATATATTTATATCCTTGTTCGCTTGTTTTTTGGTGGGACTGTCTCTAAACGATATGGGCTATTTACTTTGAGGGGACGTCCCGCATGCGCGCCAACTATCTCTTCACCTCGGAATCCGTGGCCGAAGGGCACCCGGACAAGGTGTGTGACCGGATCTCGGACGAGATCGTCGATCTGGTCTATCGTGAAGCCTCCAAGACCGGCGTAGATCCCTGGAGCGTCCGGATCGCTTGCGAAACGCTTGCCACCACCAACCGCGTGGTCATCGCCGGTGAAGTTCGCCTGCCGCCAAGCCTGATGAAGAAGGACAAGAGCGGCGAAGACGTGATCAATCCGGCCAAGTTCAAGTCCGCAGCCCGCAAGGCCATCCGCGAGATTGGCTATGAGCAATCGGGCTTCCACTGGAAGAGCGCCAAGATCGACGTTCTCCTGCATTCCCAGTCGGCCGATATCGCCCAGGGTGTCGACAATGCCTCGGACCGCCAGGGCGACGAAGGCGCGGGCGACCAGGGCATCATGTTCGGCTATGCCTGCCGCGAGACGGCCGAGCTCATGCCGGCCCCGATCTATTATTCGCACAAGATCCTGTCGCTGCTCGCCGCAGCCCGCAAGAAGGGCGAGGGCGAAGCCGCTCTACTCGGTCCTGATGCCAAGAGCCAGGTGACCGTGCGCTATGTGGATGGCAAGCCGAAGGAGGTCGCCTCCATCGTACTCTCCACCCAGCATCTCGAAGAGTCCTGGGACTCGGCCAAGGTTCGTTCGGTCGTCGAGCCCTATATCCGCGAGGCGCTGAGCGACATCGAGATTGCCGAGGATTGCCAGTGGTACATCAACCCCACCGGCAAGTTCGTGATCGGCGGCCCGGATGGCGATGCCGGCCTCACCGGCCGCAAGATCATCGTCGACACCTATGGCGGCGCGGCCCCGCATGGTGGCGGCGCCTTCTCCGGCAAGGACACGACCAAGGTCGACCGCTCGGCCGCCTATGTCGCCCGCTACCTCGCCAAGAACGTGGTCGCCGCCGGCTTGGCGGACCGCTGCACCATTCAGCTTTCCTATGCGATCGGCGTCGCGCAGCCTCTGTCGGTCTATGTCGATCTGCATGGAACCGGCAAAGTGACCGAGGATGAGGTGGAAGCCGCCATCCGCAAGACGATGGATCTCTCGCCCTCCGGCATCCGCCGCCATCTGGATCTTAACAAGCCGATCTATGCCAAGACGGCGGCCTATGGCCATTTCGGCCGGAAGGCCGGCCGCGACGGCTCCTTCTCCTGGGAAAAGCTCGATCTGGTCAAGCCGCTGAAGGACGCATTGAAGGCGGCGTGAGGCCTTTCGCGATTCTGCATTTCGCTCTAGACGAAAGCGGCTGCCCCCGGGGCGGCCGCTTTTTTGATGGAGACGACGCGAATGACCGAGCCGCGACCGAGCCGCGCAACCGAGGCCTTCTTCGGCCGGCGCAAGGGCAAGCCGCTGCGCGCCAGCCAGGCCGCCCACCTCGACACGGTCCTGCCGCGCCTCAAGCTCGATCTTGCAGCACCGGCACCGACCGACCTTGGCGGCCTCTTTCCCGAGCCGGTCGCGCGGCTTCGGCTCGAGATCGGCTTTGGCGGCGGCGAACATCTGATCCACCGCGCCACCGAGCAGCCGGATACTGGCTTCATCGGCGTTGAGCCCTTCGTCAATTCCATGGCCAAGCTGGTGGGCAGCATCGAGGCGGCCGGCGCGAAGAACATCCGCCTTTATGATGACGATGCGACGCTGGTGCTCGACTGGCTGCCGGAGGCCTCGATCGACCAGATCGATCTGCTCTATCCCGATCCCTGGCCGAAGCGGAAGCACTGGAAGCGCCGCTTCGTCTCCAAGATCAATCTCGATCGCTTTGCGCGCGTGCTGAAGCCGGGCGGGCTTTTCTGCTTCGCCTCGGATATCGACACCTATGTCAACTGGACGCTGCTGCACTGCCGCGACCACGCCGCCTTCCGCTGGACGGCGCGCAATGCGGCGGACTGGACGACGCCCTTCGAAACCTGGCCGAGCACGCGCTACGAAGCGAAAGCCCGCCGCGAAGGACGGGCCTCAGCCTATCTGACTTTTGAGCGGGTGTGAGCGCCGGAGCGCCCGACGGTTTCAATGAAGCGTGACGGTCTTCAGATCGTCTTCGGCGGCCTTGAAGAAGGTGCTCGAACGGTTGTCCGTGAGCAGGATCGGCGTGCCATCCGCGCCGAACAGAGCCCAGAGATCGAGGCCCGGTTCCATGGAGGGTGCTTCGGGGAAGCAGCGGGACACCTCGTCGGACCGCATCTTGCGGATATAGCCGACTTCGCCGGAGCCGAGGTGAGCCAGATCGGTCTTAGACAAACAGTTGCTGACGTGCTTCAATCCCATGAACCTTCTCCGCGGTCTGCGCCAGAGGAGCCGGGAGGGCTCGTTAGCATGACCTTACGATTTTGTTTTCATGCGAGGATTTGGCGAAAATCAGCACCAGCGTCGCCAGCCTTGCAGCCGGCAAAGCCTCATTTGCCGGTGATCTCACTCTGAGACCAAAATATTAATTTTCTTTACCATGCGGAGCGGTTCCGGGCGGATCAGGTCCACGGAAAGAAGACCGTTGCGCAACTGCGCATTGCGCACCTCCATGCCATCGGCCAGCACGAACATCCGCTGGAACTGGCGCGCGGCAATGCCGCGGTGGAGATAGTCGCGGTCTTCCGCATCCGTCTGCCGACCACGGATGATCAGCTGGTTTTCCTCGACGGTCACGTCGAGATCCTCCTCGGAGAACCCGGCAACGGCGAGCGTGATGCGCAGCAGATCCGGCTGGCCGGCGGCGGTCGCGCGGACGCGCTCGATATTATAGGGGGGATAGCCGTCATTGCCCTTGGCAATGCGCTCGAGGGTCTTTTCCATCGTGTCGAAACCCAGCATCAGCGGGCTCGAAAAGGGCGTTACGCGCGTCATGTCTCGTCCTTGGAAATGCAAGCGACAGGGGCGGATCTGCGGGGCAGCCTCCGCCACAGCTGAAATATGGGTGCCGGCCGGCGCGGACGCAAGCGGCCCATCACCATCCGCGACGCGGCCCGCGCCGAATTTGATCGCCACCTCGCCCGAGAAAGCGATTGCGGATCGCCGGGCGATGCGGCAGGCATGACGCGCAAGGCCGCGATCCCGTTCATGACGGCGCGGCACAGAGACAGGCATGACGGAGGGGAAGGACCAGCGCATGAGCCAGCCGAGAAAGATCATCATCGACACCGACCCCGGCCAGGACGATGCCGCGGCCATCATGCTGGCACTGGCAAGCCCCGGGGAGATCGAGGTGCTGGGAATCACGGCGGTGGCCGGCAACGTGCCGCTGAGCTGGACGCAGCGCAATGTCCGCGTCATCTGCGAGCTTTGCAGCCGGCCGGACATCAAGGTCTATGCGGGCGCCGACCGGCCGATCAAACGGCCGCTGATCACGGCCGAACATGTGCACGGCTCGACCGGCCTCGACGGGCCGACACTGCCCGAGCCCACCATGCCGCTGCAGGACGGCCACGCCGTCGATTTCATCATCGAGACGCTGCGGCGCGAGCCGGAAGGAACCGTGACGCTTTGCACGCTCGGTGCGCTGACCAATATCGCCCTGATGCTGCAGAAGGCGCCGGACGTGGCGTCGCGGGTGCGCGAACTGGTCATGATGGGCGGCGGGTTCTTCGAAGGCGGCAACATCACGCCGGCGGCGGAGTTCAACATCTATGTCGATCCCGAGGCGGCCGAGATCGTCTTCAAGTCCGGCATCCCGATCGTCATGATGCCGCTCGACGTGACCCACCGGCTGCTGACGCTCAAGGCCCGCGTCGACAAGATCCGCGCGATTGGTACGCGGCCTGCGGTCGCCATGGCGGAAATGCTCGATTTCTTCGAACGCTTCGACGTCGAGAAATATGGCAGCGATGGCGGCCCACTCCATGATCCGACCGTGACCGCCTATCTGATTCGGCCGGAACTATTCTCGGGCCGGGATTGCAATGTCGAGATCGAGACGCAGTCGGAACTGACCGTCGGCATGACGGTGGTCGACTGGTGGCAGGTCACCGATCGGCCGCACAACGCCAAGGTCATGCGCTTTGTCGACGACCAGGGTTTCTTCGATCTCCTGACCGAACGGCTCGCGCGCTTGTGACATTCGGCAAGGCGCCGCGCTGGAGGCAGCGCGGCGTCTTGAAAATATCGTCGATGGAATGGGGCGTCGATCAGAAGTAGTCGCGCCACCAGCTGCGCGGCTCCGACTGGGTAGCGGCGCCGAGCGCATAGCCGACCAGCATGCCGAGTGCGGTCGCGAGAACGACGACGCCGCCGATGCCGAGCGGATGCTCGCGGGTGGCCTCGGCAACGGCGCTGCCTTCCGCCTTGACCTGGTCGATCGCCCGGCGGGCGTGGGGCAGCGCAGCTTCATAGGCTTCGCTGGCCTTGTCGCGCGTGTCGCTGTAGGCGCGCGCGCTTTGCGCGGAAATGATCTTCGACAGGCGCGAGACTTCCTCGCGCAGAGCCGTGATTTCGGAATCGGCGGACGGTGCCATCAGGGTTCTCCAGTGAGATGTGCTCCGGCGATACAATCGGGTGCGGACGCGCCGGACGTCGTGCGCAGGCAAGACGGCCCTCAACGCCGCGCCAGCGCGATTGGTTCCGATTGTCTTATACAGCGTCGCCCGATTGGCCCCGACGGAAGGGAAAGCCCTTGCTATCTTAGAGCCGACCGAGGGCTGCATTGACCTCGCTGGCAAGCGGGATGGACGGCTGCGCGCCCGGCTTCAGGCAGGCGAGCGACCCCGCGGCGGCAGCGCGCGACAAGGCGTCCTGGAAAGGCAGGCCTGCGTCGAGCCCGGCCGCCAGATAGCCGCAGAAGGTGTCGCCCGCGCCGACCGTGTCCACCGGCTCGATGACCAGCCCGGCGGCACGGAAGAACGAACCCTCATGCAGGGCCACGACGCCCTCGGCGCCGAGCGTGACGATCACCGTCTGGCCGGTTTCTTCGACCAGCGTGCGCATCGCCACCTCCCGTTCGTCCACCGACAGGCGATCGCGTCCGGCGAGACGTTCGAACTCGGTCTCGTTCGCCACGACGATGGCCGCCATGCGGCCGAGCGCGGCGGCATGTTCGGTGAGCGGCGCGATGTTGATGATCGAGCGGATGCCGCGCTCCCGCGCCTCGTTGAGCGCCGTTTCCACCGCGCCGGTCGGGATCTCCAGCTGTAGAACCAGCGTATCGCCCGGCGAGAGCGCGGCAACGGTGTTGCGCGCGTCCTCATCCGTCATGGTGCCATTGGCGCCGGCCACGACGACGATCATGTTCTCCCCGTCGCCACCGACAAGGATATGGGCGGTGCCGGTCGGGAGATCCGCCGTCTTGACCGTGCTGAGGTCCGTGCCGGCCTCGCGCATCAGGGCCAGTGCCTCGGCGGCAAAGCTGTCGGAGCCTACGGCGCCGGCCATGCGGACCGTGGCGCCGGCGCGGGTGGCGGCGAGCGCCTGGTTGGCGCCCTTGCCGCCAGCCGCGGTCGAGAAGCCGTTGCCCTCCACTGTCTCGCCCGGCTTCGGCAGCCGCGCTGTGGTGGCGATGAGATCCATGTTGATGGAACCGAACACCGTGATCATGAGAGCCTCCCGAAGCGACAGTGGCGCCTGACCGGCGCGATCGCGGGCGACACTGCCCGAGCGGGTCAGTCCTCGTCAACCACGCGCAGCTTCAAGGCGCCGAGGCGCGGCTCGGCGGCGGGTGCAGGCGGGGCCGGCGGCTCGCCAAGTTCCAGCGCCTCGATCCGCGTGCCACGGCGCTTCACCTTGTCGGAGGAGATCAGGATCTCGTCCACATCCTTCTGGGTCGCGGTGAAATGACCATGCAGTTTGCGCACGCGGTCGTCGAGCCGTGTCAGATCCTCCATCAGCCGCACGACCTCGTTCTGGATCAGATGGGCCTGTTCGCGCATGCGCTGGTCGCGCGAGATCGACTGCACCACCTGGATCGACAGCATGAGCAGGGAGGGGGAAACAATGACGACTCGCGCCTTGTGCGCCTTCTGCACCAGGCTTTCGAAATGTTCGTGGATATCGGCGAAGATCGATTCGGAGGGGACAAAGAGAAAGGCAGTCTCCTGCGTTTCGCCGGCGATGAGATATTTGCCGGCAATATCGCGGATATGCACCTCCATGTCACGGCGGAACTGCTGGGCGCTGGCGCGCGCCACCTCGGGGTCCTTGGCGGCGCGCATGGCGTTCCAAGCTTCCAGCGGAAACTTGGCATCGATCACCAGCTGCGGCTGACCGTTCGGCATGCGGATCGTGCAGTCCGGCCGCGCCCCGTTCGAAAGCGTCGCCTGGAAGGCATAGGCGCCCTGCGGCAGCCCGTCGGCAACGATCGCCTCCATCCGGCCTTGGCCGAAGGCGCCGCGCGTCTGCTTGTTGGCAAGGATCTGCTGCAGACCGGCCATGTCCTTGGCAAGCGTCTGGATGTTGGTCTGCGCCGCATCGATCACGGCCAGCCGCTCCTGCAGCCGGCGCAGGTTCTCATGTGTCGTGCGCGTCTGCTCGCCGATCGTCGCGCCGATCCGCTGCGTCATGCCGTCGAGCCGCTGGTTGAGCGATTGGTTGAGCTCGGACTGCCGGCTGCCGAAGATCTCGGCGAGCGTCGCCATCCGCCCCTGCATCTCGCTCTGCGCGGCGAGCAGTGCCGCCATCCGCTGATCCGCCTCTTCGGCCCGGCGGCGGCTGCCGCGTGCGCTCAACAGCGCCGCCAGCAGGGCCAGCAGGATGAGCCCGGCGAGCCCAAGCGCGAGGAGAAGACCGGCCGGTGGCAGACCGGTCGCGGCGGCGAAGCGGGAGAGAAGCTCTGTCATACGACAAGGCTATCAGCATCGCCGGCAAATTCCAGATCAAAGGGGGAACATCGCCACGATCTGTGACAGATTTCAGCGTTTCACGGCCTTTCGCACAATTCCCAGGCCCGAAAAGATCGGTTATCAGAGCGCCATGACCATCAAGCCGCTCATCATCCTCCCCGATCCCGTCCTCCGCCAGGTTTCCGCACCTCTGGAGCGCGTCGACGATGCGGTGAAGCGGCTCGCCGACGATATGCTCGAGACCATGTATGACGCGCCGGGCATCGGGCTGGCCGCCATCCAGATCGGCGTGCCACGCCGTATCCTCGTCATCGATGTCGCCAAGGAGGGCGAGGAGAAGGCGCCGCAGGTCTTCATCAATCCCGAGATCCTCGGCGCCTCCGAAGACCGCTCGACCTATGAGGAAGGCTGTCTCTCGATCCCCGATTATTATGCGGAGGTCGAACGTCCGGCTGCCATTACGCTTCGCTATCTCGATCGTGATGGCGCGGAGCGGCAGATGGAGGCAGACGGCCTGCTCGCCACCTGCCTGCAGCACGAGATCGACCATCTGAACGGCGTGCTGTTCATCGACCATATCTCCAAGCTCAAGCGGGAGATGGTCGTACGCAAATTCACCAAGGCCGCCAAGCTGCGTGGCTCCAAGGCGATCTGAGGCCAGGCCCTAGCGGATGGTCGCATGCACCATGCTGCCGCGGATCTCGATCTCGGGCTTGGCGCCGGGCGTGTTCGGCAGCTGGCTGTCGACGTAGGAGGCTGTTGTCTCCACCAGATAGCTGACGGCCGTGCCCAGGGGGAAGACAAGGTTCGCCTGCATCATCGTTCCGAGGAGCCGGATCGTCTCGCTGTTGCGCACCGTGTCAAAGACAAGACGGGCGCGGAGCGCGGCTCCGGTCAGTGTGAGACGCTCGGCATGTCCGTCGAGCTGCATGTCGCCGGCCGCGGCGTTGACATCCACCGACAAGAAATCGCCCGCGAGCTCGATCTTCGCGGCCTGCTGGTCGATCTTGAGCGCCGTACCGGGCCGGATATTGGCGGTCAGCGTCGGCAGGCACTCGTCCCAGCCGAGGAGATCGGTCGAGGGCCCGGTGTCGATCGTCGCCGTGCCGTTTGCAACGGAGAGCGCCGTCTCCGGCCGGCAGGTGGGATCATACCAGAGCGAGCGCCAGACCCCCCAGCCGGACCGCTCGGCCGTCAGTCGCGCCTCGAAGCGCCGGGCTGGATCGGCGGTGACCCGGATGCGGCTTGCGCTGCCGGAAATGTCGATCCTGTCGACCGCTGCCAGGTCGAGCGGGACGGAGGCATAAGCAGGCTGGTCGAACAGGGTGAGCGCCTGGCCGAGCAGCAGCAGCGCTGCGATCGTGCCGGTGGCGGTGAGGAGGATCTTGCCTTTCATGAGGGAAACCTTTTCTGTTCACGGCAGGGACCGCCTGATCCTCCTTAAAGGGGCGGACGATGCGACCTCGAACCTGTTTCAGGTCGCCTCCGATCCGGTTCGCGGTCGAACCTGGGCGAGACCCGCCGGAGTTTCCTCGTGCTTCTCATTCCGCTTCCCTTCGTCATCCCCATCCTGCTCTTCGTCTTCGCCGCCAGGCTGCAGCGCGGCGCGGCCGAGCGCGGCGATGAGGTCATCAGGTTCCTTGTGCTCCTTGCCTCCTATGGTGTGCAGTCCGTACTGGTCGGAGCCCGCTGGGGCTATGGCCTGACCGCGCTGCTGCCGGCGATGGCGCTCAACGGCACGCTCGTGCCGCCGCTCGCCTTCCTCGCCTTTCGGGGTTTGGTGAATGGTGAAGCCCGGCCAAGCTGGGGGGATCTGCCGCATTTCCTCTGGCCCCTGGCCGCTGCCGGTCTGCTGCTCTTCTGGCGGGACGGGGTCGGCTTGCTGATCATCCTCGACTTCCTGGCTTACGGTATCGCGCTGGTGTCTCTGGCGCGCGGCGGGCCGGATCGATTGGCTACCGCTCGGCTGGAGGGCGTCGGTCCCTCGCACCGTGCGATGCTGATCACAGGCTGGACGCTCATTGCCTCCGCGCTCTGCGATTTCGTCATCAATCTCGATCTGTCGTGGACGGGTGGCGCCTATAGCGGTCTGGTGGTCGCGACCGGCACCACGATCAGCCTCATTCTGTTCGCCTCCGCTGCCGCCTTCGCCCAGCCTGGCGCCCCTGAGCACCCCGAACCGTCCACAGTCGCCGATATTGGCGACGTGAGGGGCGGGACCGACCAGGATGGCCTGACCGCCACCGCCGAAGACGCCGCCCTGGCCGCCGAGATCGACCGGTTGATGGAAGAGAGCGCGCTCTACCGAGATCTCGATCTCAACCTCCTGCGCCTGGCGCGCAAGCTGAAGCGGCCGGCCCGAGCGGTCTCGCAGGCCATCAACCGCGTGCATGGAATGTCCGTATCCGCTTACGTCAATGGACTGCGGGTCGCCCGCGCGAAGGCCCTGCTGAAAGAGACCGACATGGCGGTGACGCAGGTGGCCTTCGAGGCCGGCTTCATGACCAAATCCAACTTCAATCGCGAGTTCCTGCGCCTCGCCGGCATGAGCCCGAGCGCCTGGCGGCAGGGAAAAAAGGCTTGATCTCGGCTGCGGAAGGGGCTTGAACGGTCCACCAACACGGGACGCGCCATGCCGCTTCGCATCATTTTCATGGGAACGCCGGATTTTTCCGTGCCGACGCTGGCCGCCTTGGCCGAGGCGGGGCACGAGATCGTCGCCGTCTATACCCAGCCGCCGCGCCCTGGCGGGCGGCGCGGGCTCGATCTGCAGAAGTCGCCGGTGCACCAGGCGGCGGAGCTGCTCGGCAAGCCGGTGCTGACGCCGGTCAACTTCAGGGACGAGGCCGACCGCGAGACCTTTCGATCTTTCGAAGCGGATGTCGCCGTCGTCGTCGCCTATGGGCTTCTGCTTCCCCAGGCCATTCTCGATGGTACGCGGCTCGGCTGCTACAATGGCCATGCCTCGCTTCTGCCGCGCTGGCGGGGTGCGGCCCCCATCCAGCGAGCGATCATGGCCGGCGACCGTGAAACCGGCATGATGGTCATGAAGATGGAGAAGGGGCTCGACACCGGCCCCGTGGCGCTGAGCGATATCGTGCCGATCCCGGAGGAGATGACCGCCGGCGACCTGCATGACCGGCTGAAACTTGTCGGCGCGCGGCTGATGCGCCAGGCGATGGACAAGCTTGAGGCGGACGATCTGCCGCTGACGCCGCAGAGGGAGGACGGCGTGCTCTATGCCGCCAAGATCGACAAGGCGGAGACCCATATCGACTTCACCCGGCCGGCGCGCGAGGTCCATGACCATATTCGCGGCCTCTCGCCCTTTCCCGGCGCCTGGTTCGAGCTCGACGTCGGCGGCCGTCGCGAGCGGGTCAAAGTGCTGGGCTCGCGGGTGGAGACTGCCAGCGGTGCCGTCGGCACGGCA
This sequence comes from Rhizobium sp. YIM 134829, assembly GCF_046546455.1. Classification (NCBI taxonomy): domain Bacteria; kingdom Pseudomonadati; phylum Pseudomonadota; class Alphaproteobacteria; order Hyphomicrobiales; family Rhizobiaceae; genus Rhizobium; species Rhizobium sp. YIM 134829. The sequence goes on from NZ_JBKHKI010000004.1 coordinate 315,107, forward strand.
CTGTTCGACGACCTGACGATTGCCTGCGGCGCGGGGTCGGTGCGGCTGACGCGGCTGCAGAAGGCCGGCGGCAAAGTGCTCGATGCCGAAACCTTCCGTCGCGGCACGCCGGTCCCGGCCGGGACGAGGCTCTTCTGATGCCGCGCTTCCGCCTGACCGTCGAATATGACGGGTGGGACTATGTCGGCTGGCAGCGGCAGGACAATGGCGCTTCCGTGCAAGGGGCGATCGAGGGCGCGATCCTGCGGTTGACCGGCGAGACCGTCTCGATCCGCGGGGCGGGGCGCACCGATTCCGGCGTTCACGCCCGCGGCCAGGTGGCGCATGCCGATCTATCGCGGGCCTGGAAGCCCGAAACGCTGCGCAATGCGCTCAACGCCCATCTCGGCCAGGCCGGCGAGCGGGTGGCAGTCCTCGACGTGGCAGCAGTCGATGACGGCTTCGACGCGCGTTTCTCCGCTATCCGCCGCCACTATCTCTACCGCATCCTCTGCCGCCGGTCGCCGCCGGCGCTCGAGGCGCGGCGCGTCTGGTGGGTGGTCAAGCCGCTCGATGCGGTGCGGATGCACGAGGCGGCACAGGTGCTGACCGGGCAGCACGACTTCACCACCTTCCGCTCCGCCCATTGCCAGGCCAACAGCCCGGTGCGCACGCTGGATCGGCTGGACGTGACGCAGGATGGCGACATGATCGAGATCCGCGCCAGCGCCCAGAGCTTCCTGCACAATCAGATCCGCTCGCTGGCCGGCACGCTGAAGCTGGCGGGGGAGGGCAAGTGGAGCGTCGCGGACGTGCGCGCGGCGCTGGAGGCGCGCGATCGCAAGGCCTGCGGTCCGGTGGCGCCGCCGGAGGGCCTCTATTTCATGCAGGTGGATTACTGAGGCGCTCCACTCATGGCGGCAGCAGGTCGAAGAAGCGCTGCAGCATATTGCCGACCATCAGCGGCGGGAGCACGAGCAGCACGCAAAGCGTGCTGGCCAGCAAGGTCTGGTTTTCCCCCGTTACGGCTTTGAGCACCCGGAAGGTGGCGATCAGCATGGCGACGAGCAGCGCGATCGACAGCATGGCCGCCAGGCCCTCGCTGCCCGGCACCACGAGCCGGATCGCCGCCGGCAGGGCCATGCCGTAGAAGACCGGGATCGACAGCCAGTTGGTCGAGACGATGATGGCGATCAACGCATCGGCAAAGCCGAGCGGGCCGGCGAGTGCGGCGATGAGGATCAGCGGCATCAGCCAGGTCACGACATCGACCAGGAAGAGCTTGAAGATGAAGGCGATGCCGGCTTCGCTGCCGCTCGGCATCTCGGCCAAAAACATCAGCCGCCAGGAGGCCCAGCTGACCGCCATGGCCGGCAGGCACCAGAGGATGGCGCCGAAGGAGCGCCAGACGCCGCGCGCCGTCAGGTCCAGCCAGCGAAAGCCTTCCGACTTGCCCTGCACGAGCAGCCAGATACCCTTGAGGTAGATGCCGACCTCCTCAAGCTGCGGCATGGGTGCTTCCCTCCTGATCGAACCAGCGCTCCAGGAAGGCCAGATAGACGCCGGTCAGGGTTTCGAGATCGGAGAGCGCCACGCGCTCATCCACCATATGCATCGTCTGCCCGACGAGACCGAATTCCACCACCGGGCAGTGGTCCTTGATGAAGCGCGCATCCGAGGTGCCGCCCGTGGTGGAGAGCGTCGGTTCGCGGCCGGTGACGGCGGCAATCGCTGAGGAGAGTGAGGCGATCAGCTGGTTGCTGCGCGTCAGGAAAACCGGGCTCGGCCGCTCGGTCCAGGCGATCTCGTAGCGGACGGGGTCGCGATCCGGCCGGAGCGGGCCTGCCGCCGCGGCTTTCTCCAGCCGGTCGACGATCGCAGCTTTGAGGCTGTCCGCCGACCAGCGATCGTTGAAGCGGATGTTGAAGCGCGCGGTCGCACGCGCCGGGATGACGTTGACCGCCGGATTGCCGACATCGACCGTCGTCACCTCGAGATTGGAGGGCTGGAAGTCGCTGGTGCCGGCATCGAAGGGCGGGTCCATCAGCGCGGTCGTCAGCAGCAGCAGGCCGCGCACCGGGTTGTCGGCCAGATGCGGATAGGCGGCGTGGCCCTGAATGCCGTGCACGGTCAGCGTGCCGGAGAGCGAGCCGCGCCGGCCGATCTTGATCATGTCGCCCAGCGCCTGCGGATTGGTAGGTTCGCCGACCAGCGCCGCATCCCAGCGCTCGCCCCGCGAGACGGCCCAATCGAGCAGCTTCGGCGTGCCGTTGATCGCCGGACCTTCCTCGTCGCCGGTGATGAGGAACGAAATCGACCCGGAGGGCGCGCCATGCCGGGCGGTATAGCGGGCGACGGCCGCCACGAAACAGGCGATGCCGCCCTTCATGTCCACCGCGCCACGTCCATACATCATGCCGTCTGCAACCGCCGCGCCGAAGGGCGGATGCGTCCACTGGGCCTCGTCGCCGACCGGCACCACATCCGTATGGCCGGCAAACATCAGATGCGGCCCGTCGTTCCCAAGCCGGGCATAGAGATTTTCCACATCCGGCGTGCCGTCCTCCCGCGCCGTTACCCGCTCGACGGAAAAGCCGAGGGGCGAGAGCATCGCCGCCAGAGCCGAGAGCGCCCCGCCTTCGGCCGGAGTCACGGAGGGGCAGCGGATCAGCCTGGCCAGCAGATCGGCGGGGTCGGACAGAGAGGGCGTGGACGTCATGAAGCGGCGGGCCTTGAGAATCTGTTTTTAGCTCTAACCGATCCCCGCCGGCCTGTCACGGCGCTCTGGCCCTGCTTGTCACAATGGGCCATATAGGGTATCCCCCTATGCTATGTCGCATCTTACCAAGACCAAGGCGAAGCTTCTCGCCCGCGTGCGCCGGCTGAAAGGCCAGATCGAGGCAATCGAACGGGCGATCGAGGCGGAGGAGGCGTGCAGCGTCATTCTCAATCAAGTCGCCTCCGTGCGCGGCGCGGTCACGGGCCTGACGGCGGAGCTGATCGAGGATCATATTCGCAACCATGTGGTTGATCCCGACCGGGAGGCCGATCCGGACCGCGCGCAGGGCGCGGCCGATCTCATCGATGTCATGAGGACCTATCTGAAATGACCGATCATGAAGAGCGGCTGTCGAGCCGGCACCAGCATGTCTTCCTCGGTGAAGACCATCGGCGCAATGAGACGCGCACTTGGATCGTCATCGCGCTGACCACCACGACCATGGTGCTCGAAATCGCCGCCGGCTCGCTTTTTGGCTCGATGGCGCTGGTGGCGGATGGGTGGCACATGTCGACTCATGCTGCGGCGCTTCTGATCGCGGCGCTCGCCTATCTCTATGCCCGCCGGCATGCGCGCGATCCCCGCTTCACCTTCGGCACCGGCAAGCTCGGCGATCTCGCCGGCTTCGCCAGTGCCGTCGTCCTGGCGCTGGTCGCGCTGTTCATCGCCTTCGAGAGCACCAAGCGGCTGATGGCGCCGGTGCCGATCGATTTCGGCCAAGCGATCGCAGTGGCGAGCTTCGGCTTGGCGATCAACCTCCTCTGCGCATTCCTGCTCGGCGGACATGGCCACGGGCACTCGCATGGTCACGGCCATGATCATGGACACAAGCATTCGCATGGGCACGATCACGATGATCACCATCACCATCAGGAGCACGGCCATCATCACCCGGGCGAGGCACCCTCGCGCCCGGTGCAGGACAACAATCTGCGCGGCGCCTATCTGCATGTGCTGGCGGATGCGCTGACCTCGGTGCTCGCCATTGCCGCGTTGCTGCTCGGCTCGCTCTATGGCTGGATCTGGCTCGATCCGGCGATCGGCATACTCGGTGCGCTGGTCATTGCCCGCTGGTCCTTCGGCCTGATGCGAGACACCGGCCGCGTGCTGATCGACTTCGTGCCCGGCGATGACGACCTGTCGGGCGAAATCCGCCGCGTCATCGAGGCGGAAGGCGCAGAGGTCAACGATCTGCATGTCTGGCAGCTCGGACCGGGCCATCACGGCGCCATCGTCTCGCTCGCCGCCCGCAAGCCGGCGCCGCCCGCCTTCTATCGCGAGCGGCTGAGCCACATCGCCGCGCTCTCGCATGTGACGGTCGAAGTCGAAGCGGCTTAAAGGTAAGTTTTACTTTCCTTGACCGCTCTCGCATTGCGGGGTTTCGGCGCTATGTTTGGGTGTTCCGGCGCAGGACGCGCCGGCCTCCCAGATCAAACCGAAACGGCAAGGACGCATTTCCATGCGCTACAATCAATTCGGCAATACAGGACTGTTCGTCTCCGAACTCTGCCTCGGCACCATGACCTTCGGCGAAGCCGGTAGCGGCAGCACCTGGGGTGCCATCGCCGATGTCGACCAGGCCTCGGCCGACCGCATCGTCGAGCGGGCGCTTGCCGCCGGCGTCAATTTCATCGACACGGCGGATGTCTATTCCTTCGGGCAGTCGGAAAAGATGCTCGGCCAGTCGTTGAAGAACCTCGGCGTTGCCCGCAAGGATGTGGTGATCGCCACCAAGGTCTTCGGCCAGATGGGCGACAAGCCCAATGACCGCGGCGCCTCGCGCGGGCATATCATGGATTCGGTCGAGCAGAGCCTCGAGCGGCTGCAGACCGACCATATCGACCTCTACCAGATCCACGGCACCGATCCGGTGACGCCGATCGAGGAAACGCTGCGGGCGCTGGACGATCTCGTCTCGCGCGGCCTCGTCCGCTATGTCGGGCTGTCCAACTGGCAGGCCTGGCGCATCGCCAAGGCGCTCGGCATTTCGGAGCGCAAGGGCTTTGCCCGCGCCGAGAGCCTGCAGGCCTATTATTCGATCGCGGGTCGCGATCTCGAGCGGGAGATCGTGCCGCTGCTGACCGAGGAGAAGATCGGCCTCATGGTCTGGTCGCCGCTTGCGGGCGGCCTGCTCTCCGGCAAGTATGGTCCGGGCGCACCCGGCAATGGCGAGGGTCGCCGCGCCAATTTCGACTTTCCGCCGGTCGAAAAGGACCGCGCCTGGGCCTGCGTCGCCGCGATGCGCGAGGTTGGCGCCAAGCATGGGGCCAGCGTCGCGGAAGTGGCGCTCGCCTATATTCTCGCCAAGCCCTTCGTCACCAGCGTCATCATCGGCGCCAAGCGGATCGAGCAGCTGGACGAGAATCTGAAGGCCGTGGCGCTGACGCTGGATGCGGACGATCTCGCCAAGCTCGACGAGGTGAGCGCCCTGCCGCCGGAATATCCGGGCTGGATGCTTTCCCGCCAGGGTGCCGCGCGCATTCCCCAGCCCTTCACGCCGAAGGGCTGAGGCGAGTCCGTATCAGTCGCGCAACAGCTCGTTGATGCCGGTCTTGGAGCGGGTCTTCTCATCGACCCGCTTCACGATCACCGCGCAATAGAGGTTCGGGGCCGGCTGGCCGTTGGCCATGGTCTTGTCGGAGGGCAGCGAGCCGGCGACGACCACCGAATAGGGCGGCACTTCGCCATAGGTGATCTCGCCGGTGGCACGATCGACGATCTTGGTCGACTTGCCGATGAAGACGCCCATGCCGAGAACCGAGCCTTCGCGCACGATGCAGCCTTCGACGACTTCCGACCGGGCGCCGATGAAGCAATTGTCCTCGATGATGGTCGGACCCGCCTGCATCGGCTCCAGCACGCCGCCAATCCCGACGCCGCCGGAGAGATGCACATGGGCGCCGATCTGCGCGCAGGAGCCGACGGTGGCCCAGGTATCGACCATCGTTCCCTCGCCCACATAGGCGCCAAGATTGACGAAGGAGGGCATCAGGATGGCATTGGGCGCGATATAGGCCGAGCGGCGGACGACGCAGTTCGGCACGGCGCGGAAGCCCGCACGCTCGAATTCATTGACACTCCAGCCGTCGAACTTGGAGGGCACCTTGTCCCACCAGACCGACTGGCCCGGTCCGCCCTTGACGATCTCCATCGGATTCAGCCGGAAGGAGAGCAGCACGGCCTTCTTGAGCCACTGATTGACCGTCCAGCTGCCGTCGGCGCCGCGCTCGGCGACGCGGGCTTCGCCACTGTCGAGCAGGTTGAGCGCGGCATCGACGGCGTCGCGCACCTCGCCCTTGGTGCCGGTGCCGATCGCATCGCGATTGTCGAAGGCGGTGTCGATCGTCTGGGCAAGGGTGGCGAGATCGGCGCTGGTCATCGCGGGTCCTTCTTGAGGCTCTGGGGTCGTGGAAAAAACTCACCCGCTGTAAATGAAGCTCAGGCAAAGTTGAAGCGTTTTTCAGTTGCGGGCGACGGTGGCGCATTGTCTATCTCCCGCCACGACGCACCGGTAATGGCAAGCAACGACGTATGTCGGACAGGACTGACAATGGCACGCATGAAGAAGCAGAACCTGCGACGCAAGGATGGAGCCTGGGACGCGCTCGCCGACAGCGGCGAGGCAAAGAACCGCGCCGCCGGTGTGCCGCAAACGCCGCAATCCGTATCTCCCTCCTATCGGCTTGCCTATGCCGACGAGGAGTTTCTCTGCCGGGAAGAACTCCGGCCGATCCGACTGCAGCTCGAGCTTCTGAAGACGGAGATGGCACTCTCCGAGCGCGGCATCACCTCCACCGTCGTTATGTTCGGTGGCGCGCGCATTCCGGCACCCGGCCAGGCGGCCTGGGCGGCGAAGAACGAGGTACAGCGCGCCAATCTGGAAGCTGCCTCTGTCTATTATGACGAGGCCCGGAAATTCGCGCAGATCTGTTCCCGTCATGCGGCGCAGTCCGGCTACACGGATTTCGTGATCGTCACCGGCGGCGGGCCGGGGGTGATGGAGGCGGGCAATCGCGGCGCGGCCGATGTCGGTGCACCCTCGATCGGCCTCAACGTCGTGCTGCCGCACGAGCAGGCGCCGAACGCCTATGTCACGCCCGAGCTTTCATTCAACTTCCACTACTTTGCCATTCGCAAGATGCACTTTTTGATGCGCGCCAAGGCGGTGACCGTCTTCCCGGGCGGGTTTGGAACGCTGGACGAGCTCTTCGAAACCGTGACGCTGATGCAGACCGGGCGCATGGCGCTGGTGCCGCTGATCCTGTTCGGCGCGGAATTCTGGCGCTCGATCATCGATTTCGAGGCACTCGCCCGTTTCGGGACGATTGCGCCTGGCGATGTCGACCTCATGCACTTCGTCGAAACGGCAGACGAGGCCTGGGCGATCATCGAGCGCTTCTATGCGAGCGTCGACCCGGCCTCCCTGCCGCTCGCGACACTCGATCGATAGGAAATGTGGCGCAACCGAACGCGGCCTGACGCGTTGTCCCGCTCGAACCGAACGAACGAGCAAACCTTCAAGGACAACGCCCATGGCCGACCGCGCCCTTTCCGACTTCGCAGCCAAGATCCGGGAGATCGACATCTGCATGCTCTCCACCCACACGGAGGGCGGGGCAATCGCCGGCCGGCCGATGAGCAACAATCAGCAGGTCGATTATGACGGGGATTCCTATTACTTCACCATGGAAGACACCCGCATGGTCGATGATATCAAGAAGGACCCCAAGGTGGCGCTCAGCTTCCAGGGCGCCAAGGCCTTCCTGATTGCCATCGAGGGCGAAGCGGAGCTGGTGCGCGACAAGGACGCATTCGCCGAGCACTGGTCCCCGGACATCGACACCTGGTTCGCCGATGGCATCGATACGGACGGCCTGGTGATGATCAAGGTCCGCGCCGCGCGTGCCCACTATTGGGACGGCGAAGAGGATGGCGAGATCACGATAAAGGCGCGCCACTGAGTCGTATCAGAGCCCGCTCCGTTCCGGCGCAGGCCAGGTGTTGGCTGATCGGTGTTTAGGCGTCGGCGCGAAGGCTGTTTATTGGCCTTCGCACCATGGAAAGCTCTGAATACCCGCCTTCAGAGCAGGAAGTACCCGGCCTTCAGCGAGAGCGCAGTGGCAAGGTGGATCATGAAATCCGCCTTGCCGTCGCCGTTCACATCCCCGCTTATATAGGTATCGGATTTCGACTGCACGAAGCGCAGCTCGCCTGCATGCTTGTCGAACTTGTCTGAGCCGATGAAATCGAAGGCCTGGTCGCCCTTTGCTTTGGTATTGGCGTCGATGTCGCTGATGTCGATCCGGTCACGCTGTCTTTGCGAAAAATCGAAGATCGTATCCGCGCTGCTGTTCCGTGACCCCGTCTCACCGTCGTCGAACAGGAATATGTCCGCGCCGCTGCCACCCGTCAGATCATCGATCCCTTGCCCGCCGTCGAGCTTGTCCTTGCCGGCACCGCCGAGGAGGCTGTCCTTACCTTTGCCGCCCGAGAGATCATCCCCGCCGACGCCGCTGAGTGTGTTGGCGAAGGCATTCCCGCTCAGCCTATCGTTGAATCGCGATCCGAGCAGGTTTTCGATCGAACCGTAAGTATCACCTCCTGCGTCGCTGCTATTGCTGCCCGGGTTGGCGAGGCTGGCAATGACAGCCGCCGCCGCCGTGGCATAGGAGGCCGTGTCCGATCCGTCCCCGCCATTCAGCTGATCGCCGCCGGCTGCACCGGACAGGAGGTCATCTCCGCCGCCGCCGCTGAGCGTGTTGGCGAAGGCATCGCCGCTCAGCGTATCCCCGAACTGTGATCCGAGCAGGTTTTCGATCGCGTCGTACGTATCGCCTGCGGCATCACCGCTATTGCTGCTGGGGTTCGAGAGGCTCGCAAAGATGCCGGCTAAGGCACTTGCATAGGAGGCCGTGTCCGATCCGTCCCCGCCATTCAGCTGATCACCGCCAGCTGCACCGGACAGGAGATCATCTCCGCCGCCGCCGCTGAGCGCGTTGGCGAAGGCATCGCCGCTCAGCGTATCCCCGAACTGTGATCCGAGCAGGTTTTCGATCGCGTCGTACGTATCGCCTGCGGCATCACCGCTATTGCTGCTGGGGTTCGAGAGGCTCGCAAAGATGCCGGCTAAGGCACTTGCATAGGAGGCCGTGTCCGATCCGTCCCCGCCATTCAGCTGATCACCGCCAGCTGCACCGGACAGGAGATCATCTCCGCCGCCGCCGCTGAGCGCGTTGGCGAAGGCATCGCCGCTCAGCGTATCCCCGAACTGTGATCCGAGCAGGTTTTCGATCGCGTCGTAGGTATCGCCTGCGGCATCACCGCTGTTGCTGCTGGGGTTCGAGAGGCTCGCAAAGATGCCGGCTAAGGCACTTGCGTAGGAGGCCGTGTCCGATCCGTCCCCGCCATTCAGCTGATCGCCGCCAGCTGCACCAGACAGGAGATCATCTCCACCGCCGCCGCTGAGCGTGTTGGCGAGGCCATCGCCGCTCAGCGTATCATTGAATTGCGATCCGAGCAGGTTTTCGATCGAGTCGTACGTATCGCCTGCCGCGTCGCCGCTGTTGCTGCTGGGGTTCGAGAGGCTCGCAAAGATGCCGACTAACGCACTTGCATAGGAGGCCGTGTCCGAGCCGTTACCCCCATTCAACTGATCGCCGCCGGCTGCACCGGACAGGAGATCATCTCCGCCACCGCCGCTGAGCGCGTTGGCGAAGGCATCGCCGCTCAGCGTATCCCCGAACTGTGATCCGAGCAGGTTTTCGATCGAGTCGTAGGTATCGCCTGCCGCGTCGCCGCTGTTGCTGCCGGGGTCGGCGAGGCTGGCAATGACAGCCGACGCCGCCGTGGCGTAGGAGGCCGTGTCCGACCCGTTTCCGCCGCGCAAGGTGTCGCTGCCCCCTTGGCCGGTCAGAACATTGTTGATCTCATTGCCGACGATCACGTCGTTTCCCGCACCGCCGATGGCGTCCTCGATCAAAGACGCCGTATTCCCATGATATTGCAGCGCATTGAAAACGCTGCCACGCGCCGTATGGCCGTCCCCAAGATCCGCGAGCTGCGATAGATTGAGCACCGACCACTTGCCCGGCCGGAGGTCAATGCTGAGGGCAGAGGAATAGGCGCTGAAATCATAGGTGTCGTTGCCACCCCCGTCCCAGACCGTCATGAAGATCGTGTTGCCGCCAGCATTGATCGCTACTGCGCCGTTGACCAGTGTATCGCCCGACCCCGGCGTCCATCGATAAACGGTGGCATCGGCATTCGTCGTATAATCAGCGCCATACATTGTCTGTAGCGCAGCGATGTCGAGCATCATATAGGTCTGCGCAAAGCTCCATTGAGCATTCGTCAAGCCCCTATTAACACTGACGTTCTCGTAGGAGCGATAGGTCATGACGGTGAACTCCATCATGTCCATGTTCTGCGGCACGCCGCCAAAGCTCCAGCCCGTCTCGTGCGGATGCTTCAAGCCGAGCGCATGTCCGATCTCGTGGATCTGCGTGAGCCAGGCATAGTTGCCCGCTTGCGGTGTCCGCAAGTCATAGATTGGCCTGCTGTCATAGGCAGCGCCGGTCCATATATCGCCGTTGTCGCTGCGATCCGAGGAGATGACATTGCCCGGGAAGTCTGCGACGCGCGCAGTCCCCACGCTGCTGCTGGTCGTGCCGGCGAAGCGGATATGGGTTCCGCTGGTCGAGTCGACATCGCCCAAGCCCTGAATATTCGCGGACGTAAAACCCTCGACCGAGAACCCGACCGCCGCCGCGTTCGAGCCACCGTCCAGAGCAAAGGCGGCGGCGAGCTTCTGCTGCGCGGTATAGGCGCGGAAATGAGCCGGAAGGTCGGTAACGTCGCTCGAACTGTAGCTATAGGCAGCGGACGAAAGGGAGAACGAATAGAAGATCGTCACGTCCGCCCATTTTTCACCTGAAAGTAACCCGTCGATGTATTGGTCGCCAGTGGCCGTGACCCCCGTTGTTGTCGTGCCTGATCCGCTCATTGTTGCTCCTCCAAGCTCATGCGTTAACAGAAACGATCAAAGATCCGCAAAGCGAAGCTCAAGCGGGCCTTTCTATGAAGGCGATCTTCGAATTTTCACTTGGAGGCGCTTGGCCAGCAAAGGCCGAGTTGCTTGGCACCCCACATGTAAAAGAATGTTAACCATAATGCATGTCTGCCAACCGGAGTCGAGTCGTTGCGTTAAGCGTCGATGACCATAGCGCAGCGGGTCTTCGACGACGAATGGTTGCAGGCGGAAGCGTCTCGCGAGCGAAACGAAAAAGCCCGGCCGTGAGGCACGGCCGGGCTGTTGAATGGAGGTCAGGATCGCGAATCTCAGCCGCGCTTGGCGAAGTCGCTCGCATCGAGGAAACCGTCGCCATTGCGGTCGCGCTTCTTGAAGCGTTCGCCGACCTGCGCGGTTACTTCGGCCAGGGACAGCGTGCCATTCTTGTCCGTATCGGCACGATCGAAGCCGCGGCTGCCGGCGCCGGGCAGCATGGCCGGGCGCGACTTCATCAGCTCGGCCCGGGCGGCGGCAAGATCGGTGCCGTTCTTGCGGGCCTCACGCAAGGCCTGGCGCGCCTCGCGGAACGCCTTGCGCTTCGTCTCGACCTCCTGCTTGGAGACTTGGCCGTCCTTGTCGGCATCGAAGGCGGCAAAGGCAATCGTGGCGCGATTCTCGGCCTCGTCGAGCGAGACCTTGCCGTCCTTGTTCGTGTCGAGCCAGCGGATCATCCGCTCGCCGCGCGCTTCCGGCGGCTTCTTCGCAAAGCTCGGCGCAACCGCGCCGGTCACGGCAAGGCTGAGAGCGGCGAAGCCAAGAAGGAGTCGTTTCGTCTGCATGATCGTCCTTTCCTCGCAGGCCGCGCCGCTCCGGGCGCCTGTCGCCTGCGTCAGTGCTGACCACCGTTTGAAGGGCGGCCGGGTGATGTCCCATGCGCGAGGATAGGAGGAGGGGCGGGGAAGACCAGTTAAACTTTGGTAATCGAAGAAGCTCAGATCAGGCGACGCAGGAAGCCGGCCAGATCCTCGGTGACGAAATCGACGTGATCCTGCTCGTCGCCGGCCTTTTCCCAAGCTTCGGCAAACTCATATTCGAAATTGCGCGGCACCAGCAGAACGGTGGTCATGCCGAGCGCCTTGGGCACGACCAGATTGCGCGGCAGATCCTCGAACATGGCGGCATGGGTCGTATCGACGCGGTTGAGCGCCATGAACTTGTCATAGGTCGCGCCCGCAGGTTTCGGCACGTAATCGGCGGCGACGATGTCGAAAATATCGTCGAAATGATCGAGGATGCCGAGCGCGCGGGCTGCCATCTCCGCATGCGCCACCGTGCCGTTGGTAAAGATGAACTTGCGGCCGGGCAGCGCCTTGATCGCCTCGCCGAGCGCCTGATCAGCGGGGATCACCGTATAGTCGATCGCATGCGCTTTTTGGAGAAAGTCGCTCGGATCGATCCCGTGGTTCTCCATCAGGCCGCGCAGGGTCGTGCCATGGTCGCGGTAATATTGCTTCTGCAGCGCCTTCGCCTCGCCCGGCTCCATCTGCAACAGCGCCGCCACGAAGGCGGTCATGTTCTTGTCGATCTGCGAGAAGAGATCGACATGATGTGGATAGAGCGTGTTGTCGAGATCGAACACCCAGTCGGTGACATGGGCGAAGTCCTGAGCGCTCGGCAGTCGTTCGATGGAGGCCATGGCGCCTTATGCCATGCGCAAGAGGGGATGCAAGCGGGAATCGCGATCGCTTATCAGGAGAAGCGAGTCAAGGTGCGTCGCGCAGCGTGCCGGACGCGCAGGATCGCGACGTCTTGTCGACGAATGCGGTAAAACACGACGTAGGGAAAGGGATTGAGAACGAGGCGGCGGGTCTTGTGGTCGCTCAGCCTCTGTCCCGCTTCCGGAAATGGGCAAGAGAAGCAGGGTCATGAGGTGATCATGACAAAGCTTTGCGGCGAAGAAAAGAGGGTGTTTCCGAGCGCTCTAAAGAACGTCCTGGATCACGGAACGATCAGCGTGCCGGCGCCGTGTTCGGTGAAGATCTCGAGCAGGACCGAATGGGCAGTCTTGCCGTTGAGGATGACCACGCCCTGGACGCCGGCCTTGATGGCCTCGATGCATGTCTCGACCTTGGGGATCATGCCCCCCGAGATGGTGCCGTCGGCGATCAGCGCCTGGGCCTCGGCGACCGAGAGTTCCTTGATCAGCTGCTTGTTCTTGTCGAGCACGCCGGGTACGTCGGTGAGGAAGAGCAGGCGGGTGGCGTTGAGCGCCCCGGCGATGGCGCCGGCGAAGGTATCCGCATTGATGTTGTAGGTCGCGCCATCACGACCCGGCGCCACCGGCGCGATCACCGGGATCATCTCCGAACGGGCGAGCAGGTCGAGCAGGGTGCGATCGACCTCGACCACCTCGCCGACGAAGCCAAGGTCGAGCACGCGCTCGATATTGCTGTCGGGATCGACGATGGTCTTCTTGGCCTTTTCGGCAAAGACCATGTTGCCGTCCTTGCCGCAGAGGCCGATCGCCCATTCGCCGGTCTGGTTGATCAGCGCGACGATCTCCTTGTTGATCGAGCCGGCAAGCACCATCTCGACGATCTCGACCGTCTTGGCATCCGTGACGCGCAGGCCGCCCTCGAACTTCGATTCGATGCCCATCTTCGTCAGCATCGCGCCGATCTGCGGGCCGCCGCCGTGGACGACGATCGGATTGACGCCGGACTGCTTCAACAGCGCGATATCGCTGGCAAAGGCCTTGCCGAGCTCGGCATTGCCCATGGCATGGCCGCCATATTTCACCACGATCGTCCTGTTCTCGTAGCGCTGCATATACGGCAGGGCCTGCGCCAGCAGGCGCGCCTGGATTTCGCTTTCGGAGGCGGTCGGGGTGGCGGTCTCAGAGGACATGGAGGGTCACCTTCGGGGGATCGATGCGGCGCTATCTAGCGCAAGTTTTCAAGCCTGGGAATGATCCGCCGGAAAGATAACGCTGTGATGGCAGGGGTTCGGGCAGCGTCTCCGCGAAAGCGCGCATCGCTGCAAATGACGATGGAAAACCGTGTTAACCATGCGTATGATCCACAGCCTATTCGGCGGGTGCCCGTCTTCAGCGAGCGTTTCGATCATGACGACAGAGAATGCCAAACGCGGGGATTCCCGCCTCGACCAGGTGATCGCCGGCGAATATGTGCTGGGTGTGCTGTCGCCGGAAGAGCGCAGCAAGGTCGAGGCCCGCATGCGGCTCGACCGGAATTTCGCGGCCATGGTCACGCACTGGCAGAGCAATATGATGGCGGTTGAAACCCGGGCGACGCCGAGCCGCGGCAAGGCGCGCCGTCCGGAAACCCCGGCCGCCCGGCCGCGTGCCAAGAGCGATGCGGGGGAGACCGTCGCGCTGTGGAAGCCGCTGCCGAACGCGAAATCGCTGTGGAATTCGGTAGGCTTTTGGCGAGGGCTCGCCGGTGTGGCAAGCTTCTGCCTAGTCGCGATCGGCGTCTCTCAATCCGGTCTTGTGACGCCGGGCCATGCGCCGGTGAGCAAGAGCCTGGCGGTTGCCGGCAGCGATCTGGCTCTGCGGGCCGATTATGACCCGTCCTCCGGCGCACTGACCCTCATTCCGGCGGCGTCCCCGGCCAGGACCGGGGCCGCGATGGAGCTCTGGCTGTCGCAGAAGGGCGGCGAGCCGGTCTCGCTCGGCACGCTCGACCGCGCAAGTGCCTCTCTGACGGTCCCGCCGGCGCTGCGCGGCCGCTTCGGCAGCGACTCCGCGCTGACTCTCAGCCTCGAACCGGCCGGGACGCTCCGCGACACCGTCGGCGGCCCCGGTCCGATTCTCGCCACCACGGCGCGCTGATTCGCTCGGGAGGTTGCCTCCACCCGCTTCAAAAAGCCGTGCGGCTTCGAGGTCCCTAGCGGCCGATCGTCGTCAGGATGGCGTTGCGCAGATCGTCCAGGCCAGCATTCTTCTCGGAGGACGTCGCGATCACGTCCGGAAAGGCTGCCGGCCGCTTGCGGATCTTTTCGAGCGTGTCGGCCACCAAATGCGGTACGGCGCCGGCCTTGATCTTGTCGGTCTTGGTCAGGACGATCTGATAGGACACGGCCGCCTTGTCGAGCAGCGACAGCACCTCGTCATCATTGGTCTTCAGCCCGTGGCGGCTGTCGATCAGCACATAGACGCGCTTTAGGGTCGCCCGGCCGCGCAAATAGTCGAAGACCAGCTTGGTCCAGGTATCCACCTGCGCCTTGGGAGCCTGGGCATAGCCGTAGCCGGGCATGTCGACCAGCGCCATCGGCGGCAGGTCGGCGCCTTCACCGGAATAGCCGTCCGGCACGAAATAGTTGAGCTCCTGCGTGCGACCTGGCGTGTTCGACGTCCGGGCAAGGCCCTTCTGCCCGACCAGCGCGTTGATCAGCGACGACTTGCCGACATTGGACCGTCCGGCGAAGGCCACCTCGAAAGGACCTTCCGGCGGCAGGAATTGCATGGACGGCACACCGCGGATGAAGATCCAGGGGTTCCCGAAAAGCGGCTTCTCGACGGGGGAAGCAGGGTCGGTCATGGCGTCGTCCTCGTTGAAAATCCGGAAACGAAAACCCCGGGCGCGGGGCCCGGGGCGCGATCTTGCTGTCTGTCTTAATGCCGGAACGGCCGGGACAAAAGGCGGCTATTCCGCCGGTTTCGGTTTTCGCGAGAACAGGCTCTTCAGATTGTCGAAGAGTTCGATCTTCGCGCCATGGCGCTTCATGATGAAGGCCTGCTGGATGATCGACAGCGTGTTGTTCCACGCCCAGTAGATCACCAGGCCGGCCGGGAAGCTTGCCAGCATGAAGGTAAAGACCAGCGGCATGTAGGTGAACAACATCGCCTGCGTCGGGTCCGGCGGCGTCGGGTTCATGCGCATCTGCAGGAACATGGTGACGCCCATGATCAGCGGCCAGACGCCGATCATCAGCGCATGCGGAACCGCAAAGGGCAGCAGGCCGAACAGGTTGAAGAGCGACGTCGGATCGGGCGCCGAGAGATCCTGGATCCAGCCGAAGAACGGCGCATGGCGCATTTCGATCGTGACGTAGATCACCTTGTAGAGCGCGAAGAACACCGGGATCTGCAGAAGGATCGGCCAGCAGCCAGCCACCGGGTTGATCTTCTCGTCCTTGTAGAGCTGCATCATCGCCTGCTGCAGGCCCATGCGGTCGTCGCCGAACTTCTTCTTCAGCTCCTCCATCTTCGGCTGGACCTTCTTCATGTTGGCCATGGAGGCATATTGCTTGCTGGCCAGCGGGAAGAAGAGCGCCTTGACGACGATGGTGGTGAGCAGAATGGCGACACCGAAATTGCCGAAGAAGCGGAAGAAGAAATCCATCAGCTTAAACATCGGCTTGGTGATGAAGTAGAACCAGCCCCAGTCGATCAGCAGGTCGAATTGCGGGATGTTGTAGCTCGTCTCATAGCCATCGACGAGGGGCACCTGCTTGGCGCCGGCAAAGACCAGCGTGTCGCGCTTGACCGACTGGCCGGCCTCGACCGTTATGACATCCTGGCGGAAATCGGCCTGGTAGCGCGGGCGACCATCGGTGAAATGGGCGAAACGGGTATCGTAGGCTCCGGCCTGGGGCGGAACGATCGCGGCCGCCCAATATTTGTCCGTGATGCCGAGCCAGCCGCCGGTGGCCTTGCCGGGCTCGCGCGGTGCGGCGTCCTCGACCTTGCCATAGGCAAGCTCCTGCAGCCCATGCTCGCCGATCACGCCGATGAAGCCCTCATGCAGGACATAGACGGAAGGGGTCGAAGGCTTGTTGAATCGGGTGACACGGCCATAGGGCGACAGCGATACGGGCGCGCCGGAGGCATTGGCGATCGTGTCCTCGACCTTGAACATGAAATGGTCGTCGACCGAGATCACGCGGGTGAAGGTCAGGCCCTTGTCGTTGGTGTAGGTCAAGGTGACCGGCGTCTGGCTGGTCAGCTTGGCGCCCTCGGTCGCGGTCCAGACCGTCTGCGGTCCGGGTGCGGTGCCCGAGGTGGCGTCACCGATATAGCCGAGCTCGGTGAAATAGCCGTCCTGCGTTTCGGCGGGGCTGAAGAGCGTGATGATCGGGCTCTTCGGGTCGACCGTCTCGTGATATTCTTTGAGCTTCAGGTCGTCCAGGCGGCCGCCGGTCAGGTTGATCGAGCCGGAGAGCGCCTCGGTGTCGATCGGCACGCGGGCGGACTGGGCGATTGCCTGGTCGCGGCTGGCGGCCGTTTGCGGCACGGCGCCGGGGGCGGCGGCCTGGCCAGGTGCCGCGGGCGCTGCCTGCTGCTGGCCACTTGCCTGCTGCTGGCTCTGTTCAGTCTGGCGGGCCTGCTGCGCCAGGCGCTCGGCTTCCATCTTCGGATTGATATAGAGGAACTGCCAGGCGATCAGAATGAGCACCGACACGCCAATGGCGATGATGTAGTTGCGGTTTTTTTCCATCATTCTTTCCTGGAGCCGGTCTTTCGGCCCTGTCCGACCTCGTTTTCGGGTCTTTCGGGCGCAGGCGCCCTCGGCCTGCCATCGCCACGCCGGCCTTCGATCCGATCGATCAACTGGCCGGTGAGAGTCTCAAAGGGAATGCCGAGCACATCGCGGCGGGCCACAATAACATAATCATGTCCGGGCTTCATGGCGGTCGCCGCCTTCAGCCGAACGGCCTCGCGCAGGCGTCGCCGCATGCGGTTCCGCTCGACCGCGTTGCCGTGTTTCTTCGTCACAGTAAAGCCGACGCGCGGCGCAGCGTCCGCATCCTTGCGATCAAGAACTTCGAGCAGGAAGGTCGGGCCTTTCCGCTTCTCGCCCTCGCGGACGGCAAGGAACTGCGGCCGGCTTTTCAGCCGCCCGGCAGTGTCTCGTGGGTCGCCAGACGTCATGCGTCCAAGGTCTCTCTTGAGGGTGCCAGCCGGCGCATGCGCCACTGCCCCTGCGCCAGCGTGAGAAAAGCTCAGGCGGAGAGACGAGCGCGGCCGCGCGCACGGCGGGCCTGGATGACCTTGCGGCCGCCCTTGGTGGCGATCCGCGCACGGAAGCCGTGGCGGCGCTTGCGAACAAGCTTCGAGGGTTGATAGGTACGCTTCGACATTTATTTAATACCGCGGTGTGCGGCCCTTCTTGGATTTGCTGTATCAGCAAGGGAGCGTGGCTGTCCGGCACGGCCAAGCCGGCGAGCTGTCGCTCACCCGGACGTGCGGCGGCTTATAAGAGTTACGCCGCAAAAGTCAATCGCGCCCGCGTACAAGGGTTTCGCACCGCCCGCCCGTCGCCGCACCGGGCTGGAACCTCATCTTTCAAGAGCGGATAGCGAGAAAGATGCCGCTCATGTTGTGGTTTCTTAAATCTTGCCCCTTAGGGTCCAGCTCTAGGGAAAGCACCAGTTTGGGGACTGCAGGGGCAATCATAATGAAAATTCGTGGAAAGATCGGACTGATCGTCGGCGCCATGGGGGCGGTGACGATGGTGGTGGTGGTGATGGCGCTTGCCGTCGTCGCGCGCTACGACGCACGCATCGCAGCCTTTGAGAATGCGGCCGACCGCGCCTATAATGGCGAGCGGCTGAACCGGCTGGTGACGGCCGTGGTCATGGAAGCCCGCGGCACCTATGCCGCCCCGAGCGTGGAAAAGGCCGAGCCCTTCGCAAAGGGCATCGTCGACAATCTTGCCAAGATCGATGCGCTGCTGGAAACTTGGCGCCCGCTGGTGCCGGCCGCCGAAGCTGCAAGCTTCGAGGCGGTCGCCAAGCGCGCTGCCGAGTTCCGCACCTTCCGCACCGAGACGGCGCGTCTTGCCCGCGAGGTTTCGCCCAAGGCTGCCAACGAGCAGGGCAATACGGACGCGAACCGCGCCAATCGCAAGGCCTTCCAGGGCGAGATTGATGCCATGGTGTCCGCCGACCGCGAGCGTCTGGAGGCGATCCGCACCGAGGTGGCCGGCATCAGCCACCAGATGAGCCTGCTGATCTCCGCCACGGCCCTGATCGGGCTTGCCATCGGTCTCGGCGTCGCCCTGACCGTCGCCGTCCGCCAGCTCAGCCGGCCGATCAGCGCGCTGACCGGCGTCATGACCAAGCTCTCCGACGGGGCGCTCGACACCGACGTGCCGATGGCCGCCCGCCGCGACGAGATCGGCGAGATGGCGCGCGCCGTCGAAGTGTTCAAGCGCAATGCGCAGTCCGTCGAACGGCTGAACAGCGAGGAGGGGGCTCTGCGCGCCCGCTCGGCCGAGCTGCAGACCAGCATCGCCGAAGTGGTTCAGGCCGCAGCCGCCGGCGATTTCTCCCACCGCATCACTCGCGACTACGGCGATCCGGCGCTCAACCGCTTCGCTGACAGCGTCAACCAGCTGCTGGCCGGCGTGAATGCCGGCGTGGAGGAGACGCGCCGCGTCATCGCGGGGCTTTCGAACGGGGATCTCACCGGCGCAATGTCCGGTCAGTTCAGCGGCGCCTTCGGCGAGCTGCAGACGAACGTCAACGAAACGGTGAAGACGCTGCGCTCGACGCTTTCGGACGTGCGCGCCACGACCTATGACATCAACGGCAATTCCAGCGAATTGCGCAGCGCGGCCGACGATCTCGCCCGCCGCACCGAGCAGCAGGCCGCGGCCCTGGAAGAAACCGCCGCCGCGCTCGACGAGATCACCGTCGCCGTGCGGACCTCCACCGACCGCGCCCAGGAAGCGACCGTCATGGTCACGGAAGCCAAGGAAGCGGCCGCCCAGTCCGGCACGGTGGTGCGCAGCGCCGTCGACGCCATGGGCCGCATCGAGCAGGCCTCCAGCCAGATCTCGAGCATCATTGGCGTCATCGACGAGATCGCTTTCCAAACCAATCTCTTGGCGCTGAATGCCGGTGTGGAAGCCGCCCGCGCCGGCGAGGCCGGCAAGGGCTTCGCGGTCGTTGCGCAGGAGGTGCGCGAGCTTGCCCAGCGTGCCGCCAGCGCCGCCAAGGACATCAAGGCGCTGATCGCCAAGTCCGGCACGGAAGTGGCAACTGGCGTGACGCTGGTCCAGCAGACGGGCAGCGCGCTTTCGGAGATCGAGACGCGCATTCTCGCGATCAACGACCATATCCACTCGATCGCAACCGCCGCCCGCGAGCAGGCGACCGGGCTCTCGGAAGTCAGCACCGCCGTCAACCAGATGGATCAGGTGACCCAGCAGAATGCCGCCATGGTGGAAGAGGCCAATGCCGCCACGCACAAGCTTTCGACCGAGGCGGACAATCTGGCGCGGATGATCGATCGCTTCAACCTCGGCGAAGCGGCATCTGCCGGTGGTTCGGCCCGCCACTTCGCGCATTCGCCGGCTTCGGCCCATGTGTCAGCCCCTGCGGCGGCTCCCCGCGCGGCGAAAGCGGCGGCAAAGCCGGTGGCTGCGCGCCGCCCGGCGGCCCTGCCGGCTGGCGGGACTGCGCGCCCGGTCGCCTCGCCGGCCCGGGCGATGGTCAACAGCGTCGCACGTGCCTTCTCCTCCCCCGCCCCGGCGGCGTCCGCCGACAACTGGGAAGAGTTCTGAGGGGTCGGCAGGGGGCGTTCCTGCGGTTTGAAGACCAGCTGTTTGAAGGAAACCTGTCCGGCGGGCCCTGGTCCGCCGGATTGCGTTTTCGGGCGTCACGCAGGTCCGGCAGGCGACGCGGGCTTGAGGCGTGCGAGGCTTCCCACGCCCCGCCGGCACGCCACGGCTTGGACATTGAGCCGCCCTGTCCTATGATAAGCCCCTGAGCGCGGTTCGTTGCTGTAAGGGCAAAGCGTCAATGGAAACAGGCGAGGAAACCATCCTGGGCGGGGCCGAGCCGCGCACCGGCTTCTTCGCGAGCCTGTCCGGTCGCCTGCTGCTGCTCACCGTCCTGTTCGTCATGGTCGCCGAAGTTCTGATCTTCGTGCCGTCGGTCGCGATGATGCGCATGCGCTGGATGCAGGATCGGCTGAACACGGCTGCCGCCGCGGCCGTGGTGGTGGACGGCTTGCAGAACATGCAGCTGTCCGGCCCGGTGCGCGAGGATACACTGATCGCCACCGGCACGAAGGCGATCGCGCTCCGGCGTGCCGAGGAGGCGCGGCTGATCGCCGCCATCGAGGTGCCGCCGGAGGTCGATGCGCAATATGACGTTGCGGCCGTCTCGCCGCTCTCGGAAATTCGCGACGCCTTCGACACGCTCATCTTCGGCGGCAACCGCACGATCCGCTTCTATGGCCCGATCGGCGAGAGCGACACTATCATCGAGCTGGTCATGGAGGATCGCAGCCTGCGCAAGGCGATGCTCGCTTATGCCCGCAACGTCTTCATCGTCTCCATCTGCATCTCGCTCTTCACCGCCGGCCTGATCTTTCTCGTCATCAATCGCGTGATGATCCTGCCGATCCGGCGGATGACCGCCAATATGCGCACCTTCTCCGCCGATCCCGCCGATCCGGCGCGGGTCATGGTGCCGCATTCGGGCGATGACGAGCTTGCGGTTGCAGGCCGGCATCTGGCGGCCATGCAGCGGCAGTTGCAGCGGACGCTCAAGCAGCAGAAGAACCTCGCCGATCTCGGCCTCGCCGTATCGAAGATCAATCACGACATGCGCAATATCCTCTCCTCGGCGCAGCTGATTTCCGACCGGCTGGCCGATGTCGACGATCCCGTCGTCAAGCGATTCGCGCCGACGCTGCTGCGCACCATCGACCGCGCCGTCGGCTATACGCGCGAGGTGCTGGCCTATGGCCGTACCACCGAGGCCGAGCCGCGCCGGCGCTTCCTGCCGCTGAAGCCTTTGGTCGCCGACGTGCTGGAGCTGCTGGCCGTTGACCCGAAGAGCGGGATCGACATCCACCTTGGCGTGCCCGAGGATCTGATGATCGATGCCGACGGCGAACAGCTGTTCCGGGTCGTCCACAATCTCTGCCGCAATGCCGTGCAGGCGCTGGCGCTCGATGCCGGCGACCCGGATGGCAGCAAGGTCCTCGCCTTGACGGCACAGCGCACCGGCAGCGTCGTCTCGATCACCATCGACGACAATGGACCGGGCATGCCGGCCAAGGCGCGGGAAAACCTCTTTGCCGCCTTTCGCGGCTCGGCCCGCTCCGGCGGCACCGGCCTCGGCCTTGCGATCGCCCGCGAGCTCGTGCTTGCCCATGGCGGCACGATCGCATTGGTCGAAAAGCCAACGGCCGGCACGCTGTTTCGCATCGAACTCCCCGACCGCCCGGTGCCGCTCGACGCCTACCGCACCCTTCAGCGCCCCTGAATTCGGGGCGATCGGCAAACCGCGAAAGGCCTGCAGCACCGGGCTTGCCGTCGCCCAGACAATCCTCAAGCCGCAGACAAGTCCGGCTTTTTTTCAAGCACCCGTCGGAAAGAGGCTTGCAATCCCCCGATCGACCCTTTAGAGAACCGCCCAACGCAGCCAACGCCGCTGCAACACGCACCCGTAGCTCAGCTGGATAGAGCACCAGACTACGAATCTGGGGGTCAGGAGTTCGAATCTCTTCGGGTGCGCCAATTCTTCCAAATGATTAAGACTGACGTGTTTTCGGCGTGTTCCTGTTCACGTCTCAGATCCGTTGAAAGTAGTGCTGCTGTGAGCGCTGGCGATGCTCGCCTGGCAGGCGTGGCGCAGGCGCTCCGGTTGGAGACGGTCGCCTATGCTCTCGGTTTCGGCGCAGCGCCGACCGATTGTCGGGCGATCAACGCGGTGGTGACCCGCTTCTCTCGGACGATTTCACGAGCGTCATCGGCAACGACGTCTTCGACAAAGCCGACGACGGCGTCGCCGATGGCCGAATAAGGCTGGGCGATCGAACTCGTCGGCGGTGAGAGAAACTGGGCGATGCTGTCGTCGTAGCCGATGATGGATATGTCGTCTGGCACGCGCAGTCCCCTGGCATAGATCGCCTGTAGAATGCCAGCGGCCAGGATATCCGAGCCCGCGATGATGCCGGTGACCCTGGCATCCGGGCCGGAAAGCAGCTGCTCGGCGAGCTTGAATCCAGGCAAGTCGTCGTCCTGCGCGGCGGGGAAATAGTCTCCGAGCACGGTGGGGCAGTCGCTGACCGACAGGCCGCACTGTTCCAAAGCGATGGCGAAGGCATCCACGCGGCGCTGTTCTGGTGTCGACGGCTCATGGGCCGTCGGTGCTTTGGCGCCGACGAAGGCGATCCTTTGGTGACCTTGCTCCACCAGCAACCGGACAGCGCTCACCATCCCCGGCAGGGGATCGATGGCGATTGAATACGCCTGTTCCACGTCCTGCCGCTCCACCTGGATGATCGGAACCTGCGATCGGATCAGCGGCTTCAAATGTCTGGGGTCGAGCGCATGGCAAAGGATGACGGCTTCGACCCCGTGATCGAGGAATTGCTTGATCCCCGCAATCTCGGCTTCCGCCGAGTAGCTGTGATTGACCGTCAACATGGAGAAGCCTGCAGCACTCGCCGCAGTCCGGATGGCATGCGAAATATGGGTATAGAACGGGTTCTCCTTTGCAGAGGAAAGGATGAGGCCAAGCGTATATGTCCTCTGCAGGCGCAGCGACCGGGCCTGGAGGTTCGGTCGATACCCCGTCGCTTCGACGGCCTCCATGACGCGCTTGCGATTTTCCTCGGAGACATATCCGCTGTTGTAGATGGCACGAGCGGCGGTTGTCGGGGATACGCGCGCCGCACGCGCCACGTCGGCCATGGTCGCTTTGGACTGGGTCATGATCTTGCCTCTCATCGTCAAAAGTCCCTTGCATTCCGTTGGGCATAATGCAATGTGGTGACGTCACCACATCATAAGTGGCGACGTCGCCACGCGCCAGTCGTGCAGCATTTCGTCAATCCGGCCCGAAATGGACCCCGCCGAGGAGGGCGGTTCGGGCCGCACCATCGAGAGGAGAACAGCATGCGCACCATCATACGAGTGCTTGGCGTCGCCGTGGCTTTGGCCGCGTCGACATCCATGGCAGCGGCCGCCACGGTCGAGTTGAATTTCTGGGATCAGGTCTGGGGCCCGGCCCCTTACGCCCAGCGCGCCCAGGCGCTCGTCGAGGAATTCAACAAGAGCCAGTCCGAAATCAAAGTCACCTATCGCTCCGTCCCCTGGGCCAACTGGTATGAGACCTATGTGACGGCGATCGCCTCCGGATCGGCGCCGGACATCTCGACCGGCGCGGGTTTCCAGGCGGTCCAGTTCTACAGCATGGACGCCATCCTGCCGGTGGATGATCTTGTCGCGCAGATGGAGAGCGATGGGACGGCGAAGGACTTTGCGCCGGGGACCCTCGACGCCATGAAATATGACGGCCACTATGTCGGCCTGCCCTGGGCGATCGACTTGCGCTCCCTGTTCTATCGCAAGGATGTGCTCGATGCTGCAGGTCAGAAAGTGCCGACCACCTGGTCCGAGCTACGCGCCGTCGCGAAGGCTGTCACCAAGGATGGCACTTACGGGCTTGTCTCATCCGGCGATTCGACCGGGATGCACTGGATCCTGGCCGCGATGGTCAATAATGGCGGCGGTCTCTTCGATGCCGACCGCAAGCCGAACCTGACCGGCGACAAGTCGCTCGAAGCGCTGGATTTTCTCTCCGGTTTTGTTTCCGACGGGTCTTTGAACCCGGCCTCCACCGGCTACACCAACGACGATGCGCGCGGAAGCTTCTTTGCCGGCAAGGCAGCGTTCTATCTTTCCAGCCCGGCGACGGCGGATCAGGCCGGAACTGACAAGGACAAGATCGGCGTCGTTCCGCCGCTGACATCGCCGTCCGGCCAGAAGGGCACGATCAGCTGGATCAACAACATCATGATCTACAAGCAGACGCAGCATCCGGAAGAGACGCTCCGCTTCCTGCGCTGGTGGTCGGATCACCAGAAGGTCCTGTGGACCGAGGGCAAGGCCGGCGGCATCCCGGCGCGCTTGTCCTATCAGGCTGACGACTTCTTCACGCAGAACGACCAGCTGAGCTTCGTCATCAAGACCTATCTGCCGGTTATCAAGCCGATGTCCGCCTCGGCGGGCGGGACCTTTCCCGAGCTGAACGAGATCGACGGCGATGGCTTCATGATGAGCCTGATGCAGAAGATCTGGCAGGGCCAGCCGGTCAAGGATGCGGTCGGGCCTGCGCAGGAGCATCTCTCCGAAATCATGAGCCAGTAGGTCGATGACGGACATCTCCTTGCAAAGGGTGGACTGGCGGCAACGGGCCCGCCAGGTCCTGACCCCCGACCTGCGCATGACGCTGGCCCTGCTGCTTCCCTCGCTCCTGCTGATGATCGTCGTCATCGGCTACCCGATGATCCAGGGCTTCTGGTACAGCTTCACGAACGGATCCCTGCTGAAGGCGGGACGTTTCGTCGGCTTCAGGAACTACGGCAAGCTGCTCGCGGACCCGGCCTTCTGGCATGCCCTCCAGTTCTCGTTCACCTTCGCCGTCGCCAATATCGTTGGTTGCTACACGCTCGGTCTGGGGCTCGCCCTCATGCTGCAGAAGGACTTCCCCGGGCGGGGACTCTTCCGCGTCCTTCTCCTGCTCCCCTGGATCGTGCCTTCGCTGGTCGCGATCGTGTCCTGGCGGTGGATGGTCAATGACGACAAGGCCCTGTTCAACCAGATCATCGGCCTATTCGGTGGCGATCCGGTCTATTTCCTGTCGAGCTCCAACTGGACGATCGCCATTGTGATCGTCATCAAGATCTGGCGCTCGTTTCCCTTCATGCTGCTGTCTCTCTTGGCAGCGCTTCAGACGATCGATCGGACGCTCTACGAGGCAGCGGAAATCGACGGGGCAACGCGTTGGCAAAGCTTCTGGCATGTCACCATGCCGGCCATCAGCGGGATTTCGATCGTGCTGTGCCTGCTGATGACAGTCTGGACCGTCAACGACTTCGATACGCCATGGCTGTTGGCGCAGGGCGGACCGGCGAATGCGACTGAAAATCTTGTGGTCCTGGCCTACCGCTACACCTTCGCGCGCAACGACGTCGGCATGGGCGCGGCCGTTTCCTTTGTCACCCTCGGTCTCCTGATGCTGATCTTTATCGGCATCCTCCGGCTGCAAGGAGGGAAACGATAATGGTGGAATCCAAGAGCAATCGCTGGGCACTGACGGCCCTCATGGCTGTCATTGCCATCGTGATCAATCTTCCGATCATCCTGATGGTCTTGAACTCTCTCCAGACGACAGATGCGATCGTCGCCCGGGCTACGATCATCCCGCGCGAGCCGTCGCTCAAGAACTACATGTTCCTCTTCGCAGAGACGCCCTTCCTGACCTATCTGCGAAACTCGGTAGTGACGGCGCTCGGCGCGACGATCTTTTCGCTGCTCTGTGCCGTCTTCGCGGGCTATGCGCTGTCGCGCTTCAAGAACCGGCTGCTCGATGTCTATTCGACCAGTCTCTTTGCGGTGCAGATGTTCCCGATCATCCTGGCGCTGATCCCGCTCTTCCTTCTGTTCCGGCCACTTGGCCTGATCGACAATCCGCTCTCCGTCATCATCGTCTACGGCGTGATCAACCTGCCATTCGTGACCTGGATGGCGCGGAGCTATTTCGACACGATCCCGCGCGAACTGGAAGAGGCGGCGCTGATCGACGGATGCGGGCATTTCGGCGCCTTCTTCCGGGTCGTGCTCCCACTGTCCGGGCCGGGACTGGCGGCCGTTTCGATCTTCTCCTTCCTGCTCGCCTATAACGAGTTCTTCGTGGCGAATGTCTTCCTGCGGACCCAGGCGGCGATGACGCTGCCGGTCGGGATCCAGATGTTCCTGCAGCAATTTTCGACCGACTGGGGAAGCCTCACCGCCGCCGCGTCGGTCACCATGCTGCCAACCCTCGTTCTCTTCCTTTTCGTTCAGAAATTCATCACCCACGGCGCCGTCGCTGGCGGCGTCAAGGGTTGACGGAGCGACCATGCAGAAAACCATCAATGTCGGCGTCATCGGATGCGGCGAAGCCACGCAAATCCTTCATATTCCCACCTTGCGGGAATTGTCAGACCGTTTCCGGATCACGGCGCTCTGCGATGCCTCTCCGACGGTGGTGGACGGCGTCGGGGCTCTTCTTCCGGATGCCACCCGCTACCACGACAGTTCGTCGCTCCTGACCGACCCTCAGGTGGACGCGGTCCTCATCGCCAACCCCAATGCCCTGCATGCGCCGACCGCCATCGAGGCGATGCACCGGGGCAAGCATGTGCTGATCGAAAAGCCGATGTGCATGACGCTGGATGAGGCGGATGCGCTTGCCGAGGCGGAGGCGCAGACGGGAATGCGCGTCCAGATCGGCTATATGCGCCGGCACGCGCCGGCCTTTGAGGAGGCCGTCGGGATCGTCGGCCAGATCAGGCAATCGATCAACTTCGCCCGGGTCCATGCCATCATCGGCCCGAACTCGTCCTTCGTCAACGCCACATCGACGGTCATCAAGGGCGATGACATTCCGCAATCGGTCCTGGATCACACGACGCGGGAAACCAATGCCCGGCTGACCGAAGCGATCGGCACGCATGAGCGTCCGCGCGCGCAGGTCTACAATCTGCTCCTTGGCCTTTCATCGCACGACATTTCCGCGATGCGTGAATTGCTGGGCATGCCGCAGCGGGTCCTGGGAGCGGCCTTCCGTCGGCAGGGCATGTTCTACAATGCCTCCTTCGACTATGGCGATTTCATCTGCCAGTTCGAAACCGGCATCGATTCCGTCGCGCGCTTCGATGCGCATCTGGCCGTCTACGCCGAGGAAAAGACCGTTCGGGTCGATTATGATACGCCCTACATCCGCCACCAACCGGCGGTTCTGACGGTGACATCCGCCAATACGCCGTTCGGCATCACGACCTCCTCCGGCCACCAAAGCCGGGGCGACGCATTCGTCATTGAGTGGAAACGCTTTCACGAAGCGATCGTCAACAACGGCCCGATCAAGACGACCATTGCCGACGCTCGACTCGATCTCGAGATCTTTCAGCAGATGATGCAGGAGATGTGAGATGGCCAATGTCACGATCGATCATGTCACGAAATCCTATGGCGCGTTGCAAGTCATGCATGGCGTCTCCCTCGATATCCGCGATGGCGAGTTCGTCATCCTGGTCGGGCCGTCAGGCTGCGGAAAGTCGACGCTGCTCCGCATGATTGCCGGGCTCGAGCCGATCAGCACCGGCGCAGTGTCCATCGGCGGACGGGTCGTCAACGATGTCCGGCCGAAGGACCGGAACATCGCCATGGTGTTCCAGTCCTATGCCCTCTATCCGCACAAGACGGTGGCGCAGAACATGGGTTTCGCCCTGAAGCTTGCCGGCCGACCGCAAAGCGAGATCGACGCGCGCGTGCGTTCGGCGGCAGAAATCCTGGATCTGCTTCCCTATCTCGACCGCTTTCCAAAACAGCTTTCCGGCGGCCAGCGCCAGCGGGTGGCGATGGGACGCGCGATCGTTCGCAGTCCGCAAGTCTTTCTGTTCGACGAGCCGCTCAGCAATCTCGATGCCAAGCTGCGGGTACAGATGCGCACCGAGATCAAGGCCCTGCATCAGCGGCTGAAGACGACGACGATCTATGTCACGCATGACCAAGTCGAAGCCATGACGATGGCGGATCGGATCGTCATCATGAACGCCGGTCGGCTCGAGCAGGTCGGCCCGCCGCTGGAACTCTATGACGATCCACAGAGCCTGTTCGTCGCCGGATTCCTCGGCTCTCCCTCGATGAACTTCTTCAAGGGCAGGGTTGAAGGCGAGCTGGTCAAGACCAGAGGCGGCCTGCAGTTTGCGCTGACCCCGGACCTCGTGCAGGCTGCCGCCGGGAAATCCCTCATCGTCGGCATCAGGCCCGAGCATGTGGAGCTGGCCGCCGATGTCGCGGATGCTTGGGAGGCCACGGTCGTCGTGGACGAGCCGACGGGGGCCGAGACGCAGGTCGCCTTGAAACTGTCCGGAGAGGATCTGCTGGCGACCTTCCGCGAACGGCTGACCGTCAAGGCCGGCGATACGATCAAGATCCGACTGCCGGCCAATCGTCTCTACCTGTTCGACGAGACCAGTGGCCGACGCATAGCCAAGGAACAAAGCAATTGACGACGCTCGTACAACTCTTTTCTGCCCGCGAGTTCACGCCGTGGGAAACGGTCCTCGATCAGGTGAAGGCTGTCGGTTTCAACGGGGTGGAGGGCTTCTTCGGGACCTATGAGGATCCAGCCGCATTCCGGGCGCTGCTGGATCAACGCGGCCTGATTATGCCGCAGGGCCACTTTGGTCTCGATCTGCTCGAGGGCGATTTCGAGAAGGCGATTGCCATTGTAAAGACACTGGGTGTGACCGTGATCATTGCCCCATGGCTTGCGCCCGAGGACCGTCCGACGACCCGCGCTGGCTGGCTTGCATTGGCAAGCCGTCTGAAGATCCTCAACGAAAAGGTGAGCGGTGAGGGCTTCGGCTTCGCCTGGCACAACCACGACTTCGAGTTTCAGAAGGTGGAAGACGGCGCCATCCCGATGGATATCCTCCTGGATGAGGTGCCGGGCATGGCATGGGAGGCCGATCTTGGCTGGATCTTCCGGGCTGGTCTCGACCCGCTCGACTGGCTGACGTCTCGGCGGGAGCGGATCGTCTCGGTCCACCTGAAGGACATCCAGCCGGATCACGAAACAGCGCCCGAAGGTGGCTGGGCCGATCTCGGCCATGGCATTCACTCATGGGAGGATGTGTTCACGGCGCTCCCAGCGCTTCCGCACCTGCGTGCGAAGGTTGCCGAACATGACAATCCAAGCGATCTCCAACGTTTCCTGTCGCGGTGGATGGCCAGCTTCCAGAGCCTTTCAAGCCGGTGACCGTGACGACCGGCTTCGCTCCGCTCGACGCGCTTCCAGAAGTGAAGCGAGGCCGGAATTGACATTGACAAATAACGGGATGGCGCGCGGGACGACACCGCGTTGCGTCGGACAATGATCGGACCGGAGGGCCCGCCGAGCGAAAATCCGGCGGGCCCAGAGACTGCGAGCGAGTTACGCCAGTCGCGCGACACGCCTTAAAACATCCTTGAAGTCTTCCGTCACCTGTTCCGGAGGCAAGGATGTTCGCCAGCAGACCAGACCATCCGGACGGACGAGCGAGGCGCCGTCCGCGCCCGTTCCATAGGTCTCAGCGAAGGTCGCAGTGGCTCGGACGACAATGTCCTCTCCGACGTGAACGATGCTCAGAGGAAGAGCGATCTCGTCGAGAGCCGCTCTGGCGACGGCTGACCACCTTGGGTTTTCGCTCATCAGCGTGAATTTCCTGGCAAAGAGGTCGACCGTCGAGCGGGTCTGTTCGTCATCGAGCCAGAGATGCGCCGCACGGGTTCCGGGCTGGCCCTTCCAGACGTCAGGATGCGCCGCCGGAGGCAGGCTGTTGTCTGCGCCGATGATGATGTCCGAGCGGTGCAATTGCCCAAGTTCCATGGCCGCATCGTCGTAAAGCGGTTCGTGCTCGAGCGCGTTGTTCACATAGCGCGCATAGTCGGGCCGTGCGAAGGTCTGCTGGTGACGAAGCAAGGCGACGGGCTGGCGCTCCCGCGAATAGCTGTCGAGCAGGGAGGAATGGGACGTTCCGTCGAGCACCAGCTGCAGTTTCCAGGCCAGGTTCCAAACATCGTCGATGCCGGTATTGGCTCCAAATCCGCCGCGGGTCGGCGGAAGCTGATGGGCGGCGTCCCCTGCAAGAAAAACGCGGCCTTTCGAATAGTAATCGGCAATCCGTCCCGCCATCTCCCAGACACCGGAGGTGATGATGTCGAAGGGCAGGTCTTCTCCAAGGGCTCGACGGATATCGGGAGCGTATTGCTCGGCAGACTTGGCCTCGCCGCCATAGAACATCAGGACCCAGCGGCTGTCGCCATAGGTCGTGAGGAAGGCCTTGAAGTCCTCCTGCTGGATTTCGAATTGCTGGAAGCCGCGTTCGAGGTACTTGTCAGCAGCTGGGCAGTGAAACAGGACGGAGCGAATATTCATGATGTGGCCGACACCGTGACGCTGAATGCCGAGCGCCTCCCGAACCGGGCTGGCCGCGCCATCGGCGGCGATCATGTAAGGGGCGAGTAAGGCGTATTGCCGGCCCGTCTGGCGGTTGCGTACGCGGGCGACCACTCCGTCTTCCGTCTCCTCGATCGATACGAGTTCGGTTCCAAGACGAAGCTCCGCGCCCAGTTCGGTGGCACGGCTGCGCAGGATCGGTTCGAGCTTGTCCTGAGCGAAGGCCGCCATGCCTGCAGGGGACAGGGCCCGTTCCGCGTTGGCCGGGGGACGTTGCGCAGTCGGAGTCCACGGTGTTTCATGAAGAATGGCGCCTGCAAGACTCTCGACAGTGGTGCGGCGTAGCCTGAAGTTCGGATCGGCCAGCGGGATCTGGTTGGCGATGCCGATAGCGCGATAGAATTCGAGCGTATGTTCCGTGAAGCCGACCGCGCGCGGGTGGAGGGCACTGCCACGATGTTTTTCGATGACGATGGTCTTGACCCCGCGCCAGGCGAGAAATGCCGCAGCGGAGAGACCGACGAGACTGCCACCGATAATGAGCACCTGAGTGTCGTACATGAAGACTGTCCTTTCCATTGGCCGAAGGCCAGGTGAGAAGGACGGCTGCGTGTCTTCGATGGGTGTCGTTCGGACAGCACCAACGGAGCGGACGCAGCGCGTCCGTGTTCCGTCGTGGTCCGCGGCCCGAAGGCTGGATCAGGGCTCCAGGCAGAAGCCTGAAGCTGACCGGGGCTCACCAAACCGGTCCACCATTTTCGACACGCCTTAAATATGACCGCGAGTGAGGCCTGTCAAGATTTGCTGGTGGCTTCCCTCGAAACGGCAGGATCGATCCTGTCCGTGTCTGAGCCCCTCCTGCGTTTCACTCCCGCCAGTTGTCCTCCACCCACTTCGTCGGCTTGATGTAGTGGCGCAGATGCGAGAAGGGGCCGTCGGTGGATTTGCGGCGGGACTTGTCGAAGGTGCGGGAGAGGTGGTCGCGGATCGTGGTGGCGCCGTTGTTGTAGAACTTGCCGAGGATCGCATTCTCCGGGCGGAGCGTGCGCGGGAAGATCACCACGCGGGCGTCCTTGGGCAGGCGCGGGGCGAAGAGGTAGTTGAGCGGCCAGGGCTGGCGGCAGTCCTGGCGGAAATGCAGGACCCAGCAGCGCGGATAGAAGAGCGGGCCGCCCGGCGCATTCTTGGTCACGAATCGCTGTTCGAAGCGATACTTGTCGGCAATCCCTTGTGGATCGGCTATGAACGCCTGCTGCAGCGATAGCAGCTTGCCGACGGGAAAACGGTAGAGCGAAGTCTGGCCGAGCTTTTCGAAGGGCGTGGTCTGGTTGCGCGTCATCACCACGTCGTCGGGTCCTCCCACATCGAAGAAGACATCGAGCGACCGGACGATGACGAGGTCGAGATCGAGAAAGAGCACCGGTCCTTGCAGGCTGCCGAGCTTCGGGCCCCAAAGGCGCGATTTGTTCCAGATGCCGGGCGTGTTGACCGGCATGGCGGCGACCTCGAGCGGCGGCAGGTCTTCGCACAAGATGTTCGGGTTCAGCCCCTCGCGCGTGTCGGTGAAGCAGGTGAAGCTGAAGGGTGGGGTGATGTTGCGCGCCACCATGGCATAGAGCCGATTGATGAATTTGGCACCGTATTTCGTGCCCCAATTGATGCAGATCACCTGCTTGACGCCCCCTGAGGCGCTAAGGACGTCGTTCATGGCAATTCCCGCACGGCTGGACAGCGCGGGTGGAGCCCTTTGCCGTCACTCATCGATGTCGTGGCTGTTCCTTGCAGCGGGAAAGGCCGGACTGTCAACCGCAGGGCTTCAGACCGTGGAGCAGGCCGTTGCGGGGTAGCGTCCGTGCTCGTGGTGTAATTTCGGGGGCGCATTGAGTGGAAATTACGGTTGAGAATTCGCTTCCGTTTTTACTGAGCGCCGGGTGGTCACCGGGCCTGTCGGAT
>NZ_JBKHKI010000005.1:0-323762 GCF_046546455.1 Rhizobium sp. YIM 134829
CTTCTCTCAACACAACGCCCTTACCAAACATTCCGCGGGGTGGAGCAGCCCGGTAGCTCGTCAGGCTCATAACCTGAAGGCCGCAGGTTCAAATCCTGCCCCCGCAACCAAACAAGCCAAACTCCCAAACATCAAAGCCCCGTCCGGTCCCCCCGGCGGGGCTCTCTGCGTTCTGCCGTAGAAGCGGGAGGGGGGATGGTTGCGACCTCGTCGCCACAATCGTCGCGTCAATCGATAACCTCCCCCTAGTCACACGGCCCACCACGCTTCTGCTGCGCATTCCATGAACACCGCCTAGTCATTCCAATCACCTGCGCCCCGCATTCGCCCTCTCGTAAATGACAGATTCCGAACCCGTTTCTGACAGAAACGACACGCGGGCCCGGCATGTCCGGTGCTAGCGGAGGCGGGGCTGAGGAGGCGGTTCATGATGATCCGGCCGGCCGGTCGGATGACGTTTCATGATACTGCATCGCCAGACGACAGATACACCGCGGTTCGTCCTGTCGACGGCGGCGTGGCGCGTCCTGGTGGTCGTTCTCACGCTTCTTTTCGGCGTCTCCGGCTCGCGCGGTGAGGCGGGCGACCGCGCAGCCCTTCCTGTCGGACGCGGCCCGGTCATCGTCGTGCTCGATGCCTCGGGCAGCATGGCTGCGAAGTTGGGCAGGGAGACGCGGCTGGATGCGGCGCGGCGTATTCTCCTCGATACACTCTCGCTTTTTCCGATCGATCGCCCGGTCGGTCTCGTCGCCTACGGCCACCGCCGCAAGAGTGACTGCCGCGATATCGAGACAATCAGAGGCCTTGCTCCGGTGGATCTTGCAGCCATCCGCCAGGCCCTCGAGCCGCTGCGCGCCAAGGGCAAGACGCCGCTCTCCGGCGCACTGCGCCATGCGGCTGGCCTCCTTCCGGCCGGCGGCGGCACGATCATGCTGGTCAGCGATGGGTTGGAAACCTGCCGTGAGGACCCCTGCGCCGTCGCCGAGGCGCTGAAGAAGGCGCAGGCTGGTCTCGTCATCCATGTCGTCGGTTTCGGCCTGTCCGAAGGTGAGATGAAGCGCCTGTCCTGCATCGCCGAACGCGGCGGCGGGCAGGCGATCGAGACCAGGAATGCAGAGGGTCTCGAGCGGGCGCTGAAGACGCTGACACAGCCGCCGCAAGCCGCGGACACGGGAAGCGACGCACGGCCAGCGCCGACAGAGCCCGTAAGGGAACCGTCCGCCTCACCCCCACCGACGCGGAAACCGGTTCTGCTCCGAGGCGTCGTCGGCAAGAAGACGGTGCCCGGCGCCGTCCTGTTCACGGTGGTCGATGCCAAAGGGGAGACGGTCTATTCCGGCAAGGGGACGGAGGTGAGCCCAAGCCTCGCGCCCGGTCGCTATAGGCTGCACCTCGCAGGCAGCAATATCGACATGGAAACGGCGCTGACGGTCGCGGGGCAGCCCGATGAGCGCCACGAGATCCCGCTGAAGGGCGGCCTTGTCCGTTTGTCGGTCGTCGCGGCCCCGGGGCTGTCGCTCGCCGACACCGATCTGAAGGGGGACCCGACCTGGACGCTGGCGCCGAGGGCGGGACAGGCGCCAGCGACGCTGGAGGGCGTGCTCGCGCCCGAAGCCATGCTCGCGCCCGGTTCCTATACGGCGACGGTTTCGCTCGGCGGCTTTTCGGCGACGACCGACATTAATGTCCGCGAAGGCAACACCGTCGAGAGCGTGCTCGACCTCCAGCTGGGGAAACTGACTCTGGAGGCTGCCCTGCCGGGAGAGACGACGCCGATCGAGACCGGAGCGGGCCTCTCCTGGACGCTTGCCGGACAGGCGGACACCGCGCCCCTGACGGCGGAGGCGCTGGCGCGGCCGACCTTTCTCGTTTCGGCCGGCGCCTACACGGCCCGGCTTGCCATTGCCGGCGCGGTCATCGAACAGGCCGTCACGGCCGAGGCGGGCGCGACGAAAACCGTCCGGCTCGACCTGCCCTCGGCGGAGCTCGTGCTGGAAGGCAGCCTCGGCCCGGATGCGCCGAGCTTCACGGACTGGCGCGATGCGACCTGGACGGTGCGGCCCGTTCAGCTGATCGGCAATGCGCAAGCCGGCGCGGCACTGGAGAACAAGGCCGAGGCTTTGCCGCACCTGACCCTGCTGCCGGGCGACTGGGCGGTGACGCTTACATCCGGCGCGGCCAGCGTCACACGGCGGCTGACGCTCGCTCCCGGCGCGAAAGCCCGCGAGCGCCTCGACGTGGGCGCCGCCCGCCTGTCCATTTCGGCAATGCCAGAGCCGGGCGCCCCGGCGCCGCTGAACGTGGTGATATCAATCTTCGCGACGACCACGGAGGGCGGCTTTGCGGAGAAACCGGTCGCGGAGGCCGGAACGTCGCGCGACTACGCCATCATCCTGCCGGCCGGCCGATACCGGATCAATGCCGCCGACGAGCAGGGGCGCAAGGGCGCAGCGACCATCGACCTTCCCGAAGGTCAGTCCCTCGAAATGAGAATTGCTCTGAAATGACGATCCCGTGGCTGCGCCTTCAACCTGCTTTGGATGGGCGCCGCGAGCATCCTGCCTTTTTCACCGTGCGGCCCGCACAATACGGAGACCTCGCATGAAACGCCTGCTGCTGATCCTCTGTTCGTTGCTCATGTGCGGGACGGCGATCGCCGAGCCTGGCGCGCCGGTTCCCAAG
Organism: Rhizobium sp. YIM 134829; assembly: GCF_046546455.1. NCBI lineage: Bacteria > Pseudomonadati > Pseudomonadota > Alphaproteobacteria > Hyphomicrobiales > Rhizobiaceae > Rhizobium > Rhizobium sp. YIM 134829. The sequence goes on from NZ_JBKHKI010000005.1 coordinate 2,683, forward strand.
TGGTCGGGAACCAAGGATTTCCCGATCCTTGCAGAAGGCTTTCAGCCGGCAGGACTTGTGGTGGACTACCCGGCCTTCGTGGGGAACATGTGGTCATACACGCAGATGCTCAAGGATTGGATCGACGACGCAAATTCAAGCTTCATTTCCTTGGAAGACAAAGTCGAAGCCTTGGAAAATGAAGTCTCCGATCTCAAGCGACGCGTCGCGCAGCTGGAATCTGCCCAGCCAGGCGGAAAGCCTGTGGCCGATCCCAGAATTGACAATCTAATCGCCCGGGTCGAAGCGCTCGAGAAGGCCAAGGGTACGGCGAACGCCCCCTTCAATGTGGTCAGCGCCTCCGGAAAAGCCCTCTTCCAGGTGGATGCCTACGGCAACAGCCAGTTTCAGGGTGCGACCGGGCAGGGCGCGATCGGTATCGGCTTCGTGGGTGATGGCGCGTCGATCGCAGCGTTCAGCCCGCATGGCAGTTTCGCCGCCAGCATCGGCGAGAGCGGCGGCCAGTTGCAGGTGCAGAGCGACAGCGGCAAGACTAGCGCCTACGTGATCGCCAGCGACAAGGTCGGCCTCCATCTGACATCGGGTGAGAAACACACGGATCTCGCGGCGGACGAGGACCTCTTCGGCCTCAAGCTCAGCCAGGGGGAAAAGCCCGCCGCGTCGCTCGGCACGCTGCCCGGCAAGGGTGTGGCGCTGCGGCTGTTCAACACGCAAGGCCAGCAGGTCGTCTCGGCGGGTGCCAATCCCGATCAGGGTGGCGCCGGCATCGTGGCGGCGGGCGTGTCGGACGGCAGCCGCTCGGCGGCCATCCTCTCCGGCCAGCAGGATGGCAGCGGGCTTGTCCAGGCCTTCGCTACCGACGGCACCGGGGCGGCGGCCCTGGTCGGCAAGGAGCGCAGCGTCGCGGCCTACAACAAAGCCGGCAACCCCGTCGCCACGATCGGCCAGAGCGACAAGTCCGAAGGCGGGACCGTGGTCGCCCGCAATCCGAGTGGCGAGGGCATCTTCGCTGCCGGCTTCGCCTCCGAATATGGCGGCGGCGAAGCCTGCGTCTGGCGCGCCAAGCGCAGCAACACCTTCTGCCTCGGCCTCGGACTGCCCGGCATGGGGGTGGGCAAATGACCACGGAAACGAACCACGAGAGAAAGACCGAACCCATGATGCGTCTGCCGACAAGCATACCCGTGCTGGGCATCCTCCTTCTAACAATCGTCGCACCCGCGCAGGCCGCGTCGGACTGTCAGCCGATCTTCGACGCCTATGCCGCCATGTACAAGATGCCGGCGGTCAAGCGGACGATCACGGTCCCCGGCATGGCCGACGCCCCCGAGATGGTTCTGACGCCGGACGCGCTCTATTCCCGCGTCGGCCCCAAGGACAGCTGGGGAAAAATGAAACTCGACGAGGCCGCGCGCGCGATCATGAAGAAGGGCACGCCCTCGCCGGAGACCGTCAACGCGTGCCAGCGGATCGGCTCCAGCGAAATGGATGGCATCGCCGGCACAGCCTATGAATTCACCCCGCCGAAGTTGAGCGGCAATGTTCCAGGCGAAAGGATCACCGTTCTGCTCGACGACAACACCGGCCTCCCGCTCATTGAGAAGGCGCTGAAGGCCGCGACCGTGGCGAAGATCGAGTATGACGGCGTCACGGCGCCGCTGCCGTGAGCAAGGTGTCGGATGCAGCCGCAGCCGGAAGCCCTGCGCCCGCCGCGCGGCTGATGCCGTTTCACGCCACCTTTCTCGCCCTCACGGTGCCGCCGGTCGCCGCGGTACTGACCCTGCAGCTCTTCGGCGCAGCGCCGCTGGGCCCCGGCCTGATCGCCAGCGTCCTGCCGCCCGCCTATCTCATCGGGGCCGCACCCGCCTTTCTCGGCGGCCGGCTCGATGGCGTGCTGGCTCGCCGTGGCTGGAGGCTGGTGTCGCGCCTGACGCTTGCAGCCGGTCTCAGCGGCCTGGCGGGGCTCCTCATCCTTGCCCCGTTGTTTCTGACAGGCAGGACGCGCGGCGCACTCCCCCTGCTCGCGCCCGCAGCGTTCGCCGCCGCCGCCGTCGCAGCGCTCGGCCTCGCCATGCTGCTCGCGCGGCTGCCGACCTTCATTGCCGATCGACGCAAGCCGCCGGAGGGCCCTCGATGACCACTCGCCATGTCCGCATCCTCCTGTCCCTGCTCCTTGCCATCTCCGCGCCGCCGGTTGCGGAAGCGTCGCCACAGCCTGCGGGGTGCCAGGCCGCCTTCCCGGCCGCAGAGGCCACGCGCCTGCCCGAGGCGAGCGACGTGCGGCCCTGCGCGGCAGCGCTGCTCGCCATCCTCTTCCGCCGTCTGCCGCCTGCGCGCGCAGCGGAGATCCACGTGGTCGATGCGCGCTACGGCCGGGACGAGGCGGGCGAGGACAATGCCTTCATCGCCTTCCAGATCGCCCTGACCGATCGGCGCAGGCTTTGCCGCGACTCCACTGACCCGGCGGACATGCAGGTCAACTTCGTTCGAGACCCGGTCGATGGCTGGATCGATCTCGACAGCAGGGGCAGTTACGACCCGCTCGAATGCGAACAGCGGAGCTATTGGTCCGCCCAGGACATCGCCGAAATGCTTCATCCGCCGCATTTCAATCGCCTCTCCACGGTGGAGCAAGCGGGAATCCACGACGTTGCGAAGGGCAATCCGGAGCGCAAGGCCATTCTGGATGCGGTCAGGGAGGCCAATGCCGACCTTAACGGGCGCACCCCGATCGTCTTCATCGTCGAGCTGTTGCGAAGCGACGGCCGGACCGCCTATTTCCGCGGCGCCGTGCGTCGCAAGCTGGATGGGAGGCCGATCGATCCTGCGATCTGGGGCAAGTGCGAACAGGACCCGGAGACCGCCCTGCTGGAAGCAGTGCTTGAGAAGCAGAACGGCCGCTGGCACGCCGTCAAGGCCAATCGCTGCGCCGACGACCTCTTCCTCACCACCACCGAACGCAGCCGCTACCGTTTGTTCCTGATGGATGAATAGGGCGCTTGGACGATGTCTATCGCTCGGGAGCAATCCATTATACTCGCCCAGGCGCCGACATCGCCACAGGCTTGACCGGCCAGCAGGGCGGCCCGTGGCAACTCAGAGCTGGTCGCGGTCATTCCTCAATCGGATCGAGCGTCATGATGCCTTTGGCACGAGGCGTTCCCTACCCTGGCAGCCTTACCCTTTTCTCATTGTCGCCTTCAGACTTCCAGACCACATCCTCCCGAGCGGCGTGGTCGAGGCGTTTCGGCGTCACAACCCGGGAAAAAACCTAAGCCGATCCGGAGATTGCATGCCCCTCTTTGCTTGCAGCAGAGCGATCGCCGGTCAGCACTTGGCCGGGCGAGGCCGGCTGCCGCGTCGGTCGATGGGCGGGCTCGCCATTTCCAATCGGCCAAAGCCTGAGCAACCATTAGCTCCGGATTGCGAGAATTTTAGAAGCAAGTTCTTTGTTAGATCTCAAAATCTATAGACAATGAGAATTGAAGGAGCCGTCATGAACATCATCGCCATCAACGGCAGCACGAGCCGACCGTCCCGCACGGGCGACATTCTGGATCTGATCTCGTCGGCCATCGGTCGCGAGCTTGGCCTGGACGTGGATCGGATCGACCTCGTCGATGCCGCACCCGTCCTGTTCCGGGCGCTGCGCAGCGATGGACTGGACGGCGAGGGGCGCGACATCGTCGCGCGCATCGAGGCGGCCGATGTTCTCGTCGTCGGGTCGCCGGTCTATCGTGCGTCTTATACCGGCGCGCTCAAGCATCTCTTCGATCTCGTTGATTACCGGTCGCTTAGCGGCAAGGTCGTGGCGCATGCCGCGACCGGGGGAACGGCGCTGCACGGGCTGATGCTCGACCACCAGCTTCGGCCACTCTTTGCCTTCTTCAACAGCCTCGTCGTTCCAACGACGGTCTACGCCACCGTCGCGGATTTCACCGCGCATCGCCTCGTCAATGCAGAGATCGCCGCCCGGATCGACCGGGTTGCCGCCGAGGTTCTGGCGCTGGCCGCGCCGAAGATCATGGAGGCGCCGCGCCATCACGCGGCTGTTTCTGCGCCCAAACTTCTGTCTACAGGGAGACTGTAATATGACCGCTACTCAGCGCGACAGCCTGAAATTTGCCTATTGGGTGCCGAATGTGTCCGGCGGCCTGGTGATCTCGAACATCGAACAGAGAACCTCCTGGACCATCGAGTATAATCGCGAGCTCGCCCGGATCGCCGAGCGCAGCGGCTTCGACTACGCACTGAGCCAGATTCGCTTCACGGCAGGCTATGGCGCCGAATATCAGCATGAATCGGTCTCTTTCAGCCATGCGCTGCTCGAATCAACCACGACGCTGAAGGTCATCGCCGCGATTCTGCCCGGTCCCTGGAACCCGGCGCTTGCCGCCAAGCAGATCGCCACCATCAATCACCTGAGCAATGGGCGCATTGCCGTCAACGTCGTCAGCGGCTGGTTTCGCGGCGAATTCCAGGCGATCGGCGAACCCTGGCTCGACCATGATGAGCGCTACCGCCGCTCAGAAGAGTTTATCCGCGCGCTGCGTGGCATCTGGACGGAAGACAATTTTACCTTCCGCGGCGATTTCTACCGCTTCACCAATTATTCACTCAAGCCGAAGCCAATCGATCCGCAGCCCGAAGTCTTCCAGGGCGGCTCGTCGCGCGCGGCGCGCGACATGGCCTCTCGTGTCTCCGATTGGTATTTCACCAATGGCAATACGCCGGAAGGCCTCGCCAAGCAGGTGGAGGACATTCGCGAAAAGGCCCGCGCCAACGACCATCAGGTGAAGATCGGCGTCAATGCCTTCGCGATCGTTCGCGAAACCGAGGAAGAGGCAAAGGCGGTTCTGGCCGAGATCATCGAGAAGGCCAACCCGGAAGCGGTCAATGCCTTTGGCCACGAGGTGAAGAACGCCGGCAAGGCCTCGCCTGAAGGCGAGGGCAACTGGGCCAAATCCTCCTTCGAAGACCTGGTGCAATACAATGACGGATTCCGCTCGAACCTGATCGGCACGCCGCAGCAGGTAGCGGAGCGGATCGTCGACCTGAAGCGGGCTGGTGCCGATCTCATCCTGCTCGGCTTCCTGCATTTCCAGGAAGAGGTCGCCTATTTCGGCGAACATGTGATCCCGCTGGTCCGCGCGCTGGAAGAGCAGGAAAGCGCGCCGGCGATCGCCGCCGAGTAACCCGACACACTGCCAGGCGGCAGCAACTCTGAACTCACGCAGCCCTTGCCGGGGCTGCGAACGACCGTCCACGCCCTCATGCCACCCGAGCCGGGATCGGCAAGTGCCCCTGTTCCAAGAGCGCTTGCTTTCCGACCTGCTCACAACGAGATGACCATGACCGCATCCATCCACGCCTTTTCGCGCTTCGGCGGCTCGGCCAGTCCGACCGACCAGGAGGCCGCTGCCTCGGACCTGCCCGCCGCAGTGCCCGCTGCTGCCGGGCAAACGGGCGCGGTGGCTGCCCGGGGCGTCGCCGCCTTGGCGCTGTCGGGGATCAGCCTCTCCTTCGGGGGCGTCACGGCGCTGAGCGGCATCGATCTTTCCGTGCGGACCGGTGAGATCAAGGCCATCATCGGCCCGAACGGGGCGGGTAAGAGCTCGCTGATCAACATCATCAGTGGCGTCTACCGCCCTGACTCCGGCGTCGTTCTCATCAATGGCGTACCGCATCGCCGGGTGCCCACCGACCAGCTGGCGGCGCTCGGCATTGCCAGAACCTTCCAGAACCTCGCTCTGTTCAAGGGCCTGAACGTCATCGACAACATCGCGGCCGGTCGCGCCTTTCGGGGTCGGGCCCCCCTGGTTTCCCAGCTTCTCGGCCTGCCGCAGGCGCGCCGCGAGCGGGACGCGGCACGGGCGCAGGCCGAACGTTTGATCAGCTTCCTCCATCTCGAACCCTTCGCGGAGCGGCTGGCCGATGCGTTGCCCTATGGCGTGCGCAAGCGGGTGGAGCTCGCCCGCGCGCTCGCCGCCGAACCGCGCGTGCTCCTGCTGGACGAGCCGATGGCGGGCATGACCGCTGCCGACAAGAGCGAGCTCTCCGCCTTCATCGCCGCGGCGCGCAAGGAATTCGGCCTGACCGTGGTGCTGATCGAGCACGACATCGGCGTCGTCATGGAACTGTCCGACAGCATTGCCGTGCTCGATTACGGCCGCAAGATCGCCGATGGCCCGCCCGAGGCGATCGCCAACGACCAGCGGGTGATCGATGCCTATCTCGGCGTCGCCGCCGAGCAGGACGAGGGAGCGCTTTGATGGCCGACTTCGACTGGCTATTCTTCACCGAGGTCCTGGTCGGGGGTCTCCTCTCCGGCGTCATGTATTCCCTCGTCGCGATCGGCTTCGTGCTGATCTACAAGACCTCCGGCGTCCTCAACTTCGCCCAAGGCGCTCTGCTTCTCTTCGCGGCGCTGACCTTCGTCAGCCTGGTCGAGCGCGGCCTTCCCTTTGCCGCGGCCTTCCTCATCACCTTCGCGATCATGATCGCCATCGGCATCGCCATCGAGCGGGCGGTCCTGCGGCCGCTCGTCAACAAGCCGCCGATCACGCTGTTCATGGCCACGCTCGGTCTCTCCTACATCATCGAGGGGGCGGCTCAGCTGCTCTGGGGCACCCAGGTGCACGGGCTCGATCTTGGGATCGAGGACCTGCCCTATGATGTCGCCGGCGTCTTCATCAGCCAGTTCGATCTCTTCGCAGCCGCCACCGCGGCGGCGATGGTTGGCCTGCTCTCGGCCTTCTTCCGCTACACCCGCATCGGGCTCGGCTTCCGTGCGGTGGCGGATGATCAGCTGGCGGCGCTTGCCGTCGGGCTGAAGCTGCCCTGGATCTGGGCCAGCGTCTGGGCGGCCGCCGGACTGGTGGCACTGGTGGCCGGGCTCCTCTGGGGCGCGCGGCTCGGCGTGCAGTTCTCGCTGTCGCTGGTCGTGCTGAAGGCGCTGCCGGTCCTGGTTCTGGGCGGCTTCGATTCCATTCTCGGCGCCATCGTCGGCGGCCTGCTGATCGGCGCAGCCGAGAAGCTCGCGGAGGTCTATCTCGGCGAGCTGGTCGGCGGCGGCATCGAAAGCTGGTTCGCCTATGTCGTCGCGCTCGCCTTCCTGCTCATCCGTCCCTCCGGCCTCTTCGGCCAAAGACAGGTGGAAAGGGTCTGATCATGACTGCCGAAACCCTCCCTCTCTCCGCCAGGTCTCCGGCATCGGTTTCACTCAAGCTCATCGGACCGGTCCTGTTGCTCGCCTTCGCCTATGGCGTCGTCCCCTTCATCGGCTCCTCCTATGTGTTCGAGGCACTGCTGCTTCCCTTCCTCGCCTTGAGCCTCGCCGGAGTCGGGCTCAACCTGCTGACCGGCTATACCGGGCAGGTTTCACTCGGCTCGGCTGCCTTCATGGCCGTCGGCGCCTTTGCCGCCTATAATGCCAATCTCAGAATCGACGGCCTGCCCCTGCTTGCCAGCCTGGCGATCGGCGGCTTCTCGGCCGCCCTCGTCGGCCTGGTGTTCGGTCTGCCGAGCCTGCGGCTGAAAGGCTTCTACCTCGCCGTCTCGACGCTGGCCGCCCAGTTCTTCGTGCAGTGGGCGCTCACCAAATTCTCCTGGTTCTCCAACAATTCCGCCTCCGGCGTCATCGATGCACCGCCGCTGGCCGTGGCGGGGATCTCCTTCGAGGGCCCGGTCGGGCGCTATCTCTTTGCGCTGACCATCGTCACGGCGCTCACACTCCTTGCCTGGCGGCTGGTCAGCGTCCAGACCGGGCATAACCTCATCGCCGTACGCGACAATGAGACGGCGGCCCGCATCATCGGCATTCCCGTTCTGCGGACCAAGCTCTTCGCCTTTGCGGCGTCTTCCTTCATCATCGGCATCGCCGGCGCGCTCTGGGCCTTCGCCTATCTGCGCACCGTCGAGCCGGCTGGCTTCAATCTGGACCGCTCGTTCCAGATTCTCTTCATCATCATCATCGGAGGATTGGCAACGATCCGCGGCGCCTTTTTCGGGGCGGCGCTCATCGTGGTCTTTCCGCTGCTTCTGTCGCGGCTCGGTGCCCTCGTCTTCGGCGACCTGTTCGATTCCGGCGTGCTCGACATGACGCAGCGCATCGTCCTCGGCGTGCTGATCATCTCCTTCCTGATCCTCGAACCGGATGGGCTCGTCGCCCTCTCCGATCGGGTCAGAAGACGCGTTGCGGCTGCCTTCGGGCGGGCGTGAGTTCGAGGAAGCGCTGAGGCGCCTCCGACATGCATCGTTTCAACATCAAGGACCGGCTGGCGGCATCGTCAGCCGAACAGAGGAGTCTGTCCTGACATGAGCCTGATTTCCACCTTCAAGATCGCCGCGCTCGCCGCCGGCATCAGTCTCGCTACGCTCGTCGCGCCGGTGCTGGCCGACGAGCAGCATTTCCCGCTGCAGAGCTATCGCGTCGGCCCCTATGCCGCCGGCGGTACCGGCTTCTTCGGCGGCTTCATCGATTATCTGAACCTCATCAACACGCGCGACGGCGGCGTCAACGGGGTCAAGCTCACCTGGTCGGAGGCCGAGACCCAGTATGAGGTCGAGCGCGGCGTCGAGGCCTATGAGCGGCTGAAGAGCAATCCCGGCATCGCCGCCTGGAACCCGCTTTCCGTCGGCATCGCCTATGCGATGATCGATCGCATCACCGCCGACAAGGTGCCGCTGATCACGATCAATCACGGGCGCACAGACTCCACCGATGGCCGCGTCTTCCCCTACGTCTTTCCGCTGCTTCTCAATCCCTATAGCGAGACCTCGGGCATCGTGAACTACATCGCCTCCAAGGAAGGCGGGCTCGATGCACTGAAGGGCAAGAAGATCGTCGTGCTCTATCACGGCTCGCCCTATGGCAAGGAAACCATCCCGATCTACGAGCTGCTGGCGCAGAAATACGGCTTCGAGCTGCAGCAGATCGAGGTGCCGCATCCGGGCAATGAGCAGCAGTCGCAGTGGCTGACGATCCGCCGCGCCAAGCCGGATTATGTCGTTCTGCGCGGCTGGGGCGTGATGAACCCGGTTGCCCTCAAGACGGCAGCCAAGACCGGCTTCCCCGTCGATCACATCATCGGCAATGTCTGGTCCAATTCGGAAGAGGACGTCATTCCGGCCGGCGAAGCCGCCAAAGGCTACACCGCCATCACCACCCAGGCTTCGGGCGCCGAATATCCGGTCGTCAAGGAAATCGTCGCCACCCTCTACGACAAGGGCAAGGGCAATCTGGAAGACAAGAAGCGCATCGGCTCGGTCTACCACAATCTCGGCATCGTCAACGGCATCCTCAATGTCGAGGCGATCCGCATCGCCCAGGAGAAGTTCGGCAAGCGGACGCTCACCGGCGACGAGGTCCGCTGGGGCTTCGAGCATCTGCAGCTCGATCCGGCCCGCGTCGAGGCACTCGGTGCCAAGGATCTCTTCCACTCGATCAACGTCACCTGGGACAACCACGAAGGCAATGGCTACGTGACCTTCCAGCAGTGGGACGGGGCGAAGTGGAAGGTGGTGTCCGACTGGATCGCCCCCGACTGGGCTCTGCTGCGGCCGATCATCGAGAAGTCCTCGCAGGCCTATGCGGCTGAAAAGGGCATCAAGATCCGCACCGCCGAGGACGCCGACACCGTCACCAATTGATCCGCGCCCGCCGGGCGGCGCTGCCGCCCGGCGCATCGGGGAGGGCTTCGGCTCTTCCCTTCGACCCGCCCTGATCCGACTACCCAAGGGGCAGGAAACAGGACATGAGGCCAGACCATGACGCAGGCGCGCCCGATTCTTGAGGTGACCAACCTCAAGGCCACCTATCACCATTCGATCACCGCCCTCGATGGCGTCCACCTGGCGCTCGGCGAAGGCGAGATCCTCGCCGTTCTCGGCAGCAACGGCGCCGGCAAGACGACGACGCTGAAGGCGATCTCGAATCTCCTGCCGGCCGAGCGCGGGCAGGTCACGGCTGGCCAGGTGCTTTTCCAAGGCAAGACGACGCTGTCGCGCAGCCCGGCCAGTCTCGTGCGCGCCGGCCTTGTCCAGGTGCTCGAGGGACGACACTGCTTCAAGTCGCTGACGGTGGAGGAAAACCTCGTCGCCGGCGGGCTTGGCCGCGGAGCGTCACGCAGCGAGATCGCTGCCGACCTTGAAAAGGTCTATCGCTGGTTTCCGCGGCTTCAGCAGAAGCGGCAGACCGCTTCCGGGCTCACCTCCGGCGGCGAGCAGCAGATGACGGCGATCGGCCGGGCACTGATGGCCCGTCCCCGCCTGCTCATTCTCGATGAGCCGTCGATGGGCCTTGCGCCGCTCGTCGTGCAGGACATCTTCCGCGCGCTGCAGCGCCTCAATGTCGAAGAGCGCCTCTCGATCGTCGTCGCCGAGCAGAACTCGGCGGTGGCCCTGACCTATGCCCACAGGGCGGTCATCCTCGAAAACGGCCGCACCGTGCTGGAGGGCCTGGCCGCCGACCTCAAGGCCCGCAGCGACGTTCGCGCCTTCTATCTCGGCCGGAAATCGGCCGCCATCAGCCTCGCTGCGCTTTCAAACGCTTCCCCCACACCCGCGACTTCAGGAGCCCTGTCATGACCGTCAATACCGTCAACACCAAGGATGCCCTTGCCGGCGTACCGGCCGTGCCTCGGCCGGTAGAGCCCGCCCATATCATCCGCGACGACGCCGAGGCCATCGCCGTCGCCAAGGCTCTCGCCAAGGAGTTCTCCGCCGAGGCCGCGCTTCGCGATCGCGACCGGATCTGGCCGGTGAAGGAACTGGATGCCTTCTCGCAAAGCGGTCTCTGGTCGATCAACGTTCCCAAGGCCTTTGGCGGCCCGGAGGTCTCCTATGCGACGCTCGCCAAGGTGATCGAGATCATTTCGGCCGCCGATAGCTCGATCGGCCAGATTGCCCAGAACCACCTAGGTGTCGTCGCGGCGATCCGCACGGTGTCGGACGAGGCGCAGCAGCGGCTTCTCTTCGCCGAAGTGCTCAAGGGCACCCGCTTCGGCAACGCCTTCTCCGAGTTTGGCTCCAAGCGCGCTGTCGACTTCGAGACCAAATTCATCGACCAAGGCGATCATGTCCTCGTCAACGGCCAGAAATTTTATTCTTCGGGCGCCCTTCTTGCCCATCTCGTGCCGATCGTCGCGCTCGATGAGGAAGGTCGCGCCTGGTATGCGATCGCCGAGCGCGACGCGCCGGGCCTGACGGTGATCGACGATTGGTCGTCCTTCGGCCAGCGCACCACGCTGTCCGGCACCGTGATCCTCGACAATGTCCGCGTGCCGAAGACGCACCTCGTCCCCGGCTATAAGGGCTATGAGGTGCCGACGGCCGACGGCGCGATCTTCCAGATCATTCAGGTGGCGGTCGATACCGGCATTGCGCAGGCGGCGATCGACGAAACGATCGCCTTTGTGCGGACCAAGAGCCGCGCCTGGGTCGATAGCGGTCTCGACCATGCCTGGCAGGATCCCTACACGATCCAGGCCATCGGTGATCTGACGCTCAGGCTGCATGCGGCCCAGGCTCTGCTCGAAAAAGCCGGCCATGCGATCGACCGGGCCGTCCTCGATCCCACCGCCGATACGGTCGCCGAAGCGCAGATCGTCACCGCGCAAGCCAAGGTGCTGTCGACCGAGATTGCCATCGCGGCAACCAACAAGCTTTTCGAACTGGCAGGCACGCGCTCGACGCTTGCAGAGCACAATCTCGACCGGCACTGGCGCAATGCCCGGACCCACACGCTGCATGATCCGGTCCGCTGGAAATATGCGATCCTCGGCAATTACTTCCTGAACGGCGAAAAGCCGCCGCTCCACGCCTGGAGCTGAGCGACTTTGCTGACAGGCTTGCCCCGCTGGACGTTTCGGCGGGGCAAGAGCCCATCCAATATCCCGCTGCGCTGATCGGACTTTCTCCGGCGCCATTCAGCCGAGGCGTCGTTGCGAGAGTCGGAGTCCGATTCGCTGTCGTCATGATCAAGAACCACCTGGCGAAGAAGAAACCTCAGGAACCGGGCTGAGGGCTGCGATCGCGCGAGGATGGAAGGGTGAGGTAAGACTGCCGCACCCTCGAACACGGCGGAAATTTGTCGAGATCGGCAGAGGGCGCCTGTCTTTTCGCTCGATCCTGCTCCCCATAACCCGGGTGATCCGTTCTTCCACCACATGCGAGGCGGAAGCGATTTCGTCGTCCGTCTCCTGGATGGAGCGACAGGTCCCGAAATCCGAAGGACGGTCAAAGGCTCCGGTCGGGGGTGCCGCGTCGAGGGGGTCGATCGCTAGGCTTCAGATCTCAAAAAGGCATCATGCGGCGCGGAAATTGATGCTTTGAGCATGCCGGCTTTTGACCTAAGCCTCGTGCGGGCACTCGGGAAAGCGGCGGTTTATGACAAAGAGATTCTATTGGAATGAGCTCACAAGTCCGGAAGTTCGTGAACTCGATCCCGAGACCACGATCGCGATCCTACCGCTGGCTTCGACCGAGCAGCATGGGCCGCATCTCCCCCTTTGCACCGACGTCGCAATCGCTGAGGGCATGCTCGGCGAAGTGCGCGCCCAGCTCGGCGCCCATCTGAACGTTCTGGTTCTCCCGACGCAGGAGATCGGCAAGGCCAATGAGCATGTCTACGGTCCCGGCACCCTGTCGCTGCCGGCAGAACTGCTGATCCCCGCCTGGACCGCGATTGGCGAGAAAGTGGCGGGGGCCGGCGTTCGGAAGATGATCATCGTCAATTCGCATGGCGGCAATCTCGACGTGATGAGCATCGTCTCGCGGGAAATGCGGGTGCGCTTCAACATGGCGGTGGTGGCGACGCAATGGAGCCGGTTCGGTGCGCCGGACGGCCTCTTCAGCGCGCATGAGATGGCATTCGGCATTCATGGCGGCGAGGTGGAAACCTCGATGATGCTTCATTTCCGGCCCGATCTGGTCAAGATGGACCGCGCTGAAAACTTCGTCTCCAAGGCCGAATGGATGGTGAAGAACACGCTGTATCTGCAGCCTCTTCCGCCGCATGCGCTGGCCTGGGTCGCCCATGACCTCAATCCACAGGGCGTAGTCGGCGATGCCTCGAAAGGGACGGCGCAGAAGGGGGCACTCTACTGCCGTCATGTCGCGCAGGCCTTCATCCACCTGATCGAGGATCTGACGCGCTATCCCCTCTCGCATCTCTATCAGCCTTAAGGACTGTCGGCCGCGGACGGACGTCCCTGCACCTCGCGCACCATGGTGACGAGCTCGGCGAGCAGGAACTCGACGAACAGGCTGGCTGCGGCGTCGAGCGAGGCGCGCGCGCGGGCAACCAGTTTCAAAGGCTGCTGGCGGACATAGGGATCCGCAAGTGGCCGGTAGATCAGGTCGCCCCGCCTGCATTCGACCAGCACGTCGAGCGGATTGAGAAGCGTCAGAGCCTTGCCGTGCCGCACGATGTCCTTCAACATTTCCGACGAATTGGTTTCGAGCGCCGGCTCGATCGGCAGCGGCAGGGGCGCGAGGATGAGGTTGATCATGTCGCGCAGCGAGGTTCCCGGCAGCGCCAGAACCAACCGCTCCTGCACCACATCGATCAGGCTCACGCGCTCGTTCTCGGCGAGCGGGTGGCCGGGCGGCAGCACCACGCCGATGGGGATGTCGAAATTGGCGAGCGTACGAATTCCGGGCGTCGCGGGGATGTTGAAGCCGAGGCCCAGATCAACCTCGCCCGAAATTACCGGATTGATGGTGGTCGAGCCGCCGTCGTTTCGCAGCGACACGCGGACGCGTCGATTCTCGGTGATGAAGCGTGCCATCAGCTCCGGTAACGGACCTGCTGCCAGACCAACCGTCGTGACGATCGATACCTTTCCCGCCTGTGGCATTTTCAGCCCGCGGATCCGGCCCTCGAGCTTCTCGTAATTCTTCAGAACCTCGCGAATATGCTCGACGCAGAGCTCGCCGGCAGCCGTCAGGCGCAGTCCACGCGGCAGGCGCTCGAAGATCTGCGTGCCAAGCTCTTCTTCCAGCGCAAGAATCTGCCGATTGATCGCCGAGGAGGCGACGTTCAGGTGATCCGCCGCCTTCCGGATCGAGCCGCAGCGGGCGATCTCGTCGATGTAGAGAAGCTTCCGAGAATGCAACACCATCTCTTGCACCCGCTTAAATTTTAGCCACAGCGCTTAAATGGGCGACAGGCTTTGCAGCTATGCCGGAAAAGCATCAATGCGGACGAAATTTGATGCTTTTCAACGCACATTGCAAGCGCTCAAGTGCGGGCAAGGAACGTCGATGGCGGCGTTCACGTGAAGAAGGGGAACGACGCACAATGCGCGCTGTGATGAAGAAATTGCTTCTGTCGACGTTTCTGGGGCTTGGCCTGACGCTTTCCGGCACCGCTTTCGCCGAGGACAAGGTGACCTATGGCACCAACTGGCTGGCGCAGGCGGAACATGGGGGATTCTACCAGGCCGTCGCGGACGGCACCTACAAGAAGCACGGCCTCGATGTGACGATCGTCCAGGGCGGTCCGAATGCCGCCAACAGCGCCCTGCTGATCGCCGGCAAAATCGACTTCTACATGGGCGGCGCGATGGAGGAACTCTCGGCCGTCGAACAGGGCATACCGGTCACCAATGTTGCGGCGCTCTTCCAGAAGGACCCGCAGATCCTGATGGCGCATCCGGACAAGGGGATCAACACGTTCGAAGACCTGGCCAAGCTCGACACCATCTTGATGAGCAAGGACGGCTATCTGACCTACTTCGCCTGGATGAAGGCCAATTTCCCGGGGTTCAAGGACGAGCAGTACAAGCCCTATAATTTCAATCCCGCTCCCTTCATCGCCGACGCCAATTCCGCCCAGCAGGGCTACCTGACATCGGAGCCTTATGAGGTCGAGCGCCAGGCTGGCTGGCAGCCGAAGGTCTTCCTGCTGGCCGATGCCGGCTATGCGCCCTATTCGACCACCATCGCCGCCCGCAACGAGCTCGTGGAGAAGAACCCGGATCTGGTACAGCGCTTCGTCGATGCCTCGATCGAAGGCTGGTACAATTATCTCTACGGGGACAACAAGGCCGCCAACGAGCTGATCAAGAAAGACAATCCGGAAATGACCGATGGGCAGATCGCGTTTTCGATCGCCAAGATGAAGGAGTACGGCATTCTCGAATCGGGAGAGGCGCTGACCAAGGGCATCGGTTGCATGACTGACGAGCGGCAGAAGGCCTTCTTCGACGCCATGGTCAAGATCAACGTGTTCAAGGCCGATACCGACTACAAGAAGGCCTTCACCACCCAATTCGTCTGCAAAGGCGTCGGCCTGGCGCTCAAGAAGTGACGCGTCCTATCGTCGCCAGACGTCTGGCGAATGTCATCCCGCCGTCCCTCATGTCGAAGCGCAATCCGATGCCGCATGGTTTAGAAGCTAAGAATCGCCAGACTGCGAAGCGCCCGCTCGTGACCATGAAGTCGGTGTCAAAGGCTTTCTCCAGCGGCACGCTCGCGTTGACAGACATGTCGCTGACGGTGCGGTCGGGTGAATTCATCAGCCTGCTTGGTCCGTCCGGATGTGGGAAATCCACGGCACTCCGCATCATCGCGGGGCTGGGCGGGCCAAGTTCGGGTGAGATCGACTGGCCAAGCTCGACGATCAATGCGCGCGGTCTGCCGGACGGCGATATCTCCTTCGTTTTCCAGGAGCCGACGCTGATGCCCTGGCGGACCGTCTACGGCAATGTGCATCTGCCCCTCCAGCTTTCCGGCCTCTCGGCAAAGGCTGCGCGTGGCCGAATTACCGAGGCGCTTGCGACCGTCGGCCTTGCCGATTTCGAGAAGGCCTATCCGCGCGAACTGTCCGGCGGCATGAAGATGCGGGTCTCGATCGCCCGCGCGCTCGTCACCCGGCCCAAGCTTCTCTTGATGGACGAACCCTTTGCGGCCCTTGACGAAATCACGCGGCAGAAACTCAATGACGATCTGCTCAAGCTCTGGCGGAATACCGGCATCACCGTGATGTTCGTCACCCATTCCGTCTACGAATCCGCCTATCTCTCCACGCGCATCGTGGTCATGCGCCCGCGGCCGGGCCGCGTGCATGAGGATTTCACGCTCGACAGTTAGGTCGAGAAGAACGAGGATTTTCGGCTCTCCGGTGCCTATCGCGATGCCTGCGATCGGGTTTCGCGCTCCCTGGCCGAGGCGATGTATGGACAGGAGACGCATTGATGGCGGACGCGGGAGCTGGCAAGCGCCGGGACTTGCTTCTGAAAATTCTGGTCCCCACCTGCGTCATCGCTGTGCTGATCGCGATCTGGGATCTCTCCGTGCGGATCAGCGGCGTGGCCCCCTACATCCTGCCGGGACCGCTGCCGGTCGCCAAGGCGCTCGTCAATGACTGGGGCATTCTTTGGCCGGCTTTCTTCGTCACGACCCGCATCACGCTGGTGTCGCTGCTCCTGGCGCTGATCGGCGGGGTCGGCTTTGCGATCTTCCTCGTGCAGTCGCGCTGGATCGAACTCGCCTTCTATCCCATCGCCGTCATTCTTCAGGTCACGCCCATCGTGGCGATCTCGCCGCTGATCCTGATTTATGCGCCGACGACGCAGGTGGCGTTGTTGATCTGCGCCTTCCTCGTCTCGTTCTTCCCGATCCTTTCGAACATGGTTCAGGGCTTGAAGAGCGTGGACCATAATCTTCTCAACCTGATGGAGCTCTATGGTGCCTCGCCGCTGCAAACGCTCATTCATCTCAAGCTGCCCTCGGCGCAACCCTATTTCATGACCGGCTTGCGGATCGGCGGCGGTCTGGCCCTGATCGCCGCTGTCGTCGCGGAATTTGCCGCAGGCTCGGCGGGTGCGGGTTCCGGCCTGGCCTTCCGTCTGTTGGAGGCGCAGTACCGGCTGAATATTCCCCGGCTCTTCGCCGCGCTTCTCATGCTCTCCTTCCTCGGTGTGGCGCTGTTCTCCCTCACCTCGTTTCTGTCCTGGCTGGTGTTGCACCGCTGGCATGAAAGCAGCCTGAAGAGGGAAAACTGATGCTGACCATTCCCGCTGCGCGCCGCTATCAACTGCGCAATGCCACCGTTCCCGCCGATCTCGCACCTGGCCTGGTAACCTCCACGGTGCAGGGTCTCGCGGCAGTCGATCTGATCATCGCTGATGGCCTGGTCGAATCGATCACGCCGGCCGCCGCGGGTGTGCCGCTCGAAGCCTTCGTCGATCTTCGTGGCGGCATGGTCTGGCCCTGCTTTACCGACATGCACACGCATCTCGACAAGGGCCACATCTGGGAGCGTGCACCCAATCCGGACGGGTCCTTCATGGGCGCCCTGGAGATCGTGCGGAGCGATAGCGTCAGCCATTGGACGGCAGCCGATGTCGCCGCGCGCATGGAGTTCTCGCTCAAGACCGCCTACGCCCATGGCACCCAGCTGATCCGCACCCATCTCGACAGCCTGCCGCCCCAGCATCGCATTTCCTTCGGCGTCTTCGAAGCGATGCGGGAAGCATGGAAAGACCGCATCGTACTGCAGCCGGTGGCGCTGTTTCCCTTCGATCTCCTGACCCAGGAAGCGGAGTTCGCCGATCTGCTCGATGTAATCGAGCACACCGGCGGTAGCTTGCTCGGCGGGTTCCCGCTGATGAACCCGGAGATTGACAGCCAGTTCGACCACCTCTTCCGCACCGCCGCCGATCGCGGCCTCGACATCGACCTGCATATCGACGAAACCGCCGACCCGAGTGCGATGACGCTCAAGGCCGTCGCCGAAGCCAAGCTGCGCAATGGTTTTCAAGGCACGGTGACCGTCGGTCATTGCTGTTCGCTGGCGCAGCAGGATGCCGAGACTGCCAAACGTGTTGTCGATCTCGTTGCGAAAGCGGATCTCGCGGTCGTGTCGCTGCCGATGTGCAACATGTATTTGCAGGACCGTCATTCCGGCCGCACCCCGCGCTGGCGCGGCGTGACCCTGGTGCATGAATTGCGCGCCGCCGGTGTCCGCGTCGCCGTCGCCTCCGACAATACAAGAGACCCGTTCTATGCCTATGGCGATCTCGATCCGGTCGAAGTGTTTCGCGAGGCGGTGCGCATCCTGCATCTCGATCATCCGCTCGATCACGCCGCCTCCATCATCACCGCCACGCCGGCAGCCATTCTCGGCCGCCCCGAGCTCGGCGTGATCGCCGCCGGGCAGCCCGCCGATCTGGTGCTGTTCACCGCGCGCCGCTGGAGCGAATTCCTCTCCCGACCTCAGTCTGATCGGACCGTCCTGCGAAAGGGGCGTCCGATCGATACAGCCCTGCCCGACTTTCGCGATCTCGATGCCATTCTGGGAGCCTGACATGCCTGATTATGCCGCCCTCATCAGAGAACTCGACGGTCTCGCGATCGAGGACAATCCTGCCCTGGTGAAGCAGAAGAGCCGGGATTTCTACTGGTACTCGCCGGTCCTCAAGGCGCAACTCGATCATGTCACGGCCGATCTCGTCGTTTCGCCGGTGTCGGAGGAGGAGGTCATCCGCACCCTCAAGGTCGCCTATGCGCATGGCGTGCCGGTGACGCCACGCGGCGCCGGCACCGGGAATTACGGCCAGGCCATGCCGCTCTCGGGCGGCATCGTCCTCAACATGGCCAGCATGAACAGGGTCAAGGAGATCCATCCCGGCCGCGTCATCGCCGAGCCCGGGGTCATCATCTCCCAACTCGACGCGCAAACCCGCGCCCATTCCGGACAGGAACTGCGCTTTCATCCCTCGACCGCGCAAACCGCCACACTCGGCGGCTTCATCGCCGGTGGATCGGGCGGGGTGGGCTCCATCACATGGGGCGGCCTGCGCGATATCGGCAATATCCTGAGGCTTCGGGTGGTGACGATGGAGAAGGAGCCGCGGGTGCTCGATCTCACCGGCATGGACCTTCATAAGGTCTCGCACGCCTATGGCACCAACGGCATCATCACGGAGGTCGAGATGCCGCTGGCGCCGGCCTATGATTGGGTCGACGTGCTCGTGGGCTTCGATGACTTCATGGATGCCGTGCGGTTTTCCGATGCGCTGGCGCATGAAAGCGGCTTGCTGACCAAGGAAATCGCGCCGATTGCCGCACCGGTTCCCCATCTCTACTTTTCCCGCCACAAGCCGTGGATCCGCGAAGGCCAGTCTGTCGCGGTCCTGATGGTCGCCCCCTTTGCCATGGGGCCGTTCGAGGCCTTCGCGCGCACGGAGAAGGCCGAGATCATCTTCCGCTCCGACAAGGTCGACAGCATGAAAGGCATTCCCCATGCCTATGAGCTTGCCTGGAACCACACGACGCTGAGAGCGCTCAAGGTCGATCCCACGCTCACCTATCTTCAGGTGCAGTATGCCGGTCCCGATCACATCGAAAAGGTCGCCAGGATGACCGAGATCTTCGGCGACGAAGTCCCCGGCCATCTCGAATTCATCCGCTTCAACGGCGAGATCCAGTGCGCCGGCCTGCCGCTGGTGCGCTACACCACGGAAGAGAGACTGACGGAGATCATCCGCATCCACGAAGACAATGGCTGCCCGATCTTCAACCCGCATTGCTACACGCTGGAAGAGGGCGGGATGAAGCGGACCGATCTCGTTCAACTGGCCTTCAAGCGCGAGACCGATCCCAAGGGGCTGCTCAATCCGGGCAAGATGATCGCTTGGGAAAACCCGGATTTCGATTTTACGGCCGGCAAGACTTTCCTGTTCCGGGGTCTCGAATCCATGGGAGTGTCATGATGCGCGTTCTTCTTCTTCATTCCCATCCGGTGAAAGAGAGCTATGGCGGGGCCTTGCACAAGACCACGCGCGAAGCGTTGGAGCGGGCCGGCCATACGGTGGACGACTGCGATCTTTATGCCGAGGGCTTCGACCCCGTCATGTCGCGCCATGATCGGATCGTCTATCACGACTACCCTGAGAACACGACCTTGGTGTCGTCCCATTGCGATCGCCTGCGGGCTGCGGAAGCCTTGGTGATCGTGACGCCGGTCTGGAATTTTGGTTTCCCGGCGATGCTCAAGGGCTATTTCGACCGCGTCTGGGTCCCCGGCATCTCCTTCGAGCTGGTCAATGGGCGGGTGCAGTCGCGGCTTCGCCATATCAACAAGCTCGGCGCGGTGCTGACCTATGGCGCAACGCCCTTTCGCGCATTCGCCGCCGGCAATCCGCCGAAGAAGATCGTCAAGCGCGTCTTGCGTGCCCAGATCAATCCCTGGAGCCCGGTGACGTTCCTTGCCCACTACGACATGAACCGCTCCACCGACGAGACGCGCGCCGCCTTCCTCGACAAGGTGCGGACGCGCATGGAGACCTTCTGATCGGTCAGTCGATCTTCGCGGCGGTCACCTCCACCTCGACCAGGAACTCCGGCCGCGTGAAGCCGGAGACGATGATCAGCGTCGAGACCGGCTTGATGTGCCCGGTATAGCGGTCGCGCACCGCCATATAGGGCGCGAAGTCTTCGCGCCTCGTGACAAAAGCCGAGATGCGGATCACATCCTCGAAGCTCATGCCGCCTTCCTTCAGAATGGCACCGATCGCCTCGAAACACAGCACCGCCTGGTCCTCGACGCGGTCGGGAATGACATCGTCCGTCGTCAGTCCCAATTGCCCGGATGTCACCAGCAGGCGGGCGCCGGCAGGCACGGTGAGGCCGTGATTATACTGGCCGAAGGGGCGGCGAACGGAGGTGGGATTGAGTGTGGTCTTCATGACTGTGCTCCGCATCTCGTCGGAAAGGGTTCATAAGTCCAGCGCGGCGCCGTTCAAGACGACGTGCCCGCCTCCGCTTCCATAAGGTTTGAAACGTCATGCGGATCGGGCTTTAATTCGTGCAGCCGGTGGATGCCGGGCATCTCGATGAAGCCATCCAGGGCGCGCACCGCGCGCATCCACAGGCGGATCGAGGGATAGGCGTCCAGCGAGACGCCGCCATCCGGGGCAAGCGCGACATAGGGAAAGCAGGCGATGTCGGCGATGGTCGGGCGGACCGCCGTAAGAAAGGTTTCCCCCTTGATCCGCTGCTCGAAGAGAGCGGCTTCGAGCTCGCGCAGCGCCGCGATGCCGGATGCGCGCAGCGACTCGATGTCTCCGGGGCGGTGCAGCATCTCGTGCAGCCGCGCGCCGCCAAGGCTTGCCGTCAGCCGGGCGGAGAAGGCGAGCCATTGCTGGATGCGGGCGGCACCCGCCGGATCGCCGCGCCCAAGATAGGCGGGCGCGGCCTTGCCGGCGAGATAGACGAGGATCGCCGAGGACTCGGTCAGGACGAGATCGCCGTCGACAAGGATCGGGATCGAGCCGGCCGGGTTGAGCGCCAGGAGCGCGGGACTGCGATGCTCGGCACCGGGATGGAAATCGACCGCCCGTAGCGCCAGCTTGACCCCCGCGAGCGCTGCCATCAGCCGCGCCTTGTAGCAGCTCGGCGAGAGAATGTAGTCGTAGAGCAGCAAGCTGGGACGCGTCATTGAGCCACCAGCTGGGCGCCATAGATAAAGCCATGGCGCTTCAGCCAGCGGCGATAGGCGACCGAGGTGAGATCGGCGCGCGTCGGGATCTCCAGGCCGGGATCGAGCGGCAGGCGCCGCGGGATCTGATTTTCGAGGATCGAGCGATCCTGCAGGAAGATCATCTGCTGGAAGTGGATGAGATCGGTCATCGGCGTCTCGTCGTCGAAGAGCGCCATCCAGGGCCAGACGTCGCAGAGCTCCTCCGTCAGTGGCTGCACGAAGAGGGTGATGACATCCCATTCGCCCGGACGCGGCGGACAGGTCTTGTAGAGCACGGAACAGGTTGGGGCTGGCACGCGGTACAGATAGTCTGTGGTAATGCCGCCGCTTGCGGATTTGGCGGCCTGCGGCTGGTAGAACGTCACCTGCGTCGCCCAGACCTCGTCGACGTCCTCGCGGATCTCCACCTTGTAGTTCTGGACCTCCGTATGGGGCTCTGAACCGAGAATGTCGGTGTGGACGAAGGGGAAATGAGCGATGTCGAGAAAGTTTTCGACGGCTCTGAGCGGCGAGCAGCGCACACGCACCACGCCGACCTCGACCATGCGCCGGCCCGGCTGTTCCGCCTCCGGAATGTCGAAAAGCGGCTTGGCCGGGAGGCCCAGCGAGGACCAGACATGGCCATAGCGCTCGGTAACGGGAAGGGCGCGGCCATCGGCGGTTGCGACCTTTGCTGCCCCACTCTGGTGTTTCGAGACGCGGATCGTCTCGCCCATCAGCATCGTGTCCCTGCCGTCCTCAAGGAGCTGGCGGGCGAGGCCGACTGGATACCACTGGTCGATCATGGCATGGGCGCTCATGCAGCCGCCCTCGTCGTGCCGGCAGCCTCGGCCCGTCGGCGCAACTCTTCCAGGCCGCGCGAGGCCGCGACCTTTTCCTCAAGCATGGCGTCGGCAGCAACCAGCAGGTGGCAGAGCAGCGCGCCCTCATCTCCGGCAGGCGCCATCAGGAGACGCGCCTCCACGCCACCGATAGTCCCGTCGAGACTGCCGCCCTCGGCGGTGCCGCCAAGGCTGGAAACGAGCGCTTCAGGCGTCGATGCGAGCGTGATGCTGCGAAGCCCGACGAAGCCGTCATGCGCGGGAAGCGCGCCGGCCTCTTGGCTCCTCGTCACCCAGATGATGCCGTCTCGCTCTCCCGTTCGATAGGTCGCGACGCGGATCGCGTCCGGTGGCGACAATGCGGGATGTGCGGGGATGGCAAGGCAGCGGCCGGTCTTGCCGTAGCGCCAGCCGTGATAGATGCAGGAGAGAGCCTCCCCGCGCACGAAACCGTGGGAGAGCCGCATGCCGCGATGCGGACAGCGATCCGCGACCGCCGAGACCGTGCCATCCTCCGCGCGCCACACGGCGAGCGCCCCTCCAGGAAGATGGGCGGGCAGGACCGATGCCGCCGGCAGGTCTGCCGACAGGGCGACCGGTGTCCAGGCATGCGGTTGGGTGGGAAGCATCGCGAATGTC
Organism: Rhizobium sp. YIM 134829; assembly: GCF_046546455.1. Classification (NCBI taxonomy): domain Bacteria; kingdom Pseudomonadati; phylum Pseudomonadota; class Alphaproteobacteria; order Hyphomicrobiales; family Rhizobiaceae; genus Rhizobium; species Rhizobium sp. YIM 134829. The sequence goes on from NZ_JBKHKI010000005.1 coordinate 25,633, forward strand.
CGAGATATTACAAAGAGGAAGGCACCAGACCCGGCGAGAGCGGGCATCGGGGCACGAAGCCTGGGCCGTACGTTTGCATAAACTTTCCGCAGGCGCAATGATGGCTAATAATTGCGCATGCGGCTCGCTCTTCGCCTTGCCATTGCCTCCCACGCCCTGCGAAAGGCCTCACTCCCTCGCGTCCCTGCGGTCAATGACATCGACCCAGACATCGATCGGCCCCAGCGAACAGCCCATCTCCAGAGCATCGATCAATTCGATCGGGCCGGCAACGGTAAGGTCGATGCGCGCCGCGTCCGCATGATCGACACGCTGCTCAAGACCAAGCCTTGCCGCGTGGCGGCGAATCCAGGGCAGAAAGCTTGCCGTCTCAAGCCGTCCGTGGATGGTCATGCGCTCCGTCCGGATCGAGGGGCGATTGTCCCAGGGCTTTTCCGGTTCGGGAAATTGATGATGCGATGTGACCATGGGGACCCGAATTGCGATCGCTGGTCGCGGGATCATCTCGCGCAAAGGGCAAGATGATCCTCGCGAGGGAGGGAGCCTCAGGCCGACCGCAGCGTGCGGCTCGCATAGGTGGCGTAGAGGCGCTGTTGATTGAGGGCGTCCTGCTTGGGCGCAATGCCGAAGTTTCGCGAATAGTCGCGGCTGAACTGAGACGCGCTTTCATAGCCGACCTTGTAGGCGGCTTCGGCAACATTGGCCGCCTGCGTCGTCATGAGCCGGCGCGCTTCCAGCAGGCGAAGCTGTTTCTGGAACTGCAGCGGCGTCATCGAGGTCAACGCTTTGAAATGCTGGTGGAAGGAGGACGGGCTCATGCGCGCAATATCGGCCAGCTGCTCGACGCGCAACGTCTCCGCAAAATTGGTATGGAGCATCGAAACCGCCCGGACGACGCGCTCGATGTTCGATTCTGGCAAGCCGAGCTTGCAGATCTCGCCGCCATGCGGGCCGCTGAGCAGCCAGTAGCAAATCTCGCGGATGATCGAAGGGGCGAGGACCGGGATGGCTTTCGGCGTCGCGAGCAGCTTGACCAAGCGCAGCATGCAGTCGGCCAGAGGCTGATCAACCTTGGCGACAAAGGCGCAAGGGCTCGACTCGTCCGCCTGCGCGGGGAGCGTATCCATCTGCTCAAGGACCTCGCGCAGGGTGGCCACGTCGAAATCGATCACCATGCCGACATAGGGGTTTTCCTCGCTGGCTTCGACGATCCGCCCGCTTGCGGGAACGCCGACACTGACCACCAGGCATTCCATCGAGCGATAGCGCAGCTGCTGCTCGCCCAAATGGAGCTCCTTCGACCCCTCGAGCACGACGCAGAGCGATGGCCGATAGATGTTTCGCATCGGCATCATCGACTGAAAGGATCGAACGATGTTGAAGCCGGGGATCTCGGTCGGAAAGAGGCCCTGACCGCCGCCCTGCTCGTCGATATAGGCGGTGACGGCATCCAGCAATGGTCTGTTCACACGCGGCTCCCGAAGCTTTCCGCGCCAGGGCACAACCTGGCTTCGTATTGGCAGCATCGCCGCTTCTGCAGGAATAGGCAAGTTTCTTGCAAGTTCGGGCATTCTGATCATCGCACACTCCATCTAGCTTGAGGATGCAACCAAGCGAGGAGTGATCCAAAAATGGCAGAAATCACCGCCAGGTCAAGAGATCCCTCAGTAGAATCCGGGCAAGAATCGACGACCAGCAGAGAATTCGTGCAAGGCTGGCGTTTTGTGGCCATTTTGGCCACGCTTCTCTTAATCAATGCATTTTCACAGATCGACCGGATACTTCCGTTCATCCTTGCGGAGAAGATCAAGGCTGATCTTTCTCTCACCGATACGCAGATGGGACTTCTGACTGGCATTGCCTTCGCCGTCTGCTATGCGCTTCTCTCCCTACCATTGGCCCGGGCGGCGGATCGAGGCTCGCCGCGGCTGGTGCTGGTGTCCTGCGTCCTGATCTGGAGCGTGATGACCGCGCTCGGCGGCTTCGCAGCCAGCTTCCTGTTCCTGGCGCTGACCCGGTTCGGCGTTGCCTTCGGCGAAGCGGGCGCTGTGCCGGCCGGCCATGCGCTGATCGCCCGGAAGATCGCGCCGGCGCAGCGTGGCCTTGCCATCGGCCTGTTCGCGATGGGCATTCCGCTCGGCACCATGGTCGGTTTTGCGGTCGGCGGAGCCCTGTCGGACCAGTTCGGCTGGCGGATCGTGCTGATCGCAGCCGGTACGATCGGGCTGTTGATCGGTCTGCTGACGATCGTCGTCACGGGTCCGACGCCGCCCCTGCCGAGCAGGACGACGCGCAACGAGCCCTTCCTGAAGACCAGCCTCGGCCTCCTGTCGTCGCCGGCCTTTCGCTGGCTCTTCCTCGGCACAATCTTCTTAGGCTTTGCCGGCGCACCCTTCTACGCCTTCTCCATCCCGTTTCTGATCCGCACCCATGCGCTGACGGCGACCGACGTCGGCGTTTCCTTCGGGCTCCTGCAGGGCTTGATGGGCATCATCGGCACGCTGGGCGGCGGGCGCTGGTTCGACCATGCGGTTCGCTCCGGTCGCGGGCTGATCCTCGCCCCTCCGGCGATCCTGTTCCTGCTGGCCAGTGTCAGCACGGCTGCTGCGCTGTTTGCTCCCGCCGGCTGGATCTCGATTGCCCTCTTCGTTCCCGCCATGCTGTCCTTCTCCTTCATGCTTCCCTGGGGTTTCGGCGCAGCCCATCTTGTCGCGGGTCCCGGGCGCCAGGCCCAGGCGTCCAGTCTCGTCATGATCGGTAGCGGTCTCCTGGGCCCGGCGCTCGGCCCCCTGATCGTCGGCCTCGTCAGCGATGCCGCCGCCGCAGCGGACAGCCCCGATGGCCTGGCGCTCGGCCTGCTGATCGTTCCGCTCGCCAGCGTCCTCTCCGGCATCGCCCTCCTGATCGCCAGCCGCCGGATCGGTCCTCACCTCCGACGGGACTGAGCCTGATGCCAGACCACCATTCCAAATTGAACCAAAGGAAACGCATCCATGTCCGAGATCGATAGAACGCGCCGAACCTTCCTTACTCTCGCGGCTGCGGCCCCCTCGGCCTTTGCCTTCAGGACCGCCTCGGCGCAGTCGGGCGATGCCTCCGGCACGACCGCGGAGAACCGATCGGCCGTCATCACCGGCTCGTCGCGCGGCATCGGCGCCGCCACGGCCCGCCGCCTGGCCCGCGATGGCTATGCCGTCACCGTCAACTACCTGACCAGCCGCGATCTCGCCGACAGTGTCGCCCGCGACATCGAGGCTGCCGGCGGCCGCGCCCTCGTCCGTCAGGCCGATGTTGCCGATCCCGGTGCGGTCGAGGCGCTGTTCGACGCGCATGTCGACGCCTTCGGTGGTGTCGACGTCGTGGTCAACAATGCCGGAATCATGAATGTCGGCCCCTTCGCGCAGATGACGGACGAGGCCTTCGACCGGATGATGGCGACCAATGTGAAGGGAAGCTTCAACGTGCTGCGCGAAGCGGCGCGGCGCATCCGCGATGGCGGCCGGATCATCAGCCTGAGTTCGAGCATCACCAACCAGAAGCCGGCCTTTACCGGCGCCTATGCCGCGACCAAGGCGAGCCAGGACATCTATTCGAGCGTGCTCGCCAAGGAACTGGCGGGGCGGAACATCTCCGTCAACGCCATCGCTCCCGGCGCGGTGGATACGCGGCTGCTGCGCCAGCACGGCGAGGAGGCCCTGCGCGGCATTCCCGAGGCCACGCCCCTGCGGCGGCTCGGCCAGCCCGAGGACATCGCCGACGTCATCGCCTTCCTCTGCTCTAAGGAGGGTGGATGGATCGACGGCCAGACGGTTTTCGCCAATGGCGGCATCAACTGAGACCGCAGGCGTCACGACAAGACCAGGCTGAGAGCCAAGAAAGGAACCGATCATGCCAAAACACTGGACGCTCGATGATATGCCCTTGCAGACGGGCCGGACCATCGTCGTGACCGGCACAGGCGGTCTGGGCTTCGAGGATGCCCTCGCGCTTGCCCGCGCCGGCGCCACCATCATTCTCGCCGGCCGAAACCCCGCCAAAGGGGCCGAGGCGGTCCGGCGCATCAAGGCCAGTGCTCCCAAGGCCTCCATTGCCTTCGAACCGCTCGATCTCGGCAATCTCGCCTCGATCGAAGCATTCGGTGCGCGGCTCAAGGCGGAGCACGACCATCTCGATGTGCTGATCAACAATGCCGGGGTCATGACACCGCCGAAGCGCCAGACGACCGATGACGGTTTCGAGCTGCAGTTCGGCACCAACTATCTTGGCCATTTCGCCCTGACGGCGCACCTCCTGCCGCTTCTCAGGCGGGGGCGAGACCCTCGCGTCGTCACGGTGTCGAGCGTTGCGGCACGCGGCGCCACCGTCGCGATCGATTTCGACGATCTGCAGGCGGAACGAAACTATCGGCCGATGCCGGTCTATGGCCAGTCGAAGCTCGCCTGCCTGATCTTCGCTTTGGAACTCCATCGCCGCAGCCAGACGGCCGGCTGGGGCGTCACCTCGATCGCAGCACATCCCGGCGTCGCGCGTACCGATCTGCTGCACAACGCCCCCGGCCGCCACAGTGCCCAGGGTCTCCTCCGCTCGCTGCTGTGGTTCCTGTTCCAGCCGGTCGCGCAGGGCGCGCTGCCGACGCTGTTTGCTGCCACGGCACCCGATGCCCGCGGCGGCGGCTATTACGGCCCGGACCGGCTGATGGAGACACGCGGTCATCCCACCACGGCGCAGATCCCGCCACGGGCACGCGACGAAGCGACGGCCGAGCGGCTCTGGGGGATTTCCGAGGAGCTGACCGGCCTCTCCTTCAAGGCCCAGGCGGCTCTGCAGGCGGCCGACTGGCTGACGGTTGCGCGTGTCGGCGGGGAAGGCTGACGATGGACCCGCTGGCCGAGTTGATTGACTGGATCGCGCTTTACGGGGTTGTCGGCCTCCTGCTGGTCGGGCTCATGGAGCGCGTCGTTCCGGCGGTCCCGTCGCATGGCGTTCTCGTGGCCGTCGGCATTGCCGCCAGCGAAGAGGCCTGGTCCGTTCCGGTTGCCATCATCGGCACCGCGATCGGAAGTTTTTTGGGCGCGCTGGCTCTCTTTCTCTTCGCCCGCACGCTCGGCGAGCGGCGGTCGGTTCGGCTTCTTTCGGCGCTCGGGCGCCGAGTGGGGGTCCCGCCCCGGCGCGTCCGGCAAAGCCTCGCATCGCTCAAGGCGCGGGGAAAGGCGCTCGGCGTCACCGCCCAGCTGATCCCGGTCCTGCGCCTCGTCTCGCCGTTGGCTGCGGGAATGATCGGAACGCGTCTCTTGCGGTTTTCAACCGGCATGGCGCTCGGGATCGTGCTGTGGAACGGGTTGTTCATCGCGGCCGGCTACCTCGCCGTCCTGGCCCTGCCGTCCATCAACGCCTCGGCCTTTGCGCTGAAGATGCTGGTGCTTGTCGTCCTCATCGAGGCGCTGATCGCGCTTTGGCTCCGCCTCCAGCGGAAGGGCGGCCCTCGCCGGCAGGAAATCTGACATGACCAGCAGAACGACCGATGCGCTCGTCTTCTTCAAGGCCTGGCTCGCCGCGCCGCTGCAGGTGGCCTCCGTCACCCCATCCGGGCGGGCGCTCTCCCTGCTGATCACGCAGGAAATCTCTCCTGAAACCGGGACGGTGATCGAGCTTGGTCCCGGTACCGGCGTCTTCACCGAAGCCCTTCTCGACCGCGGCGTTCAGGAAGAGGATCTTGTCCTGATCGAATCGGGCGCGGCCTTTGCTGAAGAACTCACCCTCCGCTTCCCCGCCGCCCGAACCATGCTGATGGACGCCGCCCGGGTGCGAGAGGTGGAGATGGGCGGGACGGTCGGCGCCGTCGTCAGCGGTCTGCCGCTGCTCTCGATGCCGCCGCGCAAGGTGCTCGCCATTCTGGACGGGGCCTTTGCCCATCTCGGCCAGCACGGTGCCTTCTATCAATTCACCTACGGTCCCCGCTGCCCGGTCCCGCGCCCCTTGCTCGACCGTCTCGGCCTCAAGGCGACGCTGATCGGGCGGACCTGCGCCAATCTTCCCCCTGCCGCCGTCTATCGGATCCGCCGCCGCAGACCGCTCCAGCCCTACCGGTGATCCTGCTCCACCAAGACGGTTTCGCCCAAATCGGACGAGCGGAGCAGGGCGTCGATGAGGAGATGGGCGTTCAGCGCGTCCGCGGCGGTGATTGTCGGGGGGTGGCTCACGTCGAGAGCGGTGAGGATGTCTTCGTGGAGGCGGCGGTGGTTGTGGTGGGAGAAGGCCATGGGGTCGGCGCTGGTGCCGCCGGCCTCGCTGTCGTCTTCGATGTCGATGGTGCGCCCGTCCATCAGCCTGATCCGCGCTGTCTCGCCCTCGAGTACGGCCGAGCCTTTCGTGCCGAACAGCTCGATGCGGTCGGGCAGGCCGGGAAAGGCGGCGGTGGTGGCGCTCAGCGCGCCGATCCCGCCATTCCGCAGCCGCAGCGCCGCATGCACAAGGTCTTCCGTCTCCATGCGGTGGATCGCGCTGGTGCCGGTGAAAGCGGTGACCGCGCTCGGCAGGCCGACGAGCGCGATGAACTGGTCGATCAGGTGGATCGCCTGGGTCAGGAGGACACCGCCGCCATCGCGGGCCAGGGTGCCGCGGCCGGGCTCGTCATAATAGCTCTGCGGACGCCAATTGCGCAGCTGCAGCGTGGCGGAGACGATCTCGCCGAGCGCGCCGTCGGCCACCAGCCGTGCCGTCTCGATGAAGGATCGGCGAAAACGCCGCTGGAAGCAGACGATGAGCGGGATGGCGGCCGCGACCGCCACCAATTCCTTGGATCGCGCCAGTGTCACCTCGAGCGGCTTTTCGAGCAGCACGGGCTTGCCCCGCTTGGCCGCGCGCCGAACAAGCTCCAGATGGCTGGCGGGCGGCGTCAGGATGATCAGATAGTCGATCGACGGATCATCGAACAGCGCATCGGCACTCTCGACCACCGGCAGTCCGTAGCGCTCATGGAAAGCCTGCCTTCGGGCGACGCTGGGGCTGTAGGTACCGGCAACCGTCACACGGTCGCGCAGATCGCGCAGGCTCTCCACATGCGGCGGTGCTGCCATGCCGAGACCGATAATGCCGGCGCGCCATTGTCTGGAAGCGTGCATGGTTCATCCTCCTAGGGCCGTTGCGGCTGAGGCGCCGGGCGCTTGGTTTCAGCGGCAGGCCGCCAGCCGGCACAGCGGTGCCGGAGACGATGTCGTGTGTGGGACGTTCTACAGCCAGTCCGGGATGCCGGTCTTTGCCAGTGTGGTCTGGATGCCGCGAAGTTCGGCGAGCCCCTTCAGCCGGCCGATGCAGGAATAGCCAGGGTTTACCTTTTTGCCGATGTCGTCGACGATCGCATGGCCATGGTCGGGCCGCATCGGGATCTGCCAGTCCGTCCGCCCTTCCGCTTGCCGCCGGGCCTCTTCGCGCATCAGCGCCGCCACAACCTCGACCATGTCGGTATCGCCGCCAAGATGCTCGGCCTCGTGGAAAGAGCCGTCCGGCTCCTTCGTCACATTGCGCAGATGCGCGAAATGGATCTTTGGACCGAAGTCCCTGGCCATCTGCGGCAGGTCGTTGGCCCCGTTCGAGCCATAGGAGCCGGTGCAGAGCGTCAGGCCATTCGAAGGCGAATCGATCGCTCCGAGTAGGGCCTTGGCGGCTGGCGCGGAGGAGACCACCCGCGGCAGGCCGAAAATCGGGAAGGCCGGATCATCGGGATGGATCGCCATGCGGACGCCAACCTCTTCGGCCACCGGCACGATCTCGCGCAGGAAGGCGAAAAGATTGTCGCGCAGTCCCTCCTCGGTCAGATCGTCATAGACGGCCAGCGCGCGCCTGAAACTGTCGCGGTCGAACACGAATTCGCGCGCGGGCACCCAGCCGATCAGATTGTTTTCCAGCCGCGCGAGGTCGCTCTCGCTCATGCCGGCGAGCCGCGCCCTGGCCGCTTCGATCCGTCCCTCGGGGTGATCGGCTTCGGCGCCCTTGCGCTTGAGGACAAGGACATCATAGGCGCAGAAGTCGACGATATCGAAGCGCAACGCATTGCCGCCATGCGGCATGGGGGCGTGCAGATCGGTCCGCGTCCAGTCGGTGATCGCCATGAAATTGTAGCAGAGCGTGGTGATGCCGGCGGCGGCGATGGCACGGACCGACTGCTTGTAATTCTCGATATAGTCGCGGTAGCGGCCGCTGCGGGTCTTGATGTCCTCATGGACGATGATGCTTTCCACCACGTCCCAGGTCAGCCCTGAAGCCTCGATTTCCGCCTTCCGCCGATCGATCTCGTCGGCCGGCCAGGCGCGGCCGTCGTTCAGGTGATGCAGCGCGCTGACGATGCCGCTGGCGCCTGCCTGGCGGACATGGGCAAGCGTCACCGCATCGTCGGGGCCGAACCAGCGCCAGGTTTCCTTCATGCGAGCACCTTTTCCAATGTCATTGTCACGCCGTGTTGCAGGAGCGTCTCGTAGTGGGCGGCGATGCTGTCGACGAGCCTCGCCCGGTTCCGGTCACCGGCCGCAAATCCGGCTGCTTCGATCGCTGCTTCGACCTTGTCGCGTGAACTGCCCGCGCCGTCGAAGATCTCTGCCAGGACCTCGTCGAGCGGATCGGTGAAGCCGGCTGCCGGCAGGCCGGCATTTCGAGCCTTGGCGGCCGCCAGCCAGGCGGCCGGCACCAGGGCCAGATGATCGGCCGATCCGCCGGCGGCAAGTCTTGCGAGCGCTACCGCGATGATCCGCTGCGGCAGCTTCTGGCTGCCGTCATTGGCGATTTGCGCCGTGCGATGCTTGAGCGCCGGATTGTCGAACCGTTCCGTCAGGCTCGCGACATAGGCCGCCGGGTCGAGACCGGCATCGCTTGGCAACGAGGGGATGGCCTCGGCCCAGAGCCGCGACACGAAGCGCCGGATCAGCGGGTCTGCAAAGGCCTCGGAAACGGTCGCATGGCCGGCAAGCAGGCCGAGATAGGCGATGGCCGAATGGGCGCCGTTGAGGAGCCGCAGCTTCATCTCCTCGAAGGGGGCGACATGCGCCACCATCTCGACGCCGAAGCGTTCCCATTGGGGCCGGCCGGCCGTGAAATTATCCTCGATCACCCATTGCAGGAAGGGCTCGGTCGTGACCGGCCAGGCATCCTGCAGGCCAAGCCGCGCCGAGATCCGGTCTCGATCGGCATCGGTGGTGGCGGGCACGATCCGGTCGACCATGCTGGAGGGGAAGGCGATGGCGCTGTCGACGAAGCGGCCGAGCGCCGCGTCGCGGCGCGTGGCGAAGGCGACGAGCAGGCGTTTGAGCGTTTTGCCGTTTTCGGGAAGATTGTCGCAGGAGAGCAGGGTGAAGGGCGCGATGTCTGCCGCCTGCCGCCGGGCGATCGCCGCCGTCAGAAAGCCGTAGATCGTCCGTGGCGACTCGGGTGCAGCAAGGTCGTGGACGATGTCAGGATGATCGAGATCGAGCCCGCCTGATGCGGCCCGCAAATAGGCCTTCTCCGTTACCGTCAGCGTCACGATTCGGATGCGCGGATCGGCAAGGCACGCGATCAGTGCCGCCGGATCCTCGGGGGCCACCAGCGAGCGCAGCAGGGCGCCGATGACGGTCAAGCGTTCTCCCGAGCCATCGACGACCGCCAGGGTGTAAAGGCCATCCTGCGGATCGAGCGCGTCACGCGTCGCCGGACTGCGGAGCGAGGCGCCGATGATACCCCAGTCCGTCTCCCCGGAGCTGAGGCAGCGGTCGATGATGGCGGCCTGGTGCGCGCGATGGAAAGCGCCGAGACCCAGATGCACGATGCCGGGCGTGACCGTGTGGCGGTCAAAGCTCGGCCCGGACATGGCGTTCGGCAGCATTTCGAGATGGCGATTGCTCAAGCGCTTCTCCGGCGCCGCTGATCGGTCGTCCATGGTTCCTCCGATCCAACCCGCGCCAGTGGTGCCAAAGGCCGACTCACGCGTCAAGGAAAAGTCATCATACAACTAGTGTTTTTTTGTATGTTGACATGATCTCTCTTTAATCCTACCCAATGATATAGCCGAAGGAGGAGCGGCTGATCTCATGACCCTTGTTGCGCAGGATTTGCTGTTTCCGACCGATGCCGCGTCCCGATCGATCGCGCGGGATCTCTTTGCCGGCATCAAGGATCTGCCGATCATCAGTCCGCATGGTCACACCGATCCGCGCTGGTACGCCGAGAATGCGCTGTTCCCAGACCCAGCCCAACTGCTGATCGTCCCGGATCATTATATTTTCCGCATGCTGTTCAGTCAGGGCGTGCGGCTTGAGGATCTCGGTGTTCCGACGCTGGATGGCACGCCGGTCGAGACCGATGGACGGCGGATCTGGCGGATCTTCGCCGAGAACTACTCTCTCTTCCGCGGAACCCCGACCCGCCTCTGGCTCGACTACACCTTCGCCAATCTTTTCGGCCTCGAAGAGTCGTTGACCCCCGCTAATGCCGACCGGCACTATGACGCGATCGCCGCGCAGCTGCAGACCGATGCGTTCCGGCCCCGCGCCTTGTTCGAGCGGTTCAACATCGAGGTCATCTCGACGACCGACGGCGCGCTCGACGATCTTTCCTGGCACCGCATGATCCGCGAGAGCGGCTGGAGCGGCCGCGTGATCCCCGCCTACCGGCCGGATGCGGTCATCGACCCGGACTTCGAAGGCTTTGCCGTGGCGCTGGATCGGCTGGGCGAAATCAGCGGCTGTGATACGGGCCGCTGGCAGGGCTATCTCGACGCGCACCGCAACCGCCGTGCCTATTTCCAGTCCTTCGGCGCCACGGCGACCGATCATGGGCTCGCCTCGGCCGAGACCGCCAATCTTTCGGCGAGAGAGGCCGAGGCCCTGTTCGACGGCGTGCGGTCCGGCAAGGCGGATGAGCGGCAGCGAGCCCTGTTCCGTGCGCAGATGCTGACGGAGATGGCGAAGATGAGTGCCGAGGACGGGCTCGTCATGCAGATCCATCCGGGCTCCTGGCGCAACCATTCGCCGGCGATCTTCAAGAAGTTCGGACGCGACAAGGGCTTCGATATTCCGACGCAGACCGATTATGTCCGGGCGCTGAAGCCCATGCTCGATGCGGTGGGCACCGACCCGCGCGTCTCGATCATCCTCTTCACGCTCGACGAGACCAGCTATGCGCGCGAGCTGGCGCCGCTCGCCGGCGTCTATCCGGCGCTGAAGCTCGGCCCCGCCTGGTGGTTTCACGACAGTCCGGAAGGCATGCGCCGCTTCCGCGAGATGACGACGGAAACGGCCGGCTTCTACAACACGGTCGGCTTCAACGACGACACTCGCGCCTTCCCCTCGATCCCTGCCCGCCACGATGTCGCCCGCCGGGTCGATTGCGCCTTCCTGGCGCGGCTCGTGGCCGAGCACCGGCTGGGGGAGGAGGAGGCTCATGATCTCGCGCGGGACCTGACCTACGGGCTCGCCAGGAGGGCCTACAAGCTTTGAACCCATAACGAAACGACGGCAACAGCAGGCGAAGGCCTGCGTACTGGGAGGAGACAATGTTGCACATCACCAAACTCTGGACGGGCGTTGCGCTCGCGTCGCTCATGATGCTGGGGACGGCCTCGGCACAGACCGTGCTGAAGTCCTCGGACACGCATCCGGATGGCTATCCGACGGTCGAGGGCGTTAAATACTTCGGCGAACTCGTCAAGGAGCGCACGGCCGGGCGCTATGCGGTGGAGGTCTATCACTCCGCCCAGCTGGGCGAGGAAAAGGACACGATCGAGCAGGTCCGCTCCGGCGTCATCGAGCTCAACCGCGTCTCCATGGCGCCCTTCAACGGCACCGTGAAGGAGAGCATCATCCCGGCGCTGCCCTATATCTTCCGCTCGGAAGACCACATGCACAAGGTCATGGACGGCCCGGTCGGCGACCAGATCAAGGCGGCCTTCGAGCCGGCTGGCCTGGTGGCGCTCGCCTTCTACGACGCCGGTGCCCGCTCCTTCTACAATGCCAAGAAGCCGATCAAGACGGTTGCGGACATGAAGGGGCTGAAGTTCCGCGTCATCCAGTCCGACATCTTCGTCGACATGGTGGCCGCACTTGGCGCCAATGCCACGCCCATGCCCTATGGCGAGGTCTATTCCTCGATCGAGACGGGCGTCATCGACGGGGCGGAGAACAACTTCCCGAGCTTCGATACGGCCAAGCACTATGAAGTGGCCAAGAACTTCTCGCTCGACGAGCACACGATCCTCCCCGAGGTCTTCGTGATGAACAAGGCCGCCTTCGACCAGCTGACGCCGGAAGACCAGGCGATCTTCAGGCAGGCGGCCAAGGACAGCGTCGCCAAGCAGCGCGAGCTCTGGGCCGCCAAGACCCAGGAATCGCGCGCCAATGTCGAAAAGGCCGGCGCCCAGATCAATGAGGTCGAGAAGCAGGGCTTCATCGATGCGATGAAGCCGGTCTACGACAAGCACATCACCGATGATGTCCTGAAGAAGCTCGTCGCCGACGTGCAGGCGGTACAGTAAGCCGCCGGCCGCCCGCCGTCGCGCCGACCGGGCGCGGGCGGGCGGCCGCGCCCTCTTGTAGGATTTGTCCGGGCCGCGCGGTCCGCTCCCTTCCCGCAAGCCGGAAAGGGCCAGGAGACAGTCACACCATGACCACCTCACTCAGATCGGGCCTGCCGATCCTGACGAAGCTCAACACCGCGGCGCTCTATGTCGCTGGCGTCGGCCTGATCGCCATGACGGTCATCGTCGCCTACCAGGTGTTCTGCCGCTATGTGCTGAACGACTCGCCAAGCTGGACCGAGCCCGGCGCGGTGATCCTCATGAGCTGGTTCATCTTCCTCGGCGCCGCCGTCGGCGTGCGGGAGAACAACCATATGGGCTTCGACGTGCTGCTCTATGTCCTGCCGCCGGCCGGCAAGAAGTGGCTGCGCATGATCTCGGACATCGTCATCTTCGCCTTCGGCCTGGGGATGATCTGGTATGGCGGCAAGCTCGTCGGCCTGACCTGGGCCACCACGCTGCCCTCGCTCGGCATTTCCGGCGCCTGGGACTATGCGCCGCTGATCGGCGGCGGCGCGCTGATCGTCCTCTTCGCGCTCGAGCGCATCCTCCTTCGGGCCACGGGCGCGCCGATCGACGAGGCGCTGGACGAGATGGCGCCGACCGAAATCGCCGTCGAGCTCGAAAACATCGATGACGTCCGCAAGGACGCCGCCACGCTTGGTTCCGGCAACCGGCCGCCCGTGACGAAGGGGAATTGATCAGATGGAACTGTGGATCCTGTTCGGCGCCTTCACGCTGCTGATGCTGATCGGCACGCCGATCGCCTTCTGCCTCGGCGTCTCCAGCCTGGCGACCGTCATCTATATGGGCCTGCCGCCGCTGGTGGTGTTCCAGCGGCTGAATTCGGGCATGAGCGTCTTCTCCATGCTCGCCATTCCCTTCTTCATCTATTCCGGCGACCTGATGGTGCGCGGCGGCATCGCCGGGCGCATCGTCGCCTTCGCGGCCTCGATCGTCGGGCATCTGCGCGGCGGGCTCGGACAGGTCAACATCCTGACCTCGACGCTGTTCGGCGGCATTTCCGGCTCGGCAGTCGCCGAGGCTGCCGCCGTCGGCGGGCTGATGATCCCGCAGATGAAGGCGCGCGGCTATGGCGCGGACTATGCCGTCAACGTCACCTCCATGGCAGCCTTGATCGCGCTGCTTCTGCCGCCCTCGCACAACATGATCATCTATTCGATCTCTGCGGGCGGGAAGATCTCGATCGCCGACCTTTTTACCGCCGGAGTCATTCCCGGCCTGCTCTTTGCCGCGGTGCTGATGGTCACCGCCTATATCGTCGCCCGCAAGCGCGGCTATCCGACCGAGCGCTTCCCCGGCTTTGCGACCGCCTTGCATCTCTTCGCCGTCGCCCTCCCGGGCCTGCTGCTGATCGCCATCATCTTCGGCGGCGTGCGCTCCGGCATCTTCACGGCGACGGAGAGCTCCTGCATCGCCGTCATCTACGCCTTCCTCGTCACGCTGCTGATCTATCGCCAGCTGAGCTGGCAGGATTTCGTCCATGCGACCATGGGCGCCGTGCGAACCACCGCCATGGTGCTGCTCATCATCGGCTGCGCGGCCGCCTTCTCCTGGCTGATGGCCTTCCTGCGCGTCCCCGCAACGCTGGTCGCCTGGATGCAGACGCTGTCGGACAATCCGATCATGATCCTCCTGTTGCTCAATGTCCTGATGCTGGTGCTCGGCACCTTCATGGATATGGGCCCGACGATCATCATCACCACGCCGATCTTCCTGCCGATCGCCACCGCCTATGGCGTCGATCCCGTCCATTTCGGCGTGATCATGATCCTGAACTACGGTATCGGGCTGAATACGCCACCGGTCGGCGGCGTCCAGTTCGTTGCCTGCGCGGTGGGGAAGATATCGGTCTGGGAAGCCATGCGCTCCATCTGGCCCTTCTATGGGGCGGGCATCGTGGTTCTTCTTCTTGTCACCTATATTCCGGCTCTCTCGCTCTGGCTGCCGAGCGTGTTCAAATAGGGCTTTTGGAGTGGAACGACGATGAGCGGACTTCCAGTGGATATGAAGGTCGAGCGCAAGCCGAAGCTTTCTGAGAATGTCGCCCAGGCGCTGCGCACGCAGATCCTGGCCGGCGATTTCCAGGTGGGCGAACGGCTGCCGACCGAGCAGCGCATGACCGAGATCTTCGGGGTCAGCCGCACGGTGGTCCGCGAGGCGGTGGCGGCACTTGCCGCCGACAATCTGGTGGAAGCCCGCCACGGGGCCGGCGTCTTCGTGCTTGACCATCCGACCCGCAAGATCAGCGCGCTTACCGCCGATATGGGCAACCGCATCAGCCAGGCGGTGAACGTGCTGGAAGTTCGCATGGGCATCGAGATCGAAAGCGCGGGATTAGCCGCCCAGCGTCGCAGCCCCTCGCAGGAGGCCCGCATCCAGGAGGCCTTCTTCGAGTTCGAACATCTGCTCAAGCAGGGCGAACCGACCGGCAAGGCGGACTTCGCCTTCCACCGCGAAATCGCCTCGGCCACCAACAATCCCTTCTATGTCGAGATCCTGGATGCGCTCGGCGATCGCACCATCCCCTGCGACCGGAACTCCCCCTGGTATTCGATCGAGGTGCTCTCCACCGACTATCTGAACGGCCTGCAGCGCGAGCATCTGCGCATCCTCCAGGCGATCTCCGCAGGGGACGCCGATGGGGCGCGGGACGCGATGCGCGCCCATCTCGTGGCCGCTCAGGAGCGCTACCGCAAGCGGCTCTCCGGCCAGCAATCCGACTATACGCAGAATGCGGCGCCTCCCGCCCGGATCCGCACCTTTTGAACCATGGAAGAAAGAGTGACATGACCCCCGAATACAGCACCCGTTTCGCGATCGACCCTGCCGCCGCCGCCACAATGGGTACGGATGAGTTGCGTCACCACTTCCACATCGGCACGCTGTTTGCGCCGGGCCAGATCACGCTGACCTATACCCATTACGACCGGATGATCGTCGGCGGCGCCATGCCGCTCGGCGAGACGCTCGCGCTCGAGACCATCAAGCCGGTCGGGACCAAATCCTTCCTGGAGCGGCGCGAGCTGGTCGCCGTCAATATCGGTGGCGCCGGCGAGATCACCGTCGGCGAGACCACCCACCCGCTCGGCACGCGCGACATGCTTTATGTCGGCCTCGGCGAAACGATCAGCTTCGCCTCAAAGGATGCTGCGGCGCCGGCCAAGTTCTACATTCTCTCGGCCCCCGCCCACCGCAAATGCCCGACGCGGCTGATCACGCTCGCCGATGCCAAGCGCCTCGACCTCGGCGCCCAAGAGACCTCCAACGAGCGCTCGATCTTCCAGTTCACCACCACGGTCGAGACCTGCCAGATCGTCGTCGGCATGACGCAGCTCGCCAAGGGCTCGGTCTGGAACACCATGCCGGCGCATATCCATGACCGGCGCATGGAAGCCTATCTCTATTTCGATCTCGCCGAGACGGCGCGCGTCTTCCACTTCATGGGCGAGCCTTCGGAAACCCGCCATATCGTCATGGCCAATGAGGAGGCGGTGCTTTCGCCCGCCTGGTCGATCCATTCCGGCTGCGGTACGTCCAACTACGCCTTCATCTGGGCGATGGCCGGCGACAATGTCGACTATACCGATGTCGACGCCGTGGCGATCGGAGAGATGCGGTGAGCGATCTTTCGGCCTTCAGCCTTGCCGGCAAGCGCATTGCCGTCACGGGCGCCAATACCGGGATCGGGCAGGGAATCGCGGTTGCCATCGCGCGCGCCGGCGGTTCGGTCATCGGCATCGGCCGCTCTTCCATGGCGGAGACGGCACGCTTCGTTGAGGCCGAGGGGGCTGGCTTCAGCGAGGCCATGGCGGACATTGCCGACAGCAAGGCCACGATTGCCCTGCTCGAGACGCTCATGGCAGCGGCCCCGCTGGACGGTCTCGTCAACAATGCCGGCATCATCCGCCGCGCCGATGCGGTGGATTTTACCGAGGACGACTGGGACGCGGTGATGGATGTCAACCTGCGCAGCCTGTTCTTCCTCTGCCAGGCCTATGGCCGCGCCTGCCTGGCACAGGGACGCCCGGGGCGGATCGTCAACATCGCCTCGCTCCTCTCCTTCCAGGGCGGCATCCGGGTCGCCTCCTACACGGCCTCGAAACATGGCGTGCTCGGCATCACCCGGCTGCTTGCGAACGAATGGGCCGCGAAGGGCGTCAACGTCAATGTCATCGCACCCGGCTATATCGAGACCAACAATACGGAAGCGCTTCGCAATGATCCGGACCGCAGCCGGTCGATCCTCGAGCGGATTCCGGCCGGGCGCTGGGGTGTTCCCGACGATATCGGCGATGCGGCGGTCTTCCTGCTGGCGCGCGCCTCCAACTATATGCATGGCGCCGTCCTGCCGGTCGACGGCGGATGGCTGGCGAGGTGATCATGGTTCAAAGTAAGGATATTTTCGTGCGTGCCGCGGAGGGCAGCTGGCAGGACACGCCGGATGGCAACAAGCGGCGGATCATCTGCTACACGGCGGAACTGATGATGGTCGAGTTCGCCTTCGAGGCGGGCGGCGAGGGCTGGATCCATGATCATCCGCATGTGCAGTCGAGCTATGTGGCGGAGGGCAGCTTCGACGTCACCATCGACGGCCGCACGGAGCGGTTGAAGGCCGGCGACAGTTTCATCGTTCCCTCCGGCCTCAAGCATGGCGTCAAGGCGCTGGAAAAAGGCCGCCTCGTCGATTGCTTCACCCCGCATCGCGCCGACTTTCTGTGATCGAGCGAATGGCACCGGGCCTGCGCCCGATGCCGCCGAGGAGACCAGTTTTTTAAAGACCGGCGATCGCCCTGAGGTCGTCTACCGCGCCCGGGCTAGCGGCCAGGACCGGCGCGCCGCGGGTGATCTGGTCGTCGTCCGCTGGGAATGGCTGGTGCCAGCCGCCCGCTTCCTTGATGAGGCAATAGCCGGCTAAGCAGTCCCAGGCATGCATGTATGGCTCGTGATAGCCGACCAGCCGGCCGGCCGAGACATAGGCGAGCATCAGTGCGCCGGATCCGTTGCGGATGAATGTGCCACCGGCGGTCAGCAGCGACTCCACCATGCCGGCCACGAAGGCCGGAGTGACATGGCCATTGGCTCCAAGGCCGGTAGGCGCATTGCGGATCGTGCGCGTCGGATCGAGCGTCAGCGTCCGCCCATTCAGCGTTGCGCCCTTGCCGACCGCCCCAGCATAGAGCTCCTCGAACAGCGGCGCATAGATGACGCCGATCACCGGTTGGCGCTCGTGGAGCACGGCGATCGAGACGCACCAGTTCGGCATCCCGTTCACGAAGGGGCTGGTGCCGTCGATCGGATCGACCACCCAGCTATAACCGGACGTGCCGGGCGTCAGCCCATATTCCTCGCCGAGGAAACCATCCTCTGGATGCGCGTCCGATACGGCACCGCGAATGAGCATTTCGACCTCTCGATCGGCGATCGAGACCACATCCTGCGCGTCACGCTTGGTTTCAATGATCAGCGTCTCACGACGATTGAAATAGTCGAGCGCCAGCGCGCCGGCCTTCCGGGCGAGGCTCTGTGCAAGCGCGAAGCGGGTGTCGAGGTCGTGCGACATGACGGGTCCTTCTTGATGGGCTACGGCTGGGAGGGGGCCGTTGACCGGAGATCCAGCATCGTAGCCGTTGCACGAAAGGCGTGACGCGTCCATGACAGGTTTTTAAGACTCTGTTCATAAAGGCGCTGTTCTCGGCCTCCCTGCAAGCGAGGCTCCTTTGCGATCACCCCTCAAGCAAAGGAAAAGCCTTCTGTCACCCCGCCAGACATTGCCGCGGCAGCGCCGGCTCTTATGTCAGCCCTGCGATCTGACCGGCTGCGGCGCGTCAATTGATTTCGAGGCGCAGCGTCGTGGTGGTGGATCGACCGAAGGGCTTCGGACATGGCGTGGTGGTCTTCTTCCCGTGCGGTCTCGCGCCGCGCATTCGCCACGGCCGCAGAAGGCACGGCTTTCGGGCGTTTTTGACTTACTAAACTTTTGCGTTGCGCATAAAGACCATAAGGCGCCGCACAGGCCGGCCTAGTTTTGTGAATAGGGACTGCAGAGACATGCACAGGAAGGATGCCGCCGCTCGCCTGACGCGCGGGCTCGGTCTTGATCCGATCGTCGCCATCGGCCTGTCGGTCGCGCTTTTGTTCTTCGTGGTGAGCACGGCAACCCTGCTTTCCACCACCGCTTCGCTGCGGGAGAACAACAGCCGCGTCGTGCAGACCCATAATGTGATCGTCGCCATCGATCTCTTGCAGTCCGACGTCCAGGATTCAGAAACCGGCCAGCGCGGCTATTTGCTGACCGGCAACGAACGCTACCTGGAACCCTTCGAGCGCGCGCAGGGCCAGATCCGCAAGCAGCTGGCGGAGGTCGCGACGCTGGTGGCGGAGAATCCGGTCCAGCGTCGGCGCCTCAGCGATCTCGAAGGTCAGCTGACCGTGAAGCGCGACGAGCTGACCCGCACGATCGACCTGCGCCGGGCGGGCAACGCCCAGGCGGCCATCGATCTGGTCAATTCCGATCTTGGCAAGAACGCCATGGACGCGATCCGCGCGACGATTGCCGACATGCGGGCCGAGGAAGCCAATCAGCGGGCGATCCGGCTCGCCGACATGCGCGCGGCCTACAAGACCGCCTTCGGCTTCGTCGTGCTGACCGGTGTGCTCGGGCTGATGCTGACCGTGCTCATCGGCTTCCTGTTGCGCCGCGTGACGCTGACGCGCCGGCGCCAGGCCTGGCTGCAGCAGGCCCAGGTCGGCCTCGG
This sequence comes from Rhizobium sp. YIM 134829, assembly GCF_046546455.1. NCBI lineage: Bacteria > Pseudomonadati > Pseudomonadota > Alphaproteobacteria > Hyphomicrobiales > Rhizobiaceae > Rhizobium > Rhizobium sp. YIM 134829. The sequence continues at coordinate 44,950 of NZ_JBKHKI010000005.1, forward strand.
TCAGGCGCTGATGGGCGACAAGACGACGGACGAACTCAGCGAGAACATCCTGCGATACCTCACCGATTATGTCGGGGCCGTCGCGGGACTCGTCTATATCAAGGATGAGCAGGGCTTTGCCCGCAGCGCCACATTCGGCGTGCCGACCGAAGCCTCCGTGCCGGAACGGCTTGCCCCGAATGATGGGCTGTTCGGCCATGTCGTTCAGGATCAGCGGCCGATCGTCGTCGGCGCCGTGCCGGAGGGCTATATCCGCTTCGGGTCCGGTCTCGGCCATGAGGCGCCCAGCTATCTCAGCCTGGCGCCTGCCAGCATCGATGGCGAGCTGAAGGCGATCGTCGAGCTCGGCTTTTTGCGGCCGGTCGGCGACCATATTCTCGAGCTTCTCGAACAGTCGTCCGCCACTATGGCCGCGGCCATTCGCTCGGCCGAGTTCCGCACAGCGCTGCAAAAACTCCTGCGCGAGACGCAGCGCCAGGCGGAGGAGCTGCAGGTGCAGGGCGAGGAGCTGCGCGTCGGCAATGAGGAGCTGGAAGAGCAAGGCCGGGCGCTGAAGGAATCCCAGAGCCGGCTCGAGCAGCAGCAGGTCGAGCTGGAACAGACCAATTCGCAGCTGGAGGAACAGGCCCAGGAGCTCGAGCGCCAGCGCGACGATCTGGAGCGCGCCAATCAGGCGATCCAGCTCAAGGCGCAGGAGGTGGAGCAGGCGAGCCAGTACAAGTCCGACTTCCTCGCCAACATGTCGCATGAGCTGCGCACGCCACTCAATTCCTCGCTGATCCTCGCCAAGCTGCTCGCTGACAATCCGGACGAAAACCTGACGCCGGAACAGGTCAAATACGCCCAGACCATCCAGTCCTCCGGCAATGATCTCCTCAACCTGATCAACGATATTCTCGACCTTTCCAAGATCGAGGCCGGGCATGTGGAAGTGCGGCCGGAGCCGGTGCTGATCGACCGAACGGTCAACACGCTGCGCCACATGTTCGAACCGCTGGCCAAGAACAAGGGGCTCGACTTCACGATCGAGGTGGCGGAGGACGCGCCAGCGGTGGTCGAAACCGATCCGCAGCGCCTGGAACAGGTGCTGAAGAACCTGCTCGCCAATGCGCTGAAATTCACCGAGAAGGGCAGCGTCTCCATGCAGATCCGCCCGACCGGCGACCGGCAGCTGGCGATCTCTGTCATTGATACCGGCATCGGCATTGCCGAGGAGCAGCAGCGCCGCATCTTCGATGCCTTCCATCAGGCGGATGGAACGATCAGTCGCAAGTTCGGCGGCACCGGTCTCGGCCTGTCGATTTCCCGCGAGCTCGTTCGCCTGCTCGGCGGCTCGATCCACCTGCAGAGCCGGCCGGGCGCCGGCAGCACCTTCACCATCGTCGTGCCCCAGGTCTTCGATGCCACAGTGGTGGTCCCGGCAGCCGGCCGGCCTCCCTTACCGGCGCCACTTCCCTCAATCCCGCCCGCTCAGAGGCCTACCTCGCAGGCTCCATCGAGAAGCGAGGCGGAAGCGCCGGTTCCCCGCCCCCGCGCCTTCCGGGTGCTGGAGGATGACCGCCTGCAGAGCGGTGAACAGGGCCGAAAGCTGCTGATCATCGAGGACGACCAGTCCTTCGCCATGATCCTGCGCGATCTTGCCCGCGAGCTTAATTTCCAGGCTTTGCACGCCGGCACGGCGCAGGAGGCGCTCGAGCTTGCCCGGCAGTTCATGCCGAGCGCCATCGTGCTCGATATCGGCCTGCCCGACCAGTCCGGCCTGTCCGTGCTCGACCGGCTGAAGCGCGATGTGCGCACCCGCCATATCCCGATCCACATCATCTCGGGGGACGACTATACAGAGCGCGCCTTGTCGCTCGGCGCGGTCGGCTATGCGCTGAAGCCGGTGCAGCGCGATCAGCTGGTCGGGGTGTTCCGCTCGCTCGAAGCGAAGATCACCCAGAATGTCCGCCGCGTGCTCATCGTCGAGGATAACGACATCCAGCGCGATGCGGTCGCCAAGCTGATCGGTTCGCCGGAGGTGGAAACGGTGGGGGCGGCGACGGCCGCCGACTGTCTGGCCCTTCTGAAGGAACAGACCTTCGACTGCATGGTGCTCGATCTCTCGCTGCCGGATGCATCCGGCTATTCGCTGCTCGAAACGATCAGCCAAGACAGCACGCACTCCTTCCCACCGGTCATCGTCTATACCGGCCGGCTCTTGACGCCGGAGGAAGAACAGAAGCTGCGCCGCTATTCGAAGTCGATCATCATCAAGGGCGCAAAATCTCCGGAGCGCCTGCTCGACGAGGTGACGCTGTTCCTGCACCAGGTGGTGTCGGAACTGCCCGACGAGCAACAGAAAATGATCCGCAAGGCGCGCAACCGGGATGCGCTGCTCGAAGGCCGGCGGATCCTGGTCGTCGAGGACGACGTGCGCAATGTCTATGCGCTCACCAACATCCTGGAGCCACGCGGCGCGCTGATCGAGATCGCCCGCAATGGCGAGGAGGCGCTGCAGATGCTGCAGTCGTCTCTGGCGCAGCCGGACCGGCGGATCGATCTCGTCCTGATGGATGTGATGATGCCGGTCATGGACGGGCTCACCGCCACGCGGATGATCCGCAAGATGCCGGAGTTCAAGAAGCTCCCAGTGATCACGCTGACCGCCAAGGCCATGCCGGACGACCAGCAGCGCTGCATCGAGGCGGGCGCCAATGACTACATGGCAAAGCCCCTCGATGTGGAGAAGCTTCTCTCGCTCGTGCGCGTCTGGATGCCGCAATGAACGAGACGACCGACACGATGAAGGTGGAAGACATCGAGATCCGGCTGCTGCTGGAGGCGCTCTACCATCGATACCACTACGACTTCCGCAGCTATGCCATGTCGTCGATCCGCCGGCGGCTGCGCCAGGCGCGCGAGCAGCTGGGCTTTGCCACCATCTCCGCCATGCAGGAGGGGGCGCTGCACGATCCCGCCATGCTGCCGCATCTCCTGGGCTTCCTCACCGTTCAGGTCAGCGAGATGTTTCGCGACCCCTCCTATTTTCGCGCCATTCGCGAGAAGGTCGTGCCGCATCTGCAGACCTATCCGTCGCTAAAGGTCTGGATTGCCGGCTGCAGCAGCGGCGAAGAGCTCTATTCCTTCGTCATCCTCTTCCGCGAGGAAGGTCTGGAGGAGCGCACCATCTTCTATGCGACCGACATCAATCCGGATGCGCTGGCCCAGGCCGAGGCCGGAGTCTACGATCTCGATCGCGTCCGGCTGTTCACCGAAAATCACCGGCTCTCCGGCGGCCGCACCTCGCTCTCCGACTATTACCAGACCGGCTATGATCGCTGCCTGCTCGACAAGAGCCTGCGGCGCAACGTCGTCTTTTCCGATCACTCGCTCGTCACCGATCAGGTCTTCGGCGAGATGCAGCTCGTCTCCTGCCGCAATGTCATGATCTATTTCGATCGCGACCTGCAGGATCGCGCCATCGGCCTGTTCAAGGATTCGCTGCCGCGCTACGGCTTTCTCGGCCTCGGCGCCAAGGAAACCCTGCGCTTCTCCGCCCATGCGGCCGCCTTCCGCGACTTCGTGCGCGAAGAGAAGATCTATCAGAGGACCGGATCATGAGCGGCGGACAGGCGGGTGCGGTCGTCATCGGCGCTTCAGCCGGCGCGCTGGAGGCCCTCAATTTCATCCTGCCGGCGCTCGATGCCGGCTTTCCCTGGCCGATCTTCGTCATCGTCCATCTGCCGCCCGACAAGCGCAGCGTTCTGGCGGAAATCTTTGATGCCAAATGCGCGTTGCGGGTCATCGAGGCGGAAGACAAGGAGCCGGTTCGCGCCGGCACCGTCTATGTCTCGCCGCCCGATTACCACATGCTGATCGAGGATCAGGAGACGATCGCCTTGTCCAACGAGGATGCGGTGCTCTTCTCCCGCCCGTCGATCGACGTCTCCTTCGAGAGCGCGGCCGATGTCTTTGCCGATCGGCTGGTGGGCATCGTGCTGACCGGCGCCAATCAGGATGGCGCAAAGGGCTTGCAGGCGATCGTCCGGGCCGGCGGCGTCGCCATCGTCCAGGATCCGCAGGGTGCCTATGCCCGCGCCATGCCCGAGGCGGCGCTCGCCGCCTGCCCCGAGGCCTGCGTTCTCCCCCTCCCGCAGATTGCCTCACACCTGTCGAGTCTCGCCACATGAACAAGCCGGTCACCTTCCTGCTCGTCGACGATCTGCCGGAGAACCTCCTGTCGCTGGAGGCTCTGCTGCGCCGGGACGAGCTGCTGCTGCTCAAGGCCCGCTCGGGCGACGAGGCGCTGGAGCTGCTTCTCCAGCACGACGTGGCCCTGGCGCTGATCGACGTGCAAATGCCCGGCCTCAGCGGCTTCGAGCTCGCCGAACTGATGCGCGGCAATGAGCGGACCAAGCGCATCCCGATCATCTTCGTCACCGCCGGTGCGAATAGCGCCGAGCGCCGCTTCCAGGGCTACGAGGCGGGGGCGGTCGACTTCATCCAGAAACCGATCGAGCCCGATATCCTGCGCAGCAAGACCGAGGTGTTCTTCGAGATCTTTCGCCAGCGGCAGATGATCGCCGAGCAGCGCGATGTTCTTGCGGCTCAGGCACAGGCCCTGCAGCTGGCCGACCGGAAGAAGGATGAGTTTTTGGCGATCCTCGCCCACGAGCTGCGCAATCCGCTCGCCGCCCTGCAGGGCGGGCTCAATCTCCTGCGTCGCCGGCCGGACGGGCCGAAGGCGGAGGAGATCAAGGTCCTGATGGACGGCCAAATGGCTCATCTCGTCCGCCTGGTCGACGATCTCCTCGATATCTCGCGGATCACCCAGGCGAAGATCGAGCTGCGCAGGGATGAGTTCGACCTGCGCGAATCCCTCCATGCCGCAGTCGCCATGGCGCGCCAGAACATAGACGCCAAGCAGCATACATTGATAATCGACCTGCCCGACGATCCGGTTCTGATCTTTGCCGACGAGGTGCGGATCACGCAGTGCATCGCCAATCTGCTGAACAACGCCGCCAAGTACACGCCGCCCGGCGGTCATCTCGAAGCGGCAATCATTCCCGCGGAAGGCTGCATCCTGGTGCGCGTGGTCGATGACGGGCTCGGGCTGAGCGCGGAGGATATGCGCGGCGTCTTCGACCTCTTCTCCCAGGTCGATCATCACCTCGCACATGCGCGCGGCGGGCTCGGCATCGGGCTCGCCCTGGTCAAGCAGCTGGTCGAGCTGCATGGCGGCACGATCAGCGTTTCCAGCCCCGGCCGTGGCAAGGGCGCCACCTTCGAGCTCTCCCTGCCGCGCTGACCGTCTTCCTGTGGCTATTGCCTATGGCGCGGCGGAGAAGCGGTCGATCAGAAGCTGGCGCAGCGCATCCATCCGCCATTCGCGCGCTGTGGGTGAGGGCCGCAGCCCGGGTTCGAAGCCATCGGCGCGGAAGCGGTCGAGGAGAGCGCGGTCGGCGGTGATGATGGAGAAGGGGACGGCGCGGGAGGCATCCGGTCCGGTGACGATCGCGGCCGGCTGATGATCGCCGAGCACCAGGAAAACGGCATCCTTGCCGAAACGCGCCATATAGCTGCCGAGCGTCTCCAGCGAATAATCGATGGTGGCGATGTAATGCTGGCGGACGCGCTCTGGATCGGCCCAGACCTCGGTCGGCGAGGGGCCGCTCGTCGCCTGTTCGTCGAAGATCAGGCCGTCGCCGATCGCTGCCCAGTCGATCAGGCGGGGAACGGGCGTCCAGGGCGCGTGGCTCGACACCAGCGCCAGTTCCGCCATGACCCGCTGCCCCGCCGCTTGGGCGGGCCTGCGCACCAGCCGCTCGAAGGCGGACAGCGTGAACTGATCCGGCATGGTCACCCAGTTGAACGGCTTGCCGCGATAGCCGAGGTCGCCGGCCGTCCAGGCCCGGCGGTAGCCGAAGTAGGCAGCCTCCGGCCAGGCCTGCGTGATGGCCGGCATGACGGCGACGCTCTGCCATCCGGCCTCGGCAAAGAGACGGTTGAGGCTCGGCTGCGCGCTCCGGATCAATCGCTCATAGCGCGTCTGGCTGTCGATCCACAGGCCCGAGAGCAGCGTGCCATGCGCGAGCCAGCTCAAGCCCCCGACCGTCGGCGAGGTGACCCAGGCGCTGGCCGAAGCAAGCCCAGCTTCGGAAAGCTCGGTCTCGACCGCGCTGAGGCGCTTGCCCATTCGATCCCGGTAGCGCGGATCCTCAAGCGCGGAGCGGCCATAGGATTCGACGAAGACGAGGATGACGTCCTTTCCGGCGAGCCCGGTGAAAAGCCCGGTGCCGCTCGCAGGGCCGACCCCGGCGGCAAGCTCGCCCTCGAACCGCCGCATGTCCTCGGCCGAGCGGACCATCAGGGCGAGCCGCTCCGCCAGATAGGCAGGCATCCGCGCCTCGACGATCGGGAGGGGCAGGGCAAGGCCGAAGAGGCCAAGCAGCGCCAGCGCGCCGGCACCCATCGCCAGCGGCCGGCGCAGGGGCGAAGATAAAGTCGAGAGCCGCCGGGCGGCCAGGATCGCCAGGGCGACGACAAGGCCGAGGATCGCCAAGGCAGCAGCAACGGCAAGGAGCGCCAGCGGCAGGCCGAGCGCGCCGCTCGCCACATTCCTCAGCAGGCGATGGTCGAGATAGGGGTTGAAGGGACGTTGGAACGCGGACTGCACGCCGAGGTCGGCGAGTTTCAGGACGAGGACCACCGCGATCGACAGGCCGGCGAGCCAGGCCGAAAGCTGTCGCGTGATCGCCGGTCCGCTCAGCAGCAGCAGCAGGGTCATCGGCCATTCGAGCGGCAGGCGGAAAAAGGCCGCCGCCGTGACGGCATCGGGACGATCCGGGAGATTGACGACGAGGATGAGGATGAGCGAGACAATGACGACGCTGCCAAGGGTCAAAACCCGGCCCTGGATCATGCCCTGATACTCCCTCAGCCCCCAGGGGTTGATCTTCGATGACGGCCGAGATCGTCTTCCCCAGGCCCGAAGGGCGGAGGGCACGACCGCGGCAGGTGGAACGGTTTGACATGCGCGCTGGAGGGATCGGCCAGCGGCGGCCCATGTCTAAGCCAGACCGATAGAGAGACGAAAGTCACTGCCTTTGTCCAGTCTCCGCATTGTCGCGCCGCTGCTTGTCCTCGTCCTTGCCGGCTGGCTCCTGTTGACGGTGGATCTTGCTGCCCTTCGCCAGGCGCTGGCACAGGTCTCGATGGCATCGGTGGCCGCCGGTCTGGCGCTGGTCCAGGGGCAGATCTGGCTCTCGGCCTTGCGCTGGCGCTTCACGGCGGCGCGTCTCGGCCAGGAGATTTCGCTCGGACGCGCGATCGGGGAATATTATGTGGCGAGCCTTCTCAATCTGAGCCTGCCCGGCGGCATGGCCGGCGATGCGCTGCGCGCCTACCGCTTGCGCGGAGGCGGGGCGGGTGGATGGAAGGCGCCGGCCAAGGCCGTGCTCTTCGAGCGCTTGTCCGGCCAGGGTGCCTTCCTTCTCGTCGCGCTGACGGGCCTTCTCTTCTGGCCCCGCATGGTCGCGCCGCCGGACCTGTCGCTCGGCGCCGGACCGCTGACGCTCGGCGCGCTCATCGTCCTGCTTTCCGTCATTCTCGCGCTGCGGCTGGCCGTGCGCCGCTCCGCCTTCGTCGCTGCGACCGCGCGGGATCTCGCCCAGGTCTTTGTGAAAGATGGAGCCTGGGCGGTGCAGCTTGGCCTCAGCCTGCTCGTCGTCTCCCTTTATGGGGTGACATTCTTCATCGCCAGCCGGGCGGTCGGCGCGCCTCTACCGCTCGAAGCCCTGCTGACCATCATCCCGCTCGCCCTCCTCGCCATGCTGATCCCATCCGGCCTCGGCGGCTGGGGCACGCGGGAGGCGGCGGCGATGGCGCTTTGGCCGCTCCTCGGATCCACCTCCGCGCAGGGTCTGGCAGCAAGCCTCCTTTACGGCGCGCTGTCTCTCGCCGGCGCCCTTCCCGGCCTCGGTCTACTCGTCTGGCAGGCGTTGCGGCGGAGGAACCAGCGCAGCTGAGCCGGCCGCTGTCAGACCGAACGCGCGGCCTGGCGCAGGAGAAAGAGGGTGTCGCGCGCGAAGGACCAGAGGAGCGAGACGAGAGCGGCCGCCGCGATCAGGGTCGAGAGCGGGGGGACGACCACCGGCAGCAGGAGGAGACAGAGGCAAAGGATCTGCACGACGCAGACGAGCTTGCGCCGGAAGGATGGAAAGAGCGGCTGCGTGAGCCGCGGGTCAAGCCAGCCGGCCAGCACGAAGGCATAGCGGAGCAACCCGATCAGCAGCACCCAGAGCCCGGCCTTGCCGAGCAGCGTCGCGCCGGCCGAGAGGACGAGGATCAGGAAGGCATCGACCTCCATGTCGAAGCGGGCGCCGAAAGCCGAGTCGAGTCCAGAGCGCCGGGCGAGAGCCCCGTCCACACCATCGAGCGCCAAGGCGACGAGAACGAAGGCCGCAAGACCCCACATCGCCGGCGCTTGGTCCGCCAGGCCATCGAGGCAGAGAAGGGCGGCGGCAACGAGACAGGTCATGGCTGCGCGAAGCGCCGTGATTACATTTGCTTTGCCGAAACGCGCATGCGGATGATCGTCGAGGCCACGCAGAGCGAGCGTGTAGATCAGGGCGAGCGGCAGAAGCGCGCTGACGACGAAGAGCCAGCCGAGCGAGAGCAGCCAGGTCGCCAGTCCTGCCGCGACGCCCGTTCCCGCAAACAGCCAGAAGAGCGTGCCTTGAGCATCCGCCTGAAGCGCGGCTTCTGCTCCGCCCTCGTTCTTCCGTCTCGTCCCGCCCTGCACTACCATGATCAGAGCACGAGCCTGCAAACCCGACCTGGCCGGTGCCGTCTCGCTTGATCTTTCCCGACCGAATCTAGGCCTGTCATCATCGCTATGTCTGGTTGCTGCCTCCATAAGGAGGAGGGGTCACCCTTATTCTGACCAGCGCTGCCGGGCCGCGCAAGGCTTGGTTCACCTTGCCTTGCGGAACAGGTCTTTCTTGTTCCTCAGCGCGCCGCGCGGACTTTTGCCCCACCGGTCTTCTTGCTAAGGAAACACTGACACAAAAGAGGCCCGACCTTGAGCCAAGACCCCGCCACGCTGACGCGCGCGCAGCTCGAAACCGCATATCTGGAGCTGCGTACCCGGCTGGCCGCGATGGGCGGCGATAGGGCCGAGGACGGCGCCGATCCGCAGCCGGTCTCGAGCGAGGATCCGGCGCGGCGCGCGCTGTTCGAAGCGATCGACGACGGCTTCTGCATCATCGAATTCATCGACGGGCCGCATGGTCCGCTCAGCGATTACCTGCATATCGAGGCGAATTCCGGCTATGAGCGGCAGACCGGCATCCCCGATGTCGTCGGCAAGCGCCTGCGCGAGATCGAGCCGAACAATGCCGATGTCTGGCTCGAGCTTTATGGCGGCGTGCTCAGAACCGGCAAGACGGTGCGGTTCGAGCAGGAATTCGCGGCGATCGGCCGGCATATCGAGGTCTCGGCCAGCCGGGTCGAGCCGCAGAGCCTGCGCCAGGTCTCGGTCCTCTTCCGCGACATCACCGCCCGCCGCCAGGCCGAGGATGCGCTGCGCGCGAGCGAGGCCTTGGCGCGCGAAAACGTGCAGCGGGTGCAGCTGGCGCTTGCCGCCGGCGCCATCATCGGCACATGGTCCTGGGATGTGCCGGCCGACCGCTTTACCGTGGACGAAGGCTTCGCCGCCGCCTTCGGCTTCGACCCCGCGCTGAGCCGCACGCCGTTGAGCCTCGACCATGTCGTCTCCGCGGTCCATCCCGATGATCAGGCAGGGCTGTCCGACTCGATCCGGGCCGCGCTTGCTCGCGGCGGTCCCTATGCCCATCAGTTTCGCACCCGCCGCGGGGATGGCAAATATTACTGGCTGGAGGCGAACGGCCGAGTGGACCTGGCGGCGGACGGATCGGCGCTCGGCTTTCCTGGCGTGCTGCTCGATATTGAGGGGCGCCGCGCCATGGAGGCGGAGCGGGATAGGGCGATCGCAGCGCTGCGGGCGCTCACCGACACGCTGGAACACCGGGTGGAAGAGCGCACCGCCGCACTGCTTCAGGCCGAGGAGGCGCTGCGCCAGGCGCAGAAGATGGAAGCCGTCGGCCAGCTGACGGGCGGCCTGGCGCATGACTTCAACAATATCCTCGCCGGCATTTCCGGCAGTCTCGACCTGATGCGCACGCGGCTTGCCCAGGGGCGCTTGAGCGATATCGACCGCTACCTGACCGGCGCCCAGTCGGCGGTCAAGCGCGCCGCCGGCCTGACTCAGCGCCTGCTCGCCTTCTCCCGCCGCCAGACGCTCGATCCCAAGCCCTCCGACATCAACCGGATCGTGGCCGACATGCATGATCTGATCAGCCGCAGTGTCGGTCCGGGGATCGCGATCGAAACCGTGGCCGCCGGCGGGCTCTGGACCGCCTTCGTCGATGTCGGTCAGCTGGAAAATGCACTGCTCAATCTCTGCATCAACGCCCGCGACGCCATGCCGGACGGCGGGCGCCTGACGATCGAGACCGGCAATCGCTGGCTGGACGAGCGCGCCGCCAAGGAGCGCGGCGTGGCGCCGGGGCAATATATCTCGCTCTGCGTCAGCGATACGGGCACAGGCATGCCGCCGGATGTGGTCGAGCGTGCCTTCGATCCCTTCTTCACGACCAAGCCGATCGGCCAGGGCACGGGGCTTGGCCTCTCCATGGTCTATGGCTTTGCCGGCCAGTCGGGTGGCGCGGCGCGGATCTATTCGGAAGTCGGCAAGGGCACGATGATCTGCATCTATCTTCCCCGCCATTTCGGCGATGGGGTGGAGGCGGAGGTGGCCGCCGATCTGGCCCGACCGGAACCGGCGGCGGGCCAGAGCACCATCCTCGTCGTCGACGACGAGCCCCTTGTGCGCATGGTGGCGGTGGAAATCCTCGAGGAGCTCGGCCATTCCGTGCTGGAGGCCGATGACGGCCCCTCGGCGCTGAAGATCCTCACCGTGCGGCCCGATATCGACCTCCTGATCACCGATGTCGGCCTGCCGAACGGCATGAATGGCCGACAGCTTGCCGACGCGGTGCGCGTGCAGCGGCCGGAACTCAACGTGCTCTTCATCACCGGATACGCGGAAAATGCCGTGCTCAACCACGGTCATCTCGAGCGCGGGATGCAGGTGATCACCAAGCCCTTTGCGTCGGAAGCCTTTGCCCGCCGCGTTGGCGAACTGCTCAACGGCGGCTGACGATCGCCCGTTCTGAGGGGAGGCGGGCCGCGGCTCAGCAGACCCGCTCGCCCGCCCGCCAGACGGCCGAGACCAGCGGCGGCAAAGCCCCGCCGCGGCGCACCCGCACCAGATCTGCGCGCCGGCCAATCTCGATCCGACCGCGATCGTCGAGGCCTGCGGCCTGAGCCGGATTGGCGGTGACCAGCCGGATGGCGCTCGGCAGATCGACGATCTCGCGCTCGGCCAGCAGGAAAGCCGCCTGGACGAGGCTGAACGGCACGTAATCGGAGGAGAGGATGTCGAGCGCGCCTTCGGCCAGGAGATCGAGCGCCGAGACATTGCCGGAATGCGAGCCGCCCCGCACGACATTCGGCGCCCCCATCAGCACCTGCAGCCCGTGCTCGCGCGACAGTCGTGCCGCCTCGCGCGTCGTCGGGAACTCAGCCAGCGCGATGCCGAGCGCAACGCCTTCGGCCACATGCTCGGGCGTCGCATCGTCATGGGAGGCGATCGCAATGCCGGCAGCATGGCAGCGCTCGGCAAGCAGGCGGCGGTGGCGATCGGAATTCGCCTCGGATTCGGCGATCCTGCGCTGGCTGAAAGCCTCGAATTCGGAGTCGGAGAGCTTCTTCTTGCCCTGATAGTAAATTCGGTAGGCCTCGAGACTGACGAACTGGCGCTGGCCCGGAGCATGGTCCATGAGCGAGGCCAGCCGCACGCGGTGGTTGCCGCTCATCGCGTCGAAATGCTCGACGACGTCGGGAACGGAGACTTCGCAGCGCAGGTGGATGAAATGTTCGGCGCGCAGGCGGTTGGCGGCACTCGCCGCGGCGATCGTATCGGCCATCGCGGTCATCTCCGCGCTGCCGAGCTCGGTATCGCCGTCGATTCCGACGCGCAGCGCATCGAAGACGGTGGTGATGCCGGAGCTTGCCACCTGGCCGTCATGGGCCTGCAGCGCTGCATCCATGTTCCAGCGCACCTTGGGGCGCGGCTGGAAATGGGTTTCCAGATGGTCGGTATGCAGCTCCACGCAGCCGGGCATCAGGATGTCGCCGCCAAGATCGATCCCGCCCGAGGCGGGTGCGCTATCGATATCGGCAATCAGGCCATCGCGCACCACGAGGCTTCCGATGATCGTTTCCTCCGGCAGAACCAGGGTGCAATGGGTGAAGATGGTTTCGGAGGTCATGGCAGGCTTTCGGTATGCGCTGAATCAGAGGACGAGCTTGCGGAGCTGCTGGGACAGGAGATCCATCAGCGAGACGGTGATGACGACGATGACGAGCACGGCGGCGGCCTGGGAATAGTAGAAGCCGCGAATGGTCTCGAACATGACTTGGCCGATGCCGCCGGCGCCGATCAGGCCGAGAACGGTGGCCGAGCGGATGTTGGATTCCAGCCGGTAGAGCGAGAAGGAGATCCAGAGCGGCAGAACCTGCGGGATGACGCCGAAGATGACCACCTGCAGCCGCGAGGCGCCGGTGGTGCGGATCGCCTCGATGGGGCGGGGGTCGATCGCCTCCACAGCCTCGGAAAAGAGCTTGGCGAGGATGCCGGTCGTGTGGACGAAAAGCGCCATGACGCCGGCAAAGGGCCCTAGGCCGACGGCGACCACGAAGAGCACCGCGAAGACCACCTCATGGATGGCGCGAAAGAAATCCATGAGCCGGCGAACCGGTTGGAGGATCCACCAGGGCGCCATGTTGTGGGCGGAGAGGATGCCGAAGGGGATCGACAAGAGGATCGCGAGGAAGGTGCCCCAGAGCGCGATCTGCACCGTGACGATCATTTCCTCGGTATAGTAGCGCCACTGGCTGAAGTCGGGCTGAAGGAAGCCGCTGGCATAGTCGGCCATATTGCCGGAATCGGTGAAGAGATAGGTCCAGCGGCTCATCTCGGCCGGCCCCCAGCTCATGCCGAGGGCGGCGATCAGAGCGGCGAGCAGCAGCAGGTTGCGGAAACTGGATCTCGAGGCCGAGGCCCGGCTGGCCGCTTCGGCATGGGTCAGGGTCACTTGGCTCATCGGTCAATTCCGGATCGGAGGCGTCGGCAGGGGCGAAGCGGGGAGAAGGGCATGCCTCCTCCCCGCGGCGTCGGGTGGATCAGCCCTTGGTGGCTGCGGCGAGTTCGGCCTCATAGGCCGCCTTCTTCTCCTCGAGCGGCTTCAGCTGCTCGGCCTTGGCCTCGGCCGACAGCGTCGTGTCGGCATTGATCTTGGCGATCGACTTGGCGGTTTCCATCACGCGGATCGGCAGGAGCTGGCGATCGTCGGAGGCGCGGAACGGCGCCCACTTCAGGCCGGCCAGGATTTCCTTTTCCTTGGCGACGTCACCGGTCGACTTTTCGGTGCCGTAGGTCAGGAAGAAGTCGCGGATCTTGGTCTTGGTGGCGTCCGGCAGGTCCTTGCGCCAGACGATCGGGTCGGACGGGATCAGCGGCGAGCGCCAGATCTCGCGGACCTTCTCGAAGGCGGCCGGGTTGTTCTGCTTGATCAGCGCCATGTTCTCGGTGTTGTTGGCGGCGGCATCCACCTGGCGATTGGCAACCGCGAGCGCGTTGGTCTCGTGATTGGCGTTGGTCACCGTCTTGAAGCAGGTCTTCGGGTCGATGCCCCGCTGGCCGAAGACGAAGGTCATCGGGACCAGATAGCCGGAGGTGGAGTTGACGTCGCCGAGGCCGAAGCTCTTGGTCTTGTCGCAGGTCAGCAGCTCGTCCACCGTCTGGATCGGGCTGTCCTTGGGGACGAGGATGACCGACCAGTAGCCCGGTTCGCCGCCCTTCGGCACGCTCTGCACGAAGACTTCGCCCTCGGCGCGATCGACGGCTTCCATGGCCGACTTGTTGCCGTACCAGGCGACCTGCACCTTGTTGAAGCGCATGCCTTCGATGATGCCGGCATAGTCGGAGGCGAAGAAGGGCTTCACGTCGAGGCCGGTCTTTGCCTTCATGTCGTCCAGCAGCGGCTGCCAGCTCGTCTTCAGGTTCTGCTGGCTCTCGGTCGAGATGATGCCGAAGTTGAGGGTGTCCTCAGCGAGCGCCGCCGAGGAGAGGGTGAGGGCGACGGACATCGCCGCCATGCTTTTCAGGATCGCGTTCATTTTCGTCTCCGGTGGTGTCGTTCAGGTCTAAGCCGGGATCAGCCCCGGCTGCAGCTGCTTCGGTCCCGCATGGGCAGGGGCCGACGGGTCCGCCGGGGCATCCGGCAGAACGAGTTCTTCCGAGGCAGCGCCATAAAGCTCGGCCAGGAAGCTGTTGGACAAGGCGGTCGATGGACCGTCATAGACGATGGCGCCGTCGCGCATGGCGATGGTGCGCCGGCAGTAGCGCCGCGCATATTCGACCTGGTGCAACGAGACGAGCACGGTGATCCCGTCCTTGGCGCTGATATCGGCAAGCACGTCCATCACCCGCCGTGCGGCGGAAGGGTCGAGCGCGGAGATCGGCTCGTCGGCGATCAGGATCTGTGCTTCCTGCACCAGGCAGCGGGCGATGGCGGCCCGCTGCTGCTGGCCGCCGGACAGCGTGGAGGCCCGCTGCCGGGCAACCTGCGGAATGCCGACGCGGGCAAGGGCTGCCTGCGCACTGTCCTTTTCGGCCCTGTTGAACAGGCCGAGCGTGCCACGCCAGCGCGGGGTTCGGCCGAGATGGCCGATCAGCACATTGGTGAGGACGGAGAGCCGCCCGACCAGGTTGAACTGCTGGAAGATGACGGCAACACGGCCGCGCTTTGCTCCGCGGATGAAGCGGCCGCCCTTCTGCGAAAGCTCGTCGAGAATGGTAATCCGGCCGCTGCCCTGATCGGCGGCCTCGAGGCCGGCAATGTGGCGGATCAGCGTGCTCTTGCCCGAGCCGGATGCGCCGATCAGCGCGACCATCTCGCCGCGCTCGAGCTCCAGGCTGACATCTTTCAGGGCCTGTGTGTGGCCATAGGTCTTGGACAGGCCGGAAACGGCGATGGCACTCATGCGATGTCCCCCTCGGTTTCGGCTATTGTCGCGTCGTTCTTCACGGGAAGATGATGATTGCGTAACGATTCGATGACATTTGAGCGTTCGTAGCGATCCAGGAACGCCTCGGCCGACAGGGTGCGGAAATCGGCGACCGCCTGGCCGAGCCTTTCATGCGGCCAATCCCACCAGGCCAGCCGATCCATGCGCGCGCCGACCTCCGGTGTGAAGCGCGGCTTGATCAGCCGGGCCGGGACGCCGCCAACGATCGTGTAGGGCGCGACATCGCGGGAGACGACGGCGCCGGCGCCGATCACCGCGCCATTGCCGATGGTGACGCCGGAGAGCACGGTCGCGCCATGGCCGATCCACACATCATGGCCGATCACCACCTTCCGGTCGCGCCGCCAAGCAAAGAATTCGGACTCATCCTCGGCGCCGTCAAAATAGTCGCTGGCGCGATAGGTGAAGTGGTGGAGCGTCGCCCGCCAGGTCGGATGGTTCGGTGCATTGATCCGCACGCAGGAGGCGATATTGGCGAATTTGCCGATCTCGGCGCACCAGATCGCGCAATCCTCCATCACATAGGAATAGTCGCCCAGCACCGTCTCGCTGAGGCGGGCACCAGCCGCCACCTCGGTAAAGCGGCCGAGCTCGGACTGGCTGACCTCGGCGGTCTCGTCGATCAGCGGCACGAATTCCTTGAGCTTCGGCATTACGCGGCCCTCCGGGCGGAGAAGCCGGTCACGTCGATCGTGCGGGTCGCCACCGCGTCGCGCACGGGCAGGTCGTGGAAGATGCCGAGGATTGCCGTGCCGCCGTCGAGCTTCTCGCGGATCATGCCGATGACCACATCGCGATTGACCGGATCGAGCGAGGCGGTCGGCTCGTCGAGGAGCAGGATCGGGTGGTCGGTAATGAAGCCGCGGGCGATATTAACCCGCTGCTTCTCGCCGCCCGAAAAGGTCGCGGGCGGCAGCGAGAAGAGGGCCTCGGGCAGGTGCAGCCGGTGAAGGAGCGCAGCGGCACGTGCCTGCGCTTCGCCGCGGTCGACACCGCGCTCCACCAGCGGCTCCGCCACCACATCCAGTGCCGCGACACGCGGCACGGCGCGCAGGAACTGGCTGACATAGCCGATCGCCGACCGGCGAAGCGTCAGGATCAAATGCGGGTCGCCGCTGCCGAGATCCTGCGGCTCTTCCGCGCCGGTCTGGACCAGGATCGTGCCGCGGTCGATCGCGTAGTTGCCATAGACCATGCGCAGGATCGAGGACTTACCGATGCCGGAGGGACCACCGAGCACCACGCATTCCCCAGGCTTGAGGTCGAAGGCGACATGATCGACGACCGGTAGGCGAAGGCCGCCGCGCAGATGCATGGTGAAGGATTTAGCGACGTCGCGCAGGCTGAGCACGGCATCCTCAGGCATGGTCGAAGGTGCAAAGGCCATGGCTCAGCTCTCCGGGATCGAGGCGACGAGGAGTTGGGTATAGGCATGATGCGGGTCGTCGAGCACGCGATCCGTCAGACCCGCTTCGACGATCCGGCCGCTCTTCATGACGATCATCCGCTGCGAGAGCAGCCGTGCCACCGCGAGGTCATGGGTGACGAGAATGACCGACAGGCCGAGATCGGCGACGAGGCCGCGCAGAAGATCGAGAACCCGCGCCTGGACGGAGACATCCAGCCCTCCGGTCGGCTCGTCCATGAAGATCAGCCGCGGCCGGGTGACGAGGTTGCGGGCGATCTGCAGGCGCTGGCGCATGCCGCCCGAAAAGGCGACCGGCTGGTCGTCGATGCGGTCGGCTGCGATCTCCACCCGTCCGAGCCAGTCGATCGCCGTGCCGCGCAGGGCGCCGTAATGACGCTCGCCGATTGCCATCAGCCGTTCGCCGACATTGGCGCCGGCCGAGACGCGCATGCGCAGGCCGTCGGCCGGGTTCTGGTGGACGAAGCCCCAGTCCGTGCGCATCAGGAAGCGACGTTCGGCCTCGGACAGCGCGCCGAGTTCGGCGAAGCGCCCATCCCGCATGCGGTAGTGCACCAAGCCGCTCGTCGGCGGCAGGCGGCCCGAAATGCAATTGAGCAGCGTGGTCTTGCCGGAGCCGGACTCGCCGACGATTGCCAGAACCTCGCCCGGATGCACGTCGAAATCGATGTCGGTGCAGCCGATGAAGGCGCCGTAGCGGCGCTCCAGGCCGCGGACGGACAGAAGTGGAGCGTTCATGGCCGGATCTCCGCGCGGCTGTCGCCGGATTGAGGCAGGCCGGGACCCTGATGGCCCTCGGCCCGGCGCGTCTCGCAATGGTCCGTGTCGGAGCAGACGAACATGCGTCCGCCGCGGTCGTCGGTGACCACTTCGTCGAGATAGACGCCGTCGGCGTCGCAGAGCGCGCAGCGATGCGAGAAGCGCTGCACGGCAAAGGGGTGATCCTCGAAATCGAGGCTGACGACCTTGGTGAAGGGGGGCAGCGCATAGATGCGCTTCTCGCGCCCGGCGCCGAAGAGCTGCAGCGCCGGATTGTCGCTCATCTTGGGGTTGTCGAATTTCGGAATGGGCGAGGGGTCCATGACATAGCGGCCCTCGACCTTGACCGGATAGGCATAGGAGGTGGCGATATGGCCGTGCTGGGCGATGTCCTCGTAGAGCTTCACATGGATGAGCCCATATTCCTCGAGCCCATGCATGACCCGCGTCTCGGTCTCGCGCGGTTCGAGGAAGCGAAGCGGCTCGGGGATCGGCACCTGATAGACGAGGATCTGCCCGGCGGTGAGCGGCTCTTCGGGAATGCGGTGGCGGGTCTGGATGATGGTTGCCTCGCGGGTGCGCGTCGTCGTCTCGACGCCGGCGGTCTTGGCGAAGAAGGCGCGAATCGAGACGGCATTGGTCGTGTCGTCAGCACCCTGGTCGATCACCTTCAGCACATCGTCGGCACCGAGGATCGCCGCCGTCACCTGCACGCCGCCGGTTCCCCAGCCATAGGGCATCGGCATTTCGCGCGAGGCGAAGGGCACCTGATAGCCGGGAATGGCGATCGCCTTCAGGATTGCGCGGCGGATCATGCGCTTCGTCGGTTCGTCGAGATAAGCAAAGTTATAGGCGGGGAGCGTCATTCCGCGGCCTCCTGTTGTGTCGCGGGCGTCTCGTCTGCCGCATCCTCGGCCATCTCGGCACGCAGGCGGCGGAGAAGATCGAGCTCGGCCTGGAAGTCGACATAATGGGGCAGCTTCAGATGTTCGACGAAGCCGGTCGCCTGGACATTGTCGCAATGGGCGATGACGAATTCCTCGTCCTGGGCCGGCGCCAGCCGCTGTTCGTCGAACTCATCGGCCCGCAGCGCCCGGTCGACCAGGCTCATGGCCATGGTCTTGCGCTCCGATTGGCCGAAGGCGAGGCCATAGCCGCGGGTAAAGCGCGGACCCTCGCCAGAGACGCCCTTGAACTGCGAGACCATCTGGCATTCGGTGACCCGGATCTCGCCAATTGCCAGGGCGAAGCCGAGCTCGGGGATTTCTACCTCCAGCGCCACATGGCCGATGCGGATCTCGCCGACGAAGGGATGGGTGCGGCCATAGCCGCGCTGGGTGGAATAGCCGAGCGCCAGCAGAAAACCCTCGTCGCCGCGGGCCAGCGCCTGGAGGCGTAGATCCCGGCCCATCGGAAAGTCGACCGGATCACGGGTCAGGTCGCCGGGCGTGGCATCGTCCGGCAGGTCCGGCTCGATCAGGCCTTCGTCGCCCAGGAGATCGGTGACGCGCGGCATGGCCTCGCCAGTGGTTGCGGATCGCCGCGCGGGTTCGGCCACCGGATGGTCGCCGGCCATGGCGGGATCGATCAGCCGGTGGGTATAATCGAAGGTCGGGCCGAGCAGCTGGCCACCCGGAATATCCTTGTAGGTCGCCGAGATCCGCCGCTCGATCCGCATGGCAGCCGTATCGAGCGGCCGGCTTGCGGCAAAGCGGGGCAGGGTGGTGCGATAGGCGCGCACCAGGAAGATCGCCTCGATCAGATCGCCGCGTGCCTGGCGCACCGCCATGGCAGCAAGCTCGGGATCATAAAGGGAGCCTTCCGCCATGACGCGGTCGACGGCCAGCGAGAGTTGGCCGGCAATCTGCGCGAGGCTGAGCGCGGGGACATCGCGGTCTCCGCGGCGGCGATCGGCTAGAAGTGCATGGGCCTGGTCGATCGCGACTTCGCCCCCCTTGACAGCAACATACATGGCTCAGACCTCCTCGATCATGGTGGTGCGCGGCAAGGCCAGCGCCTGTGGACCGGCGACCAGAACCAGGTCGAGACCGAGCGGGAAGAGCGCGCGGTTGGCGGTCCGGGCGGCGAGGAAGCCTTCCGGCAGGCCGAGCGGTGCAATCAGGATGTCGCTTTCGATGCCCGGGCCCGTCAGGCGCAGGGTTGCGCCGCCTTCGAGCGCTGCAACGGGAAGGATCAGCGTTGCCGAACGGTCGGGATAGGCGCTGTCGCCCTGCGGGAACTCCAACCACGCGGCCGGATCGCTGCGGCGGCTAAGCAGCGCGAAGCTCGCCAGCGCGGGATCATCCGCAAGCGGCGCGCCGGTCTGGAAGGTGAGCCAACCGGCGCAGGCGCCTGCCACCTCCCGATCTTCGAACCAGACGGGCGTATCGGGATCGGCAAGCGCCAGCAGCAGCGCGGCGGACGCCTCGTCCATTCCCGGCGGCGGCGTCACGAAACCACCCAGATCCGCGCGTCGGCCGGGCTGGGCGAAGGCATCCATGATCTGGCGAAACACCGCCTGTGCTGCCGGCACCGGTTCGGAAAAGCCGTTTTCCAGAAACAGCGCGCTCATGCATCCTCTCCGCGAACAAGGGTGAAGAAGTCGACCCGCGTGGCTTCCGTCTCCTCGGCGTCCCGTCTGCGCCGTTCGGCTTCGGCTTCGATAGCCGGCGCGACGACATCGCGCTCAACACGCTCGGCCCATTCGCTTCTCTGGGCGAGCGCATCGAAATGGGCGACCAGTGCGGCCTTGTCCGGCGAACGGCCGAGAACCATGGCATGCCCGATCTCGCCGGTCGCCAGGCTGACCGTTGCCCGCGTCACGCTGGCTTCGCCGAGATTGAAGGCGCTGCCCCCACCGCCGATCCGGCCGCGCACCATCACCAAGCCAACCTCCGGGCCGCGGATCGCCCGGGCGGCCGGGGCATCGGAGAAATGGGCGCTGTAGGCGGCCGTGAGCGCCTGAAGCGGCATGGCGGTGAGGATATCGAGGGTGCGCTTGCGCGGGTTGAGCGGGGTCGTCATCGTCATATCTCTCAACTTGTCTATTTGTGTAGACAACCAGTCATGATGCGATTTATAAACCGTCAGCGATGACAGCTTGATGACGCCGAAGGCAGCGGGGACTATGGAATGAACGGGTTCGAGGACGGAATTTCGCGCTGGCGGCGCGTCGCCGACGAGATCCGCAGCGAGATCGTGAGCGGCACGTTCTCGAGCCAACTGCCGACCGAGGCGGTCCTTGCGGCGCGTTTCGGGGTCAACCGCCACACGGTGCGCCGCGCTCTGGCCGCGCTCGGCGCGGAAGGCCTGCTGCGCAGCGAAAGGGGGCGCGGCACCTTCATCAATCCCCTGCAGCCGCGTATCACCTACCCGATCGGCAGCCGCGCGCGCTTTTCGGAGAACATGATGCGCCAGTCGCTCGAACCGTCCGGCCGGCTGATCGGCGCCGAGCGAACTGCCGCAACGCCAGCGCAGGCCATCGCCCTCGGCCTTGCGGCGGGCGCGCCCCTCCTGCGGCTCGAACATCTGGCAGTGGCGGGCGGCATGGCGCTCTCACGTTCCACCTCCTATTTCTCGGCTATGCGGTTTCCGGACATCATCGGCGCCTATGCCGAGACCGGCTCGATCACCCGGGCGCTTGCCCAGTCCGGCGTCGAGGACTACCGGCGGCTCGAAACGCGGATCACGGCCGAGCGGATCGCGACGCCGGATGCGGATCTGCTCCAATGCCCGGCCGATGCGATTGTCCTCGTCAGCGAGGCAATCGACGTTGATGCGGAGGGTCGGCCCATCCAGTGGATCCGCACCCGATTCCTGGCCGACCGGCTGGAACTGGTCTTCTCGAACGAGGCGGGCGCTGCCACGCGCGTGCGGGACTAATGCCCTGGCGGAGAAGAATCTTGCTTCAAAGAATGCGGGGGCAAGAATTTTTTCCTTGTTCTTCCCCGTCTGAGCACAGTAATCTCATCAAGTTCTCAGGGCGGGGTGCAATTCCCCACCGGCGGTATCCGGACGTATTCCGGGAGCCCGCGAGCGCTTTCCGCAAGGGAAGGTCAGCAGACCCGGTGAGAGGCCGGGGCCGACGGTATAGTCCGGATGGAAGAGGACAAGTCTGTCAACCGCTCCGTCACGGGCGGTCGTGCGGACCTGTTCGCCCAAGGGATGAAGAGCAGCGCAAGCTGCGGTTTCGCGCCGGCAACGGCTAACCCTTGAAAGGCAATGACATGACCATTTCCCCAATCGAAGAAGCGGTCGAAGCGATCGCGCGGGGCGGCATGGTTCTCGTCGTGGATGACGAGAGCCGGGAAAACGAGGGCGACATCATCGTTGCCTCCGATGCCGTAACGCCGGAAACGATCGCCTTCATGATGAAGCATGCGCGTGGGCTGATCTGCGTGGCGATGGAAGGCGCGCGTCTCGACGCGCTCGACATCCCGCTCATGGTTCCGCAGAATACCGAACTGCACAAGACCGCCTTCACCGTCTCGGTCGACTATCTGCCGGCGACGACCACCGGCATCTCCGCCTCCGACCGCGCCAATACCGTGCGCGCGCTGATGGATCCCGCGGCAAAGCCGGCCGACTTTGCCCGTCCCGGCCATATCTTCCCGCTGCGCGCCCATCCGGGCGGGGTCGCGGCCCGGCCCGGCCATACGGAAGCCGCGGTCGAGCTCGCCCGTCTCGCCGGTCGCGCGCCCTCCGGCGTCATCTGCGAAGTGGCCAATGATGATGGCACCATGGCACGCCTGCCGGAGCTGCTGGTCTTCGCCAAGGCCCATGGCCTGCCGATCGTCACCATCGAGGACCTGATTGCCTATTTGGCCCAGCAGACCGCCGCTGCGGCTTGATCCTCTGCATTGCATGGGCCACCAAACGGGCGCCGCGGCGCCCGTTTCCCTTGGCAAGGATCTCCCGCTTCAATAGCCGCGGGCGCGATCGACCGACTGTGGACTGCGGCCTGACTGGCGATAGCCGGCTATATTCTCTGCCACCACTCGCGCCGCCGTCTTCATCGTGGTCGGTGCGGAAATGTGGGGGAGAACCGTGACCCGAGGATGATCCCAGAGCGGGCTATCGGTCGTAAGCGGCTCAGTTTCGAAGACATCGAGCACGGCATGGCCAAGATGGCCCTGGTCGAGCGCGGCCAGGAGCGCCGGCGTGTCGACGATCCTGCCGCGGCCGAAATTGATGAAACCCGCGCCGCGCCGCATGCGGGCAAAGGTCTTGGCGTCCAGGAGGCCCGTCGTCTCCGCCGTCAGGGGCAGCAAACAGACCACGATGTCAGACCCGGCGAGCAGCGTATGGAGCCCATCTTCGCCGAAATGGCTCGTGACACCCGCCACCTGTTTCTCACTGCGGCTCCAGCCGGCCACCGTGAAGCCGACCCTCTGCAGCAGCGTCGCAGAGGCGCTGCCGAGCGCCCCGAGCCCCAGCAGGCCGACCTTCAGGGCGCTTGCCGGGCGATAGGGGCGCTGCTGCCAGAGATGCGCCCGCTGCTGCGCCGCATAGGCCGGCATGTCGCGGGAGAGATAGAGCGTCCAGGCCAGCACCGCCTCCGCCATGGTGCGGGCGAGCTCCGGATCAACGAGGCGGACGATCGGCCGGTCGAAACCCTGGAGCTCCCCGACCAGCCGCTCCACCCCGGCCCAGAGGCTCTGCACCCAGCGGAGATTGGGAAGCTGGCGGAGGTCGGCGGGATCGGGATCGGCAACGATGGCGATCTCGACCGCCGCACGCTGCTCCTCCGTCAAGGCGGCGATGGGAAGGATCGATTCGAGTGGCATGGCGGTTGTCAAGGCGGCCAGCCAAGCCTCTTCCTCGTCCCGATCGAGACGGGTGATGAGCGCGATCATGGTCCCTCCTCGTTCACGCGTCAGCAAAGCGACGGCCGGCCGCGCCCCGGTTGATCCGGCTACTGGGCAAAGACACTGTCGAAGTCCTTGAAGCCCTTCACCTCGATCGGGTTGCCGCTCGGATCGAAGAAGAACATGGTCCGCTGCTCGCCGGGCTCACCTTCAAAGCGGATGACCGGGGGAATATCGAAGGCGATGCCCGACCGCTCCAGGCGATCCGCAAGCGCCAGCCAGTCTTCGAGCGGGAGAACGACGCCGAGATGCGGCATCATCACCAGATGATCGCCCACCTTGCCGGTGCGGGTAACCGTGAAGGGAACCCCGAGATGCAGCGAAATCTGGTGGCCGAAAAAGTCAAAATCGACCCAGGTCTCGGTCGAGCGCCCCTCGGCGCAGCCGAGCACCTCGCCATAGAAGCGGCGCGCCGCATCGAGGTCGGTCACGTGATAGGCGAGGTGGAAAAGCGAACGCATGCAATCATCTCCCGGGTATCGCAGTCTCTATTCTGTAAGTCGTGACTTTCACGAAAGCCAGCGGCGGCGGTTAAACCGGCCTTGTCATCCCTCGGTCTTGACCGGCAGATCGGCAAGGCAGGCGGCGAGCGCGCGGCGGCTATCGATCAGCAGCGTTTCCGCGTCATCCCGGCTGATCCTGCGGAAGCGAATGCGGCTGCCGGTCGGCATCTGCGCAAGCCGCGGCAGATCGGCGGAGGCGATCGTCGCGATCTTCGGATAGCCGCCGGTCGTCTGGCGCTCCGCCATCAGCACGATCGGCCGGCCGGAGGCCGGAACCTGGATCGAGCCCGCCACCGTCCCGTCGGAGACGATGTCGTGGCCGCCCTCGGCGACAAGCAAAGGCCCATCCAGCACCTGCGCCATCCGATCCCGGCTGGGGCCGACGACAAAGTCGCTGGTGAGGAACAGGTCCCAGATGCGCGGGGCGAAGTGGTCGGCCTGCGGTCCGGGAATGACGAGGATCGGCCCCAGGCCGCGCGGCAGGCCTTGCGCGAGCGCACGAAGCGGCTTCGGCGACGAGACGCCGAGCGGCAGGTTGTCGCCGGCCGCAAGCCGCCGCCCCTCCAGGCCGCCAAGGCCGCTCCTCAGATGGGTCGAGCGGCTGTCGAGGACCGGCGGTGTGTCGATGCCGCCGGAAATGGCGAGATAGCCCCAGACCGCACCACGCAACGCCCCAAGGCTCAAGCTCTGGCCGGGGCGCAGCACATAACTTTCCCAGGGGCGGCAGAGCCGGTCATCGATGCGGATCTCCAGCGCCCCGCCGGTCACCGCGATCCGGACGGGATAATCGACGGAGAACCGGCCGCCGAACACGGCGAATTCCAGCGCCGCGGCGTCCCTGTGGTTGCCGACCAGCGCATTGGCGATCTCGAAGGCTGGCGGATCCATCGGTCCGGCGCCGGAAACGCCGCGATCGAAAAGGCCCGGCCGGCCAAGATCCTGGACGGTCAGCATCGGCCCGGCCTGGTCGACCTGCAATCGGCTCATGCAGCCTCCCATTCGGCGATGGCCTCGCCGCGGGCAACGGCGGCGTCGAGATGTTCGGCCTCCGCCGCATCGATCGCGCGGAAGCGCACCGCATCGCCGGCCCGCAGCAGGAAGGGTTCGGCTCGGGCTGGGTCGAAGAGACGCAGCGGCGTGCGGCCGATATAGCGCCAGCCGCTCGGCGCCGGCACGGAATTGATGCTCGCCTGCTGCCCGCCAATGCCGATCGCGCCCGCCTCCACCCGCTGGCGCGGAACGGCAAGGCGCGGCATGTGCAGCGCCTCCGGCAGGCCGCCGAGATAGGCGAAGCCCGGGGCGAAGCCAATCATATAGACCCTGTAGGCGGCGCTGCTATGAAGCGCGATCAGCGCTTCCGGCGTCATGCCCTTGGCCGCCGCCATCTCCTCGAGATCGATCCCGGCCGCGCCGCCATAAAGCACCGGCACCGTGATGCGCCGCGTCGCCTCCGTCTCCGGCAGGCCCGCTTCGATGAGGCTCTCGATCCGCTCCGTCAGTGCCCAGCCGCGCAAGATGGCAGGGTCATAGGTGACAAGCAGCGAGCGATAGGTCGGCACGAGTTCCTGAAGACCGGCGGGTGCATGCGCCGCAAGGGCTCTGGCGAGCGCCACCACGCGTCGGTTGATCGCCTCGTCGATCCGGTCGGAGAACTCGACCAGAAGCGCACTGTCGCCGCAGGGGAGAATGCGCGGAAAACGCGTCGCCGTTTCGCTCATCGAACCTCCCCTTTCATCCGTCCGGCATTTTCGCCATAGAGGAGGGGAGCGCAACCCGGCTCCCGGCTTTTTCCCTGCCGGCGTTGGGCGGCGACGACAGGGACATCGGGAGAGCGGACGGGATGCGGACCATCGACCTCAATTGCGACATGGGCGAGGGCTTCGGCGCCTATCGGATCGGCGACGACGCGGCGATGATGGAGATCATCACCAGCGCCAATGTCGCCTGCGGCTTTCATGCCGGCGACCCCGTGGTCATGCGCGATACGATCCGGCTGGCCAAGGCCAAGGGTGTGTCGATCGGCGCGCATCCGTCCTTCATGGATCTCTACGGTTTCGGCCGGCGGCGCATCGCCGGCGAGACGCCGTCCGACATCGAGGCACAGGTGATCTACCAGATCGCGGCCATTGCCGGCATGGCCCGCACGCTCGGCTGGCCGATCAGCCATGTGAAGCCGCATGGCACGCTCTACACCATGGCCGCCGAGGACAGAGTGCTGTCGGAGGCCTGCGTCCGCGCCGTCCGGGCGGTCGATCCCGGCCTCGTCTTCGTGACCCTGCCCTTCTCCGAGACGCTGAAGGCGGCCGAGGCCGCGGGGCTTACGACCGCCTGCGAGGTCTTCGCGGATCGCCGCTATCTGGAAAACGGCATGCTCATGCCGCGCGGGCAGGAGGGGGCGGTGATCGAGGATCTCGATCGGCGCTTCGAGCAGGTGCTGTCGATCGTCAAGGACGGCCGGCTGCCGGTGCGCGGCGGCGGCTTCCTGGAGATCGAGGCGGCGACGATCTGCATCCACGGCGACACGCCCGGCGCACCCGCGACGGCACGGGCGCTGCGCGAGCGGCTGACGGCGGAGGGCGTGGACCTCGCGCCCTTTGCCAGGCCGCCGATCCAGACGGACGCCGACGCATGAGCCGCATCGTCTATGTCAACGGCGCCTTCCTGCCCGAGGCGGAGGCCAAGGTTTCCGTCTTCGACCGCGGCTTCCTCTTCGCCGATGCGATCTACGAGGTGGTCGGCGTCGTCGGCGGCAAGCTGCTCGATTATGCCGGCCATGCCGCGCGGCTCCGCCGCTCGCTCGAGGCCCTGTCGCTGCCCGCTCCGCTCGACGACGCGGCGCTGCTCGCACTCCATCGCGAGATCGTGGCGCGCAACGGGCTCGACGAAGGCCTGATCTACCTGCAAATCTCGCGCGGCAGCGCCGATCGGGACTTTGCCTATCCGCCAGCGCCGATACCGACTCTGGTGCTCTTCACGCAGGCAAAACCCGTGCTGGTCAATCCCAAGGTGGAGACGGGCATTTCCGTCGTTCTTGTGCCGGATCTGCGATGGGCGCGGCGCGACATCAAGACCGTGCAGCTGCTCTATCCCTCCATGGCCAAAATGGAAGCGGTGCGTCAGGGCGCCGACGATGCCTGGATGGTGGAGGATGGGCTGGTGACCGAGGCGAGTTCGGCCAATGCGCATATCATCGACGCAAGCGGTCGGCTGATCACCCGACCGCTTTCCGAGGCGATCCTGCATGGAATTACCCGGCTCAGCATTCTCGAGGTGGCACGTGATCTGGGCGTTCCGATCGAGGAGCGCGCCTTCACGCCGGAGGAGGCATTGGCGGCCTCGGAGGCCTTCATCACCTCGGCCACCAGCTTCGCCCTGCCGGTGACGCGCATCGACGGGCAGGCGGTGGGCGATGGCCGGCCGGGGCCAATTACGCTGGCGCTGCGCCAGGCCTATATCGAGGCCAAGCTGAAGACGGCGACTTAGACCAACGCTTAGCGTCTCGGTTGGTCCTCGATCAGGAAGGCGCGGAAATCATTGACATTGGTGCCGGTCGGACCCGGCACGAACAGGTCCCCCGCCAGCCGGAAGGCCGACCAAGCCTCATGGCGGGCCAAGAGGCTGCGGGCATCGCCGCCGGCTGCGCGGATGCGGGCGGCGGTGCCGCCGTCGCAAAAGGCGCCTGCATTGTCCTCCGACCCGTCAATGCCGTCCGTATCGGCGCTGAGCGCGGTCACGCCGGCGAGCCCCTCGATATCGATCGCGGCCGCGAGCAGAAGTTCGGAATTGCGGCCGCCCTTGCCATAGATCCCGTCGCGAATCGTCACCGTCGTCTCTCCGCCGGAGATCATCACCAGCGGCCGCGTCACCGGCGCCGTGCGGGTCGCAAATTCGCGGGCAAGGGCAGCATGCATGCGGCCGATGTCGCGCGCCTCGCCCTCGATGCCGTCGGAAATGAGCAGCGGCGTCACGCCGCGCGCCGCCGCCTCGGCCGCCGCCGCTTCCAGCGAGACGCGTGCTGAGGCGATGACCTTGACCGTCTGATCGCCAGCCAAACCGGGTCGTGGCGCTTCGGCCCGTCCGATCGCAGCTAAGATGGGCGCCGGCAGGTCGATGCGGTAGTCGCGAAGGATGCGCAGCGCCTCGTCGGCTCCACTCTCATCCGGCACGGTCGGGCCGGAGGCGACCGCCGCGGGGGAATCGCCGGGCACGTCGGAAACGATGATGGTGACGAGCCGCGCCGGGCGGGCCTGCTCAGCCAGCCGCCCGCCCTTGATGCGCGAGAAATGCTTGCGCACCACATTCATCGCGGCGATCGGCGCGCCGGAGGCAAGCAGGGCCTGGTTGAGGGCGATCTCGTCAGCAAGCTCGAAGCCATGCGGCGGCGCCGGCAGCAGGGCCGAGCCGCCACCCGAGATCAATGCCACGACCAGATCGTCCGCCGTCAGCCCCTCCACCTGGCGAAGCAGCGCCTCGGCACCGGCGATCCCCGCCGTGTCCGGCACCGGATGGGCGGCCTGCAGCACGCGAATGTGCCGGCAGGGCTCGACTGGCCCATGGCGGGCCACGACCACGCCCTCGAGCGGGCCGTCCCACAGCCGTTCGAAGGCCGCCGCCATCTGGCTCGCCGCCTTGCCGGCCCCGACCACGACAGTCCGCCCCTTCGGCCGCTCAGGCAGCACCCGCCGCAACGCCGCCTCCGGCTCCGCTGCCTGGACGGCGCGGGCGAAGAGGTCGGCGAGGAAAGCACGGGGGTTAGCGATCATGAGCGTGCTCCCACCGGTTCGTTTCCTGTCCGGAGCCAGGACCCCCTCTGCCTGCCGGCATCTCCCCCACAAGGGGGGAGAGACCGTGGAGCGGATGCCTGCGACATGAGACGGCGTGCTCGTGGGAGAGGCTTGTCGGGTTGTAGTCAACGCTGGATTCGAGACAACGAGGTCCAAGAGGAAGCGCGTGTCGAGGCCCCAGCCCTCTCCCCCCTTGTGGGGGAGATGCCGGCAGGCAGAGGGGGACTTTCTCTCGGCGATCGCTTTGTCGGTGGGGTGTGCGCGCGGGGCGCGCGCAGACCCCCTCTGGGCTGCCGCCCATCTCCCCCACAAGGGGGGAGAAACCATGGGGCGGACGCCTGCCACGGGAGAGGGCGGATGTCCGCGAGAGACTTGTCGGGTGGAAAACTGCGGTGGAGTCGACGGGGATGAAGACCGCGGTTGAGTCGAGGCAATTGAGTCCAAGAGGAAGCGAGCGGCCTGCGCCCATCGCTCTCCCCCCTTGTGGGGGCGATGCCGGCAGGCAGAGGGGGTGTTTCGACGGAAACGGCGAAGGTGGAAGGCCGCAGCCTGCGGAGGTCATGATCACCGGATCCCGGTACGGGCCCGTGGCCGCGTCTCGTTGCGTTCATGGGCGAAGATGGCGGGGGGAAGCGGCGGCAGGCCGCGGATGATGTCCGCCCCCTTTTCGCCCATCATGATGGTCGGCGCATTGGTGTTGCAAGAGGGAACGCGCGGCATGACCGAGGAATCGCAGACGCGCAGGCCTTCGAGGCCCCGCACCTTGAGGTCGAGCCCCACCACAGCATCCGGCCCGGTGCCCATGCGGCAAGTGCCGACCGGGTGATGGTCGGTCTTGGCGTTGGCGCAGCCATAGTCGAAGAGCTCCTGCTCGGTCGCGACCTTCGGCCCCGGCAAGCGCTCGGCCAGGATATAGCGTTCCAGCGCCGGCTGCTGGAAGATCTCGCGCGCGATCCTCAAACCTTCGAGCGACATGGCGCGGTCATGCGGATCGGACCAGTAGTTCGGGTCGATCAGCGGGGCGGCCGCCGGATCGGCGGCGCTGAGGCGCACCGTGCCGCGCGAGCGGGGATGCAGATAGGCGGAATTGAGCGTTACGCCGGCATTCTTGAGCTTCTCAACGCCCGCCTCGATGCCGGAGCCGAGGCCCAGATGAAACTGGATATCCGGCGAGCGGGCATCGGGATCGGCATACCAGAAACCGCCGGTCTCGAAGAGGGAGGAGGCGACGGGGCCGGAGCGGAACAGGAGATATTCGAGCCCGGCCCAGAGCG
The DNA here is from genome assembly GCF_046546455.1 of Rhizobium sp. YIM 134829. Lineage (NCBI taxonomy): Bacteria > Pseudomonadati > Pseudomonadota > Alphaproteobacteria > Hyphomicrobiales > Rhizobiaceae > Rhizobium > Rhizobium sp. YIM 134829. The sequence goes on from NZ_JBKHKI010000005.1 coordinate 74,785, forward strand.
TGCGATGCAGCTTGGCGACGCTGTCATAGGTATGATCGCCCGTGCATTCGGCGATCACGAAGAGATCAAGATGATCCTGCAGATTGGAGCCGACGCCCGGCAGATCATGGCGCACCGGCACGCCGACGGCGGAGAGATGATCGGCCGGGCCGATGCCGGATTGGAGGAGCAGCTTCGGCGAGCCGATCGCGCCGGAGGTGACCAGCACCTCGCGCTCGACACGCAGCGTCTCCAGCCCTTTCGGCGTTGCGATCTCCACACCGGTCGCGCGTTGGCCCTCCAGCAGGATGCGGGTGACGCGGGTGCCGGTGCGGATCGTCAGGTTGCGGCGGTCCTTGATCGGCGAGAGATAGGCGAGCGAGGCCGAGGAGCGACGGCGGTCGCGCTGGGTCAGCTGGTAGAAGCCGAGGCCCGCCTGCTGGCGGCCGTTGAAATCGTGATTATAGGGAATTCCGAGTTCCTGGCCGGCGCGGATATAGGCATCGCAGATCGGCAGGGCCGAGACGGGCATCGAGACGCCGAGCGGCCCGCCATAGCTGTGGTAATCATCGGCAAAGCGCTGATTGTCTTCCGCCCGCTTGAAATAAGGGAGGACGGAGCGATAGTCCCATCCCTCGCAGCCTTCCTCGGCCGCCCAGAGATCGTAGTCGGCGGCATTGCCGCGGGTATAGAGCTGGGCATTGATCGAGGAGCCGCCGCCGATCACCTTGGCCTGGGTGTAGCGCAGCACGCGGCCCTTCATGTGCTTCTGCGGCACGGTCTCCCAGCCCCAGCTCGCCACGCCCTTGGTCATCTTGGCGAAGCCCGCCGGCATGTGGAAGAGAGGGTTCCAGTCGCCGCCGCCCGCTTCCAGCAGTAGCACCGTGACGGTCGGATCCTCGCTCAGCCGGTTGGCGAGCACGCAGCCGGCCGGGCCGGCGCCGGTGATGATGTAATCATAGGTCATAGGTCTGTCCTGTCAGATCGGTCCTGTCAGAGGCGCGGAATGGAAAGGCCGCCATCGGCATCGATGACGCTGCCGGTCGCAAAGGCGAAGCTGCCGGAGGCTAGCGCGGCGCAGATGGCGCCGATATCGCCGGGTTCACCCCAGCGGCCGACCGGCACCAGGCCGCCGGCGATCAGCGCGTCATATTTGTCGGCGACGCCGGCGGTCATGTCGGTGCGGATGATGCCGGGGCGAAGCTCGAAGACGCCGATGCCGCTCGGCGCCAGCCGCAGCGCCAACCCTTGCGAGAAGGCCGAAAGCGCGGCCTTGCTGATGCAATAGTCGAGCCGCTCGGGCGAGCTGGCGGCGGCGGAGACGGAGGTGATGGTGATGATCGAGCGGGGCCGCGCGGCCTTCGCCGACAGCATCGCCCGAACCACCGCCTGGGTGAAGAACAGCGTGCCGCGCAGGTTGATCGCCATGATCGCATCGAAGTTCTCCGGCGTCAGATCGAGGAAGTCGCCGCGCACCAGGGCGGAGATCCCGGCATTGTTGACCAGGCAATCGATGCGGCCGAAGCGGGCGAGGATGGCGGCGATCGAGGCCTCATGCCCGTCGAGCGCTGCGAGATCCGCCTGGACATAGAAGGCGTCGGCCCCCTCTGCCCGGATCGCCTCCAGCGCCTCGTCCCGCTCCGGCGCGGGACCGAGGCCTGTAATGGCAATGTCGAAGCCGGTGGCCGCAAGCGCCAGCGCGATGCCGAGCCCGATGCCGCGCCGCCCGCCGGTGACGATCGCCACCGGGCGCGTTCCCCCCTCGCTCATGCGGCCAGCTCCGTGCTGACGATATGATCGGCGACGCGCAGCGCCTGGGCGGCAATGGTCAGGGCCGGATTGACGGCGGCCGAGGTCGGCAGGAAGCTCGCATCGACGACGAAGAGGTTCGGATGTTCGAAGGCGCGGCAGAAGATATCGAGTGGCGCCGTTTCAGGGTCCGTCCCCATGCGCACCGTGCCGCATTGATGGGACGGCGTGCGCTTGTCAAAAGGGCGGGAGAGCACGAGCGGGAAGCCGGCCGCCTTCAGCACGGCCTTGAGCTTGGCGACGAGCAGGAGATGCGCATCCCAGTTGGTGCGGTGCCATTGCAGCACGATCCGCTCCCCCTCGACCATGATCCGGCTTTCGGGGTGGGGGATGTCCTCGCTCATGGCGTAGAAATCGATGGCGCGGTCGGTCATCGGCGCCAGCGCCCATTCCGGCACCTTGGGCAGCGTACCCTTGAGCACGGCGGCGGAGATGCGGCCGAGCAGCTGGACATTGCCGAGCGGCGGCCCGCCTTCGCCGTCGGAGAGATAGAAATCGTTGAAGGCGAAGGTCTTCTGATAGATCGACGTGTTGCGATAGCGCGGCGAAATGGCGATCACGGCCGAGGAATTGTGGTTCATGAAATTGCGGCCAACCTGGTCGGAGCCGTTCGCAAGGCCGCGCGGATGGCGGCTGTCGGCCGAGCGCAGCAGCAGCACGGCCGATTGCACGGCGCCGGCGGCCAGGATCACCAGCTTCGGGGAGAGGACCGCCGTCTGGCCGTCGCGCTCGTAATGGATGCGTTCGATGGCGCCGTTGTCGCCCGCTTCCAGCCGCCGCACCTTGGCCTGGGTGAGGAGCGAGACGTTCGGGTGGCGCAGCGCGATCGACAGCGCCGAGGCCTCGGCATCCATCTTGCCGTCGTTCGAATTCGGATGGGCATCCCAGGGAGTCTTGGCCTTGGCGAGCCAGCGGTCGATATCGACGGCGAGCGGCAGGGAGAAGGGGTGCAGCCCCTGCGCCTTCAGCCGCGCCCGCACATCGGCAATCGGCGGCTCGTCGGGGATCGGCGGGTAGGCATAGTCAGCCGAATGCGGCGGCTCGGTCGGGTCCTCGCCCTGCCGCCCGCGCACATGATACATCTGTTCGGCCCGGCTGTACCAGGGCTCGAGCTCCTCATAGGGAAAGGGCCAGGCCGGCGAGACGCCTTCCAGATGGGCGAGCTCGGCAAAGTCCTCGCGCCGGTAGCGCAGCATGACCGCGCCGAAGAACTTCGAATTGCCGCCGACATTGTAATAGTTGCCGGGGTTGAAGCCGGTGCCGTCGCGCTCGTACCAGGTTTCCTTCGGCCGGAAATGGCCGCGCTGGAAAATGGCGCGCGGATCGCGGTTCTCCGGCCGGTCGGGCAGATGGTCGCCGGCCTCGAGGATGAGGATACGGGCGCCGCTTGGCGCCAACCCGGCCGCGACCGTGGCGCCGCCGATGCCCGAACCGATGATCACAATGTCTGGCGTCTCGCTCATCTCACATGCTCACTCTCATCTTACGCAATCCGGCTCTGGCTCTTCGGGTCGAAGAACACGGCCTTGTCGAGATTGAAGGCGAGGCGGGCCATCTGGCCGGCCTGAATACGGGCATCCGCCCGAAGCCGCGCCACCACCTCCTTGCCGCCGAGCTTGGTGACGGCGAAGGTGTCTGAACCGGCAGGCTCCACCACCTCGATCAGGCAATCGCCTTCCGCGATCATGCGGGCATTGCGGTCCGCCCCGTCCGGGTCGGTCAGCGCCTCCGGGCGGATGCCGAAGACGATCTCGCGTCCGGCATGGGCGGCCAACCCTTCGCGCCCCGCCGCCACCGGCAGGCGGATCGGTGCGCCGTTCGGACGCGGCAGGCTGATCGCCAGCCCTTCGGCCGAAGGCTCGACCGTAGCGGAGAGCAGATTCATGGCCGGCGATCCCATGAAGTCGGCGACGAACATGTTGACCGGATTGTTGTAGATCTCGGCCGGCGTGCCGAATTGCTGCAAGACGCCATCCTTGAGCACCGCGATCTTGGTGGCGAGCGTCATCGCCTCGATTTGGTCATGCGTCACATAAACGATCGTCGTCTTCATACGCTGGTGCAGGCGCTTGATTTCGGTGCGCATGTCGACCCGCAGCTTGGCGTCGAGGTTGGAGAGCGGCTCGTCGAAGAGGAAGACCTGCGGGTTGCGCACCAGTGCCCGGCCCATGGCGACACGCTGGCGCTGGCCACCGGACAGCTGGCTCGGCTTGCGGTCGAGCAGATGGCCGATCTGCAGGATGTCCGAGACCTGCTTGATCGCCTTCTCCCGCTCCGCCTTCGGCACCTTGCGGATTTCCATGCCGAAGGCGATGTTTCCGGCCACCGTCATGTTCGGATAGAGCGCATAGGACTGGAAGACCATGGCGATGTCGCGCTGCGAGGGTGGCAGGGAGGCGACATTGCGGCCGTTGATCGAGATCTCGCCTGAGGTGATCGGCTCCAGCCCCGCAATCGCGTTGAGCAGGGTCGACTTGCCGCAGCCGGACGGGCCGACCAGCACGAGGAAGCCGCCCTCCTCGATCTCAAGATTGATATCCTTGAGGATTTCCAACGCGCCGTAGGATTTGCGTAAGTGGGAAATAGTCAGGAACGACATGGCTTAACCTTTCACGGCGCCCGACATCAGCCCGCGCACGAAATAGCGGCCGGAGACGATGTAGACGATGAGGGTGGGCAGGGCGGCGAGGATCGCGCCGGCGAAATGGACATTGTATTCCTTCACGCCGGTGGAGGAGGAGACGAGGTTGTTCAGCGCCACCGTCATCGGCGTGGAATAGGGTCCGGAGAAGGAGGCCCCGAACAGGAAGTCGTTCCAGATATTGGTGAACTGCCAGATGACCGAGACGACGATGATCGGCCCGGAGGAGGGCAGCAGGATGCGCCGGAAGATCTGGAAGAAGCTTGCCCCGTCGATCTGCGCGGCGCGGACCAGCTCGGTCGGGAAATTCTCGTAATAATTCCGGAAGTAGAGCGTGGTGAAGCCGAGGCCGTAGATGACATGGACGAGGATCAGCCCCCAGATGCTGCCCGCAAGACCCAGCACGCCGAGGATGCGCGCCATGGGGATGAGCACGATCTGGAAGGGGATGAAGCAGGAGAGCAGCAGCAGGCCGAAGAAGACATTCGAGCCGCGAAACTGCCATTTGGTCAGCACATAGCCGTTCAGCGCGCCGACGATCGTGGAGATCGCGACGGCCGGGATGACCATCAGGATCGAGTTCAGGAAGAAGGGCTTCAGTCCGGTCGGCTGCACGCCGATCTGGGCCGTCGACCAGGCCGAAAGCCAGGGGTCGATCGTCCAGACCTGAGGCAGGTTGAGCATGCCGCCCTGGCGGATCTCCTCCAGCGGCTTGAAGGAATTCACCAGCATCACGTAGAGCGGCAGCATGTAGTAGATCGCGAACAGGATCAGCGCCGTGTAGATCAATGCGCGCACGAGGATCCCGTGCGAGAGGGCGTTGTCGGGCGAAGCACCGGCGCTCATCAGCGTTTTCCTCCGCGAACTTCGGAATAGAGGTAGGGGATGATGATCGAGAAGATCATGACGAGCATGATGATCGCCGAGGAGGCGCCGATGCCCATGGAATTGCGGGTGAAGGTGTAGGAATACATGAAGGTGGCCGGCAGCTCGGTCGCCTGTCCCGGCCCGCCGCCGGTCAGCGCCACAACAAGGTCGTAGGCCTTGATGGCAAGATGGGCGAGGACGACGAAGGCGGAGAGAAAGACCGGCCGCATCAGCGGAATGATGATCCGGCGGTAGATGGTAACCGGCGAGGCGCCGTCGATCTGGGCGGCCTTGATCATCTCATTGTCGACACCGCGCAGACCCGCCAGGAACATCGCCATGACGAAGCCGGAGGATTGCCAGACGGCGGCGATGACGACGCAATAGATCGCCATCTGGCTGTCCTTGATCCAGGTGAAGCTGAAGCTTTCCCAGCCCCAGAGCCGCATGGTGTTCTGCAGCCCGATGCCGGGATCGAGAAACCATTTCCAGGCCGTGCCGGTGACGATGAAGGAGAGCGCCATCGGATAGAGATAGATCGGCCGCAGCAAGCCCTCGCCGCGAATCTTCTGGTCGAGCAGGATGGCGAGCACGAGGCCGAGCACCGAGCAAATGACGATGTAGAGTGAGGCGAAGATCGCCAGATTGGTGATCGCCCGCCACCAGTGGGGCAGGGCCCAGAGCTTTGCGTAATTGGTAAGCCCGATGACGTTGTAGGACGGCAGCATCTTGCTGTCTGTCAGCGACAGGAAGCCAGTATAGGCGATGAACCCATAGACGAAGATGACGACGATGACGAAGCTCGGCGCCAGGACGAGCTTTGGCAACAGTTCCTGCAGCCGGCTGCGACTTTCCATGAGGGATCACCAGGATGAGTGGGGGAGGGATGGAGGCGGACAGGCCGCCGCCATCGAAGGGTCGGAGGACGGACGGACCGGCGGTCCCCGGCATCGTCGGAAATGACGATGCCGGGGAGCCGTAGAGGGCCGTTAATGCAAGTCGTGCCTCTTACTGAGCGGCGGCGACGGCAGCCGGCAGTTCCTTGGTGGCGTCTTCGGGCGAAAGGTCGCCGTTGAAGGCGCGAGTGACGACGTCGTAGATGGCGTTCTTCACCGCGGCCGGGTTGGCATGGCCATGCGCCATGGAACCGAAGAGCTTGCCGTTCTTGTCGGCATCCGCGAGATCGGCGATCGCCTTCTTGCCGCAATCGTCGAAGGCCGCGTTGGGGACGTCGGTGCGGGCTGGTGCCGAACCCTTGACCACGTTGAAGGCCGACTGGAAGGTCGGGCTTTCGATCGCAGCCGCCATTTCGCGCTGGGCGGCTTCCTTGTCGGCGGCCACCTTGAACATGACGAACTGGTCGGAGTTGAAGGTGACCGACCCTTGCGTTTCCGGATAGCGCATGCAGACGAAGTCGGTGCCCGGCTTCTTGCCGGCCTTGATGAATTCGCCCTTGGCCCAGTCGCCCATGAACTGCAGCCCGGCCTTGCCCTCGATCACCATGGCGGAGGCCAGATTCCAGTCGCGGCCGGAGAAGTTGTCGTCCACATAGGTGCGCAGCTTGGCGAGCCGCTCGAAGGCGGTCTTCATCTTGTCGCCGCCGAGGGCCGCCGGATCGAGATCGATGAAGGCCTGCTTGTAGAAATCGGTGCCGAGCGAGAGCACGACGGCATCGAAGAGGGTCGCATCCTGCCAGGGCTGGCCGCCGGCCGCGATCGGGGTGATGCCCTGGGCCTTGAAGTTGTCGAGCAGCGCGACGAGTTCGTCCCAGTTCTGCGGCTCCTTGCCGCCGGCCTTGTCGAGCGCGGCCTTGTTGATCCAGACCCAGTTGGTGGAATGGACGTTGACGGGGGCTGCGATCCAGTGGCCGTCATATTTGGAGAACTTCTGCAGGGCGGCCGGGATTACCTTGTCCCAGCCTTCCTTGGAAGCGACGTCGTCGAGATTGCCGAGCGAGCCTTCCTTGGCCCAATCGAGAATGTCGAAGCCGAGCATCTGGACCGCGGTCGGCGCATTGCCGGAGGTGACGCGGGCGCGCAGCACCGTCATTGCCTCCGTGCCGCCGCCGCCGGCCACCGGCATGTCGGTCCAGGAGATGTTCTTGGTTTCGAGGTCCTTCTTCAGCACGTCGAGCGCCGCCGCTTCGCCGCCCGAGGTCCACCAATGCAGGACCTCGACATTCTCGGCAGCCCGTGCCAGGCCTGCGGAAAGCAGGCCGGCGGTCATCGTCACGGCGAGCGCCGTGGTCGTCAGAAACTTGCGCATATGTTCCTCCCATGTTGCAAGTTGCCAAGGCAGGATTGATCCCGCCCCTTTTCAAGCGCCCTCCTCAGGCGCTGTCTCCAACCGGCCTCCTCAGGCCAGCCTTTCCGTCTGCGGCATCCACCAGCTGGTGCGCGCGCCGATATGCATGTTGAGCGTCTTGGTCTCCGTGTAGTCCTCCACCGCATGCCGGCCGAGTTCCCGGCCGAGGCCGGACTGCTTCATGCCGCCGAAGGGCAGTTCCGAGGCGCCGTCCATGAAAGTGTTCATCCAGATTGTCCCGGCCCTGATCCGCCGGCCGATCGTCAGGCAGGTATCGAAGTCGCGGCTCCAGACCCCGGCTGAGAGGCCATAATCGACAGCGTTGGCAATCGAGATCGCTTCCTCAACCGTCTCGAAGGTGAGGACCGAGAGCACCGGGCCGAAGACTTCTTCACGCGCCACCGCCATGTCGCGCGTCACGCCGGAGAGAATGGTCGGCGCCATGAACTGGCCGCGGCCGAGATCGAGCGCGCCGCCGCCATGGGCAAGCTGCGCACCGGCTTGCGAAGCCGCATTCACATAGCCGGCAATCTTCTCGAAATGCTGCGGCGTGATGATCGCACCAACCTGAGTCGTCGGATCGAGCGGATCGCCGACCTTCACCTCGGCAGACAGGCGGGCAATACGCGCAACCATCTCCTCGGCAATGCTCTTGTGCAGGATCAGCCGCGAGCCGGCATTGCAGCATTCGCCGGCGTTGAAATAGGCGCCGAACACGGCGGCATCGACGAAGGCATCAAGATCGGCATCGGGGAAGACGATCTGTGGGTTCTTGCCGCCGAGCTCCAGCGACACCTTCTTGAGCGTCGTCGCAGCGTTGGTCATCGTCAGCTTGCCGACGCCGGTCGATCCGGTGAAGGAGACCATGTCGATGTCCGGATGGGCGGTGAGCACCGCGCCGACCTCTGCGCCGGTGCCGGTGACGATGTTGACGACGCCATCCGGCACGCCGGCCTCCTGCAGGATTTCGCCGAGGATCACGGTCGAGCCGGAGGAGAGCTCAGACGGCTTGACCACCGTGGTGCAGCCGGCCGCGATCGCGAAGGGCAGCTTCTGGCTGACGATCAGGAAGGGGAAGTTCCAGGGTGTGATGATCGAGACGACGCCGATCGCCTCGCGCAGCACGACGCCGAGCGTACCGTCGCCAAGCGTGTTGTAGCTTTCACCATGCAGGTCGCGGGCCAGTGCCGCGGCATAGCGCCAGATATCGACGGCGCCGGCGATCTCGCCGCGCACCTGGCTGATCGGCTTGCCGGCCTCGATCACGTCAAGCGCCACGATCTCCTCGGCACGTGCGGCGATCAGATCGGCGGCCTTGAGCAGGATGGTGGACCGCTGCGCGGCCGTCATGCGCGGCCAGGGGCCGGTGTCAAAGGCGCGGCGGGCGGCGGCGATGGCGCGCTCGGCATCGGCCTTTGTGCCAGCCTGGAAACGGCTGACCACGACGCCATGGCTCGGGGCGACACGCTCGATCGGCGCGGCACCGGCTTCCAGCCAGCGGCCGTCGATCAGCATCTTGAAGTCGCGCGCCGCGAGGGCTTCCAGCGCCTTGGGCGGGATAGAAATTGTCATGACCAGTCTCCCTTGAATTGTGCCGGGCGCTTCTGCGTGAAGGCGGCGACGCCCTCCTTGAGATCGCCGGTTCCGGCGACCAGGATCGAGCCCAGCGCCTCCACCGCCTCGCCGCGGTCCTCGCCGCTTGCGACCGCGATCATCAGCTTGGCGACCTCAATCGCCGCCGGGCCGCGCGCTGCAATGGTCTGCGCATAGGTTCTCGCTGCCTCCAGCGCGGTCCCGGTTTCGACCACCTGGTCGACGAGGCCGAGGCCGAGCGCCGTGTCGGCGGAAAAGATCTCGCCGCCGAGCGCCATGCGCCGTACGGTCTGCGCGCCGAAGCGGCGCACCAGCCGCTGCGTGCCCGACCATCCGGGCACCATGCCGAGCCCGGTTTCCGGCAGGCCGATGCGGATCTGCCGCTCGGCGATGCGGATATCGGCAATGCCGGCCAGTTCCAGCCCGCCGCCCAGCGCATGGCCGTTCAGCGCCGCGACGAGCGGCATGCGCAACGTCGCCAGCCGTTCGAAGACGCGGTGGCCGTGGCGCACCCAGCCATGTCCGAACTCCGGCGGGCTCATGCCGGCCCAGGCCTTGATGTCGCCGCCGGCAGAGAAACCGCGGCCGGCGCCGGTGAGAACGGCGGCGCGGATCTGCCTGTCCGCCTCGATCCTGTCGGCCGCCTCCCCCAGCGCCGCCAGCATGTCGAGGTCGAGCGCGTTGAGCTTCTCCGGCCGGCTGACCGTCAGGACCGCAACCGCGCCGTCGCGCGTGATCTCCACCGTGCCGCTAGTCATGATAGACGCCTTGCAGGCGCGGCTGCGCCTTCTGCGGCAGGCTGAGGCCGATTGGCGCCTCCGCGAACAAGGCAGCATCCATGACCTTCAGTTGCTCGGAGACGATGAGCGGAAATTCCGACTGGGCAAGGATATGGGTTTGGAGATCGACGCCCGGCGCGATCTCGGTCAGCATCAGGCCTTTCTCCGTCAGCCGCATCACGCCACGCTCGGTGACATAGGTGATGTCCTGGCCCTGGGCGATCGCCCGCGGCCCGGAAAAGGTGACATGCTCCACCGTCTTGACCAGCTTCTTGAGCTTGCCTTCCCTCTCGATCACCAGAGCGCCCTCGCGCAGATCGAGCTTGGCGCCCGCGTTGAACATGCCTGAGAAGACGATCTTGCGGGCCCGGGCGGTGATGTCGACGAAGCCGCCGGCGCCGGCGGTCACATGCGGGCGGAAGGAGAGCCGCGAGACATTGACCGAGCCGTCCTCGCCGATCTCGAGGAAGGAGAGCAGCGATGCATCGAAGCCGCCGCCCTGGAAATAGGTGAACTGATAGGGCGAGGGCATATAGGCATCGGCATTGGAGGCGCAGCCAAAGGCAAAATCGAGGAGCGGCACGCCGCCGACGGCCCCCTGCTCGATCACCCAGGTGACATCGCCATGCCGGCCTTCCTCCATCAGGATGCGCGGCACATTGGCGGAAATGCCGAAGCCCAGATTGACGCAGGCGCCGGCGGACAGCTCCTGCGCCACCCGCCGTGCAATGACCTTCTGCACATTGAAGGCCGGCACGTCGAACCGGTCGAGCGGGAGCGAGATTTCGCCGGAGATCGCCGGATCATAGAGTGTCTGCGTCGTCTGCTTCTGGTCGGGATCGGTAATCACATAATCGACCAGCATGCCGGGCACCCGCACGTCGTGCGGCTTCAGGCTGCCCTGCTTGGTGATGCGCTTGACTTGGGCGATGACGATGCCGCCATTGTTGCGGGCGGCGAGCGCCTGGTCGAGGCCGCCGAGGGTGGCGCCCTCGTGCTCGTATGTCAGGTTGCCGCGCTCGTCCGCCGTGGTCGCCCGCAGGATCGTCACCTGTGGAACGATCGGCGCGAAGAACAGCCAATCCTCGCCTTCGAAGGCGACGCGCTTGACGATCGGCTCGCGGCTGGCGCTCTCGTTCATGGCGCAGCCCTGGCGCGCCGGATCGACGAAGGTGTCGAGTCCGACCTTGGTCAGCACGCCCGGCCGCTTGGCCGCCGCCTCGCGATGCATGTCGAAGAGAATGCCGGACGGGATGTTGTAGGCGGGGATTTCGTCGCCGGTGATCATCTGCCAGATCAAGGGCGGCTCGGCGGTAGAGGGGCCGGACGGGTAGGAGCCGCCGAGAATGCGGGCGAGCAGGCCCTTTTTCGCGATGTGGTCGACACCCTTGATGCCGCTCATGTCGCCGGCGGCGATCGGATGCAGCGTGGTGATGCCGCGCGGATGGCCGGTCGCCTCGAAGCGCTCGCCGATCGCCTTCAGCATCAGGTCCGGACAGCCAAGTCCGCTGGAGGAGGAAACTGAGACGATGGCGCCATCGGGGATCAGTGCGGCGGCCTCGGCGGGGGTGATATGCTTGCTCATGCGGCTCTGCCCTTACAATCCTGTCTCGACGCGTACGGCCCGGCCGCTCCTGGCGCTCTCCACCACCGCGAGCCCGGTGGCGAGCGACCAGATGCCGTCCGTATCCGTGGCCGAGGCCTCGCCCTCGCCGGCAATCGCCCTGTGGAAGGCTGTCAGCCCGCGCTCGTAGAGATTGCCGTGGGCGAGCGGCAGGCTCTCCTCACCCGCCTCGGTGCGCAGAGCCACGCTGCCGATCGGACGCTGCGTCATCACATCGCGGGCGATGAGCGAGCCTTCGCTGCCATGCACCTCGAAGCCGGTGCCGGCGAATTTCGTCGTGAAGCCATCGTGGAACTGGGCGATCGACCCATCGGCAAAGCGCATGACGCCCATGACCGCATCCTCGAGCCCGGCCTTGCCCATGCCGCCCGCCTGCGAAAACGCGGTGACCTCCACCGGATCCTGCCCGAGCACGAAGCGCAGCGTGTCCGTGTCGTGCACGGTGATGTCGAGAATGACACCACCGCCGGCCGCCGGCGTATCGAGCCGCCAGCCCTGGAGATGGGCGGGCAGATAGACGGCGTGGAAGACGCGGGCGGAAAGGACGCGGCCGATCCGGCCGGCGGCGACCGCGTCGCGCATGGCGATATGGCTCGCCGCATTGCGCAGATGGTGATTGGTGGCCAGCACCACGCCGGCCTCCTTTGCCGCGCGACGCATGGCATGGGCATCGGCGAGAGAGAGCGCCAGCGGCTTTTCGCAAAGCAAATGCTTGCCGGCTCGGGCTGCGGCGATCGCCTGGTCGCGATGCAGCTCGTTGGTCGTCGAGATATAGACCGCGTCGACCTCCGGATCCTCGACCAGGGCCGCGAGGTCCGAAACGCCCTTGGCGATGCCGGCGTCCGCGGCATAGCTGCGGGCCCGTTCCGGGCTCGTGCTCATGACCGCGGTCACCTCGCCCCCCGTGGCGCGGATCGCGTCGATCATCCATTCCCTGGCGATCGTACTCGCGCCGATCAGTCCCCACCGCACCGTCATGCCAAACTCCTCCGAATGTCCCGCCGTGCAGCGCCGCAGCTGTCGCGAACCGCAAGCCGCACGGCGCCGACGATCGTCTCCGCCTCGATCGTGCCGGCATTGATCTGCTTGAGCAGCATCTGGGCTGCGCGACGCCCCATGCCTTCCGGGTCCACCGCAATGGTGGTCAGCGCCGGCACCGCGGTCTTCGCCTCGATCACATCGTCGAAGCCGACCACGGCGAAATCGGCGCCCGGCTCCAGCCGTCGGGCCCGCAGCCCGTCATAGGCGCCAAAGGCGACCGCATCATTGAAGCAGACTGCCGCCGTCGCCGGCTCCGCTGCGGCCAAGGCGCGGCCGACTGCTTCCGCACCGCCGGCGCGCGAGGGGGAGGAAGGGATGATCAGCGCCTCGTTGACCGCAAGACCCGACTCGGCCATGGCGGCGCGATAGCCGCCGACGCGCTCCTCGAAGATCGCCGTATCCGGAAAGCCGCCGAGAAAGGCGATGCGGGCATGGCCGAGCCGGGCCAGATGGGCGACGGCGAGCGCGATGCCGGCGCGATTGTCCGAGGTGATGGAGGAGGCCTTCGAGCCCGGCACGGAGCGTACCATGACCACGACGGGAATGCCCGCCGCCGAGAGCGGCTTGAGATCGGCGGCCTCGGTGCCGCGTGCCGGGGAGAGGATCAGGCCGGAAATGCCATGCTCGCGCATGGAGGCGATCACCTCGCGCTGCCGGTCGATATTCTCGCTGGTGTTGGAAAGGAACTGCACGAAGCCTGCCGACTGAACGACCATGTCGACGCCGACGGCGATCTCGGCAAAGAAGCTGTTGGTGAGATCGTTGACCACGACGCCGATGATGCGGGACTTGGCATTGGCCTGGCGCAGATTGGCCGCGCCGCGATTATAGACATAGCCGAGCTCGCGCATGGTCGCGGTCACCTTGGCGCGGGTCGTCTCGTTGACGAGGCCGGATCCCTGCAGCACCAGCGACACGGTGGACTTGGACACGCCGGCAGCCTTGGCGATGTCGATCACCGTCACCCGCCCCTTCGCCATGTCCTGCCTCCCACACTCGATATGGACCGGTCTAATTGGATCGTTCCAAGTCGTCAAGCGGTAATCTGCCGTTGACCTAAGGCAATGAAGCAGCACGTTGCACCACGGAAACTGCGCATTGCGTTGCGAAAAAGCATCTGTCGGGCAGCCACTCTCCTCCGCAGATCCGAAACTTTGCCCTTGCCATTTGGAACGGTCTAAATTATCCGGCTTCATCATCGTATGTGGAGGATAACCGTGACCGACCTGCTGATGCTGCCTCTCCCGGGAGGGGCCCGGGCTGCCTATCGCCTCGTCGGGACGCCGGTCGATCGGCCGACGACGCCGCCTCGCTTCAGCCGCATCGCTTATGCGGCGGCCCATATCGTTTCCGATCCGCGGGCCGAGACCGACCCCTGGGGGCAGCCGGCGATCGACTGGAAGGCGACAATGGCCTTCCGTCATCATCTCTGGAGCCTGGGCTTCAAGATTGCCGAGGCGATGGACACCTCGCAGCGCGGCCTCGGGCTCGACTGGGCGGGCGCGCAGATCCTGATCCGGCGGTCGCTCGATGAAGCGCGTAGCGTGCCGGGCGCCGATCTTGCCTGCGGAGCTGGCACCGACCAGCTGGCGCCGGGCGAGGCCCGTTCGCTGGACGATGTGATCCGCGCCTATGAGACGCAGTTCGACTGGATCGAGCGCCATGGCGGCAGGGCGATCCTGATGGCGAGCCGCGCGCTCGCCCGCATCGCCCGCTCGCCAGACGACTACGCGACCGTCTATGGCCGACTGCTCTCTCAAGCCAAGGATAAGGTCGTGCTGCACTGGCTGGGCGACATGTTCGACCCGCAGCTTGCCGGCTATTGGGGCAGCACGAATTTCGAGGGAGCGCTGGAGACGGTGCTCGGCATCATCGAGGCGCATCGCGACAAGGTGGAAGGCATCAAGATCTCGTTGCTCGACGAGGCCTATGAGATCGCCCTGCGCCGGCGCCTGCCGGAGGGTGTTCTGTGCTTCACCGGCGACGATTTCAACTATGCGAGCCTGATCGAGGGCGACGGCGAGCGGCACAGCCATGCGCTGCTCGGGATCTTCGATGCCGTCGCGCCATCGGCCTCCAAGGCGCTCGCGGCGCTGGCGGAAGGCGATGTCGAGACCTTCCGCGCCGTCATCGCGCCGACCGTGCCGCTGTCACGGAAAATTTTCGAAGCCCCGACCCAATATTACAAGGCGGGCGTCGTCTTCCTCGCCTGGCTCAACGGCCATCAGGCGCATTTCACCATGCCGGCCGGCCTGCAATCGGCCCGCAGTCTCCTCCATTATGCCGAGGTCTTCCGCCTTGCCGACCAGGCCAATGTGCTCGACCGGCCGGATCTGGCGGTCGAACGCATGCGCAAGCTAGTGGGCGTGCTCGGCGGCGACTGAGCCTCCCAGCCGCTCACCCTCTTGCAATGCCGGCTACTGGGCGAAGAAGTCGGGATCGACCGCGGCCAGAATGTCATGCGCGAGGCGGATGCGCCGGTCGTTCGGCCAGAAGCGGTTGGCCAGCAGCACGATGCCGCTGTTGCGGGCGGGCTGGAGCAGGGCATAGGCGCCGAAGCCGGCCGTCGATCCGGTCTTCGACAGTGTCCCGACGGCAGGGCCGGTGACCGGCTCGCCGACGAGCCCCACCGGGTTGGGCTTCAGGATGAAATCCGGGTCGGCACCCTGCATCAGCGCATTGAGCTCGGCCGGCGCGGCATACAGCTCCCATCCGAGACCCTGATGCATGGCCTTGACGCGGTAGACACCCCGTTGAGATATCCGGAATCCTTCGGCGAGTTCGAAGGGCAGGTCCTCCGGCTTGGCCGCAGCGGCGAGGAACTTCAAGACATCCCGCGCAGTGGTCTTCACGCCATAGGCCTGCTCGTCGAACAGGCCGGGCGTCACGCGAACAGGGGCGTTGTCGCGCCGATAGCCCTGGGCGTAATCCGCCTGCCGAGCCTTGGGCACCACAAGCATCGTATCCTTGAGGTTGAGCGGAGAGAACAGCTTGCTCTCCATCGCCGCGGCAAAGGGCGCTCCCGCTGCCTTGGCGGCGAGGAAGCCGGACAGGCCGATCGCGACATTGGAATAGAGCCGTTCGGTGCCGATCTTGCTCTCGGGTTGGAAGGCCTGCAGATAGGGGAGCAGGGTTGCCTCGGTGACGGTGTCGGGAACCTGCAGGGGCAGGCCGCCGGACGTATAGGTCGCGAGTTGCTGAAGGGTCGCCCCGCCGAGCGGATGACCCTCGAGCGCCGGCAGCACGCTTTCCGCCCGGGCGGAGAGATCGATCGTGCCCTCTGCCGCCAGCCGGCCGAGCAAGGTGCCCGTATAGGTCTTGGAGAGCGAGCCGATCTCGAAGAGCGTTCGATCGGTAACCGCCGCATCGCCCTGGCGCGCCTGCCGCCCGAAGTGGAAGACGCGCGGCTCGCCCTTGACGAGCAGGCCGACCGAGAGGCCCGGAATATCCTCTTCCGCCATCACCGGCTCGACCGCACGGCGCACCGCCCCCTCGACCTCGTCCGCGGCTTGAGCCGGCAGCGTGCCAGACAGGATCAATGGCAGCATCATCGCCGCCTTCCAAACGCACTTCATCTGCATGGTGAACTCCTCAAGCGTCAGATCGGGCCGCGGCTTAGTTCGATTCTGCTTACCAAAACCTTTCTGCACCATGCTGCTATCGCGCTCTGTGCCCGGGCGAGACGGCGTCATTCGAGCGCGGATCTCGTACCTGCCGGCCTTTGCCCCGGGCGTCGAGCCGCTCACCACTGCGTGAGAATGGAACCGTTCCGACGACTTTCGCTTGCCTTTCTCGGTAGCCGGATGATTATTCAGTCTTGCTGATTAGCCGGATGCATGGCTGAGCGTCGTATGATGGAGGCTGGACGTGACAGAGATGGCGGAGAACGCGCTTGATCGATCACGCTACGCGGGTCGGCTGATCCTGCTTCATTGGCTCATCGCCGCGCTGGTCTTCCTCATTTGGCCGCTGGGCCTGATGATCGGCTTCGTCAAGGACGAGGTGAAGCCGAGCTTCTATCTCCTGCATGAAAGCTTCGGATTTCTGGTGCTGTGGCTCATGCTGCTGCGGGTCGGCGTGCGGCTCGCCCACTCCGCTCCTGCGAAGGAGGGCTCAGTGACGATGCAGCGCGTCGCTGGTCTGGTGCATGGCCTGCTCTATCTCCTCCTCATTGTCATGCCGGTCTCGGGATTCCTCGCCAGCAATGCTTATGGGTTTCCCTTGCACTGGTTCGGGCTGGTTACGGTGTGGAGCCCGATCGGCAAGGTGCCGGATCTCGCTGGTCCGCTCTTGAGCCTGCACACCGCCTGTGCCTGGATGCTGCTGGTCCTCGTCGCGCTTCATCTCGCAGCCACGATCTATCATCAGGCCGTGCGCCGTGACGGCACACTGAACCGCATGATCTGACGGAAGGACGACACGTTTCATGATGCACAGCATCGACATGACCGACCGGCTCTGGGCGCGTCTTCTTGCCGTCAAAGCAGGGCGGGCCGAGGTCAAGCCCGACCCGGCCGATCCGGTTCTCGCCCTTTACGAGCCGATCGCCGCCGCGCGCGGGCGTTTCGTGCTGGCCCAGGTCGGGCAGTCGCTCGATGGCCGGGTGGCGACGCCCTCCGGCGATGCTCGTGACATCTCCTGTCCCGAGGGCATCGCGCATCTGCATCGCTGCCGGGCGCTGGTCGATGCCGTTATTGTCGGGGTCACAACGGTGCAGATGGACGATCCGCGGCTCTCGGTCCGCGCCGTGACAGGGCCGAACCCCGTACGCGTCGTCATCGATTGTGACGGCGTCCTGACCGGGCGGGAAAGCTTGTTTCATGATGGGCTCGCTCCCGTCCTCGTCATTCGCGGCGCCCACGCGCCAGAAAAAGCGCTGCCGGCGGACACGATTGCCCTGCCGCGGGCCGGATGTGGCATCACGGCCGATTCAATCCTCGCTGCGCTTGATCGCCGCGGGCTCAGCAAGATCCTGGTCGAAGGTGGAGCGCGTACGATCGCCCGTTTCGTCGATGCCGGCCTCGTCGATCGGCTTCATATTTCGATCGCGCCGCTGATCATCGGCTCGGGACCGGCGGGCATCGCACTCTCGCCGATCGAACGGCTGTCGAGCGCCTGCCGGCCGGTGTCACGTCTCTACAGCCTGGGGGACGACATCCTGTTCGATTGCGATCTCAAGGCCACCTCAGCCCGGCAGGGCCAGAAGGTCGCGATGGCCGACGCGGCAGAGGCTGCCGGGCGTGTCGACGGCATCCTTCCGGAAGGCGAGCCACGCCAAAACGTCGCCTGAGCCGAGCCGGCCGATCTCGGCGAGCGGCCGCTCGAAACCTTCAAGGAAGGCGTGCTGCAGGGCGCGCTGATCGTTTTGCAGTCGCCAAGGGCTCGGCTGGACAGACGTCCGATAGCCATGTGCGGCCAGGGCGCCTTGAAGATGATCGGTTGCCCCGGGCCCAAGCGCAGGTCCAAAACCCTTGTCACCGGTCTGATGGCGGTTGAAATCGGCGACCACCTCCGCGTCGAGAGCATGGGGGATCGTCCAGTCGGTCAGCCCGTCATAGGTCAGCGCCGCATAGAAGCCCACTTTCGCGGCGGCGAGCCGTTCCACCAGCCGATCGCAGAAGGATGCGGAGCAGAGGTCGAACAGGGCCGATGCCGACAGCACAGACATGCCGTCGAGCGGCAGGTCATCCAGTCGCGTCAGGTCGAAGCGGTCGATCGTGACCAGCTCCGACGGGCCGATGCTCCGCCGGGCCTGATCGAGGAGTGCCACGTCATGGTCGAGCAGATGCCAGCGGGTCGATCCGGGCAGGACGGGCGAAACGTTGCGCCAGGTGGAACCGGTGCCGCAGCCGATATCGAGCAGCGCAGGCGAGGGAAGAAGCGCGAGATAGTCCGCAAGGGCTGCGACAAGCGCCGGGTCCCGTGCCGCCTGGTCGGCAGGCTCCCTCAACTCGAGCCAGCCGGCATAGAAACCACTCACGCGAGCACATCCAGGCTGCGGGCGATGATGGCGGCGCTGTCGGTCCAGCTCGGCAGCTCGCTGCCTGCCGCATAGGCCGCCGCCGCCCGACCGCGTCGCTCCTTTCCGTCCTCCAGCAATCGCCGCAAAGCCGAGGCGAACGCCTCGACATTGTCGACGGGGACCAGGAGCCCGGCGGCCGGCGGAACCACCTCCGGCACGGCCCCGGCCGCGCAGGCGACGATCGGCAGACCATGGGCCAGGGCCTCGGCGAAGACCATGCCATAGCCTTCATAGCGCGAGGCCAGCGCGAAGAGATCGGCGGCGGCGAAGGCGGGGCGCGGATCCTGGATCTCTCCCGTCAGCTGGATGCGCTGGCCGAGACCGAGCGTCTCGATCTGCCGTTCCAGGGCCCCCGTCGTTGCCGGGTCCAGCGTCCGGCTGCCGATGATCGTTGCCTGCCAGTCGAGATCCTCGATGGTTTTCAGGGCGGCGATCAGGATGTCGTGACCCTTGCGCTGGGACAGCGTGCCGACCGAAAGGATCTGCGGGACGCTATGCGCGCCGCCGGCGGGCTCCGCCGGGTCGGTGCCCGGCAGGGCCACGGTGATCCGCTCGGGGCTCACGGCGAAATTGGCAGAGAGTTCTCGCGCGGTCATCGGCGAGGTCACGATGACATGCCGGGCGGCTTCGAGCGCGCGCCGCTCGCTGGCGCGCAGCCGCGCCTGCTCGTCGCTGGCAAGGCCCGTTTCGAGCGCCAGCGGATGGTGGACGAGCGCGACGATGCGCAGCCTTTCGGCCTCCGCATTGGCCCAGCTGTCGAGCACGCCATAAGCGAGACCATCGATCACCACGAGCGAGCGGTCCGGTAGGGCGGACAACGCCGCTTCCGCATTGGCAAGGGTCTCGGCGGAGGGGGCCGGAAAGCCGTCGCCCAGCGGCAAGAGGGTTACGGTCCAGCCGAGGGCTTGAAGCTCGGCGATGACCCGCCGGTCATAGCCATAGCCACCCGTGCGCAGCGACAGGTCGCCCGGATAGGCGAAGGCAAGGACGCGGCTCATAGCTCGGCCTCGTACCAGCCGCGCGCCGCATGCGATTCATGCAGCGTCACCTTGAGCCGCCGGATGCGGTGGCTGCCCGGCCCGAGCCGCTTTTCCTTAACCGCTTCGGCCAGGGCATCGAAAATATGGCGGGCGACGACTTCGGTGGTGGTGACCTTGCCCTTGAAGAGCGCGAGCGTATCGAGGTTCTGGTAGTTGAGCGGCTTCAGCACCTCGGCAAGCACCGAGGTCGCAGCGCCGATGTCGACCGCCAGCCCGTCCTCGTCCACATCGGCGGTGAAGAAGGCTGCATCGACCACATAGGTTGCGCCATGCAAGCCCTGGGCGGGGCCGAACACCGGACGCGGCAGGCTGTGGGCGATCATCACATGGTCTCGAACTTCGATGGCAAACATGGGGATTTCTCTCGTCAGTAGCGGATGGCGTGGCATAGAGTGTCGGAGGCCGACAGGATTTCGGCGTAGGTGCCGGGCAGTGCGGCGAAATCTGTTTCGCCCGAGATCAGCCGGTCGAGCCGCGGGTCGGCGAGCAGATCGAGCGCTGTCGTCATCCGTCGGGCATAGGTCCAGCGGGCGCGGCGGCCGGCGGGAATGCCGCCGACCTGCGAGCTGACGATTTGCAGCCGACGGGAGTGGAATGCGCCGCCGAGCGGGATCGTCACCCGGCGGTCGCCATACCAGCTCGCTTCGACGATCCGCGCTTCAAAGCCGGCATGGTCGATCGCCTGCGCCAGCGCATCTTCGGCGGCGCTGGCATTCACCAGCACGTCGAAGGATCCTTCGAGGCGATCGGTGGTGGAGAAGGACAGGCCAAGCTCGGCTGCCAGCGCCGCGCGCTGCGGATTGCGGTCGATCAGCCGGACCTGCGTCGCGGGAACGCGAGCGGCGAGATGGGCGACGAGGCTGCCGACCACGCCGGCGCCGAACACGGCAACCCGGTCGCCCGCCTGAATACCGGCATCCCAGAGGATGGTCAGCGCCGTTTCCATATTGGCGGCCAGGATCGCCCGCCGAGCCGGTACAGTGTCTGGCAATGGCCGTACCATGTCTGCGGCAACGATGAAGAGGTCCTGATGCGGCTGAAGCGCGAAGACGGGGCGACCGATCAGCGGTTCCGGCCCCTCTTCGACGAGTCCGACGGCGGCATAGCCATATTTGACGGGAAAAGGAAATTCGCCGCCCATGAACGGGCCGCGCATGCGTTCATATTCGCTTTCCGGCACCAGACCCTTGAAGACGAGTGATTCTGTCCCCCGGCTGATGCCGCTCCAGAGCGTGCGGACCAGCACCTCGCTCTCGCCGCGGGGCGCGAGAGCTTCAGGCCGAAGCACGCCGCGCCCCGCCGCCTCGATCCAGAATGCGTGGGCCGTATGCGGGCCGGCGATAGGATCCATATCCAGCAGTGCATCGCGATGCTCAGGCATCAGGCGCTCTCGCGCGGACGTGCGGATGGGCTGCGGGAGGGGAGCAGCGGCAAACATGGCTTGGCAGAAGCGTGCATCGAACCGTCCAGTTGGTGATCCCAAGTCTTGCATGTTTGTCGCCGGAGATCGAGGTGCAAGCGCGGCAACCGACGGTGCGGAAAGGGCACTGTCCTCCGGCCATGAAACCCCGGCTTTTCCCTCGCCGCCGCGTCAGCGACAGGCTATACCGGTCGCCGCCTGGGCCCAGCAATCGCCCGGCACCAGACAGGGAGGTCCTTTTGCTCAAGAATATCAATCCCGCGCTCAATGCCGACGTGCTGCACGCGCTCCGTTCCATGGGCCACGGCGATACGCTGGTCGTCTCGGACACGAATTTCCCGACCGACAGTGTCGCCCGCCAGACCGTGATCGGCCGGCCGTTGTCGATCGCCAATGTCTCGGCCACCGAGGCTGTTGCCGCCATCCTCTCGGTCCTGCCGCTCGACACGCCCCTGCAGAACTCGGCCGGCCGCATGGAGGTCATGGGCGCTCCGGACGAGGTGACCGATGTCCAGCGCGAGGTGCAGGCGGAAATCGACCGGGCCGAGGGCAAACCCTGCCCCATGTACGGCATCGAGCGATTCGCCTTCTACGACCTTGCCAAGAAAGCCTATTGCGTCATCACCACCGGCGAGACGCGCTTCTACGGCTGCTTCCTGTTCACCAAGGGTGTGATTCCCCCGGCTTCCAGCCATTGATGCCTCCGCTACGCGCAGCGTCGCCACTGCGCGAGCGCTCGAATCGAAGCTGTTTCGGCGCTGTCAGACTGCGACAGAAACAAAATTGTTGGAAAAACGTTTCTGATCCGCAACCTCTGGGCACTCTGCTCCTGGAGCGCCTCATCTCACAGTCATGCGGCGAAAGGTGCGCCTTGCCAAATGAGTCTTGTGGGCCATCTTGATCTTGTATCTTCTTCAAGGCGCATTGCTTCGAGCGCTTTGGGGAATGCTGCTTTTGCCGAAGGCCAGAGCGGTTCTTGAAGCCTGCTCTATCCGTCTGCTACAGACATTCGTCGAATGCGACCGGAATGGAACCTTGTTCGTTCATTCGCCTTTTCTGGAATTGTTTCACCCGCCTTCGCTGAGATACGCATTTTATGGACGAACAAGGAAATTGGCATCTCACGGATATGCTGCATGCGGAGCAGGGACGGGGTGATCCGTTTGCCGCGGCGGTCCGCGCGACCCGCATGCCGATGGTCATCACGGATCCCGGCCAGCCGGACAATCCGATCGTCTTCGTCAACGAAGCCTTCCAGACACTGACCGGTTACAGCCGCGAGGAATGTATCGGCCGCAACTGTCGCTTCCTTCAAGGACCCAGCAGCGATCCGGAGGCGGTCGCCAAGGTTCGTCATGCGGTGGAAAATGGCGAGGATGTCGCCGTCGACCTCCTGAATTACAAGAAAGACGGTACGCCTTTCTGGAATGCGCTTTACCTCAGCCCCGTCCGCGGCGGCAACGGCAATGTCCAGTTCTTCTTCGCCTCCCAGCTCGATGTCAGTGAGCGCGTGGCCGCGCATCAGAGCATGATGGATCAGAAGGAGCTGGTCGATCATGAGGTGCGGGTGCGCACTGCCGATCTCGAAGCCTCGCTCGAAGCGCAGTCCATGCTGCTCCACGAGGTCGACCATCGCGTCAAGAACAATCTCTCCGTCATCGGCTCGCTGCTGCGCATGCAGATTCGCGAGGCGAATGATCCGGGCGTGCGCGCGGCGCTGCGCTCGACCATGGAACGGGTCGATGCGATGGCGGCTATCCATCGCCGCCTCTACCAGGCCGAGGATGTCCGCTATTTCGAGCTCTCCTCCTTCGTCCTGAACCTGATCCAGGATGCCGTGAGCAGCAGTGCCTTCAAGAATGCGACGCTGCATTCCGATGTCAGCTTCACGCGCCTGCCTTCCGGCCAGGCCACTTCCGTCGGCCTGCTGCTCAACGAGGTGCTGCTGCACCTCTTAAACAGCTATACGCCGGTCGAATCGGTCCATCTGTCCTGCTCCTCGGATGGCCGTCGCATTCGCATTTCGATTGCCAATCGCCTGTCGAGCAAGTCGCCCCAGAACGATATTTCCCCGATCAGCACGAAGCTGATTTCGCGGTTGGGCGCGCAGCTCAACGCCCAGGTGCTGTGGGACCATTCCCTGGATGGCATGACAGCGACGATCGAAATACCCGTGAGCAGAGACTGATGAAAAGGCCAAAGCCGCCGCTGAGCATCGTCATCGTTGAGGACGAGCCGCTGATTGCCATGGATCTCGAATCCATGGTCGAAGACGCCGGACACAAGGTGGTTGGAGAGGCAGCGTCCCTCTACGACGCTGAAGCCTGGGATCCGTCGCTTCATCCGAATCTGGCCCTGGTGGACATCCAGCTGGCGCGCAAGACCAGCGGGCTCGACGTGTCCCAGCTGATCCAGCGGCGCTGGCCGGAGACGATCATCGTTTTCGTGACCGCCAATCCGAAGATCATTCCACCGGATTTTGCCGGCGCGCATGGGGTGATCTCCAAGCCGATCACGCGCAGCGGCTTTCTTGCCGCCATGCAATATCTGCAAGAGGGTGTCTGCGACCCGCCGCCTACCGTGCCCCTGCCGAACAGTTTCATGGCGTCGCCCGCCTTTGCGGCCAGCTGGGAAAACTGAACAGTCGCAGCTTCCCGCAGTCGATCACGCGTCGTTCTGGATCAACCGCCGGAAAGCGGCCTCCGGCTGGCCATAGGCATCGCGGGCGTAGATCTCCATCGCCTTTCGGTCGCGAATGACCACGCTGCCGCGGCTGGAGCGAATCAACCCTTCGCCCTCCAGGACATGCAGGGCCGTCGTCACGCTCGAGCGACGGACGGCGAGCATGATCGACAGGAAATCATGGGTCAGCCGAATCTCGTCGCCCACCAGACGGTCATGACACATCAAGAGCCAGCGGGCGAGGCGAACATTGATGTCGTGAATGGCATTGGAGGCGGCGGTGTAGGCGAGCTGGATGGTGAAGACCTCCACAGCGCGCAGCGCCAGGTTCATCAGGGCCGGCTCGCGCGCCAGATGGGCAGAGAATGCATCGAAGGAAAGGCGGCTTGCCTCGGCATCGACCTGCACGATCATGTCGTGCTGGCTCTCCCGAATCCCGGCGATCACCGAGATCGGCAGATAGCCTTCAAGCCCGAAGAGACCCGCTTCCGCACGGTTTCCGGTGGGCGTCCGCACGATGACGGAGCCGATGCCGTCCGTGAAGAAATAGACGAAATCAACCGGCTGCCCGAGCTTTGCGATCACGGTGCCGCGCGGTAGGGCGATCGAGGTGAAATCGGCGGAGAGGGACTGCATCACGCTGTGCGGAAGCTGCTTGAGAAGCCTATTGTCCGTCGCCGGCCGCCGCTGCGCCACCGCCATCCGTCTCTTCCTCTCTGCGTGCCGACAGGCGGGGCGACGGAATGGCGCCCGCAAAGCCGGCGGTCAGGCTTGTCGAACCAGGGCGGGACGCGAAGGTTCCACCCGGCCATCCGCCCCGTCGCCGGCCGGGACGGCGATTGATGCGAAGGTGCCATTTTCGATTGGCCGGCAATCGGTTAAACCGGAAGCGGACAAGAGGAGACACCGATGCATCAATCCCTGGTGGAGGTCGAGCGGCGACGGGCGGAAGCGCGACTTGGCGGAGGGGAGGCGCGCATCGCCGCGCAGCATAGCAAGGGCAAGCTGACGGCGCGCGAGAGGCTCGACGTGCTGCTCGACGAGGGCTCCTTCGAGGAATATGGGCTCTACGTCACGCACCGCGCCACCGAGTTCGGCATGGCGGCGCAGAAGGTGCCGGGTGATGGGGTCGTCACCGGCTGGGGCACCATCAACGGTCGCCAGGTGTATGTCTTCTCCCAGGATTTCACCGTGCTGGGCGGATCGCTCTCCGAGACCCATGCCGAGAAGATCTGCCGGATCATGGATATGGCGATGCGCAACGGCGTACCGCTGATCGGCCTCAACGATAGCGGCGGCGCCCGCATCCAGGAGGGCGTCGCCTCGCTCGCCGGCTATGCCGAGGTGTTCCGCCGCAATGCCGAAGCCTCGGGCGTCATCCCGCAGATCTCGGTGATCATGGGTCCTTGCGCAGGCGGCGCGGTCTATTCCCCCGCCATGACCGATTTCATCTTCATGGTGCGGGACACATCCTACATGTTCGTCACCGGGCCGGATGTTGTGAAGACGGTCACCAACGAGATCGTCTCGGCCGAGGAGCTCGGCGGCGCCGGCACGCATACGCGGCGCTCCTCCGTCGCCGATGCCGCCTTTGAGAACGATGTCGAGACGCTCGAACAGGTGCGCGCCTTCTTCGACTTTCTGCCACCCAACAATCGCCAGCCGGCGCCAACGCGGCCCGTGCATGACGATCCGGAGCGGGTGGAGATGCGGCTCGACACGCTGATCCCCGATGCCTCGACCAAGCCCTATGACATGAAGGAGCTGATCCTGGCGCTCGCCGACGAGGGCGATTTCTTCGAGCTGCAGGCAGAGTTTGCCAAGAACATCATCATCGGCTTCCTGCGCATCGAGGGCGAAACGGTGGGTGTCGTCGCCAATCAGCCGCTGGTACTGGCCGGCTGCCTCGATATCGACAGTTCGCGCAAGGCGGCGCGCTTCGTGCGCTTCTGCGATGCCTTCTCCATCCCGATCCTGACACTGGTGGATGTGCCCGGATTCCTGCCCGGCACGGCGCAGGAATATGGCGGGGTCATCAAGCATGGCGCCAAGCTGCTCTTCGCCTATAGCCAGGCGACCGTGCCGATGGTGACGCTGATCACCCGCAAGGCCTATGGTGGCGCCTATGACGTCATGGCCTCCAAACATATCGGCGCCGATATCAATTATGCCTGGCCGACGGCCGAGATCGCGGTGATGGGCGCCAAGGGCGCGGCTGAGATTCTCTACCGCTCCGAGCTTTCCGATCCGGACAAGATCGCCGCCCGGACGCGGGACTATGAGGAGCGCTTCGCCAATCCCTTCGTCGCGGCCGAGCGCGGCTTCATCGACGAGGTCATCCTCCCCCACTCCTCCCGCCGCCGCATCGCCCGCGCCTTCGCCTCGCTCAAAGGCAAGCGCAAGGAGCAGCTCTGGCGCAAACACGATACGATCCCTTTGTGAGGCGTATGCCGATGATGTCGAAGATGCTGATCGCCAATCGCGGCGAGATTGCCTGTCGGGTGATGCGCACGGCCAAGCGGATGGGGATCGCCACCGTGGCGGTCTATTCCGAGGCGGATGCCGGGGCCCTGCATGTGGCGATGGCCGACGAGGCGGTGGCGATCGGACCAGCTGCCTCCAGCCAGTCCTATCTCGACGTTGCACGCATCCTCGACGCGGTGAAGCAAACCGGGGCGGATGCGGTTCATCCGGGCTATGGCTTCCTGTCGGAAAATGCCGGCTTTGCGGAAGCGCTCGAGGCAGCCGGCATCACCTTCATTGGGCCGCCCGCCTCGGCGATCCGTGCCATGGGCGACAAGATCACCTCGAAGAAGCTGGCGGCAGAGGCGGGCGTCTCCACGGTGCCCGGCCATATGGGGCTGATCGAGCATGCCGAAGAGGCGGTGTCGATCGCCCGGTCCATCGGCTATCCGGTGATGATCAAGGCCTCGGCCGGCGGTGGCGGCAAGGGCATGCGCATTGCCTGGACGGATGCCGAGGCGCGCGAGGGCTTCCAGTCCTCCCGCAACGAGGCGAAGAGTGCCTTCGGCGACGACCGGATCTTCATCGAGAAATTCGTCACCGATCCGCGCCATATCGAGATCCAGGTGCTGGGCGATCGCCACGGCACCGTGCTGCATCTGGGCGAGCGGGAATGTTCGATCCAGCGCCGCAACCAGAAGGTCATCGAGGAAGCGCCGTCGCCGTTCCTGGATGCCGAGACGCGCGCCGCGATGGGTGCCCAGGCGGTGGCGCTGGCGAAGGCCGTCGGCTACACCTCCGCCGGTACGGTCGAGTTCATCGTCGATGGCGCACGCAACTTCTACTTCCTCGAGATGAATACGCGGCTGCAGGTCGAGCACCCGGTGACGGAGCTCGTCACCGGCATCGATCTCGTGGAACAGATGATCCGCGTGGCGCGCGGGGAGAAGCTCGGCTTCGGCCAGGCGGATGTGCGGCTTACCGGCTCGGCGATCGAAAGTCGGCTCTATGCCGAGGATCCCTTGCGCAATTTCCTGCCGTCGATCGGCCGGTTGACACGCTATCGCCCGCCCGCGGAAGGACCGCGGCCGGATGGGACAAAGCTTCGCAACGACACCGGCGTCTTCGAGGGTGGTGAGATTTCCATCCATTACGATCCGATGATCGCCAAGCTCTGCACCTATGGTCCAGACCGAGCCTCGGCGATCGCTGCCATGGGCGACGCGCTGGACGAGTTCGAGATGGAGGGGGTGGGTCACAACCTGCCCTTCCTCTCGGCGGTGATGCGCAGCCCGCGCTTTCGCGCCGGCCGGCTAACGACCGCCTTCATCGCGGAAGAATTCCCGGACGGCTTCGCCCTCGAACAGCCGGAGGGCGAGGAGGCCCTGCGGCTCGCCGCCGTGGCGCTGATCTGCCAAGATGCCCTGCAGCGCCGGGCGGGGCAGATTTCCGGCACGCTGCATCATCCGCGCCGCTTGCCCGGCCCTGCCTGGGTCGTGTCGCTGGCGGGTCAGGATTTTGCCCTCACTCTGACGCGGTCCGCCGAGGGCGGGGAGGTGCGGACGGCGGAGGGGCGGAGCCTCACCGTTTCGTCCTCCTATGTGCCCGGCCGGACGCTGTCGCGCTTCGTGATCGACGGGATGGGCATGAGCGTCAAGATCGACCGGGTGGGCAGCGGCCTTCGGCTGCGCTGGCAGGGCATGGATCTGCGCGCCGATGTTCGCAGCCCTCGCGTGGCCGCGCTCGCCAGGCTCATGCCGGTCAAGCTGCCGCCCGATACCTCCAAGTCGCTGCTCTGCCCGATGCCGGGCGTTGTCACGGCTCTCTCCGTCAGCGAGGGCGATGAGGTAGAGGCCGGTCAGGTGCTTGCCACCGTCGAGGCGATGAAGATGGAAAACGTGCTGCGCGCCGAGCGCCGCGGCACGGTCAAGCGCATCGCCGTCTCGCCGGGCGCCAGCCTGGCCGTCGACGAGCTGATCATGGAGTTTGCCTGATGGCGGAGGAAAAGCCGAAGCTCGACGACTGGGCCCGCCTTGCGGAGAAGGAGTTGCGCCGGCCGGCAGACGACCTCGTCTGGCAGACACCGGAGGGGATCGCCGTCAAGCCGCTCTATACCGAGGCGGATGCCGAAGGGCTCCCTCACCTCGGCTCCCTCCCGGGTTTTGCTCCCTTCACACGCGGCCCCCGCGCGACCATGTATGCCGGCCGGCCCTGGACGATCCGGCAATATGCGGGCTTCTCCACCGCCGAAGCCTCCAACGCCTTCTACAAGCGCAATCTCGCCGCCGGGCAGAAGGGCCTCTCCGTTGCCTTCGATCTCGCCACCCATCGCGGCTATGACAGCGATCATCCACGCGTGGTCGGCGATGTCGGCAAGGCCGGCGTCGCGATCGACAGTGTCGAGGACATGAAGATCCTCTTCGACGGCATTCCGCTCGGCGAAATGTCGGTGTCGATGACCATGAACGGCGCGGTCATCCCGATCCTCGCCAGCTTCATCGTGACCGGCGAGGAGCAGGGCGTGCCGCGCGCCGCGCTCTCCGGCACCATCCAGAACGACATTCTCAAGGAGTTCATGGTCCGCAACACCTATATCTATCCGCCGGAGCCTTCCATGCGGATCGTTGCGGATATCATCGCCTATACCGCGCGCGAGATGCCGAAGTTCAACTCAATCTCCATATCCGGCTATCATATGCAGGAGGCCGGGGCGACCCTGGTGCAGGAGCTCGCCTTCACGCTGGCCGATGGCCGCGACTATGTGCGCGCGGCGCTTGCCCGTGGGCTCGACATCGACGACTTCGCCGGCCGGCTGTCCTTCTTCTTTGCGATCGGCATGAATTTCTTCATGGAGGCCGCCAAGCTCAGGGCGGCGCGGTTGCTCTGGGCGCGGATCATGGCGGAGTTCCAGCCGAAGAACCCGGCCTCCTCAATGCTGCGCACCCATTGCCAGACCTCCGGCGTGTCGCTGGCCGAGCAGGACCCTTATAACAACGTCATCCGCACGGCCTATGAGGCGCTCTCTGCAGTGCTCGGCGGCACGCAGTCGCTGCACACCAATGCGCTGGACGAGGCCATCGCCCTGCCGAGCGAATTCTCCGCCCGCATCGCCCGCAACACCCAGCTGATCCTGCAGCACGAGACCGGCGTCACCAAGGTCGTCGATCCGCTGGCCGGCTCCTATTATGTCGAGAGCCTGACGGCGGCGCTGGCCGAAGAAGCCTGGACGCTGATCGAGGAGGTGGAGGCGCTGGGCGGCATGACCAAGGCGGTCGCAAGCGGCATGCCGAAGCGGCGGATCGAGGAAGCCGCCACGCGCCGCCAGGCGGCGATCGACCGCGGCGAGGAGGTAATCGTCGGCGTCAACCGCTACCGGCTGGAAAGCGAGGCGCCGATCGAGACGCTCGACATCGACAATGCCGCGGTGCGCGAGGCGCAGATCCGGCGGCTGGCCGAAACGCGGCGGCGACGCGACGAGGCGGCCGTGGACGAGACGCTTGCCGCGCTGGAAGCCGTGGCGCGAAGCGGCGAGGGCAACCTCCTCGCCGCGGCGGTGGAGGCGGCGCGGGCACGCGCCACCGTCGGCGAAATCTCGGACAGGCTGCGCCTTGTCTTCGGCGATCATTCGGCGCGCCCCGAAGTGGTGCGCGATGTCTATGGCGCAGCCTACGAGGCCGATCCGGAATTCTTAACGCTGCAGCAGCGGCTCTCGGAGGTGTCCGACGCACTCGCCGCGCGTCCCCGCATCCTGATCGCCAAGCTCGGCCAGGATGGGCATGATCGCGGCGCCAAGATCATCGCGTCCGCCTTCGGCGATATCGGCTTCGACGTCCTGGCAGGGCCGCTGTTCCAGACACCGGAGGAGGCGGCGGCGCTGGCGGTGGAACACAAGGTCCATGTCGTCGGCCTGTCCTCGCTCGCCGCCGGCCATCGGACCCTTGCACCACAGCTGGTGGAGGCGTTGAGGGCCAAGGGTGCGGGCCATATCATCGTGGTCGTTGGCGGGGTCATTCCCCGGCAGGATTATGAGGTTCTGATGGAGAGCGGCGTCTCCGCCGTCTTCGGTCCCGGCACCCCGGTGCTCGAAGCGGCACGCGCGGTGATCGATCTCCTGCAGGGTCGCCTGCGCAACCGATAGAAAGTTCACGATGTTCGGCCGCCTGAACCATGTCGCCATCGCCGTGCCGGATCTCGAGGCGGCGATTGCCCATTATCGAAGCCTCGGCGGCACGATCTCGGCCGTCCAAGCGTTGCCGGAGCATGGCGTCACCGTCGCCTTCGCCGAATTGCCCAATAGCAAGATCGAGCTTCTTCATCCTCTCGGTGACGAAAGCCCGATTGCGGCCTTCCTGTCGCGCAATCCGGCCGGCGGCATCCACCATCTGTGCTTCGAGGTTGAAGACCTCGCCGCCACGCGCGGGCTTTTGATCGAAACGGGGCATCGCCTGCTCGGCGATGGCGCACCGCGCATCGGGGCCCATGGCAAGCCGGTGCTCTTCGTTCATCCGAAGGACCTCTTCGGAACCTTGATGGAGTTCGAGGAGGCCTGACACGGGGTGTCAGAACCGCACCGAGCCCGCAATGTGGGAAGAATGCCACATCCGCGGTGCGATCGGTGGCGATTGCCGTATGTGCGTCTCGACTCACATTTGACAGAGCTTCGCGCGCTTGTCACATCTCCCGCTACCTCAGGGGTGGGGGGACAATCCATGGGACATGCGCGTTTTCTGCTCGCGGGCCTGGCTTTCGGGCTGGCCGTGGCTCCGGCTGCCGCCGACGTGTTTCCGCGGGTGGGGGAGGCGCGGGGCTCCGTCATCTCCCGCCGCTCGGGCGAAGAGGTTCGCTTCGTCGACGACACGGCTGCCTGGCGGGGTGTCGAGGTCAGCCAGGGACTGCTCACCGGCGACACCCTGCGCACCAATGCCTCCGGCCATCTCGCCATCCTGTTCTCCGACAACACGCAGATGCGCATGGGCCGCAACACCGAGCTGGTGGTGCGCCAGGCGAAAGGGGCGGATAGCCAGCTGGAGCTCAAATCCGGCGCCATCTGGGCGCGCGCGCTCCGGGGCGGCAGCGGGCTCACCATCGCCACACCTGCCGCCGCCACCTCGATCCGCGGCACCGACTGGTCGCTGCGGGTCGGCGCCAAGGGCGAGACGACGCTCTCGGTGCTCGAAGGCGTGGTGGAGCTCGCCAATGAACAGGGCTCGGTCACCGTCCGCCAGGGCGAGGGCGCCGTGGCGACGATCGGCCAGGCGCCGCGCAAATACAGGCTGGTCAATCTGGAGGAGCGCGAGCAGCTCCTGCTCTACAGCGAAGTGCGGGACGTCTTTTCCAGCCTGCCGGTTTCGCCGTTGAAACCACAAGCGCTCCGCGAGACGCGACGGCGCGTTCTTGCCCTTCCGTCGGAGCGGCGCAGCGCGGAGGACTGGCTGGATCTGGCTGAGGCGGGGCTGGCGCTTGACGGCCGCGCGGCGGCAAAAGCGGCGCTGGCCGCACTCCCGGCCCGCCTGCCGCCGCGCTCGCGCGCCCGCGCGCAGGTGGTGGAGGCAATGATCGCCGGCCAGGAGATGCGCTACACCGACGCCCAGAGGCTGCTGGCCGAGGCCGAGCCGGCGCTCAGCCCCGAGCGCCGCGCCGCTGCCGCCTATGGTCGCTATTTCGCCCTCTCGCTGGCCGAGCCAGACCGGGCTGCCAAGGCACCGCGCGGCCGCAGCGCATCCGCCGGCGTGGTGGGAATTCTGGCGGAGGCAGCGCTTCAAGCCCATGCCGATGGTCCGGCTGCCGCAATTCGCATCATCGAGGCGGCCGAACCTCGCTTCCCCGACGATGTGCGCCTGCCGGTCGCTCTTGCCAATTATGCCTTCGAGCTTGACCGGCGCGAGGCGGTGCGTGCGGCTCTTGCCCGGGCGCGTGCGCTCGATCCTGCCAATCCCGAGCTGCTCCTGATCAGCGCCCGCTTTCGTGCGACGACGGCCGGCGATCTCGATGGCGCGCGGGCTGAGCTTGCCGAGGCGGTGCGCGAGGCGCCGGGCGCCGATGCCGCCTGGAACGAACTCGCCATCGTCGAGCAAGATCGCAATGCCACGGTCGAGGCAAATGCCGCTTATCGCAGGGCGATTGCGCTCAATCCGGAAAATCCGGCATTGCATGCCAATTATGCCCGCTTCCTGATCGACAACCACCAGATGTCCGCTGCGGCGGCAGAGATCGCCAAGGCTGAGGCGATCGATGCGGACTCCTATGCCGTGCTAGCCGCCAAGGGCCGCTACCTGCTGCGGCTCGGCCGCACGGATGAGGGCGAGCAGGCGCTGCTGCAGGCCTCCGCCGTCGATCCGACCTATGGCGATGCGCTGGTCGGCCTGGCGATCGCCGCCTATCAGCAGGAGAGCGGAGAGGAAGCAGGCCAGGCGCTCGACAATGCCGACCGGTTCGACCGCGAGAACCCTTCCGTGCCGCTGATCCGCTCGGCCATCGCGCTCGACCGGGACGAGGCGGATGCGGCGATCGACCTGGCGCGCGAGGCCGCGCGTCGGCGCCAGGCCCGGCTCGGCAACTACACCGGCTATGACGCCAACCGCCAGGTCTTCTCCTGGCTCGGCGTGACGCTCTCCAATCTCGGGCTCAACGAATGGGGGCAATTCCAGGCCGACCGGTCGATCGATCCCTTCATCGGCACGAGCTATATCGACGAGGCGGCAGAAGGCCGTGTGTCCCCCTTCGTCGGCACCGATCCGCTCTCCCCGCCCGAAGAGCGGAGCGTCGCCGGCGCCACCAGCACCTCCTCGCAGCTGCAGGGCCTGCTGCTCGATCCCATGGCGGCGGCCGGCGAGACCCGCCGCTCCTCGCTGGAAGGCCGCTCCTTCTTCGAAAGCACGATCGGTGGCGGCCTGATCTTCGAAGGCGACAAGCCAGGCTGGCGCACGGATCTGACGCTGGAGGGCACCCGCTATGAAGGACTGCCGCTCAGCTACCATTTTGGGCTGGAAATCGCCCGGCCGCAGGGCGAGCGGCTCAACGACCGCAATGACGTGACAGGCGCCAATCTGATGCTGGGCATGCGACCAAGCCTGCAGGACTCGCTGGTGCTCTTCGCCAATACCGGCACCTTCGACAGCGGCTTTCCAGGCGAAACCTCGGCGCCGAAGCTCAATGACGAGAGCCGGTCGCGCTCCTCCGGCGCCGGCGCGGCCTGGAGCCATGTCATCGGCGAGCGCAATGTCGTCCAGGCCTTCGCGGTCTATGGACAGGTGGATACGGATGATCGCTACGAGGTGGCACCGACCGATCCCGCCGGGGTCGGCCCCTTCGATCCGCAGCGCTTCGATCCTTTTGTCGTGGACCGGGACCGCTTGCTCGACCCCTCCGGCTATTTCATCGACAATGACGGCCGTGATCAGTCGGTGACGGCCGGGCTCGGCCATCTCTTTGGCATTGGGCCTATCACCGTCCATTACGGCATCGAAGGCAGCCTCTATCGCTCCGAGCTCCAACAGCGAAAGGTGGATCCGTCCGATGGCAGCGTTCTCGAAGCCTATGACTATAGCGGCGATGGCGGCTCGCTCCGGCTTTATGGCGATGCCCTGTGGACGGTCAACGACCAGCTGTCGATCGAGGCAGGGCTGCATGCCGTGGAGATCGAGGATCAGGACAATTGCGGCTGCCTCGATCCGAGGATTGGCGTCGCTTGGGCACCTTTCACGAACCACTGGCTGCGCGCCTATTACCGTGAAGACACGAAATCCGTGTCCAATTATACGCTGGCGCCGATCTCGACGCTGGGGCTCTCGCCGCTCGAACAGCCGCTCTATCTTGGCGGCTTCACCGATACGACCGGGTTGCGCTGGGATGCGGAATGGTCTGATCGGTTCTTTACGAGCGTCGATGCGCAGCATCAGGAGATCAAGGGGCTGGCGATCGGCATTCCGGCGCTGCTCGAGACCTTCAGCGCCTATGCGGGGACGATCGATCGGGTCACGGCCAGCGCCAATTTCTGGCTGGGCCATGGCATCGGCGCTTTTGCCTCCTTCACCCGCAACGTCACCGAGGATGCGGCGGGCGATTACGGGCTGCCGCTCATCCCGGATCATGTCGGCCAGCTGGGATTCACGCTGGTCCACCCCTCTCGCTTGCGGCTGACCGTGGCGCAGACCTTCGTCGGGCCGCGTGTCGGCGGGCAGGCCGGCGTGGAAATCGACGGCTATCAGACGACCGACGCCTCGCTGCGCTGGACGAGCGAGAGCGGCCATCTGGAGGCCGGCCTGCAGCTGCTCAACGCCTTCGACGAGAGATTCGAGCGGGCGCTCGATGTTCCGGGCCCCGGCCGCACGGTGATCGCAACGCTGCGCGCCCGGTTCTAGATCCCGGCCCCTGCCGTCGGGGCGGTCAGGCCGTCATCGACCGGTAGACCGGCGCTGCCCGGACCAACGCAGGTTCGGCAACGCCCGGCAGAAGCGTGCCATTCGCCGGTTCATGATGGTCGCCCAGCAGCCGCTCATAGGCTTCCTTGGGCGCACCGTAGCAGCCGCCAGCTATATGGACGAGCATGCTGCGGTCAAGGATGCGCACCATGCGCCGTGTCGAGCGAATGACATGCTCGCCTTCGAGCACGTGCAACTGATCGGTGATGCCGGCGCGGCGGACGCCCAGTGAACGGGCAAGACTGTCATGGGTCAGCGGTAGATAATCGCTGTCGATCCGATCCTCGCACATGAGCAGCCAGCGGGCGAGCCGCTGGCGCATCGTGTATTTCGCGGCAGCCAGCGCTGTCTCTGCCAGTTCCACATCGCAGACATGCACGTAGTGGTGGAAGAAGGCGCGGATGTCTGGCAGATCGAGACTGTCGACCAGCGCCTTGACCGGAACTTCGAGACCCACCCCCTCGATCTGCACCACCGTCACATAGGCCCATTGCTGAGAGCCGAGCAGGGCGGAATGGCCGATCAGGCCTTCCTGCCCGATGATCCGGATCTCCTGTAGCACCCCGTCCCGGCTCTCGATCGACATCGAGGCGAGCCCCGACTCGATGAAACAGACATGGTCGAGCGGGTCGCCCGGCCGGGAGAGCCGCTGTCTCAGTTGCAGCTCTACCGGTTTCAGGTAGGGCGCCAACCGATGCAGTCCCTCAATCGGCAAGCGCCTGAGAAGCCGGTTCCGTGTCTCGCGTCGCAATATATCCATGCTCTCGCTTCCACCTAACTATGAGAGCGAACAGCGCAACAGGGATGAGAGTTCTACAGCCTCTCCAACTGTACGATTTTGACACTCTTTACGAGAGTCTCATCATCTCTTTGATGCAGAGGCTGTAT
The DNA here is from genome assembly GCF_046546455.1 of Rhizobium sp. YIM 134829. Taxonomy (NCBI): domain Bacteria; kingdom Pseudomonadati; phylum Pseudomonadota; class Alphaproteobacteria; order Hyphomicrobiales; family Rhizobiaceae; genus Rhizobium; species Rhizobium sp. YIM 134829. Next base: position 110,357 of record NZ_JBKHKI010000005.1, read on the forward strand.
CTTCTGTCGTTTCTAGTCCCGATATTCGCGCGGGAGCCAGATCCGGCGGCCGTCGCGGGTGACATAGCGGCCCTCGCGGCCGGGACGGCTAACCTCGGCACGGCGTTCGACCTGGCGATCCCGGTCATACACGGCGGCACGCTGTTCCCGGCGACGATCGTAGCGATCGTAACGGTCGTAGCGCGAATAGCGGTCGCGATCATAGACGATGACACGGTTGTAATTGTTGCGATAAAGTGGCCGGTCGTAATAGCCGTCATAGTAGCCGGTGCTCGTATAGCTGTATCCCTCGCTGACGCAGCCGGTCAGAGCCAGGCAGGCGAGCGTGATGCCGGCGACGAGGCCGATCGTATTTCTCATCATGGGTTCACTCCTTGCCGCGCCCAACGCATGCGGCAGAGAAGAGATCGGCCATGGCGGAGAAAAGTCAACGCAGATCCATAAAGGGGGCCGGTGGGCGGACCTCCGCTTGTCATCAGCGGCGGGCGTGCCGCTCGGCTAGGAGCATGCAGACGGCACCGGGGAGTTTCAGCGCCTCGGCCGCCGCCACCCGCTCCGGCGTGTAGAAGCCCGCCTCGTGCAGGCAGTTGATCGTGCCGATCACCGTGCCGCCGACGACGATCGGCACATTGATGACCGACTGGCAGCCGAGCTGATCGATCAGCTCATAATCCGGAAAGACCTCGGCGATCGCCTCGATCGTGTTGGCGACGAAGGTCTTCTGCTGGCGAAGCGTGATGTCGGACCAGTAGGTCTCGTTATAGGGCTTGGTGCCGGAGACCGGATAGTCCTTCGGGTGGCTCGAATAGATGCGCTCGGCCAGGCGGGTAGTCGTGTCGCTGGTCATCAGCGTGAAGAGCTTGACGCCGACGAGGCGGCGCGTCAGCGCCTCCAGCGCCGCATAGGCCGCCCGCGGCTGGTCGGCTTCGGCGAGACCGGCGAGGAAGGATAGTGTCGGGTCGGTCATGCTGATCAGTCTCCCTGCTGGGCGCTCGTCCGCTTGGCGTCGCAGGCTCAAGGGTCGTGGTCCGACTGGCGATCCTGTGGAGGGCCGCCCCACCAGCGCTCGCGCCACATAGGGGAAAGCCGTGCCGTCCGCAATGGCCGGCCGGTGGTCGCATCCATAAGGGAGATGCGGCCCCATCCTTCGCATTTTCGAAGAACGGCGGTTGCCGGGCGGCGTGGCATGGCTAGATAGGAGGGCACATCCCTTAGCTTGACAGTCGAGGAGGCGCAGCGCCGTGCCGTCCCAATCCCCTTCCGGTTCGTTGCCGCGCTCCTCTCCTTTGGCACCCTTCCGCCACGAGACCTTCCGCCTCATCTGGCTGGCGAGCCTCGCCTCCAATTTCGGCGGGCTGATCCAGTCGGTCGGGGCCGCCTGGATGATGACCTCGATCTCGGCCTCGGTGAACATGGTGGCGCTGGTCCAGGCCTCGACCTCGCTACCGATCATGTTGTTCTCGCTTCTGTCCGGCGCACTCGCCGACAGTTACGACCGCCGCCGGATCATGCTGACGGCGCAGATCTTCATGCTGGCGGTCTCGGCGCTGCTGACACTCTGCGCCTGGTCGGGGCTGATCACGCCCTGGCTGCTGCTGCTCTTCACCTTCCTGATCGGCTGCGGCACGGCGCTCAACAATCCGGCTTGGCAGGCCTCGGTCGGCGACATGGTCCCGCGCGAGGATCTTCCCGGGGCTGTCGCGCTCAACTCCATGGGCTTCAACATCACCCGCAGCGTCGGGCCGGCGATCGGCGGCGTCATCGTGGCGGCTGCCGGGGCCGCCGCCGCCTTCGCCGTCAATACGGTAAGCTATTTTGCCATCCTCTTCGCCCTGTTTCGCTGGAAGCGGGCACCGGCGCTGAATGCACTGCCGCGCGAGCCGCTGGCGCGCGCGGTCGGCGCGGGGCTGCGCTATGTCGCCATGTCGCCCAATATCCTGAAAGTTCTGGTGCGCGGCTTTCTCTTCGGCCTGTCGGCGAGCGCCATCCTCGCACTGCTGCCGCTCGTCGCGCGGGATCTGGTTGCCGGCGGGCCTTTGACCTTCGGCGTGCTGCTCGGCTGTTTCGGCATCGGCGCGATCGGCGGGGCGCTGCTCAGCCAGCGCCTGCGGGAAGCGTTGATGGGCGAAATCGTCGTCCGCATCGCCTTTCTCGGCTTTGCGCTTTCCGCCATCATCGCCGCCGTCAGCCGCTCGGAAATCATCACAGGGCTTGCCATGTTGCTCGCCGGTGGCGGCTGGGTGCTGGCGCTCTCGCTGTTCAACACCACCGTACAGCTCTCCACCCCGCGCTGGGTCGTGGCCAGGGCATTGTCGCTCTACCAGACCACCACTTTCGGCGGCATCGCGCTCGGCTCCTGGCTCTGGGGTCTGGCGGCAGAGAATTATGGCGCGCCGACGGCGCTGCTGCTCTCCGCCCTCGTCATGCTGGTGGGTGCGGCCGTCGGCTTCCGCTATGCCCTGCCGGAGTTCAAGTCACTCAACCTCGATCCGCTCGGCAGCTTCCAGGAACCGTCGCTGGAGCTCGATCTCAAGCCTCGCAGCGGGCCGATCGTGGTGATGATCGACTATGAGATCGATCCCGGCGATGTGGAGGCCTTCCTGGAGGCGATGACCGAGCGCCGACGGGTGCGCATCCGCGATGGGGCGGGGCAATGGACGCTGATGCGCGATCTCGAAAAGCCGCGCATCTGGACCGAGACCTATCATGTTCCGACCTGGGTGGACTATGTCCGCCACAACCAGCGCCGCACCAAGGACGATGCCGCCGTGCATGAGCGGTTGCGGGCGCTGCATCGTGGGGCAGGCGCCCCTGTGGTCCACCGCCTCATCGAGCGCCAGACCATCCTGCCGCATGAATATGAGCAGTATAAGCGCCAGGTCGATTTGCAGCACTGACGCGAGCAGCTATCAGCCGCGGGCGAGGCGGCTCTTCAAGGTCGGATCGGGGAAGCAGGTAGGGGACAGGCCGTTCTTGGCCTGCCATTCGCCGATCGATCGGCGGGTCTTGTAGCCGGCAAGACCGTCGGCCTTGCCGATGTCGTAGCCTTGAGCTTCCAGCCGCTTCTGCATGGTCAGCACGTCCGAGCGCAGCATCTTGCCGACATCGCCCCAGGCGCCGTGGAAGGCCCCGCTTCCCGCGCCGATCCGGTCGGCGAGATTGCCGATGAACAGCGCGTAGAGATCGGAATTGTTATATTCCTTGATGACGTAGAAGTTCTGCGTCACCAGGAACTCTGGCCCGTTCCGCCCGGCCGGCACCAGCATCATGCCCTCGCCTTTGGGCAGGGCTTTGCCGGAGACACGGGCGATACCCGACGTGGCCCACTGGCCGAGCGGCTTTGCCCGGTCCGGTCCTTCCTGTGAGCAGGAGACATTGGCGGGGATCGTCACCTCGTAGCCCCAATCCCGCCCGGGCTGCCAGCCCTTCAGCGATAGATAGTGGGCAATGGATCCAAGCACATCAGGCACTGAGGTCCAGATATCGCGCTTGCCGTCGCCATCGAAATCGACCGCATATTGCAGGAAGCTCGAGGGCAGGAACTGCGGCTGGCCCATGGCGCCCGCCCAGGAGCCCCGCATGTCGGCTTCACGCACATCGCCCGACTCCAGAATATGCAGGGCGGCGATCAGCTCGCGCCGGAACAGCTCGCCGCGGGTGGACATGAAGGCCTTGGTGGCAAGCACGTCCATGATCGGATGCGGGATCTTTGCCTTGCCGAAGCCCGATTCGCGGCCCCAGATCGCGAGCACGATCGGCCCCGGCACGCCATAGGTCTTCTCGATGCGCCGGAGCGTCGCCGCATGCGTCTTGGCGAGCGCCCGGCCGGTGGTCGCCAGTCCCTGCAGGCGCTGCTCGGAGAAGTAAGCGCCGGGGGAGGCAAATTCCGCCTGGCTCTGCTTCTGCTCTCCCGGCGGCTTCGCGCCCGGCGGCACCAGGTCCGGCAGATCCCAGTCGAGTTTCACCTCGGCGAAGGCGGCGTCGAAGGCGGGCTTGGAGATGCCGGCTCTCTGCGCTTCCGGCCAAAGGTCCGTCTGCAGCCAGCGGCGGAACTGCGCCTCGGTCTCCGCCTTAGAAGAGGCGGCGGCCGGGATCGGCAAGGTGAGAAGCGCGGTCGTCAGCGCGGCCAGAAGGGTGCGGCGGAGGGAGGTCATCAGAAGCATGGTGTCAGATCGCCGTCCTGGCGCGCAGCGCCGCGGTCAGGGTGCCGTCGTCGAGATAATCCAGCTCGCCGCCGACCGGCACGCCATGAGCAAGCCGCGTGATGCGGACGTTGAGCCCTTCCAGTTGGTCGGTAATGTAGTGGGCGGTGGTCTGGCCCTCGACGGTCGCGTTGACGGCAATGATCAGCTCCCGCACCTCGCCGTCCGTCACCCGGTCGACCAGCGTGCGGATGTTGAGATCCCCAGGGCCGATGCCATCCAGCGGTGAGAGCGTGCCGCCGAGCACGTGATAGGCGCTGTTCATCGCGCCCGTGCGCTCGAGCGCCCAGAGATCCGCCACGTCTTCGACGACGATGATCACCGAATGGTCGCGCTGGGCATCGGTGCAGACGCTGCAGGGATCGCTGGTATCGACATTGCCGCAGGTGGAGCAGATCCGCACCTTGCGATGCGCCTCGCCCATCGCCTCGGCCAGTGGTCCCAGCAGCTGGTCCTTCTTCTTGACCAGATGCAGCGCCGCCCGGCGGGCCGAGCGTGGCCCAAGGCCCGGCACCTTTGCCAGAAGCTGGATGAGTTTTTCAATTTCGGGGCCGGTGACTCGCTTTGCCATGGCGCTCTTCTAGCCCATAAAGCCCCTGAGAAAAACGGCTTTGCGACAGCCCACGCTGCCCCTGGGCCGGAAGGAGTGCATGATGAGAGCGATCGCGGCGGTCTGTATCGGCCAGCCCATCCAGCTGGGCGGACGCAAATCACGCACCGGAATCGACAAAAGGCCGGCCGACGGCCCGGTTTTCCTAGGAGAGCTGGGTCTTGAAGGCGATGCCGTCTGTAATCGGACCTATCATGGCGGGCCGGATCAGGCGGTCTATGGGCTGGGCTCGGCGGATCTCAAGGCTTGGTCGGCCGAGCTTGGGCATGATGTGCCTCCCGGGCTGCTCGGCGAGAACCTGGTGATCGCCAACATCGACAGCCGGACGATCGCGGTCGGCGACCGGTTCGAGACGGATCGGGTGACGCTGGAGGTGACCGCGACGCGCATGCCCTGCTCGACGCTCGCGCTGCGCATGGGCGACCCGCATTTCACCCGCCGTTTCACCGCACTCGGCCAGCCGGGCTTCTATTGCCGCGTGCTGAGAGCCGGCTTGATCGAGGCGGGTGACCCGGTCCGCGTCACGCCCTATGAAGGCGAGCGCCTGCTGATGGGCGAATTGCTGACCAGCAAGGTCAAGGCGCTGAAGCCCGAGACGGTCGGCCGCTGGCGGTCGACGCCGCTCGCCGCCCGCGTGGCGGCCGAGCTCGACCGCGTCCACGGGCCTGGCTGAACGATTGAGGGGCGGAGCTCGCCTGCCGATCAGAACGGCAGCTTCATGCCGGGCGGGATCGGCAGGCCGGCGGTCAGCTCGCGGGTCTTTTCCGCGGTCTGGGCCTCCGCCTTGTCCTTGGCGTCCTTGTGGGCGGCGACGATCAGGTCCTCGAGGATCTCGACATCGTCTTCCTTGAACAGCGAGGGATCGATCTTCAGGCTTTTCAGCACGCCCTTGCCGTCGAGCCGCAGGGTGACGAGGCCGCCGCCGGAGGTGCCGTCGACTTCGAGCGCGGCGATCTCCTCCTGCAGCTTCTCCATCTTGGCCTGCATTTCCTTGACCTTGCCCATCATGCCCATGATGTCGCGCATTGCGTTCTCCTCATCTGCTGCGTGTCGTTCAGGTGGATGCCGTGCGGTGGGTTACGCCGCCATCTCCGGCGTCTATCGTTCGATGTCGTCGCCCGGAAGAATATCGCCCTCTTCCGATTCGGCTGTTGCCGGCGCGGGCGCCATCTCTTCGACGACCTCGGCCTCGGCCAGCTTGATTCGCACATCGGCAATGCGCGCGCCGGGAAAGCGCGCAAGGATCGCCGCGACGTCCGGATCCTGGCGGGCGTCGCTCAGGCGTTTTTCCTGCGCTTCCGTCTCGACCTCGATCAGGGTCGGCTGGCCGGGCTCGCGGCTGACGATCACCATCCAGCGGATGCCGGTCCATTCCTCGAGCCGCCGCTGCAGATCGGCCACCAGCGTCTTCGGCGCATCCTCGGGCAGGTTCACTTCCAGCCGGCCGGGCTCAAGTTTCACGAGTCGGAGATAGTTGCGAACCAGCGTTTTCAGGCGGATGTCGCGGTTGCGGGCGCAGAGCTCTGCAATGTCGGCGACCGAGCGAACGGGGACCGTCGCCTGCTCCGTCGGTGTTGGCTCGGGCGTGGCGGGCTCGATTCGCGAGTCCGGCGCGGCGCCGCTATCGGGCACGGCACGCAGCATGGTGGCGCCATTGCCGGTCATGCGCTGCACCGGTTCGCCGGCTCGCACCTGGGCGGAGCTCGTGGTCATGGCCGGGGCGGAGGCGCCGTTGCCGGAAGGGGCGGAGGAGGAGCGCGCACCACCGCCGGATGGCGGGCGAGGCGGCTCGTTGCCGGAGAGCGTCATCAGCCGGCGGGCCGCGTCTTCCGGCGAGGGAAGGCTTGCGGCATGGGCAAGCCGGATGAGGACCATTTCCGCAGCCCCCGCGGGACGCGAGGCACTTTCGGTCTCCGAGATGCCCTTGAGCAGCATCTGCCAGAGCCGCGACAGGGTGGAAACGGCGACGGAACCTGCAAATTCGCCGCCGCGCTGGCGCTCGATCTCGCTGAGCGAGGGGTCGTTGGCCGCATCGTCCGAAAATTTCAGCTTGGTGACGAGGTGGGTGAAATCGGCGAGATCCGTCAGCACCACCGGCGGGCTGGCGCCGGCCTCATATTGAGCCGCGAATTCCCCGAGCGCCGCCTTCACGTCGCCACGCACGACATGGTCGAACAGATCGACGATGCGGGCCCGGTCGGCGAGACCCAGCATGGCGCGCACCGCATCGGTTTCGACGCGCCCGCCACCATGGGCGATCGCCTGGTCGAGCAGCGACAGGCCGTCACGCGCCGAGCCTTCCGCGGCACGGGCGATCATCGAGAGCGCATCGCGCTCGGCCTCGATGCCTTCCTTGGCGAGGATGGTGGTGAAAAGGCCGACGAGATCGGCAGCCGCGATGCGGCGCAGGTCGAAGCGCTGGCAGCGCGAGAGAACGGTGATCGGAACCTTGCGGATCTCGGTGGTGGCGAAGATGAACTTCACATGTTCCGGCGGCTCCTCGAGCGTCTTCAACAGACCGTTGAAGGCCTGGGTCGAGAGCATGTGCACTTCGTCGATGATATAGACCTTGTAGCGCGCCGAAACCGGGCGATAGCGCACCTGCTCGATGATCTCGCGGATGTCATCGATGCCGGTATGGGAGGCGGCGTCCATCTCGATCACATCGACATGCCGGCCTTCCATGATCGCCTGGCAATGTTCGCCGGGCAGGCGCAGGTCGATCGTCGGTCGGTCGATCTCAGCGGTCTTGTAGTTGAGCGCGCGGGCGAGGATGCGGGCGGTAGTCGTCTTGCCCACCCCGCGCACGCCGGTCAGCATATAGGCCTGGGCGATGCGGCCGGTCTCGAAGGCATTGGTGAGGGTACGCACCATCGGCTCCTGCCCGACCATGAGATCGGTGAAGTCCTTCGGGCGGTACTTGCGGGCCAGCACGCGATAGGCAGCGGGCTTTTCATCGGTCGTGGAGGGAGTGGCGTCGCTCATGTCGTGGCCGCTTGTTCCGTCTGTCCCGGCAGCACGCAAGGCCGGTCGCGCGAGGTCAGCGGCTTGCGAACGGCGGCGCTGTCAGTGTCGCCGCAGGAAGGCCGCCGTCTTGCGGCGCCAGGCGGCGAAGGGTGGGAGGCTGGCACGATGACCCGTGCCGGTGCTCGTTGGGGCTGCTTCCTTCCGGACCTGACCCGGTTGGCGAGTGGCTCGTCCACCACCAACCTCCCGGCCTCCATATCGGCATTATCGGGGGCGAATGCAAGCCGGGCCTTGAAGATTCTGAGCGTCCTGTCAAAACAGGCGGCCCCGACCGCGGCTGAAAGAGGATGCGCTTGACCCCTGATCCGACCACGCCGCTTCCCGCCTTTGCGCTCGACCCGCGGCTGGAACGCGACAGCGACAGCCTGATGACGCTCGACCTCTGTGACCTGCGCCTGCACAAGGATGGCCGCTGGCCCTGGCTGCTGCTCGTGCCGCAGCGGCCGGGGATAGAAGAGGTCTTCGACCTCTCGCCGGCCGAGCAGGCGCTCCTTGCTCAGGAGGTCAACCACGCCGCCGGAGCGCTCAAGCGGGCAAGCGGGGCGACCAAGATCAACATTGCCGCAATCGGCAATATCGTCCGACAACTGCATGTGCATGTGATCGCGCGGCATGACGGCGACGCCAACTGGCCGGGGCCGGTCTGGGGTTTCGGCACGGCCGAGCCATGGACCGAGGCGGCGCGCAGCGCCTTTCTTGCGCGACTGATGGGAGAGCTTTGATGACGAGCGGCATGTTCGACCTTTTGGGCCCGCATCCGGAGCCGAGCACGCTGGTGGCCTTTGCCGGCAACACGCTCGACCGGCAATCGGAAAACCGGCCGGATGATTGCCTGGAGCAGGCGCTGGCCACCGAGGGCGCCCATCTCTTCGCCTTTGCCGAGGGGAAGCTGGTGGTCAAGCATGACGAGCAGGTGATCGACCCGCTTTTCGCCCCCTATGAGCTCGCCGGTCTTGATCCCGTGCTCCAGGACACGGTCCTGCTCGGCTTCCTGCCCTCCGGCGAGCCGCGTCTCGCCGTGCCGGTGCGCCAGAGCGTGGAAACGCTGGAGAAGGACTACAAGCTTGCCGACGGCCGCACGCTGTTTCGCCAGGCGATGATCGGCGATGCGCTGCTCGGCCAGTTCGCCCAGGCCTCAAGCCTGATCTCCTGGAACGCCACCAACCGCTTCTGCGGCAAATGCGGCGGGCCGATGGAGGCGAAGGCCGGCGGTTATCGCCGGGCCTGCACGGCCTGTGGGCATCTCGCCTTTCCGCGCACCGACCCGGTCGTCATCATGCTGACCATCGATGTCGAGCGCGATCTCTGCCTGCTTGGCCGCAGCCCGCATTTCCCGCCGGGCATGTATTCCTGCCTTGCCGGATTTCTGGAGCCAGGCGAGACGATCGAGAGCGCGGTGCGGCGTGAGACGCTGGAGGAATCCGGCATCAAGACCGGCCGGGTGCGCTATCACGCCTCCCAGCCCTGGCCCATGCCGCACAGCCTGATGATCGGCTGCTTTGCCGAGGCGAAATCGCGCGAGATCCACCGCGACGATCTGGAGCTCGAAGATTGCCGCTGGTTCACCCGCGCCGAGACGCGGGCCATGTTGGCCCACAATACCGGCCAGCCGCTGGAGGAGGGCGAGCGCGGCTCGCCGCCGAAGGGCGCCATCGCCCATCTCCTGATGCGCGACTGGCTGGACTGGCCGAAGGCGTGAGCTCGAAGATTCCCACCCCGAAGCGCGATCGCTTCGGGGTGGGACTATACAGAAGTGCGCCGGGCTCAGCCGCCGGCGAACTCGTTCCAGGCATCCTCGACGATCAGAATATGGTCGGCCATGCGCCGGCCGGCTTCTTCCGCCTCGCCGCGCAGGATCGCCTCCACGATGCGCCCATGTTCGGCATGCGAGCGGGCGAGGCGATTGAGCCCGGAAAACTGCGCGCGGCGGAAGGGCTGCAGCCGCTGGCGCGTGCTCTTCGTCACCTCCTCCAAATAGGTGTTCTGGGCGCCGGCGTAGATCGCCTCGTGGAAGAGCTCGTTGGCGCGGATATAGGCGGGGAGATCGCCGTCTGAGACCATGAGCGCCATGTCCTGATGCAGGGCATTCAGCCGGTTGCGTTCGGCCGCACTCATGCGACGGGCGGAGAACTCGGCCGACAGCGCCTCCAGATGGCCCATCAGCTCGAACATGCCCTTGAGCGCCGCCGCCTCCGGGCGCGCGACGCGGGTTCGCCCATGCGGCTTCTGCCGCACCAGGCCGCTGGCCGCGAGCAGCTTCAAGGCCTCGCGCACCGGCGTGCGGGACACGCAGAATTCCGCGGCCAGCTGCGTCTCGTCGAGAATCGCATCCGGCGGAAGGGCGCCGCTGATGATCCGGTCCGACAGCTGCCGGCGAATGTCTTCGGTCGAGGTCCGGCCGAGGGGGCTGTGCAAGGGTCTATCCGTCCATCATGCTCACATGGGCGGCCGCAACCTTCCAGCCATCGGCGGTGCGCACCCAGGTCTGCATCTGCCGGCCGATCTGTCCGGGCGCATCGTCCCGGCGAAAGAGGGTCGAGGCGGTGGCGGCATCCAGACCATAGGTGGTGATGACCGTCCGCTCGAGCCGGCGGGAAAACGGCGCCTGCGTCGCGCGGAAGGCGACGATCTCGTCATAGCCATGCTGCAGATCGGCAAGGCCATAGCGCAGGGTAACGGGACTGTCGAGGAAGAAGCCGGCGAGCGTCGCATTGTCATTGGCAAGGAGCGCGGCCTCATAGGCCACAAAAGCGGCCTGAACGGCTTCAAGCGTCGCCGGATCGTTGAGCACCATCAGCCTGTCCTCCGCCGGGCGAGCATGCGGGCGCGCAGCTCGGTGAGGAAGGGGATGGTGGCGAATTGATCTGGGCGGATCCGCTCCCAGTCCACCCCTTCGGGACGGGCGCGCCGGCATTCGGTGATGATCAGCTCGCTCTGCGTGGCGATCATGTCCAGCGGCGCATCATGCGGCTCCAGCACCACATCGGCATCCGGCACCAGCTGGCAGGAATGAACGGTGGTGACGATCGGCGTCGTTTCCGGCAAGAGACCGAGCTCCTGGAAGATCGCCGTTTCGAGATCGGCAAAGCCCGCGCCCTTGCCGGTCCGCCCGCCGGTGCGGCTGACGGCGACCGAGCCGACCACGCAGAAATCCAGCCGCTCCACCGCCTCGAAGCCGATCCGCTCGCCATGGTCGACAAAACCTTGGGCGGTTGCTGCGAGTTCGAAGGAGATGCCCATGGCGCTCATTCGGGCGGGATCGATGCGCAGATAGGGGAAGTCCCGGGTCAGATAAGGCACTGGCGCATAGACCGTCTTGCCCTCATAGAGCGCGCGCAGCCGGATCGGCATCTGCGCCGCATCGGGATTGGTCTTGACCGTCTTGGCCGCCTTCCACTCCGGCGTCTGCGCCAGGAAATAAGCGGCCATGTCGGCGCCGGAGAAATTCGGGATCATGCTCAAGGCCGGACCGATGGCGATGCCGGTCTCCTCCAGCGTCTTCCAGACCCGCTCCCGCACCCTGTCCTTGCCGGCATGGCGTCCTGCCCAGCGCCCACGCTCGCTCATGGTCTAAGCCTCCACCTTGGCCTGTGCTACCGCCGTCTTGAGCGCCGCCAACGGCGCCACCCAGCCGACGATTCCCCCCTGTGCGACGATCATCTCGATCGCCCCCTGCTTGAAGTTCGCAAAATAGCTTTCCGTCGCATCCTCGATCAGCAGGCACTCATAGCCGCGATCATTCGCCTCGCGCATGGAAGTCTGAACGCAGACCTCCGTGGTCACGCCGGCAAAGACCAGATGGGTGATGCCACGCTCCTCGAGCACAGCCTCGATGCCGGTCGCGTAGAACATGCCCTTGCCCGGCTTGTCGATGGCGATCTCGCCGGCAATCGGCGCTAAAGCGGGAAGGATGGCATTGCCCGGCTCGCCGCTGATGAGGAGACGCCCCATGGCGCCGGCCTCGCCGATCTTGAGCGACGGATTGCCCCGGCGGATCTTGGCCGGGGGGCAGTCGGAAAGGTCAGGCTTGTGCGCCTCGCGCGTGTGGATGACGAGCCAGCCCTCTCTGCGGAAGAGGTCGATCAACGCCGCCACGGTCGGCACGATTGCTTCCAGCCTGGCGACATCATTGCCGAGACTGTCGCCGAAGCCGCCCTTCTCGATAAAGTCGCGCTGCATGTCGATAACGACCAGCGCCGTGCGGGCGGGGTCGAGCGAATAGGGGTAGGGGCGAGCAGGTACGGAAATCATCTCAATGCCCCGCCATATGCTGGCCGATGATGTTGCGGTCGGTTTCCTCGATCGGCGCGACATAGGTGATCGTCCCGCCGGACATGACCGCCACCCGGTCCGCGAGCTCCAGGATCTCGTCCAGATCCTCCGAGACCAGCAGCACGGCCGCGCCGCGGTTGCGTGCCTCCATGATCTGCGAGCGGATATCGGCGACGGAGGCGAAGTCGAGCCCGAAACAGGGATTGGCGACGATCAGCACGTCGACATCGCCGGAGAGCTCGCGCGCCAACACGGCGCGCTGCACATTGCCGCCCGACAGCGCCTCGATCGGTGCATCCGGCGAGGTGGTGCGGACATTGTAGCGGGCGATCAGCGCCTCGCCATGGCGGCGCAGGATGCGCGGGCTCATCCACCAGCCGAAGCGGGTGATCGGCGGCTTGTCGAAGGTGCGAAAGGCGATGTTCTCCGCCACGCTCATCCGCGGCGCCGTGGCATTCTTCAAGGGCTCTTCAGGCAGGCCGAAGACCTTGAACCGGTCAAAATCGCCGCGCCTGGGGCGGAACTCCTTGCCGTTGACGCGGATTTCGCCCGATGTCATCGGCCTCTGGCCGGAGAGCACCTCGACCAGCGCGCTCTGGCCATTGCCCGACACGCCGGCAATGCCCACTACCTCGCCGCCCTTGACCTTGAGGTTGATCGCATGGACGGCGGGCAGGCCCTGCTCGTCCTCGGCAAAGATGCCGGCAAGATCGAGCACGTCCGGCTTCTTCTCGACGACGGCCCGCACGGCGCGTTCGCGCACCTGCGTATCGCCGATCATCATCCGGCTCATCTCGGCCACGCTCGAGCCCTGCGCATCCCCCTCGCCGGTCAGCCGGCCGCGGCGCAGCACGGTGAAATGGTCACAGAAGCTTTTGACCTCGCGGAACTTGTGGGAAATCATCAGCACGGTGATCTCGCCGCGCTCGGTCATGCCGCGCAGCAGGCCCAGCATCTCGTCGGCCTCGCCGGGAGTGAGCACCGATGTCGGCTCGTCGAGGATCATGAAACGCTGGCCGAGATAGAGCAGCTTGAGGATTTCGAGCTTCTGCTTTTCGCCGGCCGAGAGCGAGGAGACCTGGGCGTTGAGCGGCACGGAGAAGGGCATGGTCTCCATGAAGGCGGCGAGCGTCTTCTTTTCTCTCGCCCAATCGATCACCGCCGGCGTATCGGCACGCGAGATGACGAGGTTTTCGGCGGCCGTCAGGCAGGGCACCAGGGTGAAATGCTGGTAGACCATGCCGATGCCCTGGGCCAGCGCATCGCGCGGGCTCTTCACCTCGATCGGCGTGCCGTCGAGCGTCAGCGTGCCGCGATCGGGGGAGTAGAAGCCCATGATGCATTTGACGAGCGTCGACTTGCCAGCGCCGTTTTCGCCGAGCAGGGCGTGGAAGGACCCGGCCTTGACCGAAAGCGAGACATTGTCGAGCGCGGTGAAGCGGCCGAAGGTCTTGGTCATGCCGGCGACGGTGAGCGAGGGCGCCCGGGGGGCGGGAAGGGAGCTTTCGGCCAGCGCGCTCATGCGGCAGCCCCCTTCAGCGCGCCGGGCCGGCCGGCGGGAAGGGCGGCGATGAAATCGGCGGAGTTGGACACGGCGCCGAAAACGCCGCCCTGCATCTTGATCATGTCGACGGCCGCCAGATGGTTCTCGCGCTTGGTGGCGGCGCAGCAATCCTCGAGCAGCAGGCATTCATAGCCGCGGTCATTGGCGTCGCGCATCGTGGTGTGCACGCAGACATCGGTGGTGACGCCGGTGAGCACGATATTGCGGATGCGGCGGGTGGCGAGCGTCAGCTCGAGGTCGGTGGCGAGGAAGGACCCCTTGCCCGGCTTGTCGATGATCGCCTCGCCCGGCTCCGGCTGCAATTCGGGGATGATCTCCCAGCCCGGCTCGCCGCGGACCAGGATGCGGCCGCAGGGGCCCTGATCGCCAATGCCGGCGCCGATGCGCTGCGAGCGCCAACGCTTGTTGGCGGGAAGGTCGGAGAGATCCGGCTTGTGGCCCTCGCGGGTGTGAATGATGAAATAGCCGGCGCCCCGCATGGCGGCGAGCACGCGCTGGATCGGCTCGATCGGCGCACGGGTCAGCGAAATATCATAGCCCATGCTGTCGACATAACCGCCCGGCGCGCAGAAATCGGTCTGCATGTCGATGACGATCAGCGCCGTGTTGTGCGGTCCCCAGTCGCCATCGAAGGGCCAGGGATAGGGATCGGCGGCAAGCACCGTGCCGCCCGGCACCAGCGCGGCGGCGATGCGTTCGTCCAATGTGTCGGGTTTGGGCGTTGCCATGGCGGTCTCCCTTGGAAAGCGTGGGGCGTCAGCGGTTGATCGACAATTCGCCGGGCACTTCGCGCGCGGCGGATTTCGACTGGGCGGAGGCGATCATGATGAAGAGGGTGAGGATGTAGGGGGCGGCGTTGAAGAAATAGTAGCCCTGCGAGATGCCGATCGACTGCAGAGCCGGCCCGAGCGCGCCGGCGGCGCCGAAGAGCAGGGCGGCGGCCAGGCAGCGCAGCGGCTTCCAGCGGGCGAAGATAACCAGCGCCACCGCCATCAGGCCCTGGCCCGAGGAGAGGCCCTGGTTCCAGGAGCCGGGATAATAGAGGGAGAGGAAAGCGCCGCCGATACCGGCCATGAAGCCGCCGGTGGCGGTAGCGAGGAAGCGGACGAGATCGACCGAGACGCCCATCGCCTTGGCAGAGGCCGCACTGTCGCCGGTCATGCGCACGATCAGGCCCCAGCGGGTGTTGTTGAGCGCCCACCAGAGGAAGATGCCGAGCGCCAGGCCGACGAAGAAGAGCGGGTTGATCTCCAGCGCCTGGGCAAGCCGCGGATCGCCGGTCCAGCCGCCGAGCGGAATGGCATCGAGCCGTGGCGCGCTCGGCTGGATGAAGGGCTTGCCGAAGAAGAAGGCGAGGCCGGTGCCGAAGCTCATGATGGCGATGCCGACCGCCATGTCGTTGACGCGCGGCAGGCGGCAGAGAAAGCCGTGAATGGCGCCGAGCACCATGCCGGCCAGCCCCGCAGCGATCACCCCGAGCCAGGGGCTGCCGGTGAGATAGGAGCCGGCATAGGCGACCATGGCGCCGAGCACCAGCGAGCCCTCGAGCCCCAGATTGACGCGGCCCGACTTCTCGGTGAGGCATTCGCCGAGCGCCACGAACATGAAGGGGGTCGAAACGCGGATGGCGCCGCCGAGCATGGCGATGAGGGCGGTGACCAGAAGATCGTTCATGTGCGGGTCTCCAGGCTGCGGGGCTGAAGGAAGCCGATGCGGCCATACATGGTCTCGCTGGTCAGAAGCACGACGAAGATCAGCCCCTGCAGCACGAGCACGGTGGCATCCGGCAGGCCCATGCGCCGCTGGATGATGCCGCCGGCTGCGGCGAGCGCGCCGAACAGGATGGCGACGGGGATGATGGCGATCGGCGTCTGGCGGGCGAGGAAGGCGACGAGGATGCCGGTGAAGCCATAGCCCGCCACCAGCGAAGCATTGGCTTGGCCATGGATGGCTGCCACCTCGTAGAAACCGGCGAGACCGGCGCAGGCGCCGGCAATCACGCAGGCCGAGACGAGCAGGAAGCCGACCGGCAGGCCCTGGGCCTGCGCGGCCCGCGGATTGCCGCCGGTCATGCGGGCGGCGAAGCCGTAGGTGGTCCGCGTCATCAGCACATGCAGGCCGATCGCCAGGATGATGCCCGCCGCCAGCCCCCAATGCACATCCGTACCCGGGATCGGGCCGACCTTGTAGGCCTCGCCGATCGGCATGGTGGAGGGCTTGTTGGCCGAGGCCGGATCGCGCAGCGCCCCTTCCACGAAGAAGTTCATGATGGCAATGGCGATATAGGAGAGGAGCAGCGAGGAGATGGTCTCGTTGACGCCGCGATAATGGCGCAGCCAGCCGGTGAGTCCCAGCCAGAAGCCGCCGGCCGCCATGGCGGCCAATGCCATCAGCGGCAGGGTGAGAACCGGCGGCACGGCGGCGCTGACCAGCGGGATCGCCACCGCCGCCGCAGAGAACCCGCCGAGCACCAGCGCCCCTTCCGCGCCGATCATCGTCAGACCGATACGGGCGGGAATGGCGAAGGCAAGCCCGGTGAGGATCAGGGGTGCGGCGCGCTGCAGCGTATTCTGAAAGGAGAATACCGAGCCGAAGCCGCCGGTCCAGATCAGCGCGTAGAAGGTCAGCGGCGATTTGCCGAGCAGCAGCAGGAAGAAGGCGAAGAGCAGGGCGGAGACCAGAATGGCACCGACGGGGATCAGGATCGCCTCGGCGAATTTCAAGGTGCCGATCGAGGGGCCGCGCGCGGCGCGCGCTGGAGCGGCGGTGTCGAGCGTGACGGTCATGCGCGTCTCCATGCGGGGAAGGAGAGGGGGAGAGGTGACCGGGGCGATCAGGCGCCCCGGCCATGGCGCAAGTCGGCAGGGGATCCGATCAGGTAATCGAGCCCTGCACGCCCTCCACGAGCCAGTTCATGCCGTCGAGATAGGGGTCGTAATTGTCATAGGTCTTGTCGACCACGACCTTGCCCGTATTGTCCTTCAGCGTGCCCTTGTAGATTGGCTCGCCCTTGACGAGGGCGGCGCGGGCGGCATCCGCCGCCTTGATCGCCTCCGGCGTCGCGCCGGCGCCATAGGCGGTGTTCTGGAGCATGTCCTTGTCGAAGCCGCCGACCAGGAAGTTCGGCAGGGTCTTGCCGCCAGCGATGTCGGCCGCATAGGACTTGTAGATCGTCTCCCACTTATATTCCGCGCCGGTGATGAAGCCCTTCGGCGCGAGCGGCGCCTGCGAGGCATTGTGGCCGCAGGTCTTCACGCCGCGCCCTTCGGCCGTCTCGATGACCACCTTGGGGCTGTCCACATGGCAGGTGATCACCTCGCAGCCGGCATCGACCAGAGCGTTGGTGGCTTCCGCCTCGCGCACGGGCAGCGACCACTCGCCGGTGAAGATCACCCGGACGGTGGCGTTGGGATTGACGCTGCGGGCGCCGAGTAGGACGGAATTGATGTTGGAGAGCACCGAGGGGATGGGCTTGGCCGCGACGAATCCGATCTTGCCCGAAGGGGCCGAGAGGCCGGCGGCGACGCCGTCCACATAATGGGCCTGGTTCAGATAGGGGAAATAGGAGCCGGCATTGGCCGGATCGCTGTCCTTGCTCCAGAGCGGCGCGGCATGGCGGAACTGCGTGTCCGGATATTTCTTGGCGGCATCGAGGACGAAGGGCTTGTAGTAACCGAAGGAGGTGGCGAGGATCAGATTGGCGCCGTCGATATTGATCATCGACTCCATCGACTTCGACACGGCATCCGTCTCTGGAACGTTCTCTTCCTCGATGACGGTCACGCCCTCGACCTGTTTCAACGCCTCGACCGCCACCGCATGCGCCTGGTTCCAGCCGAAATCGTCGCGCGGGCCGACATAGACGATGCCGACGGTGACGGCCGACTGGGCGCGCGCGAAGGAGAGGGGCAGGGTGGCGGCGGCAAGCCCGGCGGCACCGGTTTTCAAGAGCGAGCGGCGGGATAGTTCAAAGGCAGGCATGAAGGGACCTCCGACAAGCCGCGCCCCATGCGCCGGCTCTTCGGAAACCAGTCTCGCAAATTATATGCCAGACGAGAGCTGAGGACACCGGGCCCCCTAAGCTCTCGACTTACATTCGTTTTTCGGGAAGACCTCAATTTGCTGGTGCGCGAAGGCCAGACCAACTCTGCACAATTTCCGCACTTCGCACCAGAATTGTTCATTTTTTAGTCACAAGCAGCCTTGTTGCATACAGTGGCGCATGCTGGACGGAGACCGGGCGCAGATTTTCTCGGGATTTTGGCGGTTGCCCTCCTGCTCAGCTTGGCATTCCCCCGCACCTCCGTCATAAAGAGCCTTGCGGTGAAGTAAATTTTTACTGATCGCGGTGCCGATCCTTCCGCGAGCCCATCGCGGTCAGACATTGAAACAGCGTTCATGGTCACGATCAAGGAAATTGCCAAGGCCGTCGGCGTCTCCTCCGCCACGGTGTCGCGCGTGCTGAACTACGATCCGGCACTGTCGATCTCGGTCGCCAAGCGTCAGGCGATCATCGAGACGGCCGAGGCGCTGAACTATGCGACGCCGCGAAACCGCCAGCGCGGGCAGATCGTTGCGCCGCCGGCCCAGCTGCTCGCGCCGGTCCGCCTCGTCATCGTGCATTTCCTGCCCCTCTCGGACGAGGTGGCCGATCCCTATTATATCGGCGTGCGGCTCGGCATCGAGAACCGATGCCGCGAGCTGAAGGCCGACATCGTCAAGGTCTTCCATGCCGATTCACCGCCGGATCCGGCAGTGCTCGACGGCGCCTCCGGGGTGATCGCCATCGGCAAGCAGTCGCAACGCGAGACCGCCTGGCTGGAGGCCCAGTGCCGCCACCTTGTCTTTGCCGATTTCGTGCCGCCGGAAGACCATCTCGACTGCGCCCATAGCGATCTTCATGCTGCGACGCAGCGCCTTCTCGACCAGATCGCGGCACTCGGTTACCAGCGCATCGCCTTCATCGGCAGCCATGAACATCTGGACGGCGAGATCCTGCCCTTCGCCGAGCGTCGCTGCCGGGCCTATATGAGCTGGCAGAAGGAGCGCGGCACCTTCGACCCCGCTCTTCTGGTGCTGGGGGATGGCTGCAATTCCGGCCAGAACCTGCGGCTCGAAACCGGCTACCGGCTGGCGCGCGAGGCTCTTGCCCGCGATGTGCGGCCCGATATCATCCTGACGGCCAATGACAATGTGGCGATCGGCACCTATCGCGCGGTGCGGGAGGCTGGGCTATCCGTGCCGGACGATATCGCCGTCGTCTCCTTCAACGACATCCCCGTTGCCCAGTTCCTGAACCCGCCGCTCTCCACCGTGCGGATCCATGGCGAGCATATTGGCGAGGCGGCGGTGGATCTCCTGATCGAGCGGCTGCAGGGGCGCAGCTATGCCAAGCACGTCTCGATCCCGACCGAAATCATCTGGCGTGAAAGCTGCCGCAAGCCGGGCTGAGTGCTCTTCGCAGCTGCAATAAATATTTACTAAATTTTCTGTTGCGCCTTTTGTGTTTCTCCCCGATAGTTGCCGCCAGACAGGTGGAGCTGTCGTCATCAAGGGAGGAAAACATGGATCGTTCGACGCTATTGCGCCGGCTGGCCACAACGGCGCTGGCCGGAGCCGGCCTGCTTTCGGCCTCAGCCGCTTTTGCCGGTGAAGTCACCATCTGGTGCTGGGACCCGAACTTCAACGTTGCCATCATGAAGGAAGCGGGCGAGCGCTACACCGCGCAGCATCCGGATACGACCTTCAACATTGTCGACTTCGCCAAGGCCGATGTGGAGCAGAAGCTGCAGACCGCGCTCTCCTCCAATACCACCGACGCGCTGCCGGATATCGTCTTGATCGAGGATTACGGCGCGCAGAAATATCTTCAGTCCTTCCCCGGCGCCTTTGCCGACATGACCGGCAAGGTCGATTATTCCGGCTTCGCCCCCTACAAGGTCAATCTGATGACCGTCGAGGGCAAGACCTATGGCATGCCCTTCGACACCGGCGTCACCGGCCTCTTCTATCGCCGCGACTATCTGGAGCAGGCGGGCTACAAGCCGGAAGACATGCAGAACCTCACCTGGGACAAGTTCATCGAGATCGGCAAACAGGTCGAGGCCAAGACCGGCAAGAAGATGATCGGGCTCGATGTCACCGATGCCGGCTTCACCCGCATTCTCATGCAGTCCGGCGGTCAGTGGTATTTCGACAGCGAAGGCGGCCTCAACATCGAGAAGAACACGGCGCTGAAGGCCGCGCTCGAGGTGCAGCAGAAGATGCTGCAGGGCGGCGTCGTCAAGACCGCGTCAGGCTGGACCGACTGGGTCAGCACCTTCACCTCCGGCGATGTCGCCTCGATGGTGACGGGCGTCTGGATCACCGGCACGGTCAAGGCGCAGGCCGACCAGGCCGGCAAATGGGGCGTGGCGCCGATCCCGAGCCTCGGCATCGACGGCGCGAGCCAGGCCTCCAACCTCGGCGGCTCCAGCTGGTATGTGATGGAAAGCTCGGCGGAGAAGGATGAGGCGATCGACTTCCTCAACACCGTCTATGCCAAGGATGTGAGCTTCTACCAGAAGATCCTCACCGAGCGCGGCGCCGTCGGCTCGCTGCTCGCCGCCCGTACGGGCGACGCCTATATGGAAGCTGACAGCTTCTTCGGCGGCGAAAAAGTCTGGCAGAGCTTCTCCGACTGGCTCTCCAAGGTCCCCGCCGTCAATTACGGCGTCTTCACCAACGAAGTGGACACGGCCGTCACCGCCCACCTTCCCTCGCTCGCCCAGGGCGCCCAGGTGGATCAGGTGCTGACGGAGATCCAGTCCCAGGCGGAAGGGCAGATCCAGTAGTCTTTGTGCTTCCTATCAGCGGGTAAGAGAGAAACCGCCTCTTGCCCGCCGACGGAGGCGACAAAGACCCCCTCTGGCCTGCCGGCCATCTCCCCCACAAGGGGGGAGAGACCGAGCCGAACCCCCTCGCTCTGACCGCAGCCTGGAACCACAGAGCGATCCTTCGCAAGGCGTCATCCTGCGAGGAAAGGACTTGTCTCCCTTCAACGCTTTTGGGCAGGCGCGCGCCTCATGGTCTCTCCCCCCCCTTGTGGGGGAGATGGCCGGCAGGCCAGAGGGGGACTTCCCCTCGGCCTCGATATCCCATGATCCAACGCCGGAATCTTTCCCATGGCCACCGCGAACACCCACGGCCTCAAGCGCTATTATGATGTCAACGGCTGGCTGTTCATCGCCCCCGCGCTGATCCTGATTGCCACCTTCCTCGTCTACCCGATCTTCCGCTCGCTCTATCTGTCCTTCTTCTCCGGCAAGGGCATGATGATGAAGTTTGCAGGCTTCGGAAACATCGTCCGCCTGTCGAACGACCCGGTCTTCCTGAAGGCGCTGACCAACACGACGATCTTCTTCGTCGTGCAGGTGCCGATCATGATCCTGCTGGCGCTGATGCTTGCCTCGCTGCTCAACACCGAGCGGCTGAAATTCTCAGGCTTCTTCCGCACCGCGATCTTCCTGCCCTGCGTCGCCTCGCTGGTCGCCTACTCGGTGCTGTTCAAGAGCATGTTCTCGGTCGATGGCGTCATCAACCAGGCGCTGATGGGCATCGGCCTCATCGCCTCGCCGATCGGCTGGTTGACCGAGCCCTTCTGGGCCAAGGTGCTGGTCATCATCGCCATTACCTGGCGCTGGACCGGCTACAACATGATCTTCTACCTGGCGGCGCTGCAGAACATCGACCGCTCGATCTACGAGGCCGCCCGCATCGACGGCGTGCCGGCCTGGGCGCGCTTCACCTACCTGACCGTGCCCATGCTCAAACCTGTGATCCTCTTCACCACCATCATTTCGACGATCGGCACGATCCAGCTCTTCGACGAGGTCTACAACCTGACCGAGGGCAAGGGCGGGCCGGCGGATGCGACGATCACGCTCTCGCTCTACATCTACAATCTCACCTTCCGCTACATGCCGAGCTTCGGCTATGCGGCGACCGTCTCCTACGTCATCGTCGTCATGGTGGCGGTGCTCTCCTTCCTGCAATTCTATGCCGCGAGGGACCGCACATGAGCCGGACCGCCGTCACCTCTCTGAGCCTGCCGCGTTTCTTGACCTATGTGGCGCTCAGCGTCGCCGCCTTCCTCTCCATCTTCCCCTTCATCTGGATGCTGATCTCGGCCACCAATTCCTCGATCGACATCATCAAGGGCAAGGTCAGTTTCGGCGGTGCACTGTCCACCAATATCGCGAACTTCTTCACGCAGGTGGATGTGCCGCTCGTCTTCTGGAACTCGGCCAAGGTGGCGGTGCTGACGACGGTGCTGACCATCATCGTCTCCTCGCTTGCCGGCTATGGCTTCGAGATGTTCCGCTCGAAGATGCGCGACCGGATCTATTCGCTGGTGCTGCTCACCCTGATGGTGCCCTTCGCGGCGCTGATGATCCCGCTCTTCATGATGATGGGGCGGGCCGGGCTCATCAACACGCATGTGGCGATCCTGCTTCCGTCGATCGCCTCCGCCTTCATCATCTTCTACTTCCGACAAGCGACCAAGGCCTTCCCGACCGAGCTGCGTGACGCAGCCAAGGTGGATGGGCTGAAGGAGTGGCAGATCTTCCTCTACATCTACGTGCCGGTGATGCGCTCCACCTATGCGGCGGCCTTCGTCATCGTCTTCATGACCAGCTGGAACAACTATCTCTGGCCGCTGATCGTGCTGCAATCGAACGAGACGAAGACGATCACCCTCGTCGTCTCCTCGCTCGCCTCCGCCTATTACCCTGATTTCGGCGTCGTCATGATCGGCGTCATCCTCGCCACCCTTCCCACCCTCTTCGTTTTCTTCCTCATGCAGCGCCAGTTCGTGGCCGGCATGCTCGGTTCTGTGAAATAGGACGTCGACAATGCGCAAGTTTGACCGCTTCAACGCCAACTGGATCTTCGCGGAGGGTTTCGACCGCGCCCGCGCAGGCGCGCCGATTGAGGGGGAGACCGTGCGCCTGCCGCACACGGCTGTGGAGCTGCCCTATAATTACTTTGACGAGACCCGCTACCAGAAGGCCTTCACCTATCAAAAGACGATCGCCTGGGATGAGGCTTTTGCCGGAAAGGAGGTTTCGCTCGTCTTCGACGGCGCCATGGCCGATAGCGAGGTCTTCCTCAACGGCACGCCGATCATCGCCCACAAGGACGGCTATACGCCCTTCGAGGCGCGGCTGACCGACCATCTGAGACCGGGCGACAATCTGCTGACCGTCAAGATCGACGGGTCGGAGAACCCGGAGATCCCGCCCTTTGGCGGCATGATCGACTATCTCTGCTATGCCGGCATCTATCGCGACGTCTGGCTCAAGGTAACAAGCCCGGTCTCGATTGCCAGGCTGAAGATCGAGACGCCGGATGCACTGTCGGACACGAAGACGGTGACCGTGCGTGCCGATCTGGCCAATCCGGACGGCAAGCCGCTCTCCGGCACGCTGACGGCGCGGCTCACCGACGCCGACGGTGCGCTGGTCAAGGAGGTGAGTGCACCGGTTGCCGGCGCTTCGACGCTGCTGACCCTTTCCGGCCTCACGGGCCTGTCGCTTTGGGACATCGACACTCCCGTGCTCTACAGCCTGACGGTGACGCTCGAAGGGCCGGAGGCGAATGATGCGCTCTCCAGCCGCTTCGGTTTTCGCACGGCGGAGTTCACGCCGACCGGCTTCCTGCTCAATGGCCGGCCTCTCAAGCTGCGCGGGCTCAACCGCCACCAGGCCTGGCCCTATTCCGGCTATGCCATGGGAAGGCGCGCGCAGGAAAAGGACGCCGAGATCCTCAAATTCGATCTCGCCTGCAACATCGTGCGCACCTCGCATTATCCGCAGGCGAAAAGCTTCATCGACCGCTGCGACGAGATCGGCCTCCTGGTCTTCGAGGAAATTCCCGGCTGGCAGCATATTGGCGGCGAGACCTGGAAGAAGGAGTCGGTGGACAATGTCCGCCGCATGATCGAGCGCGACTGGAACCACCCCTCGATCATCATCTGGGGCGTGCGCATCAATGAGAGCCAGGACGACCACGACTTCTACGCCGAGACCAATCGCGTCGCGCGGGCGCTCGATTCCACCCGCCAGACCGGCGGCGTGCGCTTCATCACCAATTCCGAGCTGCTCGAAGACGTCTACACGATGAACGACTTCATCCTCGGCCAGGAGGAGATGCCGGGCAACAATCGCGGGCGGATCGTGCTGCGCGACCGGGTGGAAACGACCGGGATCACCAAGCCGATCCCCTATATGATCACCGAATATAACGGCCACATGTATCCGACCAAGCGCTTCGACCAGGAGCAGCGCCAGGCCGAACATGTGACGAGACACCTGCTGATCCTCGATGCCGTCGCCGGCCGCGAGGACATCTCCGGCTCCACCGGCTGGTGCATGTTCGACTACAACACCCATAAGGATTTCGGCTCGGGCGACCGGATCTGCTATCACGGCGTGCTCGATACTTTCCGCGAGCCGAAATTCGCCGCCTATGCCTACGCCTCGCAGGGCGAGCCGGAGAAGAACGTTGTGCTCCAGCCCGTGACCTACTGGGCGCGCGGCGAGCGCAATATCGGCGGCGTCCTGCCGCTGATCATCCTCACCAACTGCGATTATGTGGAGATCAAGTTCGGCGACTTCGATGCCAAGCGCGTCGAGCCCGACCGCGACACCTATCCCCATCTCGCCCATCCCCCCGTCATCCTCGACCTGCGCACCGTCACGCCATCGGAATTCGGGACCTGGGGGCGGATCTGGCGCGAGGGGGTCATCACCGGTTTCGTCGACGGCAAGCCGGTCAAAACCATCACTCTGCCGGCCGATCCGGTACCGACGACGCTCGAAGTCGCGCCGGACGACACGGCGCTGAAAGCCGGGGAGAAGGATGCCGTGCGGGTGATAGTGCGGGCGCTCGACCAATCCGGCAATATCCTGCCCTTTTTTGAGGAACCGGTGCAGTTCACGCTGGAAGGGCCGGGGCGGATCATCGGCCCGTCGTTGCAGAGCTTCAAGGGCGGGGTCACCGGCTTCTGGCTGGAGGCGGGCGATGAGGCCGGCACCATCACGCTTCATGCCGCCTGCGCCGCCTTTGCCGACCAGACCGTCACCTTCACCGTCAGCGCCTGAGGAGCACCATGGCCGACGTCACGCTTTCAGGCATCCGCAAGACATTCGGCGCCCTCGACGTCATCAAGGGCGTGGATCTCGATCTCAAATCGGGCGAGTTCGTCGTCTTCGTCGGCCCGTCGGGCTGCGGAAAATCAACGCTTTTGCGCATGATCGCCGGGCTCGAGGATATCTCCTCGGGCAGGCTGACGATCGGCGGCCAAGTGATGAACGATGTCGATCCGTCGAGGCGCGGCATTGCCATGGTGTTCCAGTCCTATGCGCTCTACCCGCATATGACGGTCAGGGAAAATATGGGCTTCGCGCTGCGTTTCGCCGGAATGGACAAGGCGGAAATCGCCAAACGCGTCGATGCGGCGGCGAAGATCCTCGAACTCGGCGCGCTGATGGACCGCAAGCCGAAGGCGCTCTCCGGCGGCCAGCGCCAGCGGGTCGCCATCGGCCGGGCGATCGTGCGCGAGCCGGACGTCTTCTTGTTCGACGAGCCGCTGTCGAACCTCGATGCGGAACTGCGCGTGCATATGCGCGTCGAGATCGCCAGGCTGCACAAGGAACTGAAGGCGACGATCATCTATGTGACGCACGACCAGGTGGAGGCGATGACGCTCGCCGACAAGATCGTCGTGCTCCGGGCCGGCCGGGTGGAGCAGGTCGGTGCGCCGCTCGATCTTTACGATGATCCCGCCAATCTCTTCGTGGCCGGTTTCATCGGCTCGCCGAAGATGAACGTCTTCTCCGGCCGCGTGACCGGGGCGGAGGGAGGGCGCGCCCTCGTCCGGCTCGACGGTTTTGCCGACAAGGAAGTCGCCGTGCCGCTTGCGAGCGCCGTGCCCGCCGCCGGCACGCCGGTCAAGCTGGGCATACGCCCGGAGCATTTCAGCGACGACCACGCAGAAAGCCTGCCCATCACCATCGACATGTTCGAGCACTTGGGCGGCGAAACCTTCGCCTATGGCCGCTCCGCCTCCGGCGAAGCGATCATCGTCACCACCCGCAATGGCCGCAGCTTGAAGGCCGGCGAGGTGCTGCGGGTGGGGTTCGATCCCGCACGCGCGCTGCTGTTTGCGGAGGATGGGGTGCGGATTCGGTAGGCGAGAGTCGGGCTGGGCGTCGAGAAGACCCCCTCTGGGCTGCCGCCCATCTCCCCCACAAGGGGGGAGAAACCTAGAGGTGCGCTCCCACGAGGAGTGAACCAACAGAGATCGCAGCTAGGTCGGTGAACGGCTTGGCGAGCGGCTGCCCCACGGTCTCTCCCCCCTTGTGGGGGAGATGGCCGGCAGGCCAGAGGGGGTCTTTGCCACCTCTAATCTGTATGGCCAGACGGGCTCGCCGGTCCAAACAGAAAGGCCAGAAAGGGACGTGATCCGAAGACCGGCAGGCCGAAGGGTTTTCTTCCCTCAGCTCGCCGAGCCTCGATCACGCGCCCGGCTGGCGGGTCTTGCGCAGGTAGGGGAGCACTGCGTCGTAGCTGCCGAAGCGGGTGATGGCGTCTTCGTTGGAGACGGCGGCGGTGATGATCACGTCGTCGCCCTGTTTCCAGTTGGCGGGGGTCGCCACCTGGTGCTTGCTGGTCAGCTGGATCGAGTCGATCGCGCGCAGGATCTCGTCGAAGTTGCGGCCCGTCGTCATCGGATAGGTGAGGATGAGCTTGATCTTCTTGTCCGGACCGATGACGAAGACCGAGCGCACGGTCGCGTTGTCGGCGGGCGTGCGACCTTCCGAACTGTCGCCGGCGCCGGCAGGCAGCATGTCGTAGAGCTTGGCGACCTTGAGATCCTTGTCGCCGATCAGCGGATATTCGACATCGAAGCCGGTGGCGGTGCGGATATCGCTCTTCCAGCGCTCATGGCTTTCGACCGGATCGACGGAGATGCCGATGATCTTGACGCCGCGCTTGCGGAATTCGCCTTCCAGCCCTGCCATGGTGCCGAGCTCGGTCGTGCAGACGGGGGTGAAGTTCTTCGGATGCGAGAAGAGAACGGCCCAGCCATCGCCGATCCACTCATGAAAGTCGATGGGCCCCTGGCTCGTCTCGGCGTGGAAATCGGGGGCGATATCGTTGATCCGCAAGCTCATGATGCGTCCTTTCCTGTTTTGCGGCAAACCTTGCACCATCGTTTGCAGGGATCAAGGAATAGCGTTTTCTTTTCAGCGCCGGAACACTGGTCGCCTTGCTCTCGTTTTCGCGCTTTTGGAACGAGAGAGAGCGAGATGTGACCGAGCATCCGAGGACGCCGGATGGGCGCTACTTTCTCGTGAAAGGCCGGCTCTGGCGCCTGAGCGATCCACGCCTGCCGGAGGAGGAGCGCCAGCGGCTGGTCCGCGGCCTGATGGCGGCGCGCCGCGCGGTGCGGGCGGCAAAGGGCGACCCGGAGCGGCTCGCCGCAGCGCGCCGGGCGGTCGATGCGGCCAAGCGCGGTCTCGGCGAACGTGGTCCGGTCTGGTGGGAGGATGGCGCGCCCGACTATAACCGCCATATGGCGGCCAACACGCCCTATGCCGCCTGGGCCCGCGCGCTGCATTAGGCGGCGGGAACCCTGCTGCGGCCCGGCGGTTGGCGGGCTTTGCCGGAGAGCTCCCATGGGGATGCGCTATCTCGTCCTTCTCGCCGCCGCCGTCCTGATCATCGCCGTCATCGTCTATGGCAGCTATCCCGCCTTGAATGGTCCGGCGGCGCCATAAGCGCCGGCGCTTTTCGGTTGCAGCTCTGCCGCGCGCATGCGAGGGGACAAAAAAGGACGAAGAAGGGCGCGCCATGAGGGACAGTGCAGAGGACCGCTTGATCATTGGGCTCGACGTGCCGAGCGTGGAGGAGGCACGCGCGATCGTCGACCAGGTGGGCGATGCGGGACGGGTCTACAAGATCGGCTATCAGCTGGCCTTCGTCGGCGGTCTTGAGCTCGCGCGCCAGCTGACGGCCGAGGGCAAGCGCGTCTTCCTCGACATGAAGCTGCTCGATATCGACAATACGGTTGCCAAGGGCGTCGAGCAGATCGCGCGGATGGGCGTGTTCATGCTGACCCTGCACGCCTATCCGAAGGCGATGGCGGCAGCAGTGGAGGCCGCAAAGGGCTCCGGCCTCTGCCTGCTCGGGGTCACCGTGCTCACCTCGATGGATGCCGCGGACCTCATCGAGGCCGGCTATCGCGACACGCCGGAGGCGCTGGTCCTCTCCCGCGCTGCCCAGGCCCGCGCGGCGGGCATGGGCGGCATCGTCTGCTCGGCCGCCGAGGCTGAGGCCGTGCGCGCCACGGTCGGGCCGGATCTCGCGGTCGTCACACCCGGTATCCGCCCGGTCGGCGCCGATCATGGTGACCAGAAACGCGTGGTGACACCCTATGATGCGATCGTTGCCGGCGCGAGCCACCTTGTGGTCGGCCGGCCGATCGTCAAGGCGGAGGATCCGCGTGCGGCGACCCGCGCCATTCTCGACGACATGCGCCGCGCTGCCTGGCCGTCCAACAATTGAATCCATCGTCGATGCCGAGGTGCGTCGACGAACAGACAACCGAGGAGGAGACTGACCATGGCCAAGGGATATTGGATCGCCCGCGTCGATGTGCGCGATGCGGAGCGCTACAAGGATTATGTGGCCGCCGCCAAGCCCGCCTTCGAGCGCTATGGCGCGGTGTTTCTCGCCCGCGGCGGGCCGTTTCAGCCCCTGGAAGGCACGGCGCGGGGGCGCAATGTCGTCATCGAGTTTCCCTCGCTGCAGGCCGCCGTCGATTGTTACAACTCGCCCGACTATCAGCGCGCCGCCGCGATCCGCCAAGAGGTGGCGGATGCGGAGATGGTGGTGGTGGAAGGCGTCTGAGCGAAAGTCGGCGCACATCCTCGGCATCGCTTTCGGCGGCTGCGGGGCGGGTGCGGCAAAGGGCCGAGCGACAAGGCTTTCCGGCCGCCCCGGCTTGAGCTATGTAGCGGACACGATCAGGCCCATTTCTCGGAGCGCGCCCCCATGACCCTTGCCAATCTTCCTCCGCTCGTCACCGTTTTCGGCGGTTCCGGCTTCGTCGGTCGGCATGTGGTGCGGGCGCTCGCCCGGCGCGGCTTCCGCATTCGTGTCGCCGTTCGCCGGCCGGACCTCGCCTTCTTCCTGCAGCCGCTCGGCAATGTCGGACAGATCTCCTTCGTCCAGGCGAACCTGCGCCACCGCGGCTCGATCGACGCCGCCGTTCGCGACGCCGATCATGTCGTCAATTGCGTCGGCATTCTGTTCGAGGCCGGCCGCAACACCTTCGACAGCGTGCAGGAATTCGGCGCCAAGGCCGTGGCCGAGGCCGCGCGCGCGGCCGGCGCGTCGCTGACCCATATCTCCGCCATCGGCGCGGACGAGAAGGGCGAGGCCGCCTATGCCCGCACCAAAGGCCGCGCCGAAAAGGCCATTCTTGAGATCAAGCCGGATGCGGTGATCCTTCGGCCGTCGATCGTCTTCGGCCCCGAGGATGGGTTCTTCAACAAATTTGCTGAAATGGCCCGCTTTGCGCCGGCCCTGCCGCTGATCGGCGGCGGCAAGACCGCCTTCCAGCCGGTCTATGTGGCCGATGTGGCCGAGGCAGTGGCGCGCGCGATCGAAGGCAAGGTGGAGAAGGGCCGGATCTACGAACTGGGCGGGCCGGAAGTACTGACCTTCCGCGAATGCTTGGAGCGGATGCTCGCGGCGATCGACCGCAAGCGCGGCTTCGTCTCGCTGCCCTTCGGCATCGCTTCGCTCATCGGCAGCGTCGCCTCGCTGATCCCGCTCATCACGCCGCCGCTCACCCCCGATCAGGTGACGCTGCTCAAGAAGGACAATGTCGTCTCGAAGAACGCCGAGCAAGAAGGCCGCACCTTCAAGGCTTTCGGCATCGAGCCGACGCTGGTCGAAGCGATCCTGCCTTCCTACCTCGTGCGTTACAGGCCGCAGGGGCAATATACCCGCTCCGGCAAGGCCGCCTGAGGCTCTGCACCACCATAAGACTAAGGCAACGCCGCCCGCTCTGCTGGCGGCGTTTTGCGTTGTGTGAGGCTGACAGTTGCAGTTCTGCCGCAGTGCAAAATTGCTCTTGGCCTTTACCAGCGATTCAACATGTCGCGCTATTGATCGTCATGGTCCCTCGACTTAGACGAGGGCCGCGCCGCTTGGCCACCTGACCGTGGCAAGGACGCCGTCTCGTCATCTCGAAAGGCAGAGTTTTCATGGGCAAGTCGATCGCAATCTTTTTTGCGTGCGCGGCATTGGTGGTGGTTGCGGGCTCGCTTGCCGCACCGAAGACGGTGGCCATGAGCCACGACAATTGCGCGCCGGCCTATGGCGTCGACCCCTGCACCACGGCCTCGATCGGCCCGCTCTCCCGCAACTGATCCTCTTTCGCTCCGCGATTTCGCGGAGCGCTGTTTATGGCGGGGGCCAGGCGAACCGCATGCGTTCCGGGGAACCGGCGCATGCGGTTTGTTTTTGTGAACCTCAGCCGACGAGGAAGAGGCCGATCAGGCCCGCGACGCCGACGAGGATGCGCCAGATGGCGAAGGGCGTGAAGCCGCGGCTCGACACAAAGGCCAGCAGTGAGCGGACCACGAAAAGCGCCGAGACGAAGGCGGCGATGAAGCCGATCGCGATCAGCGAAACGTCATCAAAGCTGAGCGCGTCGCGGTTCTTGTAGAGATCGAGCACGAAGGCGCCGAGCATGGTCGGCATGGCGAGGAAGAAGGAAAATTCCGCCGCCGAGCGCTTGTCCGTGCCCATCAGCAGCGCGCCGACGATGGTGGCGCCGGAGCGCGACGTGCCGGGGATCATGGCCAGGCACTGGAAGAGACCGATCTTCAGCGCGAGCGACGGCGGATAGTCCATCACGTCGCGGTAGCGCGGATTGAGCGGCATGCGATCGACGGCGAGCAGGATGACGCCGCCGACGATCAGCACGACGCAGATCAGCGCCGGCGTCTCGAACAGCACCGTCTTGATGAAATCATGCGCGATCGCGCCGATCACGGCGGCGGGCAGGAAGGCGAGCAGGATCGACAGGACGAAGCGGCGTGCGGCGGGATCATTGGGAATGCCGAGCGCGATCTTGAGGAGCCGCTGGAAATAGACGAGCAGGATGGCGAGGATCGCGCCGAGCTGGATCAGCACGGCGAAGGTGTTACCTGGAGACTGGAAGCCGAGGAAATGGCCGGCGAGGAGCACATGGGCGGTGGAGGAGACCGGGATGAACTCCGTCAGGCCCTCGATGAGGCCGAGGATGAGCGCACTGATGATCGATTGATCGGGCATCTGGTAAAGTATCCCTTAATCAAAGACGGATAGGGTTCGGCGTTGGGGCGATGGTGTGAATCGCTGGAGTGTGCAGGTCTGCGCCACCATGAGCGTGCAGCGCAGCATTCTCATAGCCGTCTTCACCCTGCCTTGGCCAGAGCGGTCCGGCTGCCCTATATGACCGCTATCCTCCGACGATCGAGCCCGACCTCATCGATGCCCACGCTTTATCACCATCCCATGTCCACCGCCTCGCGTTTCGTGCGGCTGATCCTTTCCGAATACGGCTATCAGACCGACCTTGCCGAGGAGCAGCCCTGGGAGCGGCGCCGCGACTTCCTGGCGCTCAACCCGGCCGGCACGTTGCCGGTCTATCTGGACGACAGCATGCGGGCGCTCTGCGGGGCGACCGTGATCTCCGAATATCTGGACGAGACCAATGGCGTCTTGAAGCGCGAGCGCCGGCTGCTGGCCGAAGACCCCTTCCAGCGCGCCGAGATCCGCCGGCTGACCGAATGGTTCCTGCAGAAGATGGAATCCGACGTGACGCGGCCCCTAGTGCGTGAGCGGATCTTCAAGCTGCAGATGACGCCCGCCGAAGGCGGCGGCGCGCCGGACTCCAAGGCGCTGCGCCTGTCGCGCGCCAATATCCGCCAGCATCTGAAATATCTGTCCTGGCTCGCCGGCTCGCGCACCTATCTGGCCGGCGATCGTCTTTCCTATGCCGATCTTGCCGCCGCCGCCGCCTTGTCCGTGCTTGATTACATGGGCGAGATCGACTGGTCGGAAGCGCCGGTCGCCAAGGACTGGTATCAGCGGCTGAAATCCCGCCCCTCCTTCCGCCCGCTCTTGGCAGAGCGTGTGCGGGGGCTGACCCCGGTGTCGCATTATGCGGATCTCGACTTCTGAGCCGGGCGAGGCACGCTTGAGCGCGCGCCTCACCCGCTTCGTCAAGGCCGAGGCCGCCGACAAGGGCTTCGACCTCTGTCGCATCACCACGCCCGACACGATTCCGCAGGCGCCCGAGCGGCTCGCCGCCTTTCTTAGAGCCGGCTTTCATGGCAGCATGGGCTGGATGGCGGAAACCGCGGAGCGGCGGAGCTCGCCGCGCGCGCTCTGGAGCGAGGTCCGCTCCATCGTCATGGTCGGCATGAACTACGGTCCTGACCATGATCCCCGCGCCATCCTGGCCGAGAAGGACAGGGGCGCGATTTCCGTCTATGCGCAGAACCGCGACTATCACGACCTGATCAAGGGCCGGCTGAAGGAGATGGCGACCCGCTTTGCCGCCCGCGCCGGCGAAGATGTGAAGGTCTTCGTCGATACGGCGCCGGTGATGGAAAAACCGCTTGCCGAACAAGCCGGGCTCGGCTGGCAGGGCAAGCATACCAATCTGGTCAGCCGCGACTTCGGCTCCTGGCTTTTCCTCGGCAGCCTGTTCACCACTGCCGTGCTGGAGCCGGACGAGGCCGAGCGCGATCACTGCGGCTCCTGCCGCGCCTGCCTCGCCGCCTGTCCGACCGATGCCTTTCCGGCGCCCTACCAGCTCGATGCGCGCCGCTGCATTTCCTATCTGACCATCGAGCATAAGGGCCCGATCGACCCGGCGCTGCGCCCGGCGATCGGCAACCGCATCTATGGCTGCGACGATTGCCTGGCCGCCTGCCCCTGGAACAAGTTTGCCGAGGAAGCGCGGGAGATGAAGCTCAAGGCACGCGACGATCTCCGCGCGCCCGCGCTCGACCATCTGCTGACCCTTGACGATGCCGGCTTCCGCGCGCTCTTCTCCGGCTCGCCGGTCAAGCGCATCGGCCGCGACCGGTTTTTGCGCAACTGCCTGATTGCGGCCGGCAATTCCGGCGATGCCGCGCTGGTCACTTCCTGCCGGGCGCTGCTCGCCGATCCCGATCCGGGTGTGCGGGCCATGGCGGTCTGGGCCTTGTCGCGTCTTCTCGCGCCTCGAGACTTCGCCGCTCTTGATCGCGGCGGCGAAGTTGCGCAGGAGGTGATCGACGAATGGAACCGCGCCGGAGCCGCCTGATGCATGTCCTGATCCTCGGTGCCGGCTTTTCCGGCACTGCCATCGCCAAGGAATTGTTACCGCTTGCCGACAGCGTGACCGGCACGACGCGCAGCGAAACCAAGGCGGCGCGGCTGGCCGTCCAGGGCGTGACACCGCTGATTTTCGATGGGGAAACGCTTTCGCCCGCCTTGCTGGAGGCGATGGCCCGCACCACCCATCTCATTCAGTCGATCGCACCGGGCAGGGCCGGCGATCCGCTGATGCGGCCGGGCCAGCCGGCGCTCGAGGCCCTGATGCCGGAGCTTGCCTGGGCCGGCTATCTCTCGACCGTCGGCGTCTATGGCGATCATGGCGGCGCCTGGGTCGATGAGGAGACGCCGCTGCATCCCGTTTCCGATCGCTCGCGCGAGCGGGTCGAGGCAGAGGCGCAGTGGCTGGCTTTCGGCGAGGCAGCCGGCCTGCCGGTGGCAGTGCTCCGCCTCTCGGGCATTTACGGGCCGGGACGCAACGGGTTTCGCAATCTGGCCGAGGGAACCGCCCGCCGGCTCGTGAAGCCCGGCCAGGTCTTCAACCGGATCCGCGTCGAAGACATTGCTGGCGCCACACGCTTCCTCATCGAGCGGGGCCTCGGCGGCATCTACAATGTGACGGATGACGAGCCGGCCCCGCCGCAGGACGTGGTGGCCGAGGCCGCCCGGCTGATGGGCATCGACCCGCCACCGGAAATCCCCTTCGAGACCGCCACGCTCACCCCCATGGCCCGCTCCTTCTACGGCGAGAACAAGCGCGTCTCCAATGCAAAGCTGCGCGACGCCGGCTACGCCTTCCTCTACCCAAACTACCGCCAGTCCCTTGCCGCCCTCTGGGAGGCGGGGAATTGGGGCGGTTGAGAAAGATCGCACGGGCGTGGGTACAACCAAAGCGAGATATGATGCTGGAAAGCCACTGGCAGACGCTGCCCGAGCCGCATTATTAAAAATTCAATCTCAATTTATCCACAGGGCGACAACGGTTTTCTTTGGCGACAGTGTCGCGAAGTGGAGTCGCTGAATCCACTGTCATTTGGCTGATCCAAGAAGAGATTAAAATTTTTAGATCTCTTTAAACTATCGCTCTCGACAGTATTCCCTAACCAGACCTTAACGGTTGAAGCACGTTTCTGCCATTTTTCGTCCCGACAAGCCGGCCATCCGATTGACCAGCTAGGGAACGACTTTTTGACGCGCAAGACTTTGGGGGCTGCCGTGCTGGCGGCAGGTGTTGTCTTCGGGGCAACCATCACGTCGCCAGTGGCGGCACTGGCAAAGGGTCCGGGCTGCGGTGGCGCTTCCTGGTACGCATTGACCTCCCGGACAGCGTCCGGCGAACGGATGAATGCATCCTATCTTACCGCTGCCCATCGCAGCCTCGCCTTCGGCACCAAGGTCCAGGTGACCAACAAGCGCAACGGCAAGTCCGTCGTCGTCCGCATCAATGATCGCGGACCCTTCATTCGGGGCCGAGTCCTCGATCTCTCCAAGGCTGCCGCATCCAATATCGGAATGGTCTCCTCGGGCACGGCCAGCGTCTGCTATCGCGTCATCGGCTGACGAGACGGCAGGAGAATGAACCGCTGGAGCGATTGTTCCCGGCGGTCCCTGATTTTTCCACCCGCGCGCTTCCGCTTGCTCTTGCTGCCGCCGGCCGCTACAGGGCGCCAAACGGAGATTGAACATGCGACTGGGTGGAAGGCTCTCCGGAGCGATCGAGGTCCTCACTGACATCGAGGCGCGCCGCCGACCGGTGGCCGATGCGCTGAAGGACTGGGGCCTCTCCCACCGCTTCGCCGGCTCGGGCGACCGGGCTGCGATCGGCAATATCGTCTATGACGCGCTGCGCATGAAACTGTCGCACGCCTATCTGATGGACGATGACAGCCCGACCGCGCTCGGCCACGCGGTCATGCTGCGTCAATGGGGCCTGACGCCGGAGAGCCTAGCGCAGGCGCTGGAGGACGACCGTTTTGCGCCCCCGCCGCTTTCCGATGCCGCCCTTTCCGCCTTCTCCACGCGAAGCCTTGCCGACGCACCTCTTCATGTTCAGGCCGATATTCCGGAATGGACGGTCGCCTCCTTCGAGGCGGCCTTCGGGTCGCACTGGCTGACGGAGGCGCAGGCGCTTGCCGGTCGCCCGGCGCTGGACCTGCGCGTCAACACGCTGAAGGCCGATCGGCCAAAGGTCGAAAAGGCTTTGGCCGAGGCCGGTGTCATCGAAACGGCGATCGCCCGCCATGGGCTGCGCGTGCCGCCGAGCGAAGGGCTGTCGCGCCTTCCCAATGTGACGGCCGAACTCTCCTTCCAGAAGGGCTGGTTCGAGGTCCAGGACGAGGGGTCGCAGATCGTCGCCGATCTCGTTCTCCCGACGCCGGGCGAACAGGTGCTCGACTATTGCGCCGGCGGCGGCGGCAAGACGCTGGCCATCGCCGCGGCGCTCGACAATAAGGGCCAGGTCCATGCGTTCGATGCGGATCGCAAGCGGCTGGCGCCGATCATCGAGCGCCTGAAGCGGGCCGGCACGCGCAATGTTCAGGTTCATGATCGCCCGGCAGCCTTGCAGCCGCTTGAGGGGCGCTGCGATGCCGTGCTCGTCGATGCGCCCTGCACGGGCACCGGCACCTGGCGGCGCCGGCCGGATACCAAATGGCGTCTGACACCGCGCAATATCGAGGAACGCCAGGCGCAGCAGCAGGAGGCACTGGCCGCCGCTGCCCGCTATGTCCGTCCGGGCGGCCGGCTGATCTACGTCACCTGTTCGGTGCTGCCGGAGGAAAACGTTTCCCAGGTCGAGCGCTTCCTGGCCGATCATCCGGCATACGCCGCAACGTCGGCGATCGAGCGCTGGACGACACTCTTCGGCCCTGAGGCCCCGACTCCCTGGAGCGGCGACGGCACGACGCTGACACTGACGCCAGCGCGCACCGGCACCGACGGCTTCTTCTTCGCCAGCCTGGAGCGGCGCGTCTGAGCGCGACAGAAAAGCAGCCTCTTTTCTGCGGCTTCTAAACTATACTCTTTGACACAGGTTTAATTTTCGGCCATGAAGGCGGCGAGGATCGGCGCGGCTTCGGGGCCTTGATGACCGCGCTCCTCCCGCATGTTCCCGACACCGAACTCAGGAGAGGATCTTGTCCAAAACGCTGCTTCGTGTCGCCGCCTTGGCGCTTTCGCTCGGCACCTCCACGCTGGCCGCCCATGCCGTGACCCCGGCCGCGCCGGTCGATGCGCCCGCGGTTCTCAAGCATTATGCCGCCCTGGCCCACGCAAAATTTTCCGATGCGCTGACGACGGCCGAGGCGCTGGACAAGGCGGTGGATGCGCTGATCGCCAGTCCGAGCGAGGCCACTTTGAAGGCCGCGCGGGACGCCTGGCTCGTCGCCCGAAATCCCTATCAGGAAAGCGAGGTTTACCGTTTTGGCAATCCGATCGTCGATGAATGGGAAGGCAAGGTGAATGCCTGGCCGCTCGACGAAGGCCTGATCGATTATGTCGATCCAAGCTATGGCACCGAGAGCGACGAGAACGCGCTCTTCACTGCCAATGTGATCGCCAATCCGAAGATCGAAATCGACGGCCAGACCGTGGATGCGACCAACATCACACCCGAGTTCCTGGCCAATTCTCTGCAGGAAGCCGGCGGAATCGAGGCCAATGTCGCGACCGGTTACCATGCCATCGAGTTCCTGCTCTGGGGGCAGGACCTGAACGGCACCGGACCCGGCGCCGGCAACCGGCCCTCTACGGATTATGACACCAAGGCCTGCACGAACGGCCATTGCGACCGGCGCGCCGCCTATCTGAAGGCCGCGACCGACCTGCTCGTCTCGGATCTGAAGACCATGGTCGAGGCCTGGGCGCCGGAAGGCGAGGCAAGCAAGGCGGTGGAGGCCGACCCCAAGGCCGGGATCGGCGCGATCCTCACCGGCATGGGCTCGCTTTCCTATGGCGAACTCGCTGGCGAGCGCATGAAGCTCGGCCTTCTGCTGCATGACCCGGAGGAGGAGCAGGACTGCTTCTCCGACAACACCTACAATTCCCATCTTCATGATGCGATCGGCATCCAGTCGGCCTATACGGGCGACTATACCCGCGTGGACGGGACCAAGCTGACAGGTCCTTCGCTTTCCGCCCTGGTGGCCGCCAAGGATCCGGCGCTCGACAAGGAGATGACGGAGAAGCTTTCCGTCACCGTGGCCGCCATGCAGGCCATGGCCGAGCGCGGCCGCACGGTCGAAGCCTATGACCAGATGATCGCCGAAGGCAATGTCGAGGGCAATGCCGTCGTGCAGAAGGCGATCGACGGGCTGATCGCTCAGGCGAAGACGGTCGAGCGGGTCATCGCCGCTCTGGATCTCGGGCAGATCGAGCTCGAAGGCTCCGACAGCCTCGATAATCCGAACGCGGTCTTCCAATAACCGCACGTGCCCCTCGCCGCTCTAGAGGCGCGGCGAGGGGCGTCGGTGACTGCCTTGCCGCAGGCCGATCGATCACAGACCAGGGGTCCTTGAGGATGTCTGCCCGGATGACCGCGCTCCGTCTTCCCGGTCCGAGCCTGCCGATCGCGGCAGCCTTGCTCGCCGCCGTTCTGTCGGCGTCGATCGGCTACGGCCTGTCGTCCGAGCGTCTGTCATCCGAGCGGGAGCCGGATCCCTCGAAAGCCTCGGGCCTGGAGGCCGTGGAGCGGCCGATGCTCCGCGACGATCTCTCACCCGCCGATCGTCCGCGCGTTGCGACGGCGACCCGCCTTCCGGATCGTTTCGACAGGCTGCAGCCTTTCGAGACCATGGCGGGTGGTGCCGCGACGCTCGTCCGCCTGGCCGGGCGGGACAGCCTGTCCCAGCCGACGCCCCTGCTCGACGCGGCGGCGCGCAGCGAATTCGAGCTCGGCAATGCGCTCTTCGAGAAGCTCTGGGTCTCGGCCCCATCCTCCACCCAGGCCTCCGACGGGCTCGGGCCGCTCTATAATGCCCGCGCCTGCGCCACCTGTCATGTCCGCGATGGACGCGGCCATGCGCTCGACGAAGGGGAGCCGCCACCGTCGCTCGTCCTTCGGCTGATTGGCGCCGACGACAAAGGCGATCCGACCTATGGCCGGCAGCTGCAGACGAGCGCCGTTCCCGGGCAGCAGGCGGAAGCGCGGCCGGTCATCCGTTTCGAGACCGAGACGGTGACGCTGGCCGGCGGCGAGCAGGTGACGCTCCGCCGCCCGCATATTGCGCTCACCGATCTCGCCTATGGGCCGCTCGATCCCGCAACCCATGTCTCGCCCCGCCTTGCCCCCGCCATGACCGGCCTCGGCCTGATCGAAGCGATCCATCCGGCCGATCTTCTCGCCGGAGCCGACCCTGACGACCGCGACGGCAATGGTATCAGCGGACGGGCGATCACTGTCATCGACCCGGCAACGGCTCAGTCCGCTCTTGGCCGTTTCGGCTGGAAGGCGGAGATGCCGGACATCCGCGCCCAGGCCGCGACGGCCTTCTCCACCGATCTCGGCATCTCGACCCCGGAGCGGTCGGAAAGCGGCGGCGATTGCACCGTTGCGCAGGCGGCGTGTCTTGCGGCGCCGGATGGCGTCCAGGCCCGCCTCGGCCCGGTCGAAGCGCCGGATCCGGTTCTCAAGCTGGTCGCCGACTATGCGCGCCATCTCGCCGTGCCGGCCCGCCGCGGGGCAGAAAGGCCGGAGGTCTTGGCCGGCAAGGCGCTGTTCTTCCGCAGCGGCTGCGCCGACTGCCATCGCCCGAGTTTCGTCACCGGCCGTCAAGCACCAGTACCCTTCGCGTTCCAGCTCATCTGGCCCTATTCCGATCTTCTGCTGCACGATATGGGCGAGGGGCTCGCCGATCCTGGCCCGGGCGGCGAAGAGAGGCCTGATCGGGCCGGCCGGCGAGAATGGCGTACGCCGCCGCTCTGGGCGATCGGCCTGGCATCGGAGGTGGATCCGCGCGCCGGCTTCCTGCATGATGGGCGGGCGCGAACCCTTCAGGAAGCCATCCTGTGGCATGGCGGAGAAGGGCAGGCTGCACGGGACCGCTACTCAGACCTCTCCGCGCCGGAGCGGCGCGCCTTGCTTGCTTTCGTGGAGTCGCTCTGATGCGTCTGTCGTTTCTCCTTCCCCTCGCCGTCGCACTCTCCCTCGCCTCCGTTGCCGGGGCGCAGGAGGCGGATGATGATGCCAGCACGCCGGCCGCCGGCCAGGGGCTCGTCACCGCCGCCGTTCCCGCCGCCATGGCCGGCGCCGTCGACGGCTTCATCCGCCCCGGCTACCGCATCTTCGCGGAGAAGGCCGACATCATGGCCGAGCTGGCGCCCCGGATCTGCGCCGCCCCGTCGGCGGAGGGAATCGAGGCGTTTCGCTCGGCCTTTCGCGACACGGCGCTCGCCTGGGCGCGCATCGAGATCGTCCGTGTCGGTCCGGTTCTCGAGGCCAATCGTTTCGAGCGCATCCTGTTCTTCCCGGACCGCAAGAGCCTGGGCCTGAAACAGGTGCAGCGGCTGATCGCGGAAAAAGACGAGACCGCCACCGCCGTCGAGACGCTCACGGGCAAGAGCGTCGCCGTGCAGGGGCTGGGCGCGCTCGACTACATCTTGAACGGCACAGAGGCCGAGACGCTGACCGCCGAGCCGCACTCCTTCCGCTGCCGCTACGGGGCGGCGATTGCTGCCAATCTGGCCGGGCTTGGCAGGGAACTGGTCGCCGCCTGGGACGTGCCCGATGGCGTCGCCACGGCCTGGAAGACGCCCGGACCCGGCAATCCGCTCTACCGCACGGAGCGGGAAGCGGCGACCGAGCTTTTGGGCGTCCTCGTGCACGGCCTCGAGACGATGCGCGACCAGCGGCTGCGGCCCTTCTTCGCCGGCACGGTCGATGGCAAGCCGGATCCCGGACGCCCGCGCCTGGCCGTCTATTGGCGCTCGGGCCTGACCATCGCTTCGATCCGCGCCAATGTCGATGGGCTGCAGAGCCTCTTCGATGCGGCGCGGATGCAAAGCCTGGTGCCGCCGGAGGATGCGCCGGTGGCGACCGCCATCCGCGCGGTCATGGCCGAGCTCTCCGCCGCCGCCGCTGCGGTCGATCGGCCGGTGGATGAGACACTGGCGACGGCGGAAGGGCGCGCCGCATTGCTGCTCGTCTCCCGGCATGCCAATGATCTTCTCCAGCGCCTCAACCTCGATCTCGGCGCGGCCATGGGCCTCGGCGCCGGTTTTTCCTTTGGGGATGGAGATTGATGGCATGAGCCCTTGGCCCTCCTCGCCGCTGATCGACCGGCGCGCCTTCCTGGCCATGGCCGGGTCGGCCTGGGCGGCAAGCCTGGCGCCACGGGCGGCGATGGCGATGACGGCAACCGACGCCGTCTATGCCGCCGCCTTCCGTGACCCCGACGGCACCTTTGGCCTGGCGACCGTGACCGAGCGAGGCGAGGTGGTCGAGCGCGTGCGGCTTCCGGCCCGGGCGCATGGTCTTTGTCATTCGCCGGTCGCGGGCCGCGCTGTCGCCTTCGCCCGCCGGCCCGGAACCTTCGCGCTGGTGGTCGATCTTTCCCACCGCACCCCACCCTTGACAATCGCGGCGGCCGAGGGGCGGCATTTCTTCGGCCATGGCTGTTTTTCCCAGGACGGCCGGCTGCTCTATGCCACGGAAAACGACATCGATGCGGGCCAGGGCATGATCGGCGTCTATGACGGCACGGATGGTTATCGCCGCATCGGCGAATTTCCCTCTTATGGCATCGGCCCGCACGACATGGCGCTGTCGCCCGGCGGGCAGATGCTGATCGTCGCCAATGGCGGCATCGAGACCCATCCGGACTTCGGCCGCACCAAGCTCAATCTCGACCGCATGCAGCCCTCGCTCGCCTTGATCGGCACCGAGAGCGGCGCGCTGATCGAGCGCCATGCCATGCCGCCCGATCTGGCCCAGCTCTCCACCCGCCATGTCGATCTCGGCGCGGACGGGCGCATCTGGTTTGCCTGCCAATATGAGGGGCCGCGCAACGACCTGCCGCCGCTCGCCGGCTCCTTTCGGCCGGGAGAGGACATCCGCTTCCTGAGCCTGCCCGAGGAGGCGAGCCTGATGCTCGCTAATTATGTCGGCGCCATCGCGGTCAACCGCGAGAGCGGCTTCGTCGGACTGGCCTCGCCCAAGGGTGGTGCCGTGGTCACGGTCGAGGCGTCCAGCGGGCGGCTCGTCGAGACGCGGAGCCTCATCGATGCCGCAGGCATCGCCGCCGCCCGCAGCGGCTTTGCCGTCTCCTCCTATGACGGTCTCTTTGCGCAGACGCAAAGCCCGCTCGCCTGGGACCAGCACATCGCCCGGATCACCGCATGAGACGGTTGTCATGAGAGAGCGCCGCACCCTGTCAGACCTCGATTGGCCGCCTTATCTCAACCCCATGCGCCCGTTTTTCGTCTACAGCCTCTTCATCCTCCTGGTCCTCGGCATCGGCCTGGCGATCGGCATCATCAATGTGCCGGGCGACTGGTACCAGTCGCTGAACAAGCCGGTGTTCAACCCGCCGAACTGGATCTTTGCGCC
Organism: Rhizobium sp. YIM 134829; assembly: GCF_046546455.1. Taxonomy (NCBI): domain Bacteria; kingdom Pseudomonadati; phylum Pseudomonadota; class Alphaproteobacteria; order Hyphomicrobiales; family Rhizobiaceae; genus Rhizobium; species Rhizobium sp. YIM 134829. The sequence goes on from NZ_JBKHKI010000005.1 coordinate 152,005, forward strand.
CGTCTGGACGGTGCTCTACATCATCATCGGCTATGTCGGCGCGCGCACCTGGCTGCGGGACCGGCACTCCAAGGCCATGCGCTTCTGGTTCGCGCAGATGCTCTTCAACTTCGCCTGGTCGCCGCTCTTCTTCGGCCTGCATGAGCTCGCGCTAGCGCTGATCGTGATCCTGGCGCTGCTGATCTCGATCTTCGGCTTCATCCTCACCGTGCGCCGCGAGGATGGGCTCGCCGCCATCCTGTTTGCGCCCTACGCCGCCTGGGTCGCCTTTGCAAGCCTGCTCAACGGCTCGATCCTTCTCCTCAATTGAGCTTGTCCCTTGCGATGCCGCATGCCAGTGTCTCCCTGCCTTCCGGCCTTGCCTGAGACGACGATGATCGAGCCCACCTTTTCCGATTTTCGCGCCCGTGTGCGCAAAAGCTTCGACCGCCAGGCGGTGATGCGTACGATCGGCGCCGAGCTGACGCGCATCGAGCAGGGCATGGTCGAAATCGAGCTTGGCTTTGACGAGGGGCTGACGCAGCAGCACGGCATTCTCCACGCCGGCATCATCTCCACCGCGCTCGAAACAGCGAGCACCTATGCCGGCTATTCCGTGCTCGATCCCGATGCCGGCCTGCTCACCATCGAGTTCAAGGTCAATTTGCTGTCGCCTGGCCGCGGCGAGCGCTTCCTGTTTCGCGGCGAAGTGACCAAGCCCGGCACGACAATCATCGTCTCAGACGGACGCGGCTATGCCATGTCGCAGGATGCGCCGCCCAAGCTGATCGCCTCCATGACCGCGACCAAGATGGTCGTCCGCAACCGGGAAGGTTTTACCGAATGATGCCGCCGCCGCTGAAAACCGCCGGGTCTAAGACGATCCTCTATGCCATGGCGGCGGAGGCCGAATATGGTGCCGAACTGCGCGCCCGCTTCACCCCGCTGATGACCGGCGTCGGACCCGTCGAGGCGGCCGTGGCGCTGATGCGGGCGCTCGCCGCGCTGACCTTCGAAGGCCAGCGGCCGGATCTGGTCGTCTCGCTCGGCTCGGCCGGCTCCGCCCGGCTCGAACAGACGGAGGTCTACCAGGCCGTCTCGGTCTCCTATCGCGACATGGACGCCTCGCCGCTCGGTTTCGAGAAGGGGGCAACGCCCTTTCTCTCGCTGCCAGTGGTCGTGCCGCTGCCGCTGCGGATCGCCGGCGTTGCGGAGGCGAGCCTTTCCACCGGCGCGAACATCGTCTCCGGCGCGGTCTATGACGAGATTGCTGCCGACATGGTCGATATGGAGACCTTTGCGGTGCTGCGGGCCTGCCAGAGCTTCGATGTGCCGCTGATCGCGCTCCGCGGCATCTCCGACGGCAAGGCGGAACTGCGCCATGTCGGCGACTGGACCGAATATCTCGACGTCATCGACGGCAAGCTCGCCACCGTGGTCGACCGGCTGGAAGCAGAGATCGAAAGCGGCGTGCTCCCGCTCTGATCCGGCATTGTGAGCGAAACGCCGCCAAACCCGCCCCAAGCGTTGCACTTCCGCCGGCCTTTATTTAAAGGCTCGCCATGATTACGCGCGCGAAAGGCTTGGCATGACCGAGATAGCCCATCCCGACAGCATCCTCATCATCGATTTCGGCAGCCAGGTCACCCAGCTGATCGCCAGGCGCGTGCGCGAGGCCGGCGTCTATTGCGAGATCCACCCCTTCAACTCAGCCGAGGACGCCTTTGCCCGCATGCGCCCAAAGGGCGTCATCTTCTCCGGCGGCCCGGCCTCGGTGACCGCGGAAGGCAGCCCGCGGGCGCCGCAGGCGGTGTTCGATAGCGGCGTGCCGATCCTCGGCATCTGCTACGGGCAGCAGACGCTCTGCGTGCAGCTCGGCGGCACGGTGGAAGGCGGACATGCGGCCGAGTTCGGCCGCGCCGATGTGGAAATCAAGCGGCCGAGCCCGCTTTTCGAGGGTTTCTGGGAGGTCGGCGGACGCTATCCGGTGTGGATGAGCCATGGCGACCGCGTCACCCAGCTGCCGCACGGCTTCGAGGTCATCGCCACGTCGGAAAACGCCCCCTTCGCCATCGCGGCCGACGAAAGCCGGCGCTACTACACCACCATGTTCCACCCGGAAGTGGTGCATTCGCCGGACGGCGCCAAGCTCCTCTCCAATTTCGTCCATAAGATCGTCGGTCTGAAGTCCGACTGGACCATGGCCGCCTATCGCGCCGAGATGATCCGCAAGATCCGCGAGGATGTCGGCGACGGACGCGTGATCTGCGGCCTGTCCGGCGGCGTCGACTCCTCCGTCGCCGCCGTCCTCATCCATGAAGCGATCGGTGACCAGCTGACCTGCGTCTTCGTCGATCACGGCCTGATGCGGCTCAATGAGGCCGACGAGGTCGTGACCATGTTCCGCGACCACTACAACATCCCGCTCGTCCATGTGGATGCCTCAGACCTGTTCCTGACGGAGCTCGCCGGCGAGACCGATCCGGAGGTCAAGCGCAAGACCATCGGCCGCCTCTTCATCGAGGTCTTCGAAGGTGAAGCGAAGAAGATCGCCGAGGACGGCAAGGGCGCGCCTGCCTTCCTCGCCCAGGGCACGCTCTATCCGGATGTGATCGAGAGCGTCTCCTTCTCCGGCGGCCCCTCGGTCACCATCAAGAGCCATCACAATGTCGGCGGCCTGCCGGCGCGGATGAACATGAAGCTGGTCGAGCCGCTGCGCGAGCTCTTCAAGGACGAGGTGCGCGCGCTCGGACGCGAGCTCGGCCTGCCCGAACGTTTCGTCGGCCGCCACCCCTTCCCCGGCCCGGGCCTTGCCATCCGCTGCCCCGGCGGCGTCACCCGCGAGAAGCTCGAGATCCTGCGCAAGGCGGACGCCATCTATCTCGACGAGATCCGCAAGGCCGGCCTCTACGACACGATCTGGCAGGCCTTCGCGGTGTTGCTCCCCGTGCAGACTGTCGGCGTCATGGGCGATTACCGCACCTATGACTTTGTCTGCGCGCTGCGCGCCGTCACCTCGGTCGACGGCATGACAGCGGATTTCTACCCCTACGACATGGCCTTCCTCGGCCGCACCGCCACCCGCATCATCAACGAAGTCCGCGGCATCAACCGCGTCGTCTACGACGTCACCAGCAAGCCGCCGGGGACGATCGAGTGGGAGTGAGCTGAGGAAGCGCGGGGATCGCGCGTTTGTCGTCATCGCGAAACGCTTGCATTTCCGAGGCATGGAGCGTATAGAGCAGCGAAATTCTTGATCGGTTGATGAAGAGTGGGCCCGTCAGGACCCGCTCTTTTTTATTACCGGATGACCGGGAGAACGAGCGCTTGTCCGAGACTGTGGCAGCCGAGACGGCTTACGAGACGCGGCTGATTGCCGAAACCGGGCTCGACCGGCGGATCGCCGATATTGTCGAGCCCGTGCTGATCCCCATGGGTTACCGGCTGGTGCGCGTGCGCCTTTCGGCCCAGAACGGCGCGACGCTGCAGATCATGGCCGAGCGGCCGGACGGAACGATGACGGTGGAGGATTGCGAGGCAGTCTCCATGGCGGTCTCGCCGGTGCTCGATGTCGAGGATCCGGTCGACAAGGCCTATCATCTGGAGGTCTCCTCGCCGGGGATCGACCGGCCGATGGTGCGCCGCTCTGATTTCTCGCGTTGGGCCGGGCATTTCGTCAAGCTCGAGACCTCGGTGTTGGTCGAAAGCCGCAAGCGCTTCCGCGGCAAGATCGTCTCCGCCGACCAGGATGGCTTCACGCTCGAGCGCGACCAGCCGGCCCCCGGCGAAGAGCCGCTGGTTGTCATTCCTTTCACGGCGCTGGCAGAAGCACGGCTGATCTTGACCGACGAGTTGATCCGCGATGCGCTGGCGGCCGACAAGAAGGCCAAGGCCGCGCGCCTGGCCGCCAACGAGAATTTCGAGGACGAAGCGTCGTCCGACGAGGAGTGAGCCGGCAAGGGCCGGCAAGGCATAGTGACTGTTTCAAGTCCGGTGGGACGACGGGGCTTTTCCCGCGGGCCGGCGAAAGCTTTTTACGGAGACCCTGACCATGGCAGTGAGTGCAAACCGGCTCGAACTTCTGCAGATCGCGGATGCCGTCGCGCGGGAAAAGGTGATCGACCGCGAGATCGTTCTCGCCGCCATGGCGGATGCGATCCAGAAGGCGGCGCGCTCGCGCTATGGCTCCGAGACCAATATCCGCGCCGACATCAACTCCAAGACCGGCGAAATCCGTCTTCAGCGGCTCTTGGAAGTGGTCGAGCAGGCCGAAGACTATTCGACGCAGATCCCGCTCGAGCTGGCGCGCGACCGCAACCCGGATGCAGCACTTGGCGACTTCATTGCCGATCCGCTGCCGCCGATGGATTTCGGCCGCATCGCCGCTCAGTCGGCCAAGCAGGTCATCGTGCAGAAGGTGCGCGAGGCCGAGCGTGACCGGCAGTTTGACGAATACAAGGACCGCGTCGGCGAGATCGTCAACGGCACGGTCAAGCGCGTCGAATATGGCAATGTCATCGTCGATCTCGGCCGTGGCGAAGGCATCATCCGTCGCGACGAGATGATCCCGCGCGAAAACATGCGCTATGGCGACCGCGTTCGCGCCTTCGTCTACGACGTCCGCCGCGAACAGCGCGGGCCGCAGATCTTCCTGTCGCGCACCCATCCGCAGTTCATGGTCAAGCTCTTCACCATGGAAGTGCCGGAAATCTACGACGGCATCATCCAGATCAAGTCGGTCGCCCGCGATCCCGGCTCGCGCGCCAAGATCGCCGTCATCTCCAACGATTCGTCGATCGATCCGGTCGGCGCCTGCGTCGGCATGCGCGGCAGCCGCGTCCAGGCCGTCGTCGGCGAGCTGCAGGGCGAGAAGATCGACATCATCCCCTGGTCGCCGGAACCCGCCAACTTCATCGTCAATGCGCTGCAGCCGGCCGAAGTCTCCAAGGTGGTTCTCGACGAGGATGCCGAGCGCATCGAGGTGGTGGTGCCCGACGAGCAGCTGTCGCTCGCCATCGGCCGTCGCGGCCAGAACGTACGCCTTGCCTCGCAGCTGACCGGCTGGGACATCGACATCATGACGGAGCAGGAGGAATCCGAGCGCCGCCAGAAGGAATTCAACGACCGCACGGCGCTGTTCATGGAGGCGCTTGATGTGGACGAGATGGTCGGCCAGGTGCTGGCATCGGAAGGCTTCGCCCAGGTCGAAGAGCTCGCTTATGTCGATCTCGATGAAATCGCCTCGATCGAGGGCTTCGACGAGGACACGGCCAACGAGATCCAGACGCGCGCCCGCGAATATCTGGAAAAGATCGAGGCCGAGATGGACGAGAAGCGCAAGGCGCTCGGCGTTGCCGACGAGCTGCGCACGATCGACGGCATGACCGGCCATATGCTGGTGGCGCTCGGCGAGGACGGCATCAAGACGGTGGAAGACTTCGCCGGCTGCGCGGCCGACGATCTGGTTGGCTGGTCGGAGCGCAAGAATGGCGAGACCAAGCGCTTCGAAGGTCTCTTCTCCAAGCTCGAGGTTTCGCGTGCCGAGGCGGAAGCCATGATCCTGCAGGCGCGGCTGGCGGCCGGCTGGATTACGGAGGAAGACCTTGCACGCGAGCAGGAGGCACTCCAGATAACGGAAGGTGCGGACGAGGAAGAGGCTTAAGCGCCTTCCTTCGCCCGTAGGCGTTCCCGTCATGATCAGCGACAACGAGACCGGTGCTGCAGCCGAAGGCATGGCTGCGGATGTGAAGGACGACGAGCTGCCCGTGAACGGACGCATGTGCATCGTGACGCGCGAGAGCGGCGAGACGGAAGACCGTCTGATCCGCTTCGTTGCTGGCCCCGACGGCCAGGTGGTCCCGGACCTGAAGGGCAAGCTGCCCGGCCGCGGCTGCTGGGTGACCGCCGAGCGGGCGATCTTGGAAAAGGCGATCGCCCGCAAGCTCTTTGCGCGGGCGCTCAAGGCCGAGGTGAAGGCGGAGCCTTCGCTCCCCGACGAGGTGGACCGGCTGCTGGCCCAGCAGCTGATCGGGATGATGAACATGGCGCGCAAGGCTGCGCAGTTCATCTCCGGCGCCTCGAAGACCGAACAAGCTGTGCGCGGTTTGGCCGCGCTCGCTACATTTCACGCAAGCGATGCAGCCCCGGATGGCGTGCGCAAGATCAGCCAGGCGCGCAAGGCCATGAGCTTCGCCGTCGAGGACGGCAGCGAAATTCCGGCCTTCCGCTTGTTCACCGCAGCGGAACTCGACAGCTCGCTCGGAAGTAATTCGTTTATCCATGCCGCAGCGCTTGCAGGGCAGGCGGGTGAGGGTGTAGTGAAGCGCGCAAAAGCGCTCGAACGGTATCGGGGCCCATCTTCCCCTTGATGTCACGAGCGGAGCTCGCCAGCCGACGAAGATGACGAAAGGCGCGCCGGCCAAGGCCGCGGCGCCGGCAATGGCAAGACAATCGAATGACGGGGTCCGATGACGAAACATCCGGCCCTTTGAGGAACGGAACGGAATGACCGATAACAATGACGACAAGACCCTGAGCGGAGCCGGCAAGAAGACGTTGTCGCTTCGCCCCTCCGGCGTGAGCCAGGGCACTGTCCGCCAGGACATGGGCCGCGGCCGCACCAAGGCTGTCGTGGTGGAAACCCGCAAGCGCCGTACGACGCGCCCTGAAGACGAGAAGCCGGTCACGCCGATCGCCTCGCCGCAGCCGCGCCAGCCGGAAACGCGCGTCATGCCACAGCAGGTCGCGCGGCCGCAGCCGCCGCGTCCGCAGCAGCCGACTGGCCAGTCGGCCCGCCCGGATACCAATCGTCCGCGCACCGGCGTCGTGCTGAACCAGCTGTCGCCGGGCGAGATCGATGCCCGCCGCCGCGCGCTCGCCGAAGCGCAGATCCGCGATGCCGAGGAAGCCAAGGCCCGAGCTGCAGCCGAAGCGCGCCGCCAGGCCGAGGAAGCCGAACGGCTGAAGCGCGAGGCCGAAGAAGAGGCTCGCCGCGCCGCCGAAGAAGCGGCCCGCCCGAAGGTCGTCGAGCCCGAGCCGGAAGTCGAGACGGTTGCGGAAGCCGCAGCCCCCGTCGTCGCGCGCCGCGCGGGCGAGGATCGCCCGGCCGCGCGTCCCGCCGCTCCGGCAGCACCGGCCGCTCCGGCGCCGGTTCGCGGCCGCCGCACCGGCGCTGATGAGGATGACCGTCCGGCCCGCCCGGGCGCTGCGCCTGCGCGCGGCAAGGTTGTTCGTCCCGAGCCCGCCAAGGTTCCGGCCCGTCCAAAGACCGATGAGGAACGTCGCAAGGGCAAGCTGACCCTCACCGCCGCACTCGACGACGAGGCCGGCGCCCGCGGCCGCTCGCTCGCCTCCATGCGCCGCCGGCAGGAGAAGTTCCGCCGTAGCCAGATGCAGGAGACGCGCGAGAAGGTCATGCGCGAGGTCGTCCTGCCCGAGACGATCACCATCCAGGAACTGTCGCAGCGCATGTCCGAACGCGCGGTCGACGTCATCAAGTTCCTGATGAAGGAAGGCCAGATGATGAAGCCCGGCGACGTCATCGACGCCGACCTGGCCGAGCTCATCGCCAGCGAATTCGGCCATACGGTCAAGCGCGTCTCCGAGTCCGACGTCGAAGAAGGCATCTTCAACGTCAAGGACCAGGAAGGCGAGCTCGTCTCGCGCCCGCCGGTCGTCACCATCATGGGTCACGTCGACCACGGCAAGACCTCGCTGCTCGACGCCATTCGCCACGCCAACGTGGTCGCCGGCGAAGCGGGTGGCATCACCCAGCATATCGGTGCCTATCAGGTCGAGCAGAACGGTCACAAGATCACCTTCATCGACACGCCCGGCCACGCCGCCTTTACGGCCATGCGTGCCCGCGGTGCGCAGGCGACCGACATCGCCATCCTGGTGGTCGCCGCCGATGACAGCGTGATGCCGCAGACGATCGAATCCATCAACCACGCCAAGGCGGCCAATGTGCCGATCATCGTGGCGATCAACAAGGTGGACAAGCCGTCGGCCGATCCGCAGAAGGTCCGCACGCAGCTTCTGCAGCACGAGGTCTTCGTCGAATCCATGGGCGGCGAAGTGCTCGACGTCGAGGTTTCGGCCAAGAACAAGACCAATCTCGACAAGCTGCTCGAAGCGATCCTGCTCCAGGCGGAAATCCTCGACCTCAAGGCCAATCCGAACCGAACGGCCGAGGGCACCGTGGTGGAAGCCGAGCTCGACCGCGGCCGCGGTTCGGTTGCAACCGTTCTCGTCCAGACGGGCACGCTGAGGCCTGGCCAGATCATCGTCGCCGGCGATCAGTGGGGCCGCGTGCGTGCGCTGGTCAACGACAAGGGCGAGCATGTGAAGGAAGCGGGTCCGGCCATGCCGGTCGAGGTGCTGGGTCTTTCCGGCACGCCGGCTGCGGGCGACCGGTTCGCGGTCGTCGAAAACGAAAGCCGCGCCCGCGAGATTTCCGAATATCGCCAGCGTCTGGCCCGCGACAAGGCCGCTGCCCGTCATTCCGGCCAGCGCGGTTCGCTGGAACAGATGATGACGCAGCTGCAGACCTCGGGGATGAAGGAGTTCCCGCTGGTCATCAAGGGCGACGTGCAGGGCTCGATCGAAGCCATTGCCGGCGCGCTGGACAAGCTCGGCACCGACGAGGTGCGCACCCGCATCGTCCATTCGGGCGCCGGTGCGATCACCGAGTCCGACGTCTCGCTGGCGGAAGCCTCGAACGCCGCCATCATCGGCTTCAACGTGCGTGCCAATGCGCAGGCGCGTCAGGCAGCCGAACGGGCAGGGATCGAGATCCGCTACTACAACATCATCTACGACCTGACGGACGACGTGAAGGCCGCCATGTCGGGCCTGCTCTCGCCGGAACGGCGCGAGACCTTCCTCGGCAATGCCGAGATCCTGGAGGTGTTCAACATCACCAAGGTCGGCAAGGTCGCGGGTTGCCGCGTCACCGAGGGCAAGGTGGAGCGTGGCGTCGGTGTTCGCCTGGTGCGCGATAACGTCGTCATCCACGAAGGCAAGCTCAAGACGCTCAAGCGCTTCAAGGACGAGGTCTCGGAAGTCAATGTCGGCCAGGAATGCGGCATGGCCTTCGAGAACTACGAAGACATCCGCGCCGGCGACACAATCGAGTGCTTCCGCGTGGAGCACGTCACGCGGACGCTTTAAGCGATCGACAGTCTGCTTCGAAGACGGGTGCCCCTGGCGCCCGTCTTCCTGTCGGGCGATGCCGCCCCGACGGCGTTCCAGCCACAGTCAGCCGATTATCCGGCTTTCCCGCCCGTTGGCGTCGATGCCCGTGCTTGCTGCAACAAGGCGATCGATCTGCTCCGGCGTTTGCGGCGGGCCCATGAGAAAGCCCTGCAGCTGGTCGCAGCCGGCTAAGCGAAGCGCAACCGCCTGATGCGGCATTTCCACTCCTTCGGCCGTAACAGGCAGATTGAGAGCTGCAGCGAGGCTGATCGTCGCGCTCAACACCTGCGCCCCGTTGCCTTCCGCATCGGCCGCGGCAATGAACGAGCGATCGAGCTTAACGCGTTCGAAGCCGAAGCGCCGCAAGGCATCGATGCTGGTATAGCCGCTGCCGAAATCGTCCAGGGCGAAACGGATGCCCACGGCCCGCAGTCTTTCCATCGTCTTGCGCGCCTGTTCGACCTTAGCGCCAAACACGGCTTCCGTCACCTCGAAGGTCAGCCGGCCCGGGTCGAAGGACGTCGCCTCCAGAAGGCCTACGACCATCTCGGCAAAGCCCGGGCGACAGAGCTGCAGCGGCGAGATGTTGACCGACAGGCCGAGGGTCGGCCAGCGCCGAGCGTGGTTGAGCGCAAGGTGCAACAAGCGGCGGCCGAGTGCCTCGATCAGCCCTGCTTTCTCCGCCAGGGGAATGAAGACTTCCGGGGAGATCGGGCCGGTTGGCCCCGCCCATCGCGCCAGAGCCTCAACGCCAGCCACGGCTCCATCGGCGGCGGAAACGAGCGGCTGGAACTCAAGCGTCACCGCGCCGCTGTCGATGGCTTGGCGCAGCGCGTCCTCGATCGCCGCAAGTTGCAGCTGTTCGCCGTCGAGCGTCGCGTCATAGGCAACAGCTCGATTGCGGCCCGTCTCCTTGGCGCGGTAAAGCGCCATATCGGCGCGGCGCAGGAGTTCGGAGGGTGTGGTCGATCCATCGGCCGTGGCCGAACCGATGCTGGCACCGACCTCGATCGGCCGTCCGTCGATCAGGAAGGGTCGGCGGAACAGCGACAGAAGCTCCTCGATCAGCACTGGGTTGACCGGGCCCCGCTCAAGAAGCGCAAACTCGTCGCCGCCGAGGCGCGCGGCACCGATCGTGCTCGCATCGAGCCGCGCCAGGGCGGCGCCAACCTTTACGATCAGCGCGTCGCCGACCGCATGCCCCCAGGCATCGTTGACTGCCTTGAACCCGTCGAGATCCAGAAGGTGCAGCGTGTGGACCGTCGTTTGGTTCACTTCTGCCGTGATCTGCGTCAGGAGCTGCATCAGACCCTTGCGATTCATCAGTCCGCTCAGGGCATCATGGGTTGCTTCGAGGCGCGAGGCACGGGCGGCAGCTTGGAGGCGACGAATGGCGAGAGCGCCGAAGATGAGAATGCTTCCGAGAAAGAACAGAAGCAGCGCAACCGCGCCCAGCACGAAGGGTCGCACTTCGGCATAGATCGTCGTGCCCGGGTGGCGCCGCTCCCAGGCGAGACGCGCGACGGTCCTCCCATAAGAGCCTGGAATGGCGAGCGATACGCTATCCCTCGCCGACTCCGGCTCCCAGCGCAGATGGTTCACATCGTGCTCGTCGCCGATCTTCTGCACCAGCTGTGGCGTCAACTCCCGCACCAGCATCAGGACCGGAGAGCGACCCGGCTGCGTCTCCGCCGAAAAGGGCCGGATCGCATGGGCGCCGACGAGGAACACCCGTCCCTCATGGCTGAGTATCCCAAGCTCGAGCGTGTCGCCCAGTGCGGCCGCGGCCGTCATGAGAGCCCGATAATCCGGCCCCAACAGCGCCTCCGGCTCGAAGGTCTCCTGGCGAAAATAGGCGGCGATGAGGCGGCCTTCGGGGGCGGAGACCAGGCAGCCCTCATAGAGAGAAAGAGGTTCGCCCTGCTTGACCCAGTTGTCGAAGATCCAGCTGTCGCTCTTGGGGCCGGTTACGCTCGCATAGGCCTCATCCCAGACGGCATTGTCTTCGAGCGTCGCGGCCAGGCTGGACTTGAGACTGTTGATGGCCGAGGCAACGGTCTGGACCGCGTGCCTGTCGTCGATCTCGTCGGCCGAGGCAATCATCGTCCGCACGACATGCGTCATCAGCGCCGTCAGGCTGAGGGCGAAGATGAGGAAGAACAGGGTAACCTTCACGACCTGGAAGATCTGAGCCGCAGAGTCTGAGAGTGTGCCACGTCTCATGGATGAACCGGTCGCCAAAAGTGTCTTCGATTGCCTGCGCCTGAAATGCCGTCTTACCTGATCGCTCCACCACCGCATGCAGAGTATATCGAGAAAGACTAAAAAAGAATGGCGATAGGAAGGCGTCCTGGAAATCGCAGGGCTTCGACGTCACGCACGTCTCGCGCGATGTCGCAGCGTGGAGACAGCGAGCTGTAGCCATGGACTGAGGCTGGGGGGAGCGTCGCAGAGGTGGGAGATTGGCGTATGGAGGGAGGCACGGTGGGTGCCGAAGGCATCCACCGCAGCGTCTTGAACCGGGGGGCCGCTTAGCAGGCCGGCGTTGCGCCGGTTGTCGTACCGCCGGAGCTGGTGCCGCCGGTCGCAGTGGAGCCGGATGAGGTGGTGCCAGCCGTGCCGGGTGCGCAGTTGGTCGAGCTGCCCGCAGTGCCGCCGGTCGATGTATCGGCGCCGCCGGTGGTTCCGGTGCCCGTAGCTCCGCCGGTCGTGGTGCCGCCGCCGCTCGTTCCGCCATCCGTGCTCGTACCGCCGCTACCGCCGCTCGTGCCGGTCCCGCCGGCCTCACCGCTTGTGCCCGATGAGGCGCCGCCGCCGGTCGAGCCACCGCCGCCCGAGCCGCCCGAGCCGCCACCTGCCTGGGCCAGAACCGAGCCGGCGAGCGCGAGAGACAGCGCTGCGGCTGTCAGTGTCATCTTGATCATGATGGATCCTCCATGCGGTCGAACGAAGGGTCCGTTCGACAGAGGCTTAACCAGCTGACCGGAGGCCGGTTCCCGGCTGCGACAACTGTGCAGCTATGTCCTGCTATCGTTCTCCACGCAGCGCGATGGCCACCGGCAGGCGAAGAGCCGAATGAACCGATGGTCTACATCCGTCTTCGAGACGCTCAATGAGACCGGTGCCCGGCTTCGATGTCAGGCAGCCGGCCAATCGTTGGCGGGATCGACATTGGGGTCGGCCGTCGGCGTTGCCTTGGGCGCGTCGGACCGCTGCTGCTGGCTGCCGCCCGCCGTGTCGGTCGTCTGTTTCTTCCCCTGATCCTGCTCAGGCGTGGTGCGTTCCGGGCTCGTGTCGGTCATGGCTTGTTCCTCTTCTTGCAGGGGAACCGGCAAAGGCCTGGCTTGTTCCGGCCAGGAGAGTTGCTCACGGCGACGCATGCCTCGAAGCGGTGACGCTTGTGGTTTGTCATGCGATCCTGGGGCTGCGAGACAGACTAGTAGTTGCCGCCATCGCCGCCGTCGGGACGATGGGCGGGGAGGGCGCGGTCGGGTTCGACGTCCGGCTGGAGATGGCGCAGCTGTTGCGCCGCATGGCGCAGCGCCGCCTGCCAGGCCTCGGCGTTCATCGAATCGGCGCGCGCCGCATCGGCTGCGATGGCCTGTGCCACCGAACCTTCGGCACTTTCGCCGCCGTCCTGCGTCAGCTGCCGCACCATGACCGCCGCAAGATCCAGCATGCGCGTCACGTCCGAAGGCGCCAGGCGGCTTGCCTCGTTGGACCCGGTCACCAGCGCCACGATCAGCTCGTTCACGGTGTTCATGCAGCCTTCCTCCTCTTGTCGCTCGGGATCTGGCCCTGCAACGGCCAAAGGCAAGGGCTGCGACGGCGCCGCGCGTCCCCAGCGATCGACGGTCCGTCAGGACGCCGGCTTCAAAGCGCCGCTCCGCCGCTCGGATACCGCTCGAACCGAGCCATTCCCGCCGACCTTGGCATCGAGCGCCCAGGCATAGGCATCGACATGCAGCCGGATCAGCCGGCGCATCTCGTCCACGTCGCGCGCCGTTTCGCGCAGGCCGCGCATGCCGTAAGTCAGGCTGCGAGCGATCTCGTCTGGCGGAGAGGAGAGGGCCGTTGCGTCCGTGTCCCCGAGGATTTCGACCAGCAGCGCCTGGAAATGCGCGTAGGCCTGCCGGACCGCGGCGAAGCGAAGATCGAAGAGATCGGCCGAATCCGGATAAGCCGCCGCCAGGGCCACGCCGTGCGAGCCCCAATCGCCGCAGGCCTGGTGCAGGCGCTCGCGCCGGCTAGGGAGGAGTGCAATCTGCGTGCGGATGTCGGCGATCGCGCGCTGATCCATCTGCGCAATGACCGCAGCAAAGATCGCCTCCTTGTCGGCGAACAGGAGGTAGAGCGCCGGACGCGACATGGCCGCTTCGGCGGCGATGTCACCCATCGTCGTTCGGACAAAGCCGTAGCGGGTGAAGACACGCTCGGCAGCGGCGAGCGCTGCCTGTTCTTTGTCAGATCGGGAAGCCATGTCTCACCTTGACAAATCAGGAGAAAACGTCAAGAACTGACAAAATAACGAAAAATGTCAGGTGGTAAAACATGTCTCACAATGACGTTGCCGTATGGCTGCGCTCTCAGTCGCTCGAGCTTGGCGAAAGCTCCGTGACGATGGTCAACCTCCTCTGGTTCCGTAAGCAGCCACTCTACGCGCAAGGCTTTGCTGGCGCGCGGGCGGATGCCCGTGCCGCCTATTACGAGGGCTATGCCGGCGCGTTTCAGGCGATCGCGGCCGAACGTGGCGTCGTTGCCGAGCTGGTCCATGCGGGGCGACGGACGGCGACATTCGGCGGCGGTTCGGAAGAGGACTGGGATGACATTGTGCTGGTCCGCTACCAGCGCCTTGCCGACCTGATCGGCATGATCGAGGATCCACGCTATCTGACGGAGGCCGAACCGCACCGTCAGGCCGCTGTCGCCAAGTGGCGCTTCCTCGCCACACGTGCCGGCTGAGCAGGGCCTATCCGGCTCACGAAGCAGGTCCACGCGATCGGCATCTCGCGACCGCAACGGCGTCTCGGTGTCGTGGCGGTCCAAGATCGTCAGCACACGCCCCCCTCTTGCGGAACCTTCCTGCCGGGCAGCACGTTGCGCAGCCATCTCCGGCTCGCGGCACGTCGTGCGTTCTCCGAAGACCTCAGCCGGATCAGGAAGACAGGGAAGTCGCGCCGTCAGGACAGGCGCCAGCAAGCAGGATTGGGCAAATGAGAACGTTGTTGTGGGTTTCCGCGGCCATCTACACCTCGGCCGCCGTGTTTGCCGCCGGTTTCTTCAGTGCAACGGCGCTGATGGCGCGGCCGGCAACGCAGGTGCTGGCAAGCGCCGACATTTCCGATCTGTGGACATCGAGCCCCAAGGTCGTCGAACCCGGCGCCCAGAAGCTCGAGCGCGTCGCGGCTCTGACCTTCCCCAAGCCGACGCCGGTCGAGGAGACGTCCGGCCAGGACTCGCTGCTTACGGAAGCCGATGCGCCGCTCGGTTCGGACCCCGGCATCGATCGGGAGGCCACCGGCGCCATCGCGCCGAACGGGCCGGACAGCAACGCGGACTATGGTCAGCAGCCGATGCTGAATCCGGATCATCTTGCCTGGTGCGAGCGGCGCTATCGCTCCTACGATCCAAGCGACAACAGCTATCGGTCCTACAGCGGCAGCCGTCGCAGCTGTGTCTCGCCGTTCCAGCAGCAGGCCGATTCCGGTCCGTTGCCCGCCGCCTCGGACGAGGGCGGCGAAGTCATGGCCATCAACATGTCCGACGGGTCCGAGGCAGACGGCTTCGTCGGCGATATCGGCCCTTCCGACGACCATATCCGGCGCTGCAGTGCCCGCTATGCCTCCTACCGGGTGGAAGACAACAGCTACCGCGCTTTCAGCGGAGAACGCCGGCCCTGCCAGCTGGACTGAGCAAGGTTTTTTCGCCGTGCTTCGCGGTCTCTAGCTCGCTTGCGCCCCGGCGGACGCGCCGAGGACCAGCGAGCGGAGTGCCGCGCGGGACAGCGGCCGCGAAAGGTGGAAGCCTTGGAGATGGTCGCAGCCGAGGCCTTGAAGGGCTTGCTGCTGCTCGGCGGTCTCCACCCCTTCTGCCGTGATCTTTAGACCCTTGGCCTGCGCCATATGGATCATGGCGGCGACCAGCGCGCGGCTGTTTTCCTGGTTCATATCGTCGATGAAAGACTTGTCGATCTTGATGCGGTCGATCTCGAAGCTCTGGACACGCGAGAAGGTCGAGTAGCCGGTGCCGAAATCATCGATGGCGATCGTCACGCCCGCCTCGCGCAGAAGCCTGATCGAGCGAGCGAGCTGCGCCTTGTCGGCGACGACGACGCTTTCGGTCAGCTCGATTTCCAGGCGCGCGGCCTGCAGGCCCCAGCGCGCCAGCGCCGTCAGGACCTTGAGCGGATAGGACGCGGTTTGGAGCTCGATCGAGGAGGCGTTGATCGAGAGCGTCATGCCCGGCAGCTCGGCCAGCATGCTGCAGGCCTCCTCGATCACGATCGCCCCGATCTCATGAATCAGCCCGGTTTCCTCGGCAAGCGGGATGAAGACGGCGGGGCTGATCGGACCCTCGCTCGGATGGTTCCAGCGAACCAGCGCTTCGAGCGAGATCGGACCGCTGCCATCGGCGGCAAAGACCGGCTGATAGACCACCTCGATCGGCGTTCGCGCGGTGACTGCCTCGCGCAGCTCCTGCTCCAGGCTGCGGCGCTTGCGCAGCAGTGCGTCCATATGGGTGCCGAAGATCGCATAGGCGTTCCGGCCCGCGGCCTTGGCATGGTAGAGCGCGATATCGGCGCGCCGGGTCAGCTCGACCGGATCGCAGATCCCGTTTGCCACCGCCACGCCGACGCTGGCGCCGACCACCACATGCGCCGCATCGATCTCGAACGGCTGCTTGAGAACCTTGACGATCGCCTCGGCGATTTCTTCTGCCCGGCCGACGCTTTCCGGATTGAGCAGGATGGTGAACTCGTCGCCGCCGATGCGCGCCACCAAGGCATCCGGGAGGAGCCGGGTCATACGCTCGGCCGCCAGGGTAATCAGCCGGTCGCCGACCGGATGGCCGAAGCTGTCATTCACCTCCTTGAAATGGTCGAGATCGACGAACAGCACGCCATGCGCCGCATCGGCCGGCGCGGTCTTCAGGCGCTCGCTCAGCTGCTCGGCGAACCAGGCACGGTTGGCAAGGCCGGTCAGGCTGTCATGCGAGGCCTGATGGCGCAGCGCGTCCTGGCTGGCGGCAAGTCGCACCGAGCGGCGCCACAGGGCGGTGCCGGCGAGGCTGGAGCCGGTGAAGATCGCCACCAGCATCAAGCCGAGCGCCACGGATGTCGCCTCGAGCACGACATGGCCCGGACGGAACGGCTTCCATTGAAAATAGCCGATAGTCGCGCCCGCGGCCGAGCGCAGCGGCACGAGGGAAAAGCGGGGATCCTGCGTGCCCTCGGCGCTGAAGCGCAGCGCGTCGAATACATATTCCCTGCCGATCTCGGCCGGCAGATCGCGATCGAGGAAGCGGACGGCGACATGCAGCGCCTCGCTGCCTGGCGCCTGTTCGACCGCGCCGGAATCGGAGACGATCGGCTTGACACTGACGATGGCCGGTCGGTCGCCGACCCATGTCAGGTCAGCCTCGCCGATCGAGAGGATGCGGTCGCTCGTCCCGCCCGTATCGCCGGCGGCCAGTCGGGCCTGCAGCCTTGCGGCGAGCGGCGCATAGGCCCGCTCGAAGTCCGTCGCGCTGGGCACGCCCTCATCCGTGGCCATGAAACTGTAGATCGGCCGCGCCGCGGCATCGAGCACGATTGCAGCATCATGGCCGAAATAGGTGTGCATCCACGTGCCGAGATTGCCGTCCATCCATTCGAGATCGCGGGCTGCGGTATGGCGCACCGCATCGTCCCAGACCGTGGCGCTTTCCTGGTCATGGGCGATCGCGCCTTGCAGCTTGGACACTGTCAGCGTGACCAGATCGCGCTGGCGCGCCGTAGCCACATCGTCCGCCTTCTCGGCGGCCCAGCTTAAGGCAGCAAACAACAGGCCGCAGATGATCAGCGCGAGCGCGGCCGGCAGCGCCCATCGGAGAACCCATTGTGCCTGCAGCGTCTTCATTCTCGGATGATCCTGTTCTTCAACTCGGTCAGTGATAGCTAACGCTGCTTAAAGGCTTGGGAAAAAGAGATGGTTACGCGGCGGTAAAGTTCGGTTTCGCACGGAGTAAGGGCGGGCGCAGACCGGACAGCGCGCTCCGACGCAGACTCATCTGGATCAAAGCCGGCCTGAAGGCGTTGTCGCCGCGTGACCCAGATGCCTCCCTCCGCCATTGCACGGCCCGCCCTCTTCGCCGAAGCGCTTCCGCGCCTCGGGCCCCGTCCTCTCGTCGCCTTCCACAATGATGCCGATGGGCTTTCCGCTGGTGTGATCCTGGTGAAGACGGCGACGGCGAGGGGGCAGACACCCGCCATGCGGATCGTCGGCAAGGGAGAGAACGCCTTCTCGCCGGCCTTCGCCACGGAGGTTCAGGCGCGTCACGACTCCGGCGAAATAACCGGCCTCATCATCGCCGATCTCGGCGTGTCCTCCGCACTCTCCGTTGGCTCGCTGCCGGTCATTCTCGTCGATCATCACGAACCGACTGGCTACCCCACGTCCGCGACGGTCATCAGCGGCATCGCCGACGATCCGATCCCCACTTCCAGCCTGCTCGCCTATCGCTGCGCGGCCACGATTCTCGATCCCGCGCCATTTCTCTGGCTGGCGGCCATCGGCCTGATCGGCGACATGGCGGAGGGGAGTGGCTTTGCGGAAATGGAGGCCGCCCGTGCGCTCGGCATCACGGCGCTGCGCAAGGCGGCAGCCCTCATCAATGCGCCGCGTCGTTCGGCCAGCGGCGACGCAATGCCCGCCTTCGACCTGCTGATGAAGGCGGACGGACCGAAGGCCGTGCTCGACGGCCGCTTTCCCGAAACCGAACGCCTGCTTGCTGCGCGCGACGAGGTGCGCCGCGCGGTGGAGGACGCGCGCAAGGCGCCGCCGAAGATCGTCGGGCCGGTGGCGCTCATCCGCTTCTCCTCTCCCTGCCAGATCCATCCGCTGATCGCCCAAAGCTGGACCGGCCGGCTGCGCAGCGACATCGTGATCGCCGCCAACACCGGCTACCGGCCAGGCTGGGTGCACTTTGCCGCCCGCGCGCCGCGCGGCGCCGATGTTCTGGAGTTTCTGGAGCACGTGCGGCCGCCAGGCGCCGACGAGCAGTATGGAAAGGGCCACCGCGCCGCCTCCGGCGGTGCGCTGCGCCACGCCGACTGGAACCTGTTCGTCGATCGGCTCGGCTTCGGGGAGTCCATGCATGCAAACGAGGATACAATCTGATGACGGCACGACTCTCGCGGCTCGGTTTTCCGGTCAAGGTCATGGCTCGCGACGACCTGAAGAGCAACGACACGCGCCGCCATGCCAGCCAGCCGCATTTGAAGGTCTCGCTCGGCTATGTCGATCAGATCCTCGACCATCTGCAGAGGCACGACATTCGCATGTACCGCATGTCGTCCGATCTCGCCCCCTATGCCACGCATCCCGATCTTCCCGCCTTTCACGGCATGGTGCGCGAAAGTGCGGCAGAGCTGCGTGCCATCGGCGAGAAGGCAAAGGCGCTCGATATCCGGCTATCCTTTCATCCGTCGCAATTCGTGGTGCTGAACAGCCCCGATCCGGTGCTTGTCCAAAAGAGCATTGCGGACCTCGTGTCGCAGGCCGAGATGCTGGATCTCATGGAGCTCGGGCCGGAAGCGGTGATGGTCATTCATGTCGGCGGCACCTATGGTGACATTCCCTCGAGCCGGGCGCGCTGGGCGCAAACCTGGCAGACGCTGCCCGAGCCGGTGCGCCGACGCCTGGTGCTCGAGCATGACGATCTGCGCTTTTCGGCCGCCGACGTCTTGTGGATCCATGCCGAGACCGGCGTGCGGCTGATTTTCGACTATCAGCACTTCTGGTGCCTCAATCCCGAGCGCGCGGATCTTCGCGAGACGCTGCAGGCCGTGCTTGCCACCTGGCCGGAAGACCAGCAGCCGAAAATCCACTTCTCCTCGCCACGCACCGAGCTGCGCGAGCAGATCCGCATTGACAAGGCCACCCGCAAGAAAACGGTGCGCCATGTCGCGCCGGTCTTTACCGGCCATGCCGATTTCGTCAATCCGTTCGAATTCGCGACCTTCATGCGCGTGGCCGAGGGGCTCGATTTCGATGTGATGCTGGAGGCCAAGGCCAAGGATCTCGCTTTGTTGCGCCTGCGGCCCGATCTCTTGCGCTATGCCCCCGATGTGGCCGCCCGCTTCGGGCTCGAGGCCTCGGAGGTCGATGCACTCGAGGCAGAGGAAGATGCGGTGCTCGACGAGGTGGACGAAGGTGCCGGAGCGTGAGTGGGATCGTCTCTCGAGAAAATCTCCATTCAACGCTTTGAAGGTCACGCAATCGTGACGCCCGATCAGCCGACCCCTCGAACGGGAAACCATGCAGGCGGTTAAGCCGGACAGAAGCGAAAGGGATGATGCCATGGCGAGGACACCGACGTTGGATCGACGCAATTTGTTGAAACTGAGCAGCGCCGGCGCCGCTGGCCTGCTCGTTGCCGGGCGTGCGTCGGCTGATACCTACCCCGCCCCCTCCGACGTCGATGTTGGCCGGGTGGAGGAAGGCAAGGTCAAGTTCGACGCCTGGCGCTCGCCGGCCGATACGCCGTCGCCCCCGACGCCCGCTCCGCTGCCGCCGGAGGAGCGCGTCGGCTTCGCGCTCGTCGGGCTCGGGCGCCTTACGCTCGAACAATTGCTGCCGGCTTTTTCCCAGTGCATGAAGGCCAAGGTGGTGGCACTGGTCTCCGGCACGCCGGAGAAGCTGAAGGCGGTCGCCCAGCAATATGGGATCGATCCCGCTGCCTGCTACAGCTACGAGACCTTCGACACGATCAAGGACAATCCGGCGATCGAGGCGGTCTACATCGTTCTGCCGAACGCGATGCATCGCGAATTCACCGAACGCGCGGCGGCCGCCGGCAAGCATGTGCTTTGCGAGAAACCGATGTCGGTCAGTTCGGCGGAAGCGCGAAAGATGGTCGAGGCCTGCGAACGGGCGGCGGTGAAGCTGATGATCGCCTACCGCATCCAGTATGAGGGCTACAATCTGCGCCTCGCGGAATGGACCCGCAGCAATCGCTTCGGCCGGCTGGTCGGCATGTCGTCCACCAATGTGCAGACAGTGGCCGAGGATGGCGAGAAACAGTGGCGGCACAAGAAGGCGATGTCCGGCGGCGGGGCCCTGCCCGATATCGGCCTCTACTGTCTGAACACGGCGCGCTTCCTGACCGGCGAGGAGCCGGTGGAGATCATGGCCAGCGTCTATAGTCCGCCGGGCGATCCGCGATTTGCCGAGGTCGAGGAGACCATGTCCTTTACGCTACGCTTTCCGTCCAATGTCCTCGTCAATTGCCTGACGAGCTATGGCGCGCGCGATGACAAGCACCAGCGGCTGAACTTCGCCACCGCCGTGGCCGACATGCCGAATGCCTATAGCTATGAGGGACAGTCGCTGGTGATCACCAGCCGCGAGGGCGAATCGACCGAGAAGGCGGATGTCAGCCTGCAGGCACCGAACCAGTTCGCCGCCGAGATCGACCATATGGCAAGCTGCATTCTCGATGATCGCCGCCCGCGGACCCCTGGCGAGGAGGGTGTTCAGGATCATGTGCTGATGGAGGCCATCTATCAAGCCGCCGCCACTGGCGCTCCGGTGCGGCTCGCGCCGGTCGATGGGCGCGACGCCTTCCGCGGTCCGCCTGCAACCGTGATGATGAAGTGAGCGGCCAAGGCTGCGTGATGCAAGATGAAAAGGGGCCAGCTCTCAACAAGGGCTGGCCCCTTTCGCGATATCAAGAGCCGGCGATCAGCTTGGTGACATGGGCGAGATGGGTCTCGAGGCTCGGCAGGGTCTCTCGGGTAAAGCCCACCAGCTCCTGGTCGTCGCCGCTGCCGGCATAGGTGCGGAACAGCGCGACCGCCTCCAGATGCGCTTGCGCCTGCATGTCGAGGTAAAGACGGTCAAAAGCCTTGGCATCGGCAGCCTTCAACTGGTCGATCATCAGGCTGTGCTTGGGCGAAAGCGTCGGGGGCGGTACAGCCACACCCTTGCCAGTCAGCGTCGCCTTCAGCTTGTCGGCTGCCTTGGTATGATCGGCGATGATCATCTCCGCCGCCTGCTTCAGCGGCGTCGATTGGCTCTTCTCCAGAGCGATCTTGCTCGACTGGATCTCGAACTCATTGGCGCTTGCCAGAACCTTGAGGAAGGTCGCGCGGTCGATGGTCATGATCGGCACGGCATCGCCGGCAGGCTTGGCCATCACCGCTTCGGCAAACGCGGGCGGTGCCGCAAGAGCGACGGCGAGGGTCAGGCTGGCGGCCTTGACGAGGGTGGAAAGGGTCATCGTCTCTGTCCTTGATGGGAAGATCATTTGGCAAACGCCTTGACGAGATCGGCATTGGCCGCGTCAACGGCGCTCTTGGCTTTGTCGACCACCTTGGCCATGCCAAAGAACTCGTGGGTGACGCCGGTCACATCGATCAGATTGACCGTGACCCCGGCGGCCCGCATCTTCTCGGCCAGCGCCTGGCCCTCCGAGCGCAGCGGGTCGATCTCGGCGGTGATCACGGTCGCCGCCGGCAGGCCATCGAGGTCCTTGCGGGAGACGAGGTCGATGCGCGGATCGGCGGTCTGGTCCTTCGAGACGAAGACATGGCCGATGAACCATTCCATATCGGCCTTGCCGAGCGGCGCGGCATTGGCGTTGGCGCGATAGGATGGCGTGTCCACATCGCGGCCGGCGATCGGGTAGACGAGAAGCTGGTGAACCGGCTCGGTCGTCTTCCTCTCCTTGGCCATCAACGCGACATTGGCCGCCAGATTGCCACCCGCGCTCTCGCCGGCAACGGCAATGCGCTTGGCATCGCCGTTCAGCGTGTGGATGTTCTCGACCGTCCAGAGATAGGCGGCCCAGGCATCCTCGTGCTGGGCAGGAAACTTCGCTTCCGGCGCATGATGATAATCCACCGAAACGACCAGCGCCTTGGAGCCGAGAGACAGCGCGCGCGGGGTGGCGTCATAGGTATTGAGATCGGCCACGACCCAACCACCGCCATGGAAATAGAGGATGACGGGGAAGGGGCCCTTGCCCTCCGGCAGATAGACGCGGGCGGGCAGGGCGCCGCCAGCGGTCGGAATGGCGATGTCGCGGGTTGCGACCTTTGCCTCGGGATCGGGAGAGATACCCTTCTCGCGCTGGACGGCGAGCGCGGCATCGGCCGGGCTTGCCTGGGTGCGGGCCTCTGGAACGGAGAGCGTGTGGAAGGGCTTGGCCTGCAAGGACACCAGCCGGTCCAGGACCGCCTGCATCTGCGGATCGGGCTTGGCGTCCTGGCTGTGCGCCGACACGGGAACGAGCAGCGTCAGGGCTAGTCCCGTGGCGTGTAGGAGGGAGAGAGGGCGAATCATGATCGGTCCTTTGTCGGGGGGAGGAGAGCGTTACGGCTTCGGCGGTTGGACGGTCTGGGCGTAGAGGCCAACGAGTTCGCCCTTGGCCACGACATGGCCGGAGAGGGCTGAGAGAAGCTGGTCGCGATCGGCGGTCGGCGGCAGGTCGATCATCGTGTCGAGCGCCAGCACCTGGACGTGATAGGCATGGGCAGGATCGCCGGCGAGCGGCTTCGGGCCGTAATAGCCGTGCGTTCCCGCCGTGTTGCGGCCCTGAAGCACACCTTCGGGTGCGCGCAGGCGCAGCTGCTCCTGGAGCCCCTCAGGCAGGCTGGTGACGCTGGCCGGAATGTTCCAGGCAAGCCAGTGCACGAAAGGCTTGGCCGGCTTTGAATCCGGATCCTCCATGATGATCGCGTAGGAGACCGCACTGGGCTGGCGGTCCCAGCGCAGCGGCGGCGAGACGCCATCGGCATATTCGCTATGGCGAAGCGGAATATCGCCATTCGCCTCGAAGGCGGTGGAGGAGACGGTAAGGGTGCCCTTCGCCTCCGTTTCCGGACGGGCAAGGGCAAGCGGCACGTCGAAGCCCTTCTTTCCCTGCGCGGTCATCGCTTCTGCCGGCACCGGGCCTGTCGCTTGAGCCTTAACGGCCGATCCCTGATAGGCGATGCGATAGAGGACGCCGTTGGTGTCGTCGCTGACGAGAAGCGCACCATCCTTGGCGAAGGCCAGGCCGACGGGGCGGGCGAAATGCGTCTTGCCACCATCGGTGAGGAAGCCGGTCAGGAAGGGCTCCATCGACTTCGGCTCACCCTTCTCGAAATGGATGCGCACCACCTCGTATCCGGAGGCCGGATTGCGGTTCCAGGAGCCGCGCATGGTGGCGAAGGCATCGCCCGCATAGTCGTCCGGGAAGCTGCCGCCCTTGAGGAAGGCCATCTGCATCGGCGCTGCGTGGGCAGTATAGCCGATCACCATAGGCTCGCTCTGATCGCGCCATTGCTGCTTCGTCACGCCGCCGATCGGGGTGGACTGCGGATAGATGTCGCCAGCGCCATAGACATGCGGCCAGCCATATTGCTTGCCGCGCTCGATCCGGTTCAGCTCCTCCGGCTGCACCTCGTCGCCGAGCAGGTCGATGCCGTGATCGAGACCCCAGAGCGCGCCGGTCTCAGGATTCCAGTCGAAGCCGATCGTGTTGCGCAGGCCGGAGGCGAAAATGGTGCGGCTCTTCCCATCGGGCGTGGCGCGCAGCAGCGTGGCGTTTTCGGGGTTGCTCTCGTTGCAGGCATTGCAGGTCGAGCCGACGGAAATATAGAGCATGCCGTCCGGGCCGAAGGCGAGGGTCCGGTTCGGATGCTGGCCGGAATCCGGCAGATTGCCGATGATCATGGTCAGCGGCCCGAGCGTGCCGTCCGGCTTGATCTCGGCGCTGAACACCTCCTTGACGGTCGCGAGGTAGAGCGTCTTGTCCTTGATGGCGAGACCATGGGCCTGGGCGCGGTTGGCGACCGTCACCGGCGGGCCGTCCGCCTTGCCATCCCCATCCTCGTCCTTCAGCAGTAGAACGTCGCCTTCTTCCCGGCGGCTGACATAGACGAATCCCTCATCGGAAACAGCGACAATGCGGGCATTGCCGAGCCCCTGCGCGAAGGGCGCGACGCTGAAGCCGTCCGGCAGCTTCAGCGCACCGATCCGCTCGCTGGTCGGCAGCACCTTGTTGGGCTTGAAGACATTGGTGGTGATCTGCACCTCGGTGCCATCGCCCTGCTGGGCGTGCGCTGCCTGATGCGCAGAGAGAAGGGCGAGCAGTGACAGGGCGCTGGGCAAAGCGGATTTCATGTGCGGGAGCCTCCGTGATGACCGGGTTAAGTAAGTGGTCCGTGGTTTGTTCCTCGCTCATGCAACTGGCCCGCGAGGCGACAGTCGCGCCTGCCTCACCTCGTCTCGGAGCAAGAGAAAAGATTCGCAAACGAACTTGACAACATGTTGTCATGTTCCAGATCTCCCACCATGAAAACGCCAGATCCGCTTCCGCCTGTCCGTGCCTTGGTCATTGCCATCTTCGAGGCGAATGGACGACTGGTCGACATGGGCAATCACATCGTCCGCCCGGCCGGGCTCACCACTGCCTGGTGGCAGGTGCTTGGCGCGCTCGGCTATGCGCCGACGCCGCTGTCCGTCTCCGAGATCGCTCGGGCGATGGGGCTGACGCGCCAGGGCGTGCAGCGCGTCGTCGATCTTCTCGTCGACCATGGCCATGTGACGCTCGAGCCCAATCCGCACCATCGGCGCGCCAAGCTGGTCGTTCTGACCGATGCCGGCCGCCAGGCGCTGGAGACGGCCGAGCGCGCGGCCGGACCGATCGACGCCCGGGTGCTTGAGCGGATCGGCGCCGAGCGCCTGTCCGTCGCCCTCTCCGTTCTCGGCGAGATGACCGAGATCGTGACGCAGGCGCTGGACGCCGTGCCCGTTTCCCCCTTCGCTTCTGAAAAGGAATGATCATGCCGTTCTCCGGTAATTCTGCATTCGACACAGACGTCCTCATCGTTGGCGGCGGCCCGATCGGTCTTGTCACCGCCTGTGCGCTCGCTCATCACGGCGTCCGCTTCCGCATTGTCGAAGAGCGGCGCGAGCCCAAGCCGCATTCCCGCGCCAACAATCTCTGGGCGAGGCCGCAGGAGCTCCTGCAGAGGATTGGGCTGCGCGATCGATTGGCCGAACAGGCCTATGCGATCACCGAGATCCGCACGACGGTCAACGGCGAGCGCGTCGATCCCGTCCACATCGCCGATGTGAAAAGCCCGTTCGGCCCGGTGCTCTATAGCGGCCAGGATGTGATCGAGACGACGCTGACGCAGGTGATCGAGGAGCAGGGCGGCCGGGTGGAGCGTGGCCGCAAGATGACTGCGTTCATCCAGGATGACGAAGGTGTCACCGCAACGCTTGCCTCGGCCGCGGACGACGATGAGGCGACAGGAGCGGACGAGACGGAAACCATACGCTGCCGCTATCTGATCGGCGCGGATGGCGGAGACAGTCTCGTGCGCCGCCTGCTCGGGCTCGATTTCGAGCCGGAAAACCTGCCGGACTGCATGAATCGCCAGGTCGATGCCAAGCTCACCTGGCGGCGCGGGGCGGAGCCCGACACGCTCTGGTTCTTCTATTATCCGAAAGGTTTCTGCGGCGTGCTGCCCGTCTGGGGCGGTTATCACCGGCTGTTCTTCCTCGCCGACGACACCGGCATTCCCGACCGCGATCCGACGCTCGAGGAGATGCAGGCGATCGCCCGGGAGGTCACCGAGGACGAGAGCCTGACGCTAAGCGACCCGATCTGGCTCACCCATAGCCGCTTTCGCCATGGCGTGGCGGAGCACTATGCGCGGGGACGGGTTTTTCTCGCCGGCGATGCCGGCCACCGCACGCTGCCGATCGGCGGACAGGGAATGAATGCCGGCCTGCATGATGCCGTCGGCCTTGCCTGGCGTCTGGCCATGGTGCTCGCGGGTCAGGCAGGTCCGGCCTTGCTTGCTTCCTATGATGCCGAACGGGGCGGCGAGCATCGCGCGCTCGATCAGCGCCAGGCCAAGGGCTTCCGAAACAGCGTCTATCGCGGGCCGCTCAAGGACGCAGCGATCGGCCTTGCCGCCAAGCTGCTGCCGAGCGTCGGCACGCTGCTTCAGGGGAGCGACGATCTGCAGCAACTCTCCGTCGCCTATCCCGAAAGCCCGCTCAGCGTCGATCATCTGCGGGGCCTGGCCGACCTCCTGCCCCACGGCGCGAAGCATGCCGGCGAGCGGGCGCCGGATGCGAAACTGGTCACCGCCGATGGCAGGCGCACGACTCTGTTCGCCGAGATCGACAATCCCGATGGATGGACCACCGGCTGGGCGTTGCTGCTCTTCGACGCAGGGAAAGCGGAGGCTGCCGAAACTCTGGAGGGGGCTGCGCTGGCCGCGCGCGACTGGCCCTGGCTGCGCCCGCGTCTTCTGCTCTCGGCCGCGCCGCTCTCGCCGACCATCCTCTCGCTCTCCGATTTTGATGGGCTTGCGCATGCCGCTTACGGGATCTCCGCACGGCCGAGCATGGTCCTCGTCCGGCCCGATGGGCATATCGCCTTCCGTGCGCCGGCGGACAGGCCGGATCTGCTCAGCGACTATTGCCGGACGATCCTCGGCGCAGCGGCATGAAAAGCGGGGACGGGAGACGTGGCCATCCCGTCTCCCTTCGCTCTACCCGCCGGCGGAGCAGAAACACCACGCCGCTCAATACACGTTAACGCTGTGTTAGAGACATAAAATTTAGAGTGTTGTGATAGAAGTACCACAGTGTTGATGCTCGTCCGGAGTACGCCCCATGCTCAAGTTGACCATTTCTCGTCTGCTTCTTCTTTTCGGAATGATCGTCACGCTTGGTCTTGCCAGCTCCATCGGCGTTCAGACATTCGCCATGCGTTATCTCAAGGTCGGCGGGCCGGTATACACGGAAATCGCCAACGGCAAGGATCTGATTGCCGATATTCTGCCGCCGCCTCTCTATGTCATCGAAGCCTATAT
Source organism: Rhizobium sp. YIM 134829 (assembly GCF_046546455.1). Lineage (NCBI taxonomy): Bacteria > Pseudomonadati > Pseudomonadota > Alphaproteobacteria > Hyphomicrobiales > Rhizobiaceae > Rhizobium > Rhizobium sp. YIM 134829. The sequence goes on from NZ_JBKHKI010000005.1 coordinate 179,261, forward strand.
GCTGGCCAACGAAGCGCTGCTCTACCCGGAGCTCGCAGATGTAAACCGCACGAAAACCAAGGATCTCAGAGCGTCCTTCGAGGATCGAAAGGGTTTCTGGAAAACGGCGAGGCTGGACGAGACGCTGCGGGCCAAGCTCGAGAACGAGGTGGTGACGACCGGCGAGACCTTCTGGGCCGCGCTCGACGCCTATGAGGCGGCGCTGAGCAAGGGTGAGGCTCCATCCCTCGATGCGGTCCAGCACGCCTTTTACGATCACGACGCCAAGGTTCGCGAACTGGCGAGCCAGGCGACGACGACGCTCGAAGGTTCGGTCGCCCAGGCTGAACAGTCGAGCATCTTCTACGCCGTTGCGACATCTGTCGGCAGTGCCGTCTCGGTCCTGATTTTTCTCGTCGGTCTCTGGTTCGTACGGCGCCGGGCCATCACGCCTCTCGTCGAAATCGGCGCCTATATGAGCATCCTTTCGCACGGGACCTATAGCCAGGAGGTGCCCTTGATCGAACGCGATGACGAAATCGGCTCGGTGGCGCGCTCCGTCGCCGTGTTTCGGGCCGCCGCGATCGAGCGGCAGCAGATGCAGCTGACCGTGGAGCGGGAGCAGGCCCTTTCGCAGGAGCGACTGGCCGAGCAGCAGCGGCTCCGGGAACGCGAGGATGAGGAATTGCAGGTCGTCGTGCAAACGCTGGGCGCCGCCTTGGAACGTCTCGCCCAGTGCAATATCCGGATGACGCTGGACGAACCCTTCGCTGAGCGTTTCGACCTGCTGCGACGCGACTTCAACAATTCCATCACGACATTCCAGGAGACATTGGAACAGGTCCTTGGCAAGACCGCGACCCTGTCGCGCAGCGCCTCGTCGATGCAGGAGGCTGCCGAGGAACTCTCCCAGCGGACCGAGCAGCAGGAGGCTGCACTCGAAAAGACGTCCGCCGCCCTTGAAGAGGTCAGCGTCACCGTCCATTCCTCGGCCGAACGCGCCGGAGAGACACGCAAGCTGGTGAGCGCGGCCAATGAATGCGCGACCTCGTCGGGCCAGATCGTCCGCGATGCGGTCGATGCGATGCGCCGGATCGAGGGCTCGTCGATGCAGATCGGCCAGATCATCCATGTCATCGACGAGATCGCCTTCCAGACCAATCTTCTGGCGCTGAATGCCGGCGTGGAGGCGGCGCGGGCAGGCGAAGCGGGCAAGGGCTTTGCCGTCGTGGCGCAGGAGGTTCGCGAGCTCGCCCAGCGCTCCGCCAAAGCCGCCAAGGACATTACGGCCCTCGTCAAGGCCTCCTCCGACGAAGTGCAAAATGGTGTTCGTCTGGTGGATCAGACCGGCGCCGCGCTCGACCAGATCACCCGCTTCGTGGTCGAGATCGACGAGAAGGTGGATGTGATCACCATCGCCGCGCGCGAGCAAACCACCGGGCTGCAGCAAATCAGCGACGCGGTGAACGCGCTCGATCACATGACCCAGCAGAACGCCGCCATGGTTGGAGAAACAACGGCGATCAGCCGGAGCCTGTTCGCCGATGCGTCCGACCTCAACGAACTCGCGGCCCGCTTCAAGCTCAACCGGCGGAAGGCTGTCCGCGAGCCTGGGACCCCGTCTCTGAACCAGGCTGCCTGAGCCACCGTTCGCTGGCCGCCAGGTCGCCCGAATCCGAACATTGATTGCAATCTCTAAGGGGGAGGCCGGCGCCTCCCCTTTTTGCTGTCTGTCTCCATGAGGCTTGGACTGACGAAGAGGCCGCGCGCTCTCATGACCTCGGCCCGCGCAAAGGTGGCCATCATGCAAGCGGAAACCGTCAAATCCGTACAGAAGCGGGTAAGCGTCAACACCCCCTTATCGAGTTAACGCCACATTAGAATATGCCTCATATAAGATTGGTAAGTCTAGCTTTTCATAGTTGCAATGCTCATCAGGAGTTTGCTCGTGCGCCGGCTTACAATTTCGCGTCTGCTTGTTCTGTTTGGTCTCATCGTGACACTGGGTCTCGCCGCCTCGATCGGTGTGCAGACCGCCGCTTTTCGCGAACTGAAGGTCGGCGGTCCGGTCTATACGGAAATCGCCAACGGTAAGGATCTGGTGGCCGATATTCTGCCGCCGCCGCTTTATGTCATCGAGGCCTATATGCTGGCCAACGAAACGGCGCTCAAGCCCGAGCTTGCAGCCGCCAACAGCGCGAAAAGCCAGGCGCTGAAGGCGTCCTTCGAAGAGCGCAAACGGTTCTGGAAGTTGGCAAAGCTCGACGAACATCTAAGGGCGCGGCTGGACGAGGAGGTCATTCCAACCGGCGAGGTGTTCTGGCAGGCGCTTACTGATTATGAATCAGCGGTCTCCCGCGGTGAGGATCCGTCGCTCGAGACGGTTCGGCAATCCTTCTACGCCCATGATGCGAAGGTTCGGGAGCTCGCCAACGAGGCGGCGGCGACACTCGATGTTTCGGTTGCCACGGCCGGCCAGGCGAGTGTCACCTATTCGCTCGCGGCCGCCTTCGGCAGCGGCATTTCGGTGCTGATCTTCATCGGCGGTTTGTGGTTCGTCCGCCGGCGGGCGATCCTGCCGTTGATCGATTTCGGCCGCTATATGAGCGTTCTGTCCAAGGGCGATTACAGCGACGAGGTGCCCTATACCGGTCGGGCCGATGAGATCGGCTCCATGGCGCACTCGGTCGAGGTCTTTCGTGCGGCCGCGATCGAGCGGCAGCAGCTGCGCGTGACCGCCGATCGCGACCGGGCACTGGCCGATGCCGACCAGGCCGAGCGCCAGCGCCTTCGTGAGCTGGAAGCCGAGGAGCTGCAGGTGGTGGTGGAGACGCTCGGTGCCGGGCTGGAGCGGCTCGCCCAGTGCAATATCCGCATTACCATCGACGAGCCCTTTGCCGATCGCTTCGATCCTCTGCGCCGCGACTTCAACAATTCGATCGCCACCTTCCAGGAAACGCTGGAGCAGGTGCTGAGCAAGACCGCGGCGCTTTCCGGCAGCGCCCGGGAGATGCATGCCGCGGCCGACGAGCTTTCCAAGCGGACCGAGCAGCAGGCCTCGGCCCTGGAGCAGACTTCGGCGGCGCTGGAACAGGTGAGCGCGACGGTCAAATCCTCCGCCGAGCGAGCCGGCGAGACGCGAAGCCTGGTGCGCGCGGCCAATGATTGTGCCTCCTCCTCCGGCCGGGTCGTGCGCGAGGCGGTCGATGCCATGCGCCGGATCGAAGGATCCTCGACCGAAATCAGCCAGATCATCCATGTCATCGACGAGATCGCCTTCCAGACCAATCTCCTTGCGCTGAATGCCGGCGTCGAGGCGGCGCGCGCCGGTGAGTCCGGCAAGGGTTTCGCGGTGGTGGCACAGGAGGTGCGCGAGCTCGCCCAGCGTTCCGCCAAGGCCGCCAAGGATATCTCGGCTTTGATCCGCACCTCGTCGGGCGATGTCGTCAACGGCGTGCGGCTCGTCGACGAGACCGGCGCGGCGCTCGATCAGATCACCCGTTTCGTGGTCGAGATCGACGCCAAGGTGGATGCGATCTCCACCGCCGCAAGCGAACAAGCGGCGGGTCTCGTGGAGATCAGCACCGCCGTCAACTCGATCGACCAGATGACGCAGCAAAACGCCGCGATGGTCAGCGAGACGACCGCGATCAGCGAGGCGCTCTCGAAGGACGCCTCGTTGCTGACCGAACTCGTGACACGCTTCAAGCTCAATCGACGCAAGGCGATCCGCGAACAGGGCTCCAGACCCATCGGCCGCGCGGCCTGACCTGGGCGACAGGCCCAAGCAGTCAGGAACAACGGCCGCGAACGACGCGCGTCAGGGAAAGAAATAGGCGAGCGCCGAGAGGATGGAGGCGCCGCCGATCGGCGCCACCAGCATCAGCAGCAGGTTGACGAGGATCACCAGCACCATCACCTTTTCCTGTCTCTTGGTCAGGATCGGCGGCTTGGGCTCGGGCCGGGGATCTTCCCAGCGGGGCGGTCGGAAATTGTCCGTATTGAGGAACATGGCGTCTCCTGCGGATCAGACGAGAGGAGTATGAACCGAGACGGCGACGAAGGCCAGCGCCTTGCATCAGGCCGACGCCGATCCCGGCTTAAATCCTGGCAGCAATCGGCTGAATGAGCCGATCAAACCTCGATCCGCCGCCGTTCGCCGAAGACCAGGATCCCACTGGAGGCGACGATGAGGCAGGCGCCGAGCACGACGGTGAGCGAGGGAACCTCGGCCCAGATGGCATAGCCATAGAGGAAGGCCCAGATCAGCCCGGTATACTCGACCGGCGCAAGCGCCGAGGCCGGGGCATGGCGGAAACCTTCGTAAAGCAGATACTGACCGAGCGCGGCGACCAGGCCGAGCCCGATCATCAGCATCCAGGCCTCGAAATCCGGGGTCTTCCAGACCCAGGGGAAGGAGAGTGCGCAGGCCAGCGCGAAGAGAAGGCTGGTCGCGCCCATCTGCACCAGCGTCGTCTCGGTCTTGCTCACCAGGCGCACGAGCACCGTGCTCCAGGCCCAGAATGCGCCGGCGAGAATGCACATCAGCGCGGGAATGAGGCTCGGCGCCTGGGTCGGATTGGCCGCGACGGCCACGCCGATAAATCCGCCGATGCAGGAGAGCCAGCGGGCCCGGTTCACCTCTTCCTTCAGCACCACGATCGACAGAAGAATCACGATGATCGGCGCCGAGAAGTAGAGCGTCGTCAGTTCGCCAAGCCCCAGATGGCGGGCGGCATTGTAGAAGAGCAACCAGGCCGCCAGCATCAAAGCCGCGCGCAGCACCAGCGTGCCCCGATGCTTGCTTTTCATGATCGATGAATGGCCGAGAAAGCGGGCGAGCGGCAGGGCGATGACGACGATCACCAGGCTGCGCATGAACAGGATCTGCGGCACCGCATAGGTGACGACCAGCAATTTGACGATCGCATCCTGAAGGGCGAAGCACGCATAGCCAGCGCAGGCCAGCGCGATGCCGAGAAACGCCCGCGGCTCTGCTGCTGCCATTGTGATCTTCGCCTTACCTTAATCCGACAGCGCCGGTGTAGGGCGAAGGCAGGGCCGGATCAATGGCGAAGCCGGTTCAAGGGCCCCCCGAAATCCTGCCGCCGCTCTGACGCCATTAAGACACGAGCCGAAGGCGCGCGCTTGAGCGTGCGCATTGTCCTCGTCCCCGTACCATCCTGCCCACGCACCTGAACGCGTTCAAAAACAGTCTTGAGATATATCGTGTCGGGTGCTATCTTAAGATATGTCGCAGACTAAAGGAGACAGCGATGTTCGGACGATGTGGACGTCATCATGAGAACGACGAGCAAAATATCATTGCCTGGATGAGCGGCCGGCGTGGCCGCCCGCATGGTCATGACCACCAAGGCCGCGGCCCCTTCGGTCGCGGGCCCTTAGGCGGCGGTCATGACGGTGAGGAGGACTTTCGTGTGGGGCGCATGCTCATGCAGAACGATCTGCGGCTCCTCGCACTCGCCTTGATCGCCCAGGCACCGCGCCACGGTTACGATCTCATCAAGCGGATCGAGGAACTGACGGAGGGTTGGTATGCGCCGAGCCCCGGCGTCGTCTATCCGACGCTGACCTTCCTCGATGAGGCAGGCTATGTGACGGCCGAGCCCGAAGGGAACAAGAAGCTCTATACGATCACCGAAGCCGGCCAGGCTCACCTCGCCGAAAACCAGGCGCTCGCCGACGCGATCCTCTCCCGCCTTGCGGGGATCGGCGCCAGGGCGAGCCGTTTCCGTGGCGAGCGCGAGACACGCGGGCGCGAGCGGAACGAGCCGCAACTGCCGCGCGGCGTCGACGCCGCGCTCCTCAATCTGCGCGACGTTCTCGTCCGTCGGCTGGCGAGTGATCCGGCGGCGGCGACAGACCTGGTCGAGCTGCTGGTCAAGGCCGCGCGCGAGGCGGAACAGCGCTGACGGAAGGGAAAGCCGAGGCCTGCAGCCTCGGCTCGCCTCTTCAGGACGCCTGTTTCGCAGCAGGGCGGGTCCCGACAGGTTGAAGACGAGAATGCTATCCGCGATCTGAGTGACCGATCCCGCCATCGGCAGAGAGGAGATCAAGGACGCTGATTAACCGTGTCTTTTGCGAAACGATCGGCGGTGCGAAGAGCAGGGATGACCGGTCATCCCTATATGCGTAAGCAGATGGCTCCAGCGCCGCGGATGGGACCGCGGCTCGACGAGATTTCGCCGCGCTAGCTCGCGCGCTTGTAGAGTTGAGCCTGGGTGCTGACGCGGAAGCCGGCGATCAGGGTCAGGAGGTCGCCCGTATCGTTTGCCAGCACTTCTGCCGAAGCGGTCGTCTCTTCGGCCATGGCTGCATTCTGCTGCGTGGCCAGATCCAGCTGGTTGAGCGCGCTGGTGATCGACCGGAGCGTCGTATCCTGCTCCTGGGCGCTGTGGGCGATCTTGGTGACGATGTCGTTTGCATCGGTGATCTGCCCGGCAATGCGCTTCAGCGCTTGGCCGGTTTCCCCGACCAGGGCCACGCCCTGCGCCACCTGGGTGCTCGAGCGCTGGATCTGTTCCTTGATCTCCTTGGCGGCGGCGGCGGAGCGCTGGGCGAGTTCGCGCACCTCCTGGGCAACGACCGCGAAGCCCTTGCCGCTTTCGCCGGCGCGGGCGGCCTCGACGCCGGCATTCAGCGCCAGAAGATTGGTCTGGAAGGCGATCTCGTCGATGACGCCGATGATCTTGCCGATTTCCTGGGCCGAGTTCTCGATGTCGCTCATGGCCGAGATTGCCTTGTTGACGACGAGATCGCTGGACTGAGCCTCGGCGCTGACGGTCTGCACGCGCTTGGCCGCGTCGCGGGCCCCTTCCGATGTCTGCCGAACGGTCACGGACAGTTCATCCATGGCCGCCGAGGTTTCTTCCAGATTGGCGGCCTGGCGCTCGGTGCGCTGGGCGAGTTCGTTGGAGGCCTTACGGATCTCCTCCTTGCTGACGCCGATATCCGCGCCCTTCAGCGAGACATGGCTCATCGCTTCCTCGAGCCGGGCCAGAGCCTCGTTGAAGTTGTCGCGCAGGGTCGCATATTTCGGGCCGAGATCGGCGCAGCGGACGGTGAGATCGCCCTGCGCCATCGTCGCCAGCGAAACGCCGATCGTATTGACGGCGAAGGCCTGTTCGCGGGCTTCCTGTTCGATCAGCGCGGCGCTGCGTTCGCGCTCGCCGGAAAGCTCCTGCTCCTGCTCCCGCTGCTTGACCGCCATGGCGTGGCGTTCGCGGATCTTGACCTGGAGCTCCTCCGTCGCCCGCGCCATCATGCCCACTTCGTTGCGAAGGCCGCGATGCGGGATCTCGATGCCGGTGTCCTCGTCCGCCACCGCCTGCAGCGCGGTATGCACCGCCTTGAGCGGCCGGGAGAGATTGCGAATGACCAGCGTGGCGGCGAGAAGCCCGATCAGGGCGACGGCGAGACAGACCGAACCGGCCCTGACCATCTGGCCCTGAACATAGGCGTCGAGATCATCCATGTAGAGGCCGGTGACAACGACGACGTCCCAGGGTGTGAAGGCGCGGCCATAGGCGCTCTTGCGGTAATTGTCGCCTTCCAACCCTGGTTTCGGACCGAAGAAATCGACCCGTCCACCGCCCTCGAACCCGACGCGTACCAATTCGTCGCGATAGGAAAAGCCGTTGCTGTCCGCCTTGCCGCGGTAGTTCTGGCCGACCCGCTTGGGGTCTGGATGAAACAACATGGTGACGGACTTGTCATAACCGAAGAAGTAACCGTCGGGCTCGAACTTCAGCGATGTCAGAACCGAGAAGGCTTGAGCCTTGGCCTGATCGGTCGTCAGTTCGCCGGCCTGCTCCTTCTGGTGATAGAAGGTGAGAATCGACAGCGCCGTCTCCACCTCGGTGCGCAGCATCTCGTAGCGCTGGGCATAGATCGCCTGGGATGAAGCATGCAGCTGAAATGCCGTCGCCGTCGCAAAGCCCATCATCAGCAGGCCAAGGAGAAGATAAAGCCCGGTGGCGATCTTAAGGTTTTTCATCCTGCACCCTTCGGTTTGATGCCGGCAATATGAATGTTGTTACTTAAATTTTACCTAAGACATCGCTTTCAAACTAGGCATAGCGCGCCAACGTCCGCCGAGAGAAGCCTCGGCGGACGGACCATGATCGGACAGTCGATCCGCGTCGTCCCCTGTCAAAGATGGGCCGGGAGGAAGCTGCGGATCATCGCTGCGATCTCGGCCGCATGGGTCTCCAGCGCGAAATGGCCGGTATCGAGGAGGTGGATCTGCGCCTTGGGCAGGTCACGCCGATAGGCCTCGGCACCTGCCGGGATAAAGGCCGGGTCATGCCGGCCCCAGACGGCGAGCAATGGCGGCTGGTGGGTTCGGAAATAGTCCTGAAAAGCGGGGTAAAGCTCCAGATTGGACCGGTAGTCGAGGATGAGGTCGAGCTGGATCTCCTCGGCACCCGGCCGGGCCATCAGGGCAATATCGAGGCCATAGCCGTCCGGGCCCAGACGCTCCGGATCGGTCCCGGTGCGATATTGCCAATGCTCGATGACCTCAGGCGAGAGCGATGCCCGGCAGGCCTCGCGATGTTCCGGGCTCGGGTCCCGCCAATAGGCCTCCCATGGGCCCCATTCGTCGCTGAAGCCGTCGAGATAGGCATTGCCGTTCTGGCTGATGATGGCCGTCACCCGCTCCGGATGCGCGGCCGCCAGGCGATATCCGGTCGGCGCGCCATAGTCGAAGACGTAGAGCGCATAGCGGTCGAGCGACAGCGCTTGGGTGAAACCATCAAGAACCTTGGCGAGATTGTCGAAGGTGTAGTCGAAGGCGCCGCGGGCCGGTGCCTGCGTATAGCCGAAGCCCGGCAGGTCGGGAGCGATGACGCGATACCGATCGGCAAGCCGGGGAATAAGATCACGGAACATATGGCTGGACGAGGGGAAGCCGTGGAGGAGCAGGAGAACCGGCGCATTTCGCGGCCCGGCTTCCCGGTAGAACACCGTCACGTCGCCGACGGCCTGGGTCTTGTAGAGCGTGGTCATGTCAGTCTCCTTCTTCTGCCGTGACCCAGAGCAAGCAGCGCCACGACCCGTTTCGGTCAGGTCGAGAAAATACTACCGATCGGTCGTTTGTAAACCCCGGCGGGGGATGATAGTCTGCGGCTTGCTGTCAACGGAGACGCAGAATCATGAAAGTCGCACGCGAGGAGATCGTCACGGCCGCGCGGGAGCTGTTCCGCGAAAAGGGCTATGCCGGCGCCTCCATGCAGGATCTCGCTGAGCGCGTTGGCCTGAAGAAGGCCTCGCTCTACATGCGCTTCGCCAACAAGGAGGCGCTCGTTCCGGCAGTCATGGACCTGCTCCTGGAAGACACGCTCGCGCAGGGGCGGAACGACACGGCTGACTGGATTTCGGCCTATCGCGCGCTGATCATGTCGATCGCCGACAGCCTCACCGACCGCAAGCGCTGCGTCGCGCTTCATCTTGCCTATGGCGTCGGTGACGAAACACCGCTCGCCAAACAGGCCGTCCGCAGCTTCTTCCAAGCGCTCCAAGACGAAATGATCGCGATCCTTATGCGCGCTTTGCCAAGGGAAGCCGCGGCGACCCTCGCCACCGATGCGCTGACGAGGCTCGAAGGCGCGACCGTGATGATCGCGGTCTTCGATGATCCTACGGCCATGCAGCGCGCCGTCGGCGACAGTCTCGAGTCCGCTACACGGGCAGCGGCCGCCTGATCAGTCGAGCTCGAGGCCGATCACCGCTCCGCCTTCCACCTCCAGTCTTGACAGATAGGCGGCGTGATCGAGCACCTGATAGGGGAAGTAGAGGCCCGGCGCAGTCGGCGCGTGGCCATCAAGTCCGGTCAAGCGTTCGAGGATCATCGTCACGCCCAAGGCGGTCAACGGCGCCGCGCCACCGGGGTGGAAGACGGCGTGACGGCTCCGGCGCGCCTGTCCATCGAGATCGAGGCCGGCAATGCCAATAATGATCTCGGTTGAAAGCGGCCCGCCACTACGGCGGCTGGAGGAGATGGCCGTCGCGAGATCGAAGGAAACGTCCCCTGCGCCTGTCGCCGCGGCAAGGCCCGCGACATCGACCGAGGAAAAGCCGGATGCGGCAATCACGGTGCCGTCGATCGCCCGGAAGGTGGCCGCCATTTCGGGGCCCTCTCGCCAGATTGCGCTGCTGCCACGGCGGGTCAGCGCTCCGGGCATCAGTCTCGCCAGCCGCGCGAAATCGTCCGCGACCGCGGGGCCCCCCTGGTCCTCCTCGTCGACAAGGGCGCCGATGCTGATCCGGTCGATGCGCTGAAAGGAGGCCGCAAGCTGCAGCGCGGGGAGCGTCGTGGCGCCGACCAGCCATTCATAGCCGAGCACCATTGCCCCAGCTTTCGGCTCCTGCATGAAGAGCGCGATGTCCGGCGCCATTTCGAAAATACCGGAGGAGATGCTGAGATGCGGCAATCCGCGCGCCCGGGCGTATCGCAGGCCTGCCTGGCGCGTATCATGGTAGAAGACGGCGACGGCATCGACAGACCGGTCGCCAAGCCCGAGATCATCGGCATCGACGTCGAGAGAAACCGCTTCGGCCGTACCGAGTTCGTCGGCAAGGGCCTCGGCCTTCGGCAGATCGCGCCCGGCAATCAGCAGAGGCACATCCGGATAGCGGCGGCGCAAGGACGTGGCGCTGAGGCGCCCGATCGCGCCGGAACCGCCCATGAGGAGGATAGGTTTGCGGGACATCAGTGTTTCCTTCCGCTGTTTTTCAAGCTACCTTTGGTAGCTCTAGGAATATCTACTTTTGGTAGGTTGATCAAGGTTGACCAAGCGGATGCAAGATGTGTCGGATAAACAAGATGCGCCGTCGAAGCGGCTGACCCGTGATGAGCGGCGACGTCAGCTTCTCGACGTCGCGCTTGTCATCGTGCGCGAGGAAGGCGCAGACCGTCTCACACTCGGTCATCTCGCCGTGCGCGCCGGTGTCTCCAAGCCTGTCGTCTATGATCACTTCGAGACGCGCTCCGCCCTTTTGATCGCGCTCTATCGCCAGATTGATCGAGAGAAAGTACAGGCCTTCCAGTCGGCCATGGCCCGCGACCCGCAAGAGGCCGGGACGACCATCGCGTTGCTCGCGACCGCCTATATCCAATGCGCGACGGAGACCGAGGGCGAGTTTCAGGCGGTGGGCGCAGCGCTGGCCGGCAGTGAGGAAAAGGCGGCGGTTTTTGAGGAACTGCTCGCCGCCAGCGTCGAGATGTTCGTCGCTGTGCTGCAGCCGCATAGTCGGCTCGCACCGGATGATCTCAAGCGCTGCTGCATCGGCCTTGTCGGCGCCGGCGAGGCCTTGGCGTCGGCGCGTCTGCGAGGAGCCTGCAGCGAGGCAGAGGCGATCGCGACACTTCGCAGCCTGATCGCCGCGGCGCTCGGCTGACCCGCCAAGTCTCAAACCCACGACGGTAAACGCGTTTCAGCGGAACAGAGAAATTTGGAACGCTGCTTCTGCTCGCGGGACTTCGGCCGAAACAAACGACCTGTAAAGTCTACAAACCTACTAGATAATTATAACGGCATGGATCGCAGTGTCGATCTTCCTGTCCCTCAGTCTTTGGATGGTCCATCATGACGCTTGTTTCCCTCGCAGAGGCCGCACCGCTGGAGATCGTTCCGATCGGAGGCCGGGTCGGCGCCGAAATCCGCAATGTCCGGCTGTCCGGCGATCTTCCGGACGCGGCGATCGCCGCCATCAACGATGCGCTTCTAGCCCATAAGGTGGTTTTCTTCCGCGGACAGGATCACCTGGACGACGAGGCGCAGGAGCAGTTCGGCCGTCGGCTCGGCGCCCTGGTGCCGCATCCGACTCAAGGCGCCTATGGCAGCAGCGCCTCGATCCTCAATCTCGATTCCAGCCGCGGCGGCGGCCGCGCCGACCAGTGGCATACGGATGTCACCTTTGTGGACGCCTATCCGAAATTCTCGGTCCTGCGCGGCGTGGTGATCCCGGAAGCCGGCGGCGACACGATCTGGTCCAATACCCATGCGGCCTATCTATCGTTGCCGGAACCGCTGCGGCTACTGGCCGATAATCTGCGCGCCGTTCACTCCAACCTTTACGACTATGCCTCCATCCGCCCCAGGGCGACTGCCGAGGAGCGGCGTCACTATGAGGAGGTGTTCAGCGCCACCGTCTATGAGACCGAGCATCCTGTCGTTCGCGTCCATCCCGAGACGGGCGAGCGCTCGCTGCTCCTCGGCAATTTCGTCCAGCGCTTCGTCGGCCTCTCCAAGCGCGATTTCGCCGTCCTCTACGATCTCTTCCAGTCTTATGTGACGGCGCCGGAAAACACCGTGCGCTGGAAATGGCGAAGCGGCGACGTCGTGATCTGGGACAATCGGGCCACGCAGCATTATGCCGTCAACGACTATGGCGACCAGCACCGCATCGTCCGGCGGGTCACCATCGATGGCGACGTGCCCGTCGGCGTTGACGGACGTCCCAGCATTGCGCTCTCGGTCACGGCAAAGCCAACGGCCAAGGTGGCCTAGCCGGCGTGCCGCGGCCGGCTTCGATCAAGGATCCGGCTGCGCCCTCGGTCCTGCCCAATGACGTTTCACCCTTCAAAGCTGCATCAGCCGCTCCATGCCCCTCTCCAGCGCCGCGGCAAGCGGCGTGTAGACGACCCGGCCATCCTCGCCGCCGGTGGCGGACAGCAGGCCGTTCTGGCAGGCGCGGCCGTCGTCCCAGCCAGGGTGGTTGACGACGGGATAGAGGCAGAGCCCTTCGAGCGGCACCCCGGCCTTGATCGCGGCCAGAGCTTCGCCGAACACATAATCGAACCAGGCCGGCCGCCGCTCGTCCTCAATCCCGGTCTCGGCGATGATCAGCGGCCGCCCGTAGCGGGCAAAGGTTTCGGCGAGAATGGCGCGGAACGGCTTGTAGAGCGGATGGCCAAGGTCGATCGGCGGTCCGCCATGGATCCACTGGTTGTTGAAGTAGTAGTTGACGCCGAGAATATCGAGATAGCGCGGATGGCCGCCGATCTGCGGCCACAGCCGCCCCGAGAGCAGATCCCAGCCCTGGAACTGCGACTGGCGATGCCCCTCCGCCACCTGTGATTCGTGCGGGCGGCCCGGGTCGGTGATGACATTGATGACGGGATCGCAGTGGACGAAGCGCGCCCGCGGATCGACCGCCCAGATGGCATCCATCGCCGCGATCGAAGCGCGCGCGAGCTGCACCTTGAGCTCGAAGCCGCGCCGGTTGGCGAAGGGGTTCAAATAGCCGGCATCGCCACCGCCCCAGGAAAAGAAGGAGATTTCGTTGACAGGGCAATAGAAGGGCACGTCATCGCTGACGCTGCGGACATGAGCGGCGCAGGCGCCGGCAAAGGCCGCGAAGCGATCGACAAAGCGGGGCGACCAGATGTCGAGATCGTCCGGCCAGCCATAATGGAGGAGGTCCCAGACGACCTGGGTCTTGGTTTTCGCAGCCGCTTCGAGCATTGGGGTAATGCTCGCCATATCGTAGTGGCCGGCCGTTTTCTCGATGAGATGCCAGCGAAAGCCATCGCGCACCGTGCGGATGCCGAGCGTGCCGAGTTGGCGGTAGTCCGCTGCTGCATGCCGGTCATGGCCGATCGCGTCCAGCATGTCGAGCCGCACGCCTTCCGCCTCGCCCTCGCGCTGGCGCAGCCGGTGGGTCGAACATTCGAAGCCGCCCTGGACGAAGGACTTGAAGAGCCCACTCGGCCGTGCGGCCTGCCGCTCGCGCAAGACCTCGTCGATCAGCGCCGTCCATTGCGGCGCCACGACGTCGACAGCATAGCGCGTCTCGACCGTTTGGCGAAGCGCACCGCCGAGCCGGGTCCTCAGATGAGGATCGCGGATCAGGCGCAGCATGACCTCAGCAACGGAGCGGGGGTCAGAATAGGGCACGAAGAGGCCGGAAACCCCGTCCTCGATCTGTTGAAGCGCGCCATTGTCCGGCGTCGCGATCACCGGAAGGCCGGCGGCTCCGGCTTCGGCGATCACATGCGGCATGCCTTCACCCCTGGAGAGCCAGGCGAAGATATCCATGGCGGCGAGCAGGTCGGGGATATCCTTCCGGTCGCCGAGGAACTGCAGCACATCGGAGAGCCCCAGCTCGTCGGCAAGGTTTCTCAGATGCACCGCATAGTCCGGCAGAAAGGCATCGGGGCCACCGATCACGAGAAAGCGCGCCGGCGGGGCGGCCGTCCGGATCTGGGCGGCCGCGGTGATGAAGTCCTCGACATTTTTCTTCGGGTCGAGCCGGCCGACCCAGCCGATCAGAACCTGCTCCTCCGCAATCCCGAGGCTCGCGCGCATGGTCGGGCGGACGCTTGGATCGAAGGCGGCGAGATCGACCATGGAAGGGATTTCCAGCGCGTGCGCCTCGCGCCCCTCCATCCGGGCCGCAGCGGCATCCCGGATCGAGCGGCAGACGCCGACATAGCGGCTGGTAAAATGTTTCGGCCCGGCCAGTGCCTCTAAGACCAGCCCGCCATGTTCGATCAGGGGTGGCCGCAGATGCAGGCGTTCGAGGGCCGGATAGACATCGGCGACGTTCTGGCAGGAGATGACGACGTCATAGCCCGGAATCTTGCCTTCGAGATAGGCGACCGTATCCTCGAAGGAGAGGCTGTAGGGCGCGGTATCGACGTGGACGCCAAGCGCGCGAAGCTGCTCATGCGTCTGCTCCGGCATGCCGGGCTTGCGAAAGCAGGCGACGACATCGATCCGATAGCGTTTCGGGTCGAGATGCTGCGCGAGCAGCCGCACCTCCGTTTCCTCCCCGCCGACCACCAACCAGGCGAAGACGAAGAGAATCCGGATGGGGCTCTCCTCCATCATCATTCGCTCACCTGGAAGACGACCTGCAGGAAGTCCGGGCGCTCCTCGACGAGATGCGAGAGGAATCGCGGCGCCTCATCCACGGGGATGATGTGGGTGATCATGTGTTCGCGGATTGCCGAGCCCTCGCTTTTCAGGAGATCGACCGTCGCCTTCGCCAGGCGGCGGCGGTCCCAGAGCGGAGCAAGGCCACGCGGGACACGGTTGATCTGGGCGCAGCGGATCGACAGGCCGTTGTGGTGGAACTCTTCGCCGAGCCGCAGCGCGTCGGCCCCGCCCTGGTAGAAGGCGAGATCGACAACGGTCCCCTGCGGACGCAGCGCCTTCAACGCCGTGTGCAGGCTGCCCGGATGCGCCCGCGTCTGGAAGACGAGATCGGCGCCGCGGCCCATAGCGCCGTCATGCCAACGGGCCTTGGCATGCTGCCAAGCCTGGTCCTCCGTCATGGCGGTCAGCCCCAGCGCCTCGGCCTTGGCGCGGCGATAGTCGGAGGGGTCGGTGATGATCACGTCGGAGGCTCCGAGCGAGCGGGCGAAGAGCGCCGTCATCAGGCCGACGGTGCCGCCGCCGATGACGATGACCGGGCGATCGCGCACACCGCTCCCGAGCGCCGGAACATGGGCTCCGAAAGCTTCCGCATCGGCATGGAGGATGCCGTTGGCGGCGATCGGGCCCATCTGCGCAACGAGCACGCCCAGCACGGGATCGATCTCTTCTGGCAGCGGCACGAGCACGTCATGGAACGGGTCGGCGGTGTGGCCGGTCTTGTGGCCATAGGTGGTGGCAATGACCTGGCCCTCGGCAAAGCCATGCGCCCGGCTCTCGCTGACCCGGCCGACCTCCATATAGCCGAGGAAGGGAACGGGGTAATGCAGGTCGGGCTCGTGCTCGATGAACACGCCGCGCCCGCCATCGAAGCGGGAGCGGAAATAGGGATTGGTGTTCTTGAGAAAGGTCAGCTCGGTGCCGGCGGAGAGGCCGGTATAAAGCGTATCGAGGCGGACATGGCCATCGGCCGGAGGGCCCTCCTCATATTCGAAGAAATAGGCCCGGCCAGGCGCTTCGATGCCGAGCGATCGGATCTTGCGGTGCCCAGGGGCCATGCCCTGCGGCGGCGCTTGCGGGCGCGGCTGCGGCTGAAGCGGCGCCAGGGCCTTGCGCTCGATGCCCGGCAGCGGGAGGTGGACGGGTTCGCCGGAACGCGCCGAGGCCATGACGGCAAGCGCCAGGCGATGCGTCGCCAGCGCATCGTGATAAGGGCAGCGGATACGGTTCTCGATCCCGCGCACGGCGTCGACGAAGTCGCGGTCCTCCCGCCAGACGGGGTCGCCATCGGCGCCGCGGACCGGGCGGCCGCGTCCGACATCTATCATGATGTCGCGATCTGTCAGCTCGATCGCCAGCCGGTCGGCAAAGATATGCAGGCCAACGCGGTGGTTCCAGCCGAGCAGGCAGGTGGAGGCGATGTTGGCGATCACGCCGCTCTCGAAGGTGAGGCTGGCGGTCGTCGTCGTTGGCACGTCAAGACCCGGATAGTCCGGTCGGTCCTTGTGGCCGGTGCGCCCGTAGACGTCGGTCACCTCGCCGATTAGAAACCGCGCGAGATCGAGGAGATGGGTGGTCTGCTCGATCATCTGCCCGCCCGACTGATCCTCCTTCCACCACCATTGCGGCGGCGGCGTGCTGTCCAGCCAATAGCCGGAGAGAAGCTGGGCGGGGTTCTCCGCCAGCAGCCCGCGCGCCTCGTCGACAATGTCGAGATAGCGCCAGTGATAGCCGACCGCCGTGATCAGGTTCTTCTCGGCGATCGCCGCGGCGATGGCTTCTGCAGTGCCCAGATCGAGACTGACCGGCTTTTCGACGAAGAAGGGGATGCCGCGGGCGATCAGATCATGCTCCGGCGCGCCATGGGCGAAGGGCGGGATGCAGACATAGACGGCATCGAGCGGCACCGCGTCGAGCATGGCCCGGTGATCGGCAAAGGCCTTGGCGCCGAACCGCATGGCCGCCGCCTCGGCCCGGCCGAGATCCGGATCGGAAAAGGCCACCAGCGCCACATCTTCGAAGCCGGCCAGGATGTCCAGATGGCGGTTGGCAATGCCGCCGGCCCCGATGAAGCCGATGCGAAGTTTTTGCATGAAAGCATCCTTATGCGTGAAGTCGTGCGGGCGAGGATCAGCCTCGCGGAGAACCTCGCGGTAGAGCGCGGCGGTTTGCCCCGCCATGCGGTCCGCGGAAAACTGTTCGGAATAGCGTTGCCGGCCGGCTGCCCCTGCTGCCGCCCGCTTGTCCGGGTCACGGAGCGCATCGGCGACAAGGGCGGAAAGGGCGAGCGGATCGCCCGGTGGCGCGAAGAGGGAATGCGCCTCGCCCAGCGCCTCCAGCGTGCCGCCAATGCGGGTGGCGGCGATGGGAGTTCCGAGCGACATGGCCTCGAGCACGGCAAGCGGCAGCCCCTCGAAGCGCGAGGGGAGCACGAAGAGGTCGGCGATGGCCATCAGATCGGCGATGTCGTCGCGCTGGCCGAGAAAGCGGATCGCTGACGACAGGCCCTGCTCGGCGACCTGCCGTTCGATCGAAGGGTGCAGCTCGCCCGTCCCGACCAGTAGCAGGACGGCGTCCGGGTGAGTGGCGAGGATGGAGGGCATGGCAGCAATCAGCGTCGCGTGATCCTTCTGCGGTGTGAAGCGCGCGACGGTCAGCAGCACGAGGGCGTTGCCGAGCCCGAGTGCGCGGCGGAGCTCCGATGAATCGCCGCCGGGTGCAAGCGGGAAGACGCCATTGCGCACGACCGCCAGTTTCTCTGCCGGGAGCCCTGCATCCTCGAAACTCCGGGCCGAAGCCTGCGAGACGAGGATATGGCGCGCCACGTCTCGCGCCGCTGTCGCGAAGTCCTGCTGCTGTTCCGGGTCGGTCAGAAGATACGGGAGATGTTCCGTGCGGATGACGGGAATGCCGCAGGCCGCACCGGCTGCCGCCAGGCGATGCCCCTCCCAGCCGATCCCGGCGTGCACATGCAGAAGATCGATTCCGGCCGAGCGAAGCCAGCCAGAGAGGTCCTCCTCCGTCTCCGCCACCTTGACGGCCACGCCGCGCCGCGCGGCCCGTTGCAGCAGCGGCAGGGCTCGGGGCGAGGTCGCGACCAGCGTGACGTCCCAGGCTGGTCCGCCGATCTCGCTCGCCGATGAAGCCGCTTCGAGAGCCTGGGCAAGCGCCAGCATGTGTTCACCCATGCCGGAAGGGTCTTCGCTATCGGTTGCAAGCGCCAGCCGGAGGGGGCGAGCCGTCCCGCTGCCCGGGACGGGTCCCCGTCCTGCAGAAGACGGGTCACTCATGAAGGCTGCCGGCGAGCGCGGCTCCCGTTTCCGAGCGGGCCCGCAGGCGGCGATAGGTGGCGAGCGCCTGGCCGACCACCTGGTCCATATTGTAGTAGCGATAGGTGCCGAGCCGCCCGACGAAGGTCACGTCCTGGCGCTCGCGGGCCAGAGCCTCGTATGTCTTGTAGAGCGCCTGGTTCTCCTGTCGCGGGATCGGATAGTAGGGGTCGCCCTCGGCCCTGGCGAATTCATAGCTGATGCTGGTCTTCGGGTGAATCTGGCCGGTCAGGTGCTTGTATTCGGTTACCCGCGTATAAGGCACGTCTTCCGAAGGGAAATTGACCACGGCGACCGGCAGCATGCGGCGCACATCATGCGTCTCATGCCGGAATTCGAGGCTGCGATAGGGCAGAGGTCCGTAACAGTGGTCGAAATATTCGTCGATCGGCCCCGTGAAGATCGTATGGGGTGCGAGACGGTCCCGCTTCAGCTCGGAATGATCGGTCCCGGTCATCACGGTGATATTCTCATGGTCGAGCATGCGCTCGAACATGCGCGTATAGCCCTCGCGCGGCATGGCCTGGAACGTGTCGAGGAAATAGCGGTCGTCGGTGCTGGTGCGGGTCGGCACGCGGGCGGTCACCGCCCGGTCGAGTGCCGAGGGATCGAGGCCCCATTGCTTGCGCGTATAGCCCTCGAAGAAAGCTTGGTAGAGGGCCGTGCCGACCTGGGAGACCACGACATCGCGCGAGGTGAGGATCGGGTCCTGCGGCTCGGCGCGGGCGGCCAGGAAACCGGCGGCATCGGCATCGCAGCGCAGATCGAGCCCATAGAGCGCGTTCAGCGTGGTGCGGTTGATCGGAATAGGCAGCCGCTGGTCACCGATCTCGGCGAGCACCCGGTGCTCATAGGGCCGCCATTCCGTGAAGCGAGACAGGTAGTTAAAGACGTCTTCGCTGTTGGTATGGAAGATGTGTGGTCCGTAGCGATGGACGAGGATCCCGGCCGCGTCATGGTGATCATAGGCATTGCCGGCGATATGGGGGCGCTTGTCGCAGAGGAGGACGCGCTTGTTCCCGTCGGCAGCCAGACGCTCGGCCAAGACAGAGCCTGCAAAGCCTGCACCGACGATCAGGTAGTCATAGGGCGGCCTGCCCGCTCTTGCGGTGCTGCGAAGTGCAGGGGCTTGGGGCCGTGCAGCGGGGGCCTTGACCGGAAGCGGCAGGATCGCGGCCGGCAGGATGGCGGCTTTCGCCGGATCGGCCGCGACGATGCCTTCAAAGGCTGCGGGCGTCGAGACCCGTGCCACGGCCTCCTGGAGAAGCTGCGACATGCCGCGAAAGGTCGTGTCCCAGGAGTTCCTCTTCAGCCGCTCGTCGACGGCCGCAAGCCATGTGTCATCGCTCTGCGACAGTGCCAGCGCCGCGTCGCAGGCGCGGGCGAAGGCATCTGGCTCGTTTTCCAGGAACACGCCCGGCATGTCGCCAAAGCTGCGCACGACATCGGTGATCCGCGTGCCGACCACAGGCCGGCCCGCAGCCAGATATTCCGGCGTCTTGGTGGGGCTGATGAAGCGGGTCGCCTCGTTGCGCGCAAAGGGCATCAAAGCCGCCTGCCAGCCGGCGAGATAGGCCGGCAGATCGGCGTAGGATTTCTGGCCGAGATAATGGATGTTGGCCGCACGCGGCAGCTCGTCCGGCGAGATCTTCACGACCGGACCGACGAAGACGAAGGACAAAGCCGGTCTTGCTGCCGCCACCTCGGCGATCAAGGCGAGATCGAGCCGCTCGTCGATGACCCCGTAATAGCCGAGCCTCGGTTCGGCAATGCCCGCCTGATCGTCCCGCGCCGCGACTGGCTGCCTGGCGGCGCGAAAATGGGCGACATCAACGCTGGAGGGAAAGGCATGGATGTTGTCGTGCCGATCACGCCTCGCCTCGTAAAGGCTGACGCCGCCGGTAAACACCACGTCGGCGCGAGCCATCAGCGCCCGCTCCGTTTCCTTCAGCTGCGGCGGGGCAAACTTGAAATTGGCGAGCTCGTCCATGCAGTCATAGACGACGGCAGCCGCATCGACATGGCGCGCAAAGGCGAACATCATCGGCGTGTAGAACCAGAGGATCGGCTTGCGTCCCCCATGGAGCGCGATCAGATCGTCGAGCAGGCGCGCAAGTGCGGCCTCCCGCTCGGTCTCGCTCCACCAATGCGGCACACGCGGACGGATCGCCTTGACAGTCGTACCGTCGAAGGGATGGATTTCCAGATAGGCCAGATGGTGGTCGGTCGGAATAAATTCCTCGAAATAGAACACCTGCCGCTCAGCAGCGAAGCGCTGCATCAGGTGCTGGGGGCGCTGGAGAACGAAGTCCCAGCGCAGATGCGAGAAACAGATGAGGGGGATGTCCGGCGGGAGCTTCGTTTCGGAGTTGGTCAGAAACGAACTCAACACATTCATGGAGCATCCTCGCGCAGCTAGTGCTGCCGAACTGGGTGATGCACCGAAGGTTCCTCATCCTCTTCTATTTCTTTCTCCGCGCGTCCTCGATGAGCGGACGAAGCAGTGCGATCGTGTGCGGCCAGGTCCAGCGGTCGAGCACGGTCTGACGCGGTGCATAGGCCTCGATCCCCGCCAGCATCGCGGCGATCGCCTGGCCGAACTGCTCGGCCGGTGCAGCGCGGCCCGTGTCTGGCGTGATGTATTGCAGCCCGCAGGTCAGCGCGCTGTTCGCCAGCACCGGAATGCCGGCCAGCATATATTCTGTCAGGATCGCCGGTGCTCCATCGTCCACACCGCAGACGACGCCCAGCCGCGATTGGTTCATGAGGCGGTTGACCTCGTCGAAAGCAACGCCCGGCGGGCCGATGATCTCGACGGACAGGCCGAGCTCGGTGATCCGCGCACGAAACGCATCGGCAAGCTCGCCATAGCCGCAGACGCAGAGCGCGCGAATGTTGCGTGGCAGCCGGGCCAGGGCGTCGAACAGGATATCGTGCCGCTTGTAGGCTTGAGCGGCCGCGACATAGATGATGTCGTAGATCTTGGGCAGGCCGAGCGGCCGGAATGTCGTCTTGGAGGCGAATTCCGGACCGACCGGCATGATGGCGGTCTGCATGTCCGGATGGCGCGCCCTGACCGCTTCCGACTGCCACTCGGCGCCTGTCAGCACGAGGTCGAAATGACGGCTGACCTCGGGTGGAATCCTGAGGGCCGGCGCGTCGATGGAATTGTAGATGCGGATGCTGTCGCGGCAGGCCTCCATGATCTCCTCGGAGACGCCCAACCCCCAGACGCAAAGGATCTCCGGCGGGCCGAAGGCTTCGATATGGCCGAGCATGTCATTGGAGGAGAAGGGCGCCTGCGGGCCGTTCATGCGGAAGGCGCGGCGCAGCAGATGCGGGCTGCCGCGCGTCCAGGCAGGCGGCGGGGTCTCGCCGCGCCAATGCGTCCAGATCTCCGCCGTCTCGACCAGCCCCGCCTTCACGCAGGCGAGCGGCAGGCGCTCGATATAGCCGCCATCGACCTCGACCTCATCCGGCCGCGGACCGACCGGAAGAGGCATTCCGCGGCTGCCGCTCATCCATTCCTGACGCATCGTCTCCACATCCGCCAACGGAGCGTCGCTCCAAGACCCATCCTGGAAATCGCTGATAACGACGATCCGTCGGGGCGGGAGATGCGAAGAGGGCATGGAAGGGTCCGGTTGCTGGATACGGGAAAGCGCGGGCCAGACGGTCCGCGCTTTTTGAATTCAGTTTGGCCCCTAGAGCCTGCCTGTCGTGCGATCAGCGCGACTTCTTGTAGAGCTTTTCGGCGATCTCGAACATTTCTTCCGGCGCATAGTCCGGCGTAAATGCCGAGGGGACGCCGACCAGCTGGTGGATCTTGCCGCCTTCCGGCATGCCGTCCACGACTTCCAGCTCGCCCGCCGGATCGTCAGGCAGGGCGACCTCGCCATTGCCCCAGATGCCCGCCATCTCCTTGTAGTCGTTCGGGCTGAAGGTATAGAGGCGGCGATGCGAGCCCTCGTCCAGATATTTCTGGCATTCCGGGATCTTGGAGAGCGGGATGTTCGGTGTCGGCAGGAACTTCTCGATCTCGACGCCGGTGATCTTCTTCAGGGCCAGTGCATAGGCGTGGGCGTGCACGGAGCCGCGGACGAGGAGATAGCCGCAGACTTCGCGCCCGGTCGGGTCGGTCAGCGTTTCATAGACGCGCAGCTTGTGCAGGCGGGCACCGCATTCCAGGTGGAAATTGTGCAGGAGATCGACGACGACATTGCCGGTGGTGGTGATGAAGTCGTTGTTCCAGGAGACGCCATTGCTGTTGACGGGCATGGCGCCACCGCCGCCGGAAAGGAAGGCTGCGGCAAGACGCATATCCTTCATATCCTCGAAGGGTGCGCCGGAAATGTCGCCGCCGTCGCCGGCATCGCCATTCTTCTTGTCCGGGCCATTCGCCAGCATCGCCACGCCGTTGCTGACCAGCTCGACATGGCCGAGCTCCTCCGCCGTGATGCTGGCGACAAGGCTGTAGAACGGCCGCAATTTCTCCTTCGAGCGGAAGTTGAACGACTGGAACATGTAGTTCCCGAGCGTTGACATCTCGCCATATTTCCCGCCCAGCAGCTCCTGCAGGGCGGCGGCGGCATTGGGATCGGCCCGTTTGGGTGCCGGAAGCTCAGCCTGAAGCTGATCGACGCGCATGAACATGGAGAATACCCCTTCTCTGGTTTCCCCTGCTCAACCAGCCCTGCCATTCTCTGTTCCAAAGGCTCGACGGTATTCTTGCTGCGACAAGCAAACGCCTTTCCGACGGCATCGACATTCTTGTTCACCCGCGACAAGAAAGCTGAAGACTCGAAGTGCTGCCTTGAGAAGCGGCATGCCCAGCGGCGGGCTACGGTGCGATCGGCTGCGATCCGCAGCGATGCTCAACAATCGACGCGCAGCCGACGCCCGTCAAAAGGCCCTTTTCGACCCTCACCCATCATCTTTCGGAAAAAAGTCCGAAGGAAGGGAACGTCGGGGATAGGGAATAGTTCACTCTGCATCTTGAACATCTTCTTACGAAGAAAGTATGGCGTATGACCCTGACTGTCGCGATCGTCGGCTCCGGACCGACTGGAATCTATACGCTGAAAGGTCTGAACCAGATCAATCAGCCGCTGACGATCACGATCTTTGAAAGCGATGCCGAGCCGGGCAAGGGAACGCCCTACCATCCGGATCTCAACGACCGCGCCATGCTTTCCAATATCGCCAGCATCGAGCTGCCGCCAATCTGCGAGAGCCTGGTTGCGTGGCTGTCGCGCCAGTCAGACGAGAGGCTTGCGGAGCTCGGCGTCGAGCGGAGTTCAATCAACGAGCGGGAATTCTACCCCCGCATCGTGCTCGGCGACTATCTGCAGCAGCAGCTGAACCAGCTGATCGAGATCGGCCGCGCGAAGGGCCACAGGATCGACATCAAGGCGTCGAGCCGGGTGGTCGACATCACGCTTCACAAGTCCGATATCAGCCTGAAGAGCCAGTCAGGCAGCGGCGAGACTACTGACTACAGCTTCGACCATGTGGTGCTCGCGACCGGTCATGATTTTCCGGAGACGACCGAGGTTCGGCCAGGCTATTTCGTCTCACCCTGGCCTGCGCCGGTGCTGAAGACCATTCCGCCCTGCAAGGTCGGTATCCTGGGCACGTCGCTGAGCGGGATCGATGCGCTGATTACGGTCGCAACCAAGCACGGCGTGTTTCTCCTCGATGAGGCGAACAGTCTTCGCTATCATCCGAAGCCGGAGACGGAGGGCTTCCACGCCACGATGATGTCGCGCAAGGGCGTGCTCCCCGAGGCTGATTTCTACTGCGAGATCCCCTATCGCCCCCTGTCCATCTGTACTCCCGAGGCCGTTGACGCGCTGATCGCCACGCGCGGCAGCCAGTTGCTGGACGCGGTGTTCGAGCTGTTCCGGCGAGAGCTTGCCGCCTGCGATCCCGCCTATGCCGCCGAGATCGGGCTTGGCCTGCTCACGGTGGAGACCATCGACAAGGCCTATTTCCGGGCACGGGAGGAGGCCGATCCCTTCGTCTGGGCGGCGCGCAACCTTGCTGAGGCGGAGGCCAACAAGGCCGAAAGAAAGACGGTGGAATGGCGCTATGCGATCCTTCGCATGCATGAGGTGATCGCACGCGCGATCCCGCATCTCGATGAAGACGATCTCGCACGCTTCCACAAGCACTTCAAGACGGTCTTCGTCGACGACTATGCCACGGTGCCGCACCAGTCGATCCACCGGCTGCTGGCTCTCCATCGCGCCGGCAAGCTCGACATCATGGCGCTTGGCCAGGACAGCGAGATCGACAACAAGCAGGTGGCGCGCGGGGCGGTGGTGAAGACCGAGGAGGGGCAGTTCGAGTTCGAGGCTTTCATCGACGCAACCGGCCAGCATCCGCTTTCGGCCCGGGATATACCTTTCCCAAGCCTGAAGGCCCAAGGGCTGGTGCGCAAGGCCGCCACCAAGGCCTCCGGACCGTTGGAGGGCGGCGAGACCGGCATCGTGCGCACGGGCGGCGTCGATCTCGACGAGAGCTTCCGCCCGGTCTTCGAAGCCGATCTGACGAACCGGCTTTACTGCGGCTCCATCTCCTTCCTGCTGCACAAGCTGCCCTTCGTCCAGGGCATCACCAGTGCGCGCGATATTGGAGAGATCATCGCCCTGGCAATTGCCGACGACATGGCCGCCGAACCCCTGCTTCAGCCCAAACAGTGGGCGCTCGCCTGATTGGTCCGCTCCGCGTGAGCGTCAAAACCCGCCGATGATGCGGATCCTCGAGCCGTCGGAGAAGCGGCTGAAGCGAAAGTCATGGGGATCGACCAGGGGTGGCCGGCCGATCACGAGATCCGCCATCGGCCTGCCCGCGGTCGGGCCGATGCCCAGTTGCGGCTCGACTGCTCATGCCCGATCCCGCCCTTCCTACACAGAGGGACCGTCAGGCCGCGCTCTGCAAGCTCGAGTGTCGTCGATGCCCCCGATGATGCCGCCACCGATGACGACGAGATCCACCCGTTCGGGAAGATCTGCATCACCATGAAAGGGAACGACGAAGGGACCGGGCATTGTCTCGAAGCACTCCACGAAGCGAGCCAGGACGCTATCCGCCACGGGCCCCCAGCTCAAGCGCCATGCCGGTCTCCCCGCTGTCGCGGCGCAGGCGGTTCAGGAATTGCAAGCTTACGCTTGAATTGTGAACCGAATGGTTCCATATTGGCGTCATGGTCAAGCGCACTCAAATTTCCGCTCCCGTTGGACGTCCCCGCGAATTTGAGGTCGATGAGGCCGTTCGCAAGGCGATGGACGTGTTTTGGGATCGGGGATTTCACGATGCCTCGCTTCCCGACCTGCTCAACGGGATGGCGCTCTCGCGGGGCAGTTTCTACAAGGCCTTTGCCGACAAGCGCGGCGCCTATCTCCGGGCGCTCGATGTCTATATCGACGAGGCGGTTCGCACGGTCGGCGACATTCTGCAGTCCGATCCCTCGCCGAAAGCCGCGATCCGCGCTGCACTCCTGCGGCAGGTCGAACCGTCCTCGGGCAGCGAAGGCTTACGCGGATGTTTCGTCGTTCTGGCGGCGGTCGAGATGCTGCCGGCGGATCAGGACGTGGCGCCCCGGGTCTCCCGCCTGTTCCGGCGCATGCAGGATCTCTATGCGGCGGCGATCATCCGCGCGCAGGCCCTGGGTGAAATCGACCGCTCCCGGGACGAGCGGGCGCTGGCGCGTTTCCTCGTCTGCCAGATTCAGGGCATGCGGGTGCTGGGCAAGGCGGGTGCAGACCGCGAGGAGACGAAGGCCATGATCGATATCGCACTGAAAGCGCTCGACTGACTCGAATTTGGAACCAAATAGTTCCTAAATCCTTGGCGATTTCCAAAGGTCGGCCGTCTTCACGACCGATATGGAGAGACATGTGAAACAGAACCGCATTCGAGAAAGTGAACCCGATCCGCGCCGCTGGACGGCTTTGGTCATTCTCCTGGCCGGAGCGTTCCTGCCGCCTCTGGACTTCTTCATCGTCAACGTGGCGCTACCGTCGATCCGTGAGGACTTCCACGCTTCCGCATCGACCATGCAACTCATCATTTCCGGCTATGCGACCACCTATGCAGTCATGTTGATCACCGGCGGCAGGCTCGGCGATCTCTATGGCCGACGGAACGTATTTCTCTGCGGGATGCTCGGCTTCGCGGCCGCATCGGCGCTTTGCGGTTTCGCCTGGTCTCCTTCCGCCCTGATCATCGGTCGGATCCTCCAGGGCTTTGCCGCGGCGATCATGGCGCCGCAGGCGCTTGCCTCGATCAATGCGATCTTTCCGGATCATGAAAAATCGAAGGCGCTCAGCTTCTATGCGCTGACCTTCGGCGTCGCCTCGATGGCCGGCCTGTTCCTCGGCGGCGCGCTGATCGCACTCGATCTCTTCGGGCTTGGATGGCGGGCGATCTTCCTCATCAACCTTCCGGTGATCGCGATTGCCGCGCCCTCAGCCTTCGTCGTGCTGCGCGAAACCCGGGCTGACAGGCCGAGCAAGCTGGATCTGAGCGGCGCCCTGCTGATCGCGCTCGCGCTCGCGGCGCTGATCGCGCCGTTGATCGAAGGTCGCGAGCAGGGATGGCCGCTCTGGCTGGTCCTGATGCTGGCCGCCTCGCTGCCCGTTTTCCTCTTGTTCTGGCGGCATGAGCGCAGCCTGGAGGCTGCCGGCGGCGATCCTATCCTGGCACCTAGCCTGCTGACCGTGCCAGGCTTGAAGCGTGGGCTGATGGCGGCCCTGTTCTTCTATGCGCTTGCGGCGTTCTGGCTTGTCTTTTCGGTCTATGAGCAGAGCGGTCTTGGCCGCACGCCCTTCGAGGCGGGTCTCGCCATCCTCCCCGCGGCTGCGGGCTTCGTGCTCGGCCCGTTTGCCAGCGAGCACGCGCTCCGCCGCTTCGGGCGCTATTCCGCCGCCGTCGGCATGGGCCTGCAAGCCTTCGGCCTGTTTGCAACGGCGGCTCTCATCTTAAGCGATCAGGCCCGCTTCCTTGCGCCTGCACTGTTTCTGATCGGGATCGGACAAGGGATCGCGCTTCCGAACCTTCTGAAAAGCGTCGTCCAGCGAGTCGGCAAGACGCGGTCGGGCTTGGCCTCCGGTCTCGTCAATTCAATGCTCCAGATCGGCGGCGCCTTCGCCGCGGCGATCATCGGCGGGTTGTTCTTCGCGATCCTCGGGTCTGCAACCGATGTCCAGTCCGTGGGTTACGCCTATAGCGTCGCAGCGATCGCGATCGCCCTCTGCCTTCTCCTCGCCGGATGGCTTTCCGCCGGTCTCTTCCCATCGGCCAAGGAGGTCCCTTCCGGAAGGTGAGCAAGCACGGTGCGTCCTCGACGCCGGTCTTCGCGATTGATCATGCCCTTTGGTGGATTCCTGGCGCGCCTGCCCCACCTTGGCCTCAACCCCTCAAGCATCATGCACTTCTGAAGATTGGACATCATCATGGACTATACGCGTCTCGGAAAGACCGGCCTCGAAGTCTCCCGCCTCTGTCTCGGCTGCATGAGCTATGGCGAGCCCGACCGCGGCAGCCACCCATGGACCCTGACGGAAGAGGACAGCCGACCCTTTATCCGCAAGGCGATCGAACTGGGGATCACCTTCTTCGACACGGCCAATGTCTATTCCGACGGGACAAGCGAGGAGATCCTCGGCCGGGTCCTCAAGGATGTCGCGACACGCGACGACGTCGTCATCGCCACGAAGGTGCATGGCCGAATGAGGCCCGGACCGAACGGCGCAGGCCTGTCGCGCAAGGCCATTCTCTCGGAAATCGATGCCAGTCTCAGGCGGCTGGGAACCGACTATGTCGATCTCTACCAGATCCATCGCTTTGATCCTCACACGCCGATCGAAGAAACGCTGGAGGCCCTGCATGATGTCGTGAAGGCGGGCAAGGCCCGCTATATCGGCGCATCCTCCATGTATGCCTGGCAGTTCGCAAAGATGCTGTCCACCGCGCAGGCGCATGGTTGGACCCGCTTCGTCTCCATGCAGAACCACCTGAACCTGCTCTATCGCGAAGAGGAACGGGAGATGCTGCCGCTCTGCAAGGCGGAGGGCATCGGCGTCATCCCCTGGAGCCCGCTGGCACGCGGCCGCCTGACGCGCGACTGGAGCGAGGAGAGCACCCGCTCGCAAAGCGACGAGTTCGGCCGGAGCCTCTACAGGCAGGTGACGGAGGATGCCGATCGGCGCGTGGTCGAATCGGTCGCCACGATCGCGCAGCAGAGAGGGGTGCCGCGGGCGCAGATTGCGCTTGCCTGGCTTCTATCGAAATCGGAACTCACCGCACCCATCGTCGGAGCAACCAAGCTGCACCATCTGGACGATGCCGTTGCGGCGCTTGCGATCAGGCTGACGCCGGAAGAGATCGACGCTCTCGAATCCGGCTACGTTCCGCACGCGGTCGCCGGCTTCTCCTGACGAGCGGATGGCGTCGACGCGCGACCTTCGAGCAAAACCCGGGATCGGCGGGCTGGCCGCCTTCGCGCGGCCGAATTGCGCTCGGACCCATGTCCTGCAGGGCGTGGGACCAATCCTTCACCTCGGGGCTTTGTCATTGCCCCAGACAATTCGGACCAAGGGCTTGACGGCCTGCCTACTAGAAGGTAGACAAAGCCATGAGCAACCTGTCCACCACTGCCGACGACATTCTCGCGTCCGCCCGGCACTTCATCATGAATGGCGGCTATAACGGCTTCAGCTATGCCGATATCTCAACTGTCGTTGGCATTCGCAAGGCGAGTATCCATCACCATTTCCCCAGCAAGGTCGATCTGGTTCGGGAACTGGTCAGGCGCTATCGGGAAGACGGGCAGGCAAACGTCGCGGAGCTCGAGGCGCGCGTTCCGAATGCGTTCGATATCCTCACGGTTTATGCGAATCATTGGGCCCAGTGCATCGCCGATGCGAGCCGTCCCTATTGCGTTTGCGCGATGCTTGCCAGCGAGTTGCCATCTTTGCCGCAGGATGTTGCCGATGAGGTCACCCAGTTCTTTCGCTTCATCTCCGGCTGGCTGGCATCGGTGATGGAGCGCGGCGCACGGGAGGGCGTGCTTCAACTTGCCAGCGAGCCGAGTATCGAAGCCGAAGCGTTCCTGGCAACGGTCTATGGTGCCATGCTGTCGGCAAGGGCCTATGGCAGACCGGATGTCTTCGCTGCAATTCTGAAGCCGGTCCTCGATCGACTGACACCGACCGGTTCACACTAATTCCGCGGTGGCTGGAGCCACCCGGAGTAACTGCGTCTCAAGAAACTACCAACTAGTAGGAAGAAATCCATGAAGCTTCTCCCCCGCGTTCTGCTGCTGGGCTTGACCGGCATCCTCTCTGTCTCGCCGCTGATCGCTTCTGCACATGCCGAAGCCGCGAAGCCCGCGCCCATTCATGTCCGCGGCAATGTCGTCGCCTATTCGGCGTCGACGCTGAAGGTGAAGACACGCGAGGGCGAAACCGTCGACGTCGCTCTGGCCGATGGCTGGAAGATCGCCGGCGTCGCCAATGCCAAGGTCACCGACATCAAGCCGGGCGATTTTGTCGGGATCGCATCGCTGCCGAAGGCCGGTGGCGGTGATGGTGCGCTCGAGGTTCTGATCTTCCCGCCTGCGATGAAGGGCACGGGCGAGGGCAGTTATGGCTGGGATCTGAAGCCCGAGAGCAGCATGACCAATGCCACTGTCGCCGATGCCGTCAAGGGTGTCGATGGTCGCACCGTCACCGTGACCTATCACGGCAAGGAAAAGAAAATCGCCATTCCGGATGGCACGCCGGTCGTCACCATTGCTGCGGCAACCAAGGAGGATCTCGTTCCCGGCGCCGTTGTCTTCATCACCGCCGAAAAGGCGGCCACCGGCCCGATCGCCCACCAGGTGGTCGTCGGCAAGAATGGTGTGGTTCCGCCGATGTAACCACGCCGTCGCCGGTCGAAGCAGCCGCCCCCTGCTTCGGCCGGCCTTTCCAATGCACGGCTGCCCTGTCGCAGCCGTCCGATGACACCGACGAAAGACGCTGCGATGCGCAAGACCGCCTCCCATGACAATGCCGACAAACCGCGGACGATCTTCATCCGCCGCCACTCGATCGCGACCCGGCTGACGCACTGGGTCAACGTGCTCTGCCTGAGTGTCCTCCTGTTGAGTGGTTTGCAGATCTTCAACGCTCATCCGGAACTCTATTGGGGCCATTATGGTGCGAATGGCGATCCCGCCCTGCTGACAATCGGCGCTGTGGAGGAGGCTGGCGAGCCGCGTGGTTTTGTCCGCATTGCGGGGTTGGAGGTTCCGACCACCGGCGTCCTCGGCGTCTCGACCGTCGAGCGCGAACAGACCGCCCGAGCCTTTCCGAACTGGATCACCCTGCCGTCGTTCCAGGATCTGGCCGCCGGGCGCCGCTGGCATTTCTTCTTCGCCTGGCTGTTCGTCATCAATGGTGCGCTCTACCTCGGCATCGGCCTCCTGAGCGGACATTTCCGGCGCGACCTGGCGCCCCAGGTGCGCGAGCTCTCGCCGCGCCATCTCGGTCGCGAAGTGCTCGACCATGCACGTCTGCGCTTTCCGGAAGGGGACGAGGCCAGGCATTACAATGCGCTCCAGAAGCTGACCTATCTGGCCGTCATCGTCGTCCTCCTGCCGCTGATGGTCCTGACCGGGCTCACCATGTCGCCCGGGGTCGATGCCGCCCTTCCGGCGCTGGTCGATCTCTTTGGCGGGCGGCAGTCGGCGCGCACCATCCACTTCATCACGGCCTCCGCTCTGGTGCTCTTCGTTGTCGTCCATGTGGCAATGGTCATCCTGTCGGGGACCTGGAACAACATCCGCTCGATGATCACCGGACGCTATGCAATTACCGAGAAGGGCCCGCAGTCATGAGCCGGATCTTTTCCCGCCGCCGCTTCCTCATCGGCGGCACGCTCGGCGCCAGTGCCCTGACACTCAGCGGCTGCGACCTTCTCGACCAGAATGCCGACGTCGCGCATGTCCTCCGCTCCGCCGAGAGCCTGACCATGAAGGCGCAGAGGCTGCTCCAGGGACGCGATGCCCTGGCGCGCGAGTTCGATGCGAAGGACATTTCGCCCTCGTTCAGGGTCAATGGTACGAGCGCGCCCGACGGCGACGACTATGCCGAACTCGCGGAAGGGCACTTCGCAGCCTGGCGGCTGAAGGTCGACGGCCTTGTCGAGCGGCCGCGCGCGTTTTCGCTCGCCGACCTGAAGGCGCTGCCGGCGCGCACGCAGATCACCCGCCATGACTGCGTCGAAGGCTGGAGCGCCATCGGCCAATGGACCGGCGTTCCGCTCGCCAGCCTGCTGCGGCTGACCGGGCTCAAGCCGACGGCCCGGTTTGTCGTGCTGCATTGTGCCGACGAGCTCGAGAAGACCCTCGACGGCAGTGGCCGATATTATGAAAGCATCGACCTGATCGACGCGGTCCACCCCCAGACCATTGTCGCCTATCAGATGAACGGCCAGGATCTCAGCATCGGCCACGGCGCTCCCCTGCGTCTGCGGGTCGAGCGGCAGCTCGGCTATAAACAGGCGAAATACATCATGCGCATCGAACTGGTCGACAGCTTCGCCACGCTCTGGGGCGGAAATGGCGGCTATTGGGAAGACCGCGGCTACGAATGGTATGCCGGCATCTAAGCGGAAACTTCGCGGGACGATGAGTAAGCCGCCGGCTCGCAGGAGGGAGCCGCGCTGCTCCGCGGCCGTCCTTCCGAGGCCGGCCGGGAATGCCTCCGCCTGTCGATTGTCTGCAATCCCAAAGCTGGATCAGGCATGCGCCTGTTCTTCCTCCAGCGTCAGGTCGCGAAGCAGCCGGTGGATCTCCTGGCCGCTTAAGCGGGAGGGATCGAAGCCGCTGGAGGCGGCGATGCCGGAGAAGCGGGCAGCATCGGCATCGGACAGTCCGATAAAGCCCATCGCCCAATCGGGAAAGGAGCGATGCGGAACCGGATCGAAGGCGAGAAGCGAAACCTCGCCATGCCGTTCATCCTGCTGGATCCGCTCGAAGGTCGCCTCGACCGTCTCCAGCGGCCCTTCCAGGACCTGGGCGAAGCAGCCGGAATTGAAAAGCAGGGCGCCGGTGATGTCATCGCGGGCATTGTTGATCCGGCTCTTAGCCAGGATGTCATCGACAGCCGCCTTGAAGGAGGCGGCGTCGGCGGAGACATGGTTGCGACTGTAATAGACGAGGCGGTGGAGGTTGGCGGTCATCAGGCGGTCTCGTTCTGGATCGTGGACGGGGATCGTTTCAAGAAGTCCGGGATCAGGTCGGGCCGCATGGGGCGTCCGGTCAGGTAGCCCTGGACATGGGTGCAGCGCTCGCTGCGGATGCGCGCAAGCTGCTCCGCCGTCTCGACGCCCTCGGCGGTGATCGCCATGCCGAGGCTTGCCCCGAGCCCTGCGACGGCTTTCAGGATCGCCTCATTGTCGGCATTGTCGGTCGCCACGAAGGAGCGGTCGATCTTGATCTTGTTGAAGGGGAATTTCTGCAGATAGGCGAGCGAGGAATAGCCGGTCCCGAAATCATCCATCGAGATCTTCACGCCGAGCGCACGGAGCGCTGCGAGCGTGACCAGCACATTGCTGGTATCGTCAAGCAGAGCGCCTTCGGTAATCTCGATCTCCAGCCGGTGGGCCGGAAGGCCCGAGCGGGCCAGCGCCGAGGAGACCGTCTCGAGCAGCGTATCGGCCTTGAACTGGAGAGGGGAGACATTGACGGCGATGATCATCTCCTCTGGCCAGGTCGCCGCCTCCATGCAGGCCTGGCGCAGCACCCATTCGCCGATCTTGACGATCAGTCCATTCTCTTCCGCCAGCGGGATGAAGTGCAGGGGCGGAATATTGCCCTTGGTCGGATGCGTCCAGCGCAGCAGCGCCTCGAAGCCGATCACCTGGTCGGTGGAGAGATCGATGAAGGGCTGATAGCTGAGCTCGAACTGCTTGAGCGCCAGGGCCCGCCGCAGGTCGATCTCCATTTCCCGGCGCTCCTGAAGGCCGGTGTCCATGCTGCTCTCGAACAGCCGGAACCGGCTACGCCCCGCGCGCTTCGCCTCGTAGAGCGCCAGATCGGCGTTGCGGATGAGATCGCGGGCCTGTGTGCTCGCGCCCCGCAAGGCCACCCCGACGCTGGCGCCGATATTGATCGTGTGGCCGCCGAGCACATAGGTCCGACCGACCAGATCGACGATTCGCGCAGCCAGACGCTCGGCAGCGGCTAGATCCTCGACATCGCGCTGCAGAACGACGAATTCGTCCCCACCCAGTCGCGCGACGAGATCGCTCCTGCGGCAGGCCGCCAAAAGCCGGTCGGCAACCTTCTTCAGCAACAGGTCGCCCACCGCATGGCCAAGCGTGTCGTTCACCGTCTTGAAGCGGTCGAGATCGATGCAGTGCACCGCGAAGGTGGTGAGCCCATCCTCCTGCGCAAGCGCGTCGTCGAGGTGGGCCATCAGCGTGTTGCGCTTGGCAAGACCGGTCAGTTCGTCACGCTCGGTCGTGAGAGCGACGGATGCCGTGCCTGCTGCAAGCCGCAATTCGACGACGAAACCCTCTCCCGGCAAGGGCGACAGAGTCACCTCATAGGCCTCGTTCCTCCGGCAGGCGAGACGCTGGACGCTCGGCCCAACCGGAGAGATCAGGGACAAAGTGAAGCCGGGGAGGAGATCGCGCAGGTCGAGGCCGGCGACCCAGCCTTCGAACGCAGCTTCGGCCGCAGAATTGGCATAGACGACCAGCCCGCCCGCATCGATCGCCAGAACCGGGCGGACGAGGCCGTTGAGGATGCGCTCGGCGCTCGGTGACGCCATCGGTTGTGCGGACAGGTCCGGTAGAGGGGAACTCAGCGTGTTCATGGTGGCCCAGCCTTTCGATGTGAAAAGACTTAAGGCCTCAATGGTTAGCGAATGCTGACGTTCGGCAACTTCCTTCGCCGATCATCCTGGGTTGCAACTTTAGGGTTACCAATCCATCTTCGAGTCAGGGATCGGCTGACTGAGGCGTTGCGGATGCGGCCGGCGGTCTGGCGAAGGGGAGGCAGAGGAGGGCGAGAGCGGTCAGGAGGGCGACGATCATCCAGGCCTCGTTCAGGGCCTGTACCGTGGCCGCCGTCTGGATCAAGGGGTCGAGCGTGGCGATCATGTCCGGATCGAAGGGGCCGGAGTGACCTGCGATGACCTCTGCGGGCGCGCCGATGAAGGCGGCCGTGCCAACATCGCCCTGCTGCAGTCGCGTCGTGATCTCGCCGATCAGCGGCTCCGAGCGGGTGTAGATGATCGTGTCGATCAGCGCGATGCCGATGGCGCCGCCGAGATTGCGCATGAGGTTGAAGAGGCCGCTCGCATCGGGAACGCGGTCGGGGTCGATGCTGCCGAGCGCCAGCCGGGTCGGCGGCAGAAGGCAGAACATGATCGCCACGCCGCGGATGACCTGCGGCCAGAACATCTGGTCGAAATCCGTTTGCGGGTCCTGCCAGGCGCTCAAAGCCAGGCCAAGGGCGAAGATCGCAAAGCCGATCCCGGAGAGCAGACGCGGATCCATCCGTTTTTCCAGCGCGACGGCGACAGGTGCGGTCAACAGCTGCGCGACGCCGGTGACCAGCATGGTCAGCCCGATCTCCAGCGCATTATGTCCCCGGACGAAGGCGAGGAAGACCGGGATCAGGTAGACCGACCCGAACAGACCGATGCCGAGCACAAAGCTCAAGGTCGATCCGACCAGGAAGTTCCGGTCCTGAAAATGGCGCAGATCGACCAGCGGCTGCGGGTTGGCGAGCGTCCTGCGGATGAAGAGGAGGGCCGCAACGAGCGAGAGGGCAAAAAGCCCCGCGCTCGAGACAGACAGCCAACCACTGGTGGGCGCGTTCTTGAGGCCAAGCTCGAGGCAGACGAGCGCCACGGCCATCAGCACAAGCCCGACGGCGTCGATCTGCCGCGCCTGCGCGAGGGCGACCGCCTGGCGGGGAAGCGTGCGCGCGGCCAGGAGAGCGGCGAGGAGGCCGGGCAGCACATTGATCAGGAACAGCCAGTGCCAGGAATAGCGCTCGGTGAGCCAGCCGCCGATGATGGGACCGACCGTCGGTGCGAGTACGGCGAGCACGCCGGCAATGGTCGTTGCCAGCGCCTGCCGCTTCTCCGGAAACAGGATGAAGACGGCAGAGAAGACGGAGGGGATCAGCGTTCCGCCGGAAAAACCCTGGAGGACCCGCCAGCTGACCAGCTGGGCAAAGCTGGTACTCGTCGCGCATCCCGCCGAGGCAATGACGAAGACCGACAGCGAGACCACGAACAGCCAGCGCATGGTGAGCACGCGGGTCAGGAAGCCGGTGAGCGGAATGGCGACGACTTCGGCGATCAGATAGGCCGTCTGGATCCAGCTCATCTGCTCCGGATCGATGTCGAGCGCCGCCTGGATCGTTGGAAGCGAGGTCGCCACGACCTGGATGTCGAGAATCGCCATGAACATGCCGATGCACATGGCAAGAAAGCCCATCCAGACAAGGATCGGTCTTTCTACAGCAGGCTGGAGGTCACGATGACCGGGCACGGGGCGATCCTGCAAGCGCGGCATTTTCCGCCTTGATGCGGATCGTGAGTATCACCGCATTAGCGAGCGAAAACAACAGCGCGTAGAGCGGCAGCCCGAAGCAGAGCGGCAGCACGGCGATCTCGCCGATCACCACCACATAGTTCGGATGCCTAATGAAACGGTAGGGGCCGGCGGCAACCAGCGTTTCGCCTGGAACGGTGATGATGCGCGTCGTCCAGCGCCGGCCGAGCGTGGCCAAGGTCCAGAAGCGCAGGATCTGCAGCATGCCGAAGACAGCCAGCCAGACCGGATGCAGCGGGGCATCCGTGGCAAGCAGCCAGAGACCCGCCAGCCAGGCGGCATGGAGGAGCACGATCAGCGGATAGTGACCGGCGGCAACCTCGACCCCGCCTTTCGCCAGCAAGCCTGCGGTGTTGCGCCGCGCCAGCACGAGCTCGAACAGCCGCTCGCAGGTGACCGCGAAGAGCAGAAGCACCGACCAAATCATGCCGCAGCCTTTAAGGAGACGCAGCTCGCCGTAAACCCCGGGCCCATGGCGGTCATCAGCGTGCGGGGCGGAAGACCGGACCGGATCAGCCGCTCGAGCACGAAGAGCACGGTCGGCGCGGACATATTGCCATAGTCGGACAGCACGTCGCGTTCGTGATTGAGCCTGCCCGGATCGAGATGAAGCGCAGTCTCGAGCGCGTCGATCACCTTTGCCCCGCCCGGGTGACAGGCGAAGCGGTCGATTTCGGCAAGCGTCAAATCGCCG
The DNA here is from genome assembly GCF_046546455.1 of Rhizobium sp. YIM 134829. Taxonomy (NCBI): domain Bacteria; kingdom Pseudomonadati; phylum Pseudomonadota; class Alphaproteobacteria; order Hyphomicrobiales; family Rhizobiaceae; genus Rhizobium; species Rhizobium sp. YIM 134829. Next base: position 215,791 of record NZ_JBKHKI010000005.1, read on the forward strand.
GAGGAGAGGATCGTACTGATCGCGGGCTCGATCTTGGCCTCGGCAAAGGGCGGGATCGCGCGATCGAAGATCACGCCCAGCCCTTCCGGTTCGACACTCCAGCCCATGATATCCAGCGTGTCGGGCCAGGTATGCTGACCGCTCATCTCGACCTCGGCAATGCCGTGGCTGGAGGATGCGATGACGCAGGCCGCCGCCCCATCGCCAAACAGCGCCGTCGCGACGATATTTGCCTTGGTCAGCTTGTCCATTCGGAAGGCCAGCGTGCAGGTTTCGACGGCAACGAGGAGCACGATGCAGCCGGGCCTTGCCGCGGCAAGGTTGGCGGCAATCGCAAAGCCCGACACGCCGCCGGCACAGCCGAGACCGAAAACCGGCACGCGCAGGACATCCTCGCGGAAGCCCATCCGGCCGCTCGCCTGCGCGTCGAGGCTCGGAGTCGCGATCCCGGTCGAGGAGACGGTGACGATGACATCGACCTCGGAGGGCGAAAGCCCGGCTGCGTCGAGTGCCTTCCTGGCCGCCTCGACGAAGAGATCGCCAGCGCCCTCGATATAGGCGGCGTTCCTCTCCTGCCAGCCGGATGTTCGGAGATACCAGTCGATCGGGCGCACGCCGTAGCGGCGTTTGATGCCGGCGCTGTCGAACACCTTCACGAGACGGTCGAAATCGCCGAAGCGGGCGGAGAAGGCTTCATGCGCGGCGACGGCCGCGTCGCTTTGGTCGATGATGTTGGGCGGAACAGCCACTCCGATCGAGAGGAGCTTGACGGGGTCGGGCATGAGGATCTTTCTCGGCACGAGGGCGAACACAGCGCTCGCGGAGAGGTAAGACGAGCGCAAGCACAGTTTGGTTTCAGATCCGCCCTGCAACCCGGTCCTGAAAGTCGATCATGGTCGGACAGGACGGGGGCCGTCCCGCCGCTGCGCCGCCTCGAAGGAACCCGGTCAACGATCCGCCCGGGTCCAGGTCTGGGTCTTGCACAGAACCGGCGTCGCGCAGCCACGCAGCTTCAGGCTGTCGCCGGCCACCGTCAATTTGCCGCTATAGGTCGCCTTGTTGCGGGGATCGGTGATGCGACCGGCATAGACATCCCCTTGCGACGTGACGGAGCCGATTTTTTGTCCGGCATATTGCCCGGTCTTGGCAACGATGCAGAAGCCGGACTTGCAGGGCTCGATCACCGAAAGCTCGCCGTTCTCCGTCTTCCAGGTTCCGACGACGGCATCGGCGGCCGCGGCTGAGCCGGCGGAGCCCAAAGCGAAGACGGCAATGACGATCCAGCGCTTCACGACGATATCCTCCTGGCTCGGAGAGACATGGACTCTCTGGGCTCCCCGACAAGGGGCGTATTTCGAAAACTGTTGCGTCGAAGGCGTGTTACCGTGTCAAGCAGCCCCAGCTGGTCCGAAATAATGGTGCTCGCGACTGGTAGCCGGCAAATGATCGAAGGTGGCCGGAGCTTGGCCTTTCGGGTTAGCCGCCGCTCGACGCCCCGGCCAGCCCTCGGGCCTCGACCGCCGTCACCGCCTGACGGGCGATTTCCTGCAGGTCCTCGCGCGATGCGCCGTCTCGTGCCTGGACGGAAAGCCCGAGCAGAACCGTCATCAGATAGCGGGACAGCGAGGCGGCCTGGTCAGGATCCAGCCAGGTTTGAAGCTTGAGAGCGATCGACTCGCGCATGGCCTGTCGTCGGTCCGTCAGGTCCCGGGCGAGCGCCAGATGATCCTCCCCGCATTCAAGCATTCCGCTGGAGATCATGCAGCCGCGTTCTCCCTCGGGATCGGTGACAGAGTTGATGGCGCGGTCGAGCAACTGACGGACGGCGGTGAGCAGATCCATAGCCGGGCCGAAATCGCCGGGTTCTCTCCATGCGGAATATCGCTCCAGCGCCTCGCGATAGAGCCCTGCCTTGCTGCCAAAGGCAGCATAGAGGCTTGGGGGTGCGATTCCGATTGCGGACGTCAGATCATTAAGCGACACGCCTTCAAACCCATGGCGCCAGAAAAGGCGCATGGCGATGTCGAGAGCCTCATCGCGATCGAAGCTGCGTGGTCCGCCCCGCCGTGTCTTCGTCAGTTTATCCATAGTGATCACTAAAAACAGGATTGACAGCCAAGCGCAAGTCCGTAGTTTGTAGCGATCGCTACAAGATAAGGAGATCGCACTTGACCATCGTCTCTGGACGCGCCGTGCCGGCCGTTTCAAATTCAACGAGGTTCAGCCGCAAACCGGCACCCTTCGCCGCGTTCCTGCTCGCCCTCTGGCTGGCCCTCATCGCAGGGGTGACGGCAACGCCGGCGGGAGCGGCTGAAAAGAGCTACACCGTCACGTCTGCAGATGGCGTCGCGATCGCCGTCCAGGAAGCGGGCAGGGCGGACGGGCAACCCATCGTGTTCATTCATGGATTGCTCGGCAGCCATCTCAACTGGGAGAAGCAGCTGCAAAGCGCTGCGCTGTCCAACTATCGCCTCATCACCTTCGATCTGCGCGGCCATGGCGTGTCCGGCAAGCCGGAGAGTGCAGAGGCCTATCGTGATGGACGGCTGTGGGCGGGCGATCTGCGCGCAGTGCTGCAGGGCGCCAAGGCGCGCAAGCCGATCCTGGTCGGCTGGTCTCTCGGCGGCGCGGTGATCACCAACTATGTTGCGGCCTATGGGGACGACGACCTCGGCGGGCTGGTCTATGTCGGCGGGGTCGTCGAACTCAAGCCCGATCTGCTGCAGCCGCAGCCCAAGGCCTATGCTGGCCTCGCTTCTCAGGATCTGAAGACCCATCTCGATGCGGTGCGTGACTTCTTGTCGCTCTGCTTCGAAACGCAGCCGGATCGGCGCAGCTTCGAACGACTGCTCGCCAATGCAGCCACCGCCTCATGGCTGATGACCCGCAGCGTTCCATCGATGACCGTTTCGGCGGCTGATGCGCTGCCGGCGATCAAGGTGCCGGTTCTGATGCTCTATGGCGAACAGGACGCGCTGGTGAAGGCGCAGGCGAGCCTTGCTCGCGCCAAGGCGCTGAACCCGGCCATTCGTTCGACGGTCTATGCGAAGTCCGGGCATGCACCGTTCCTCGAAGAAGCGGACCGCTTCAACGAGGATCTGGCATCCTTCAGCAAGACGGTCCCCTTGCCGTAAGTCCTTTGATCTGCCGGATCAGCCGTCTGGCAGATCTCGTTCGCCCTCCTCACGTCTTGCAAACCGTCGATGCGGTGGCATGTTTCCCTGAAATTGGAGGACATCATGCCCAAGCGTCCGCATCCCGTTCCAGATCCCTGCCTGCCGGGGCAGGAGAGCGTCTGGTCTTTCCCGAGACCGAGCATCGCCCAGCCGGTGCGCAACCATCTCAAGATCATCTTCGCAGGCCGGATCCTCGCGGAGACCACGGCCGGCATCCGCACGATCGAAACGAGCCATCCGCCGACCTATTATTTCCCTCCGGGGGATGTCGATCTTTCCCTGCTTCGTGAGACCAGCCAAAGGTCGGTCTGCGAATGGAAGGGGGAGGCGCGCTATTTCGATGTCGTGTCCGCCGACAAGGTAAGCCGCAACGCGGCCTGGTCCTACCCGCATCCAACCGACACCTTTCGGGTCATCAAGGATTTCATCGCCTTCTACCCGCAGCCGATGGACGAGTGCCTCGTCGACGGTGAATCTGTCGTGCCCCAAGCCGGGCCCTTCTATGGTGGATGGATCACCTCCACCGTCGCCGGCCCGTTCAAGGGCCCGCCCGGGACGGAGTTCTGGTGACGGGCGCGGGACCCGGCACTTGTCCGGGTCGCGGTGCGCAAAGCCTCGGTTACATTACGAAAATTTAAGCCGATAGAAGACCTTATCTGGGGCTGCGGCGCGAATTGTGTCTTTTTGGCGCCGCAATTCAGGCTGTACTCATACGCGGAAAGCGCGCTTGCGTGACGCTCTTCAGGCGTTGCGACCAGGTGCTGCTTCAGCCGAGCCGTTGGTTCCTGCCGCCGCATGAGGACCCCGCATGAAAAAGCTCTGGATCACCGTCGCCCTCCTCGCCGTGATCGGCGCCGGCGTCTGGACATGGCGCGCCGAGCTGTCCTCTGCAGCGAGCCGGCTGCAGGCGCAGCTTCCCTTCGAGATCCCCGGACTGAGCGCAATGCTGCCGCCGGTCACTCAGCAGACCGCATCGGCTGAGAGCGGCAGCACGATTGCCGGCGGTGGGGGCAAGCCTCACCATGGGGGCCAGGACGTCGAAACGGGCGCCGACAAGATCGCGGATCCCAACGCTGACAAGGCTGCCGGCCAAGGCGGCGGCCGCCAGGGTTCGGGGCTGGGTGGGTCCGGCCAAGGTGTGCCTGGCCAGGGCGGCGGCCGCCACGGTGGTGCGGGACCGGCGGCGGTCACCACCGTGGCGGCGCAGACGGGCGTTCTGCCACTCGATATTCCGGCAACGGGCCTCGCCACGGCCGATCAGACGACGACGCTCGCCGCCCGGGAACAGGGCATCGTCACGGAGATCCTCGCCAGCGACGGTGAGACGGTGAAGGTCGGCGACCTGGTCGCCAGGCTCGATGATCGGCTGGCGCGCGCCGCCGTGACCAAGGACGATGCCGCGATCCTGCGCGACAGCGCCACGCTCGACGAGGCGGAGACGGCGCTGCGTCGCGCGCGCGATCTCGTCAAGGCCGAAGCCGGCACGCAGCAATCCCTCGACGTGGCGCAAGCGGCGCGCGACACGGCTGCCGCCACGGTGGAGGCGGACAAGGCCGCGCGCGCCGCCGATCAGGTGTTGCTCGAACATACCGAAATTCGCGCGCCCTTCGATGGCCGCTTCGGCGAGGTCCTGGTCAGCCCCGGCGCCTATCTCTCCTCCGGCGCCCCGATCGTGAAGATCGTCAAGTTCGACCCCATCTATGTCGGCGTGCATCTGGAGGAGCGCTTGCTGGAGCCTCTGCGGCGGGCGCTGGCCAAGGCGCCGGTCGGCGTGACCACGCTTCCCGCAGGGCCCAAGGCGTCGGTGCGCAGCGGCACCATCTCCTTCTTCGACAATGCGATCGACCCGGCCTCGGGGACCATCCTGGTCAAGGCGCGGTTCGACAATCCCTCGGGCGCGCTATGGCCCGGCCAGGCGGTCGATCTGGTCGTGCATCTCAAGAATGACGATCCCCAGGTGATCGTGCCCACGGTCGCCATCGGCCCAGGGCCGGACGGATCGATCGCCTATGTCATTCGCGACGGCAAGGTCGTGGTAACGCCGGTGACCGTCGGCCGCGTCAATGGCGATTGGACCTCGGTCCTCGCCGGCCTCGCCCCCGGCGATCACGTGGTCACCGAAGGCCAGGCCCAGCTCTATCAGGGCCAGACGGTGAAGGAGACCTTCAGCGACAGGCCGCTCGACCTCGCCTCGGCCGAGCCATTCACCGACATCCCGCATGAGCCTGCCGTGGAGCTTGCCCGATGATTCCGCGCTTCTGCATCGAGCGGCCGGTCGCCACCACGCTTCTCGCAATCGGCATGCTGCTGGCCGGGCTCGCCGGCTATCATCTCCTGCCGGTCGCCGCCCTGCCGAAGGTCGATTTCCCGACGATCAGCGTCTCCGCCTCGCTGACCGGCGCATCGCCGCAGACGATGGCAAGCTCGGTCGCCATGCCGCTGATCAAGCAATTCCAGACCATTCCGAGCATCAGTGAGATCAGCGCCACCAACTCGCTGGGCAACACCAACATCGTTCTGCAATTCGACCTGAGCCGCGACATTGATGCGGCGGCGGCCGACGTGCAGGCGGCGATCTCCTTTGCCAACCGGCAATTGCCGGCCAACATGACGACGCCGCCGAGCTACCGCAAGACCAATCCGGCCGATGCGCCGGTCATGCTGCTGGCCGTGCGCAGCGATACCATGCCGCGCAGCAAGCTGGACGATATCGCCGAGAACATCATCTCCCCCTCGCTGTCGACGCTGCCCGGCGTGGCCGAGGTGACGGTTTATGGAGCGCAGACCTATGCCGTCCGGATCGAGGTGGACCCGGACAAGCTCCTCAGCCGTGGCTTAAGCATCGATACGGTCAACAAGGCGGTGCAGGCGGCCAATAGCCAGCTGCCTGTCGGCGCGATCCAGACCCAGCAGCAGAGCCTGACGATCAGCGCCAATACCCAGCGCACCGATGCGGCGTCGTTCCGCTCGCTCGTCATCGCCACGCCCAATGGCGCGCCGGTGCACTTGAGCGACGTGGCGACTGTGGAGGACAGCGTCGCCAACGACAAGACCGGCAGCTGGTATGACGGCAATCGCGCCATCCTGCTCGCCATCCAACGCCAACCGGGCGCCAATACGGTCGAGGTGGTGGACGCCATCCGCGCCAAGCTGCCGGCGCTGCATGCGGTCATGCCGGCCTCGGTCGAGACATTCGTGATGAACGACAGTTCGATACCGATCCGCGAGGCGATCTCGGACGTTCAGTTCACGCTGATCCTGACGATCGGCCTCGTGATCCTCGTCATCTATCTCTTCACCGGCCATCTCACCGCGACGATCATTCCCGGTCTCGCCGTGCCGCTTTCGCTGGTGGCCACTTTCGGGGCCATGTATGTGCTGGGCTACAGTATCGACAACATTTCCCTGCTTGGGCTGACGCTCGCCGTCGGCCTCGTGGTGGACGATGCCATCGTCATGCTGGAGAACATCCTGCGGCATGTGGAAGCCGGCATGCCGGTGCGCGAGGCGGCCCTGCAGGGTTCCGCCGAGGTCAGCTACACCATCATCTCCATGTCGATCTCGCTGATCGCGGTCTTCCTGCCGATCCTGCTGATGGGTGGCGTCGTCGGACGCGTCTTCAATGAATTCGGCATGGTGGTGTCGATCGCCATCCTCGCTTCCGTGGTCGTCTCGCTGACGGTGACGCCGATGCTTGGCGCGCGCATTTCCGGCGGGCATCGGCGCCCGCCGCTCCTCATCCGCTGGTTCGATGCCGGCTTTGCTGCAATCACCCGCGCCTATGGTGCGTCCGTCGCCTGGTGCCTTCGCCACCGCGGCGTGGTCATGCTCGTCTTCTTCGCCTCGCTCGGCCTCTCCGCCTATCTGTTCATGGTGCTGCCAACGAGCTTCTTTCCCACGGAGGACATAGGCCGGCTCAATATCTCCACCCGCGCCCGGCAGGATATCTCCTACCCCGCCATGGTGGAGCTGCAGAACAAGGCGGCCGATCTCGTGCGCCGGAACCCGGCCGTTGCCCATGTCATGTCGATCGCCGGCGGCAGCGCCCGCTCGCCGCTCAACAACGGCACCATGTTCGTGGAGTTGAAGCCCAAGGCGGAGCGCCCGCCGCTCGACCAGACCGTGACCGAGCTGCGCAAGGCGATCGCGAGCATACCGGGCATTCAAGGTTACGTGACGCCGCAACAGAACATCCGCTTCGGGGGACGACAGACTGCCAGCCAGTATCAGCTCGTCATCCAGGCGCTGGATGCCGCCGAGACCAACCTCTGGGCCGACAAGATCCTGCAGGCCATGCGCCGCGACGGCCGCTTCACCGACCTCGTCTCCGACGCGCAGAACAAGGCGCTGCAGGCCGAGATCGCCATCGACAGCGAGAAAATGGCCAGCTACGGCATCTCTGCCGACGTGCTGCGCACCACGCTGCGACAAGCCTTCAGCACCTATGCACCGACACAGATCCAGTCGACCGGCAGCAGCTACAATGTGATCGTCGAGTATGACACGGCACGCGCCTGGGACGAGAATTCTCTGTCGCGCATCCGGGTTCCCGGCGCTGGCGGTGCGCTGGTGCCATTGTCGAACTTCGCTCATGTCACCCGGACGATCGGCCCCGTGACGATCAACCAGACCGGTCAGCTGGTCTCGACCACTGTCTCCTTCAATTTGCCCGAGGGCGTGTCGCTCGGCGACGCGACGGCGGCGATCGACCGGATCAAGACCGCGATTGGTGTGCCGGCCGATGTCTTTACCGCCTATGGCGGCTCGGCGCAGATCTTCCAGCAGTCACAAGGCTCCATGCCGATCCTGATCCTCGCGGCGGTGCTGACCATCTATGTCGTGCTGGGTGTGCTCTATGAAAGCTGTGTCCACCCGCTGACCATTCTCTCCGGTCTGCCCTCGGCCGCGCTGGGGGCACTGGTCGCACTGAAGGTGACCGGCTTCGATCTGTCGATCATCGCGATCATCGGCCTCCTGATGCTGATCGGCATCGTCAAGAAGAACGCGATCATGATGATCGACGTGACGCTCGAAACCCTGCGCACGAGCACCGGCATCACCCCGGGCGAGGCGATCCACGAGGCCTGCCTGCGCCGCTTCCGCCCGATCATGATGACCACCTTCTGTGCGCTGCTCGGTGCGCTGCCGATTGCGCTCGGCTCCGGCGCCAGCTCCGAGCTGCGCCAGCCGCTCGGCATCGCCATCGTCGGCGGCCTTCTGGTCTCCCAGGCACTGACGCTGTTCATCACGCCGGTCATCTTCGTGGAAATGGACCGCCTGTCGCGCCTGCCGGCGAGACTCCTCCGCCGCGAGCCGACCGCACACACCCCCGCACCGCTGTCAGAGGGCACGCCCCAACCTCTGGCGGCTGAGTGATAGTCCGCCCGAGCCGGTCCTTGGCTGGTCGAAGATGGGATGATCTCGAGCATCAGTCCGCAACCGGGCGGTTCTGCGTCAACTGAGCCCAACCAGCTTGATACCGCTCTTGGCGGAGGCTCGGGCGGAGGGATCGGAGGCCCTGTCGTCCGGGCCGCCGCCTTCCTCTCGCTCTTGAGGGAAAGGAGTGCTCAGTAGCGCTCCCCGACCCATTCTTCGCTTTTCGCCCAGAGCTGTTTTGCACGCTCCCCGTCAACGGCGTAGGCGCGAACGCCGTTGCGCAGCGCCTGGCCCTCGACGATCTCGGCGACATGGCAGTCCTCGCAGTAGCGTCCACCGACAAGATCCGCATCGGCGACAATGGCAGCCCAAACCGATGTTGCCGCACCCTGCGGGATCGTCTTGAACGCGAAGGGCGGCAGGCCGGCCTTGGCGTTGGTTTCGTTGATCGAGGCAACCAGTGCCTCCTCGTCGCTTTGCGTCATGTGGCGACCGAGCTCGGTGCGGATGCCGCCGGGCATGATCGCACAGGCGCGCAGGCCACGTGCCTTGTGTCTCCGGTCGAATTCGACGGCAAAGAGGATATTGGCTGTCTTGGAGCGACCATAGGCGGCCCAAGGATCGTAGTCCGCGCGGTCGAAATTCGGATCGTCGAGATCGACATCGGAGAAGCGATGACCGGCCGACGACAAGGTCACCAACCGCCCGCCATCGGCGATGAGCGAGGCGATGCGGTTGACCAGCACGAAGTGGCCGAGATGGTTCGTGCCGAATTGGGTTTCGAAGCCATCGACGGTCTTGCCGAAGGGCGAGGCCATCACGCCGGCATTGGCGATGACGACATCGAACGGCCGCCCGTCGGTGATGAGGTGATCGGCACAAGCGCGGACGCTGGCAAGGGAAGCCAGGTCGAGCTGGACGAGATCGAAGTGACCATGGCCTTGCGCGGCGGCAGCCCGAACGCCGGCCGTTGCCGTCTCGGCTTTCGCAAGGTCGCGGGCAGCGCCGACGACGCTGGCGCCATGCGCGACCAGTGCGCGCGCGGTCTCGACGCCGAGTCCCGCCGAAACGCCGGTGACCAGAATCCTTCGCCCCGTTAGATCGATGCCGGCAAGCACCTCATCGGCGGTCGATGTTGCTCCAAATGATGATGTCATGGCAAAGCCCTCAGTGGTTGGTCATGCAGCGGACAGGTTCCCGCCGCGCTCCATAGGTGGGGCCGCTCCCTCGCCGGACCGCGCCTGATCCGATCGAATCCTTGCCTATTCCTCTCAGGGCCTTGCGGCAGCACAGCTTGGCCACCATCATGAACCGCATGGAAGACTTGCTCCAACAGATGTGTCGCCGCGTCATGCGCCATGCCGACGGCATATGCCGGGAAACGCCAGTTCCCCGGATCGGGCTCGGCGTTCTGCGCGAGCGCACCCTGCCGACGGTGACGATCTGCGAGCCGATGATCTGCCTTGTGGTGCAGGGCGCCAAGCAGGTGCTCGTCGGCGACAGTATCCTGCGCTACGACACGGCCAGTTGCTTTGCCGCGTCGATCGAACTGCCCACCACAGGATGTGTGGTCGAGGCCGAACCGGACAGGCCCTATGTCGCCGTCAGCCTGACGCTGGACCGGGATGCGCTGACGAGACTGCTCGCCGATGTGGCGCCTATCCGGTCGACCGAGGCAGCGGCTGGGTTTGGCGTTGCGCCGGTGACCCGTCCGCTTCTTGAAGCCTGGAGCCAGCTGATCGCCCTTCTCGACATGCCCGACGACGTTCCCTATCTCGCCGAGGCGCGGGAGCGCGAAGTTCTCTATCGATTGTTGCAAGGCGCGCATGGGCCGATGCTCAGGCAGATCGTTCGCGAGGACAGCCGATTGTCGCAGATCCGGCGCGCCATTGCGTGGATCCGCCAAAACTTCGACCAGACCTTGCGCACCGAGATGCTCGCCGACATTGCCGGCATGAGCATTCCAGCGTTTCATCGGCACTTCAAGGCGGCAACGGCTTCAAGCCCGCTGCAATACCAGAAGATGTTACGCCTGCAGGCCGCACGTCGTCTGCTGGCCGCCAATGCAGACGCCGCGCGCGCGGCCTATGCGGTCGGCTATGAGAGCGCCTCCCAGTTCAGCCGTGAATATGCGCGCCTCTTCGGCGTGCCGCCGATCCGGGACGCCTTGCGCCTGCGCACCAGCATCGGCGACGCAGAAGGGGTTTTTTGAGCTTCGACACGTGATCGAGTCCGTGACAAACTTAAATCGATAGCGCGCGACGCGGGAAGACGAACCGCCATGTCGCGACTGGCGGATCATCGTCCTTAAGTTTTGCTGCCCGGGCATGGCCCGGACAGATGTCGTTCGTTGCATGCATTCCCGTGGATAATCGCCCGCTCTCTTCAGGCGGAGACGAAATCGCTCAGTCTGCGTACGAGAAGAGCACCGACGGTCGCGCCTGCATCCTGCAGGCCGACGGTCTTCTCCTGAAAGGCGGCGGCCTTTCCGTGTTGCGCCACAAGCGATTTGGTGTTTTCCAAAGCCTCTTCCGCCGCATCGGCCGCAGCGGCAAGCGCCGTTGCGAGTGAAGCGCCATCAGCAGCATGGCGTTCGAGCGCGCGGGCGACCGGATCGAGCACGTCGACGATCGTCTTGTCGCCGACACGGGCCTTGCCGCGCTCGGCGATTCCGTCGCGGAAGGCGACCCAGAACGCGGCCATCTCGCTGCTCCCCAGCGACTGCTGCGTTTCGATCGCCTTGCTCGCCCGCAGAAAGCCGGTTGCCGTCAGCGTGCCCATCGTGGATGGAGCCGTCCGCGCCATCGTGGCGCCGGCGGTCCGCAGCAATTTGGCGATTCCGGCTGCTTCGCCTTCCGCTGCGACGGCTTCGGCGGCTGCGGCAAACGACTTGCTCATCGTAATTCCAAGATCGCTGTCGCCGACCTTGCCGTCGAGAGCGATCAGAAAGTCGCGCTGTTCGGCGAAAAGCGTCTTCCAGGCGTCGAAGAGACGGATCAGATCGGAAGCTGTCAACGCATCCATTATCATGTCCTCAGGCAGAGATATGTTTGAAGAAGGGCGTATTGGCCGGTGCACCGACCAGCCGGTCGAGCTCGGCATCGAGGTGGAGGATCGAGACGGATGCGCCAGCCATTTCCATGGCAGTGGCGAATTCCCCAACCCAGACATGCTTCACCTTCACCCCACGACCGTCCATCAGCTGAGCGACGCGACGAAACAGGATGTAGAGCTCCTCGAGCGGCGTGCCGCCGAGACCGTTGACCAGAATGGCAACCTCGTCATTGGCCTTGTAATCCTGCTCGGCGAAGATGCGGTCCAGCATCTCGTCGATCACGGCATCGGCCGATGGAAGCCTCTTGCGGCTGATGCCGGGCTCGCCGTGAATGCCCATGCCGATCTCCATCTCGTCCTCGCCGATCGAGAAGGTGGCGTGGCCGATTTCCGGAACGACGCAGCTCGAGAGCGCAACGCCCATGGTGCGGGTGCGCAGGCGTGCCTTCTCGGCGATCCGGTGCACTTCGTCGAGCGAGAGGCCCTCGGCTGCAGCCGCGCCGGCTGCCTTGTAGAGAAAATAGATGCCGGCGACGCCGCGGCGCTTGTGCTCCTCGCCGACTTTGGAGGACGCGACGTCGTCATTCCCAACGCATTGCTTGACCTGGATGCCATCGAGATCGGCCAGTTCTGCGGCCATGTCGAAATTGATGATGTCGCCCGTATAGTTGCCGTAGATGTAGAGAACGCCGGCACCCTGATCGATCGCCTTGGTGACCTGGTACATCTGCTCGGAGCTCGGCGACTGGAACACCCCGCCCACAGCTGCGCCATCCAACATGCCGTCGCCGACATAGCCGAGGAAGGTCGGCAAATGCCCGGAACCGCCGCCGGTGGCGATGCCGACCTTGCCGGTCTTCGGGCGCGACGTCACGAGGCAGCGCTTGTCGTCTGCGACATAGGTGACGCTCGGATGGGCGCGATAGATGCCATCGAGCATCTCGTCGACGAAGTTCGCCGGGTCGTTCAGAAACTTTTTCATTGGGTTCCTCCGAATGGATTATTTCTTGCGCTGGCGGGTCACGAAGAAGGCGGCCGCCAACAGGATGAAGACGCCGACCACAAGCCGCTGCCAGGTGCTCGGAATGCCGACCAGAACGAGGACGCTGTTGAGCACGACGATGAGGAGCACGCCGAGAATGGTGCCAAGAACTGATCCCGTTCCGCCGGTGATCTTCGCGCCGCCCAGAACGACGGCGGCAATCACATTGATCTCGGTGCCGACGAGGTCGAAGGGGTTGGCTTGGCGGTTTGCGCAGACATGGATGATTCCGGCCAGACCCGCGAGCGCGCCTGCATAGGCAAACAGGAAGATATGAACCTTGCGCAGATCATAGCCGAGGCGGCTCGCGATCTGCGCGTTGCCGCCGACCGCGAAGATCGCCCGTCCCATCAGGGTGCGGTTGAGGATCCACCAGGTGATGACTGCGGCGATCGGCAGGACTAGAAAGTAGAAGGGGAGGGTAATCGTCGCCCCAGTGGCGGTTTCGAATTGCAGGAGCGGCAGGCGGCCGAACGCACCCATTTGCGGCGGCAGGGACATGATCCAGACCGTGCCGATGAACGACAGGAGGAAGCCGCGGAATAGATATTGAGTGCCGATGGTCACGATCAACGACGGAACCTTGAGGTGATGGACCAGGACGCCGTTGATCACGCCCAGAAGGGCGCCGCCCGCGGTCGCCATCGCGATAATGGCCGCAATCGGGAGGTCCGGCAGATAGCGCTGCACCAGAACCGTCATCGAATACATGGTGAAGGCGGCGACTGCCGTGAACGACACGTCGATACCGCCTGCAGCAAGAATGACGAAGACGCCAAGCGCAAACAGGCCCATCACCACGCTGGCGCGGCCGATATCGATCAGCGTCGAGGGCTGGAGAAAGGCGGGATTGGCGACCGCGACGGCGACGCAAATCGTCACCAGCAGCGCGAAGGTGATCGTTTCCGGCCGCTTGCGGACCAGTTCGCCGAAGCTGAAGGCCCGTTTGTCCGTGGCCTGCTGAAGCTCTTCTACCCGTGACGCGGTCATTGGATCATCTCCGGCTTGGAACTCAGCATTGCCTGGTAGAGCCCATCTTCACTGGCCTCTTCCGCCTCGAATTCGGCGACCAGTCGGCCGCTGTTCATGACGAGGATGCGGTCGGAGTTCTGCAGCAGTTCGGGAAGGTCGTCGCTGACGATGATGATGCCCATGCCGGCCTCGGCGAGCGTCTGGATCGCCCGGTAGATCGTGTCCTTCGATCCGACATCAACGCCGACCGTCGGCCCGTGCAGCACCAGAAGGTCGGGCTCGATGCTCAACCAACGGCCGATCAGCACGCGCTGCTGGTTGCCGCCCGAAAGCGCGCCGACCGGCAGGTCAAGGTTCTTGGTATTCAGCCGCATCTGCTCGGAGAGCTTCGCAGCCAGATTGCGTCCGGCCTGCTTGTCGACCACGCCGAACGCATTGCTGAGGCGCGTCAGAACCAGCGCGATCTCATTGTCGAGGATGGACTTGTCGAGAAACAGGCCCTCGGCCAGCCGGTCTTCCGGCACATAACCGATCCCTTGGCTGATCGCATCGGCCGGCTGACGAATCGCAAGCACCTTCCCATTGAGAGTCATCGTGCCAGAGCGCGGCGGCGCGACGCCGGTGATCGCCATGGCAAGCTCGTTTCGGCCAGAGTCCGCAAGGCCGGTAATGCCGAGGATCTCGCCTTTGTTGAGGGTAAAACTGATGCGATCGACACCGGGAGCGACCAGGTCGCTCACGGAGAACAATGTCTCCTGTGCCGGTCGAGCCGTCCGGTATCGTTCGGAATCGATGGCCCGTCCGGTCATCAGCTCGGCCAGCTGCTTTTTCGTATAGGTCTCGATCGGCCCGGTCGCGACGCATTGGCCATCGCGGAAAACGATGGCATGGCCGCCGATCCGGTAGCATTCGTCGAGCTTGTGGGTGACGAAGAGCACGGCAACATTGTCGTGCCGCAGCCGCTCCACGACGTGGATGAGATTGTCGACCTCGCGTCTGGTGAGCGAGGTCGTCGGTTCGTCCATGATGACCAGCTTGGCGCGCGTGGCGATCGCGCGGGCGATCGCAACGAGCTGGCGCGCGGCGAGCGGGAGATCGGACACGGTGGTGCCGAGGAAGCCGGCGTCCGTCGGCAGGCCAACGGTTTCGAGAGCGCGTTGCGCCGTTTCCCGAAGGCGGGTCCGGTCGAAGATGCGGCCGAGACGGCCATTGCCGGATGCAAGCTGTTCGCTCAGCGCGACATTTTCCGCAACGGTGAGGTTGGGGATCAGGGACAGGTCCTGGTAGACGGTCTCGATGCCGGCGCTCAGAGACTGGATCGGGGTCATCTCCGAGAAGCGCTGCCCCTCGAGCACGATGTCGCCCTCGCTCGGTGCGATGGCGCCTGACATGATCTTGATGACGGTGCTCTTGCCGCAGCCGTTCTCGCCAAGGAGATGATAGGCTTCGCCGAGCTCGAGCGTGAGGTCGACGCCGCGCAGCGCGTGAACGCCGCCGAACCATTTCTGAATATTGCGCAGCTCCAGGAAACGGCCCTGGACCGGCTGGCCGCCGAGATTTGCCGACAATGGAAGGCCTCCACTCATACGCATCCGCCGCTCAGAACAAGCGGCTCGAGCCGGCCGGCACCCTGTATGGGCGCCGGCCGGGTTCAAAGCACGACTCCTAGAAGAGATGCTGCTTGTAGGTGGCCTTGTCGGCAAGAACCATGCCGTTGCCGATGACCAGAAGGCCATCGCCGGCCCCCTTCTTGACGGTCACCTTGTTATAGCCCTCGACTCCGAGGTCCATGCCGTCGGTGACCTCCTTCTTCTCCAGAAGGAGCTTCGCCAGAGCGTTCATCGCCATGCCGGCCTTCTGGGGATCCCAAAAGCCGATTGCGGTGATCGCGCCCGATTCAAGAAGGTCTGCGGAGGGGTTCGGAAGGCCGGTGCCGACCAGGCATACCTTGCCGGACAAGCCTGCTTCGTCGATCGCGCGGCCAACGCCGAGGACGTCGTTGCCGGCCGAGGTCTGGAAACCCTTGATATCGGGATGCTTGCGCAGGATTTCCTTCGCCTTCTCATAGGTGCTGTTGGCATCGTCGAAGGATTCATTGTTCGGATCGACAAGCTGCATGTCGGGATGGCTCTTGGCATTCTCTTCGCCAGCACCGACCCATTGCATATGCGTGCGGCTGCCGAGCGAGCCGACAAAGGTCGTCCACTTGCCCTTGTTGCCCATGCATTCCGCCAGACGGGCGTTCAGCGCCTTGCCGTAGTCGGCGTTGTCGAAGGCTTCGACGTCCGCCTGCGTGTTCTTCTGGTTGTCGGCCTCGTGCGTGACGACGACGATGCCGCGGTCCATGGCCCGCTTCAGCGTGCCTTCGATCACGGCGGGATCCATCGGCACGACGGCGAGGGCGTTGACGCCCTTGGCAATCAGATCCTGGATGATCTGCAGCTGCTGTGCGGCGTCTGCCGTTGCCGGGCCGCTCTGCGTGGCGACGACATCCGGATTGGCCTGCTGATAGGCCTCGACGCCGGTGTTCATGCGGTCGAACCACGGAATGCCGCTGATCTTGACCACGGTTGCGATGACCGGCTTTTCCTGAGCCATCAGCGTGCCGGCCGTGCCGGCCAGCAGCGTTGCGACGGCTGCGCCGCCGATCATGAGCGTTTTCGAGATTGCTTTCATTTTCTCCTCCACAAGTTCCCTCATTTGTTTAGGTTCGGCGTTCGAGGGATGGACGCCGAAGGATGGGTTTGCCTGCGCGCAGGCGTCAGGAAGCCGACGATGTCGTAGCGACCCACTGCAAGGAAGGTGAGGAGCAACAGGCCCCAGGCGAAGTCGCGGACGAAGTTTGACAGGCCGCCGAAGTTCAGGAGGCTCGACATGAGTTGCAGGGCGATCGCGCTCAGGACGACGCAGATGACGCGGCCATAACCACCTTCCGGCTTCACGCCTGCCATCACCACGATCAGGATCGCGATCAGAAGGTAGGAGCTGCCGTAGTCGAACTTCACATTGACGTTGCGGGCGGCAATGATGATGCCGGCAATGCCGGACAACAGTCCGCTGATGGCATAGGTCGAGACGATCACGCCGGTGCGGGGAAAGCCTGCGAAAACCGCAGCCTTCGGATTGGTGCCCATCATCATCAGCCAGAAGCCGTACGGCGTGAACCGCAGCACGGCTGCAATGATGATCGCCGCGACGGCAAAGATCAGGAAGCTGATCGGCACCTCCAGGAAGAGATCGTTCCCGATGCGCGACAGCAAATCCGGGCTGCCGACGGTAACGGCCTTGCCGCCCGACACCACCACCGCCAGACCCATGAACGCGATCTGCGTGCCGAGTGTGCAGAGGATCGGCGTGATGTGGAGCTTGGCGATCAGCAGGCCGTTGATCGTGCCGCCGATCAGACCGATCGCGACCGCAACGGCGATGAAGCTGATGCTGAACATCAGCTCGCTATCGGCACTCGACAGGAAAGACGAGACGATGACGGCCGAAAGCACGCCGGAAAGATTTGCAAGGGCGATGCCCGATAGATCAATGCCGCCATTGCCGGCGCACATGGCGAGCATCACGCCGATCGCGAGAAGGGCGAGTTCCGGCAGCTGGCTGGCCATGGATTGCAGGTTGAACAGCGAGAGGAATGTTCCTCCCGAAATAACCGCACCCATGCACAGCAAAAGGCAATTGATGGCCACCAGCATGACCAGCTGCCCGCCGCTTGTTCGCATGGTCTCCTCCCATGTTTAGTGAACGAGCATCAGATTTACTAAATGGCTATCAAGGGATCTTCCTGTTGGCAAGCGGCAAATTTGCGCGATTTCTTGGTTGCAGATGCGAAGGAATTGACCTAGCCGTAGAGGAGATCGGTGATGCCGTTTACTAAACGAAGCGTCCCACACTTGGCGTTCAGCGGGATTCTCGATGCCTAAGGCCAGCAAGAAGACACTGACAATGCGCGATATTGCGGAGGCGGCGAATGTCTCGCCGGCGACCGTTTCGCTGGTCCTGAACGGCAAGGGAGACATCTCCAGCGTGACGCGGGCCCGCGTGCTGGAAGCGGTTGCAAAGCTCAAATATGTGCCGCGCAGCTCGAAAGGCGGCAGCGATCTCAGCGAAAAACTTCGGTTCCTCAAAATCGCCAAACACGGCCATACCGTGAACCGCGACCACAGCGTTTTCATCTCCGATTACATTGACGGCATGTCGGCGGAAGCGACGCGCCGGAACTATAGCCTCGAGATCGTCAGCTTCGAGGGCCAGCCGATCAGCGCCGTCGTGGAATCGCTCGCCGGAGCGCCCATCAGCGGCATCATCGCGCTCGGTACCGAGCTTTCCGAGGCCGATGTGGCGCTAATCCAGGGGCTTGGCCTGCCAACGGTGTTCATCGATACGTTCTACGACGTCGTCGATGCCAATTTCGTCGACATGAACAACGAGGACGCGGTCTACAAGGTCCTGTCCCGGTTCAAGGAACAAGGTTTCGAGCGGATCGGCTTCGTGGCCAGCCATGTCAGCACGACCAATTTCAGGTTGCGGCAGGATGCCTTCTTCAAGAATATGGCCCGGCTGGGCCTGAAGGTCGCGGAGCACGACGTGCTCTCGGTCGAATCGACCTATGACGGCGCTTATGCCGACACGCTCGACCTTCTGAAAGACCGCATCGATCTGGCGGAATGCTACTTCTGCACCAATGACATCATCGCCTATGGATTCATGCGCGCCTTGAAGGAATCCGGCGTTCGCGTGCCGGACGATGTCTGCGTCATCGGTTTCGACAACCTGCCGCAGAGCGCGACGTCGGACCCGGCGCTGACGACGATCGAGGTCTCGAAGCGCAAGATCGGCTACCTCGCCGTGACCGTGCTCGACGACCTGATCAATGCCCTGGAGCCACAACCGGCGGTCAAGATCCAGGTCGGCGCCGAGCTCGTGCTGCGCGCCAGCCATTCGAAGCAAACGATGAAAGCGTCGGCGACAATCGCCCGCGCGTCGGCGCGCAGGAAACTGCCGGCCGAATGACGGTCGGGCCGAGATGGGCAGGGAGGATGCTGCCGGTCTCGTGCCACGCCATAATGGGAGGAAAAACATGGAATATCGCGTTCTGGGACGGTCCGGCCTGAAGGTTTCGGCCATTTCCATGGGGACGTTTTCGTTCGGTGGCGTCGGTGCATTCGCCAAGGTCGCAAGCCACGACGTCGGGGATGCAAAACGCTTGATCGACGTCTGCATCGATGGCGGCGTCAACCTGTTCGATACGGCAAACATGTATTCGCTCGGCCGCTCCGAGGAGATCCTCGGCGAAGCCCTGAAGGGCAGGCGCGACCAGGTGCTGATTTCCTCGAAAGTGAGGATGCGGATCGGCGACGGAGCGAACGACGAGGGTACCTCGCGCTTCCATCTGATCCGCGAATGCGAGCGAAGCCTCAAACGGCTGCAGACCGACCATATCGACATCTACCATATGCATGCATGGGACGGGGTAACGCCGCTCGAGGAAATGCTCGCAGCGCTCGACGCGCTGATCCAGTCTGGCAAGGTGCGCTACATCGGGTGCTCCAACTATTCCGGCTGGCACCTGATGAAGGCGCTCAGCATTGCCGATCAGCGGTTCCTGCCGCGCTTCGTTACACAGCAGATCCACTACACCCTGGAAGCGCGCGAAGCGGAATATGAACTCTTGCCGATCTCCGTCGATCAGGGGCTTGGGGTAACAGTCTGGAGCCCGCTGGCTGCGGGGCTTCTGTCCGGCGCGTTCGGTCGCGACCGCGCGCCGGAACAGTCACGGCAGGCCAAGGGCTGGACCGAGCCCTCCATTCGCGACTGGGAGCGGCTGTGGACGATCGTCGATGTCCTCGACGAAATTGCCGCATCCCGTGGCGTGACCGCCGCGCAGGTGGCGCTCGCCTGGACACTCAGCCGTCCGGCAATCGTTTCCCTCGTCGTCGGTGGCCTGACCGAGCAGCATTTCCGGGACAATCTTGCCGCAGTCGATCTCAAGCTCGACGCGGAAGAGCTGGAACGGTTGAACGCGGTCAGCCGCGCGCCCTACGTCTATCCCTACTGGCACCAGCACAATTTCACGCGCGACCGGTTCAGTGCAGGAGATTGGGCGCTCCATGAGAATTACGAGGACCTTGGCCATGTCTGAGCCAATCCCCGGTTGAAATCTCCATCGTCGCTTCCCCTCCGCGCGGAAGCAGCGTCCAGCGCGGCGATCGGTCACGCCGCCGCACGACGGACCGGACCGGCCAGGGGCATCGGTGCTTGGGTCATCGACCCGCCAGAGCGTCCGTCCGGTTCGCAAGATCCAGCGTGAGATCGAGCAGGGTCGCCGCGCCGAGCAGGACATGGCGATCCTCGACGAATTCCGCCTCATTGTGGCTGATACCGTCGCGGCAGGGGATGAAGATCATGGCGCTCGGTGCGATGCGGTTGACGAACAGCGCGTCGTGAAACGCACCCGATGTCATTTGCCGGCAGGCGATGCCGCGTGAACGGCAGGCGGTTTCGATCGCGCTGATGAGCGCCGGCTCGAAGGTGCCAGGCGCCATGTCAAGAAGCGGACGGATCGCCGTGGTGCACCCCCATTGTTCTCCCGCGATCGCGCATGTCGTGCGGACCAGCGCCTCGAGATCGGCGAGAGCAATGCCGTCCGGATGGCGCAGATCGATCGTGAACGTGACCTGTCGGGGTATGACATTGACCGACCCCGGCTCCAACGAAAGACGTCCGACAGTCAGCCGCGCTTGCGGGTCCTCCGCCATCACGGTCGCCTGGAGCGCCGCAATGGCATGGGCCGCTGCCGCCATCGCATCCTTGCGGAATTCGCGCGGCGTGGTTCCGGCGTGCGCCGCCTCGCCTGTAAAGGTCACCTCCAGCCATTTCGTACCTTGAATGGCGGTCACCACGCCGATCGGCACATTCTCGCGCTCGAGCACGGGACCCTGCTCGATATGCAGCTCCACGAAGGCGAAGATGTCCGGCCGCGCGTGCCGCATCGTCGCTTCGGGCAGGGCCCCGAGCGTCGCAGCCAGCTCATGCTCCAGGCGCTCACCATCCGGTGCCATCGCAGCCTGCCACTCGCTGATCGGATGTAGTCCGGCAAAGGCCATGGACCCCATGCAACCCGGTGCGTAGCGGCTGCCCTCCTCGTTGGTGAAGGCGACGACTTCGACGGGGCGGACGGTCGACACGCCGGCATCCTCCAGAGCTTCGAGCACTTCGAACGCGCTGAGCGTGCCGAGCGCTCCGTCGAAGCGCCCTCCGGTCGGCTGGCTGTCCAGATGGCTGCCGATCAGGACGGCCGGCAAGGTGTCGTCCGCACCGGCACGGCGGAGGAAGAGGTTGGCGGCCGCGTCCTGGAACACAGCGAAGCCGCGGGACAAGGCGCGCTCGGCAAGCAGGCGTCGGGCGAGCCTGTCTCCGGGGCTCAGGGCCTGCCGGTTGACGCCCCCCGCCGGTGTCGCGCCGATCGCCGCGAATGCAGCCAGCGAGCGCAGAAGACGGGGACCATCGACCTCCGCCCGCTCGCTCATCGGCGAAGGCCCGCGAAGAAGCGCGTCACCCGCTCCGGATCGACGGCATTCCACCAGACACCCTCATGCTTCAGCGCGCTGGCGATGATCACACCATCGGCGACGGAGAGAATGTCGTTGACATTGTCATGGGTCACGCCGCTGCCAACCAGCGTGGGGAGGGAGCCGGCCTCCTTGATCATCTTGATGTAGCCGAGATCTGCGGCATGGCCGGTGCGCTGCCCGGTCGCGATGATGACGTCGGCATCGAAGAAGACGAGATCCTTTACCTGTTCCTCGACCGGCCGGTCCTGGACGATGGCATGGGCGCCGTGCTTCACATGGGCATCGGCGAAGATGCGGATGCCGCGCGCGCGGAGATGGGCGCGGTAGCGCATCGCCCGCGCGGAGGCGCCTTCCACGATCCCCTCATTGGCCACATAGGCATTTGCCCACTGGTTGACGCGGACGAAGGCTGCGGACGAAGCGGAGGCAATCGCCAGCGCCGGGATGGCGGCATTGGCGAGCACATTGATCCCGATCGGGCGGCCGAGCTCGCGTCGGATGCGGTCGGCGACGACCGCCATATGGGCCGAGGTCTCGTGTCCGATCTCATCCGGCTTGGAAAAGGGGACATCGCCGTGGTTCTCGACGATCACCGCCTCGCAGCCACCGGCAAGATAGGCCCTGGCATCGGCGAGCCCACGCTCGTAGATCGCCTCGACGCCCTCGTCGTCATAGCGCGGCGCGCCGGGAAGCGGCATCAGATGCACGACGCCGATGATCGGCTTGTCACGGCCGAAAAGGCTCGTCAGTACCGTATTGTCCTGTCGTCCGATGGTGTTGCTCATGGTGGTCATGCGATGTCCAGTTTCAGGGATGGGTGAGGGCGGCAAGCTCCGCCCGCGTCGGAAAGGCGGCCAGCGTTCCGGTTCGGCCAACGGCAAGCGCTGCGGCCGAGCTGGCGATTTCGGCCGCACGGGCGAGCGGCAGGCCGCGATGGAGGAGACCCGACAGCACGCCGGTGAAACAGTCGCCGGCGCCGCTCGTGTCGAGAACCGTGGTCTTGCGCGCTGGAATACTTTGGCTCCCCGTGCCGTCAGAGAGGAAGGCACCATCGCGCCCCAGCGTGATGACGACCTGATCGACCCCGAGGCTGCGCAGATGCCGGGCAGCGCCGTCCGGATCGCGCTCCCCGGTTAGCCGCTCCATCTCCGGGCGGTTGGCAATCAAGAGCGAGACAGCACCCACATCGATCGACGCCGCCGGCACCGGACTGGGATTGAGGATCGTGACGAGGCCGGCCGCCCGCGCCGCCTTCAGCGTCGCCTCAGTCGCAGCCGAGGAGAGGTTTCCCTGCATCAGGAGCATGTCGCCTGGCTTCCACGCGTGGTTCAGGGCGCCGTCGGCCAGCGGGTCGAAGGCGGCAGCACAGGCAGCCGCCGTCACGATCGCGTTTTCCCCCTCGCTGTCGACCAGCACCACCGATCGATCGCTCGGCAGGTCGAATCGGGATAAACATAGCCGGCTAATGTCAGCTGCCAGAAGAGCCTCCATGCGTTCCCCTGCGGCATCCCTGCCGACTGGCGCCCAGAAGCAAACCTCGGCGCCGGTTCGCGCGGCGGCGACCGCCTGATTGGCGCCCTTGCCGCCCAGCCCTTCCCGGACGGTCTCGGCATTCAGTGTCTCACCCGGTCGTGGAAGCCGGGCGAGGTGAAAGCTGCTGTCGACGCAGACATTGCCGACGACATGGATGGTCATGGGACGGCTCAATCCGTCGCCCAGGCGAGCATCTGTTCGAACAGTGTCTTGTAGCCCGGCCAGGCGATGAATTCCGGCGGCAGCCAATGGGGCCCGACATCGGAGGTCCAAACCAGCGTTCGGCCCTCGCCATAGGTGCCGGTGACCAGCAGCGGCAACGAGCCATAATCGGTCGAGACCGTCATCAACTGATCGGCACCCTCCTTGAGCACAACTTCGTTGAAGCCGAGGAGATAGGGAAACGCGCCGGAAATGCCGGCAAGGATCGGATGGTCTGGATCGCCGGAGACGACCGGCGTGAAGCCTTCCGGCACTTCGACACGGTCATCGACGGAGAGGCAGGAGACGGGCAGAACCTCTTCCACCGCGGTCTTGCGGAACCGCGCGCCGCCATTGATGCCCTGGAAGGAATAGTAGCCACCGAACATCAAGAGCGCGCCGCCCTTGGCGACATAGTCCTTCAGGAGCTTGAGGCGGTTCGGGGTGCGGCGCGAGTGGATCCAGGTATCGGGGTGGAGCAGCAGCGTGTTGGCGCCGATGTCGGACAGGACGATCGCATCATAGGCTTCGAGCGCTTCAAGTGAGGTCGGAAACTCGCGCTGTGCCTCGTGGGCCGGCATGAAGGTGACGTCGAAGGGACTGTCCTTCAGCGCCTTCAGCAGTTCATCGGCGCCGGTGTGATAGGTGACGGTCGGGAACTGGTCGAAGCCCTTGATATGGGTCGCTGTTGAGACCCAGGACTCGCCGGCGAGCAGCACTTTTTTCTTGGTCATGCGGATTCCTCGGAAGATTGCCGGCGCTCAGCGCCCGGCGGAAAAGACGGTTTTCGGATTCTCGACCAGCATGCGGTCGATCGCGGCCTGATCCACGCCGTGGCGTTTCAAGCGCGGCAGGAAGTGCTTGAGGATGTAGCCGTAGCCAAAGCCGCCATAGCGGGTCAGCATGATCTTCAAGAACACGTCCTGCGACAGGAGCAGCCGGTCGGCAAAGCCCTTGTCCACGAGCGTTGCAATGGCGCGGGCATTCTGCTCGTCAGAGGGCGACTGGGCGTCCTGGTCGGCATAATAGTAATCCATGCCGATCATGTCATATTCCAGGAAGGCACCACGCCGCGCGAGCGCGATCTGGTAGTCGAGATCGTCATGGCTCGGATTCATGTGGCAGAGCACGGTGTGGCGAAGATCGGCCCCTTCCTCCTCGACGACATCGAGCACCCGGTGCGCCAGCCGTTCCCAGCCCGGCAGATGGATGGACAGCGGCAGCCCGGTCAGGCGGGACGCGCGGGCCGAGGCGCGGAGCGACTTCTCCTCCTCCGCGGTGAAATGTCGGCTGACCCCGACTTCGCCGATGATGCCGGCCATGATCTCCGGCTGGGTCTCACCGCCGCCGACATCATCGACGATGAAGGCCGTGACGTCGTCGAGATCCATGCCCTTCAACCAGTCGGGATGGGTATGTTCGAGATAGAAACCGGTGCCCATGACGATGCGCAGGCCCGACATGCGGGCAATGCGGGCGAGCCCCTCCGCATCGCGGCCAATGCCGAAATTGGTGGTCTCGACCAGGGTGCAGCCGCCGAGCGCCTGGAACCGCTTCAATTCGCTGAGCGCCAGGTCCCCGTCATCGAGAGAGACATTGTCGCGGTTCATATAAGGGTTCATGCGCAGCTCGCCGATGATCTCCATCGAGACCTTCTGCTCGGCGATCGCCTTTTCATCCGGATGACAGGGGCAGATCCAGCTGCGAGCGCCGTCCAGGAAGATGTGCTCATGCATCAGCGTGATGCCGAGATCATCCACCGGAACCGGGCCCGTGACCGTCATGGCGCAGCCCGTGCCAACGCCGATCGGGTGGCGTTCGCGCGGCGTGTCGGAAAACAGGTGCTCCAACATTTCAGCGCCCCTTCGCTCCGCCGCGGAACAGGCGGAAGTTCAGCCAGATGGCGATGAGGATGATGAAGCCGGTGACAATGGGCGTGAAGAAGGGCGAGAGGTGCGACAGAATGAGCCCGTTCGCCAGCACGGCCACGGTCAGCGCGCCGAGGATGGTGCCGGCAAGCGAGCCGCGCCCGCCGAACAGGCTGGTCCCGCCGAGCACCACCGCCGCGATGACGTCGAGTTCAAAGCCCTGGCCGGCATTGGACGAGCCGGATCCAAGCCGGGCGGACAGGATGATGCCGGCCGCCGCCGCGGCCGTGCCGGAGAGGACGTAGACCCAGAGGATGATGCGCCGCGTGTCGACGCCGGCGCGCCGCGTCGCCTCATTGTTCGCCCCGACGCCGGTGACGTAGCGGCCGAAATGGGTCTCGTTGAAGACGAGAAAGGCGATGGCCAGCACGACGATGGCAATCAGCGCCGGCGCGGGAATGCCGAAGATCCAGGCTCGGCCGATCGCCACGAAGGGGCTCGTCGGCTCGATCGGGATCGAATAGCCGCCGGTGATCAGCAGGGCGAAACCGCGGATGACGGAAAGGCCGGCCAGGGTGACGATAAAGGCCGGGATCCGCTCATAGGCGATGAAATAGCCCTGGATGACGCCGACGAGCGCGCCGAGTGCCAGCATGAGGAGTATGGCCAGCGGCCAGGGAATGCCGGCCTGCAGGGCCGCGGCCGAGAGCGTCGCCGTCAGCGCCAGGACGGAGCCCACGGACAGATCGATGCCGCCCGTGGTGATGACGAAGGTCATGGCCGCTGCCACGATCAGCAGGGGGGCCGACTGGCGGACGATGTTCAGGAGGTTCGGTGCCGTCAGGAAGGCATCGGTCGTGATCGAGAAGAACAGGCAGCAGACCAGGAAGAACAAGGCGATCGACATGACGCCGCCATTGGCGACGATCTTGTCGAGAAGCGTGGCATCGCGCATCCGCGGCGGCTGGCCGGCATAGGCGTTGGGTTCGGAGCTCATAGGGAAGCGCTCCTTTCTGCTTGGTGGCCTGCGGAACGGGCGGCGAATTTCCGCCCGACAATGAGATTGACGACCTCTTCGATATTGGTGTCTCCGATCCGCCGCTCGGCGACATTGCGCCCCTCATACATGACCTGGATCCGGTCGCAGACGAGGAAGAGATCCTGCAGGCGGTGGGTGATCAGGATGACCGAGACGCCGCGCCGGGACACGGTCCGGATCAGTTCCAGCACGGCTTCGACCTCGGCCACGGCCAGCGCCGCGGTCGGCTCGTCCATGATGAGCACGGAGGGGTCGAAGGAGGCGGCGCGGCCGATCGCGATCGACTGGCGCTGGCCGCCCGAGAGGTTTTCCACCTTCATGCGGGTGTCGGGAATGACGATGCCGAGATTGGAGAGCATGTCGCGGGCGCGCTCATGCATCGCCTTCTTGTCCAGAAGCGGAACGCCGCCGAGACGGCGCTTCGGCTCGCGCCCGAGAAACAGGTTGCCGGCCACATCGATCGTGTCGCAGAGCGCCAGGTCCTGGTAGACCATCTCGATCCGGGCGGCGCGTGCATCGGCGGGCGAGGTGAAGGAGACGCTCTTCCCGTCGATCTCGATCGTGCCGCTATCGGGAATGACGGCGCCCGAAAGCACCTTGCTGATCGTCGATTTCCCCGCGCCATTGTCACCGACGAGGCCGAGGACCTCGCCGGGCTTCAGGTCGAGCGACGCATTGTCGAGGGATTTGAGAGCGCCATAGCGCTTGGAGATGCCGGTCATGCGGACGCGGCTGATGGCTGTATCGGTCATGATCGATGTCCTGGCTGGGATCGCGTCCGCCCGGCCCTCGTGCAAGGACCGGGCAAGGAGCGGCGATCCGGCTTACTTGAACATCGCACGAAACTGATCGACATTCTCCTTCGTCACGATCGTGACGGGAACGTTGATGATCTTGTCGATCGTCTCGCCTTTCTTCACCTTCATCAGCGCTTCGACGGCCGCCTTGCCCTCGCCGGCTGGATCCTGCTGGATCACGGCGGTGACGAAGCCCTGGTCGATGCCGTCGATCGCCGACTTGGTCAGATCCCAGCCGAAGACCTTGATGGAATCGGTCCGGCCCTGGCTGGTGACGGCGGACACCGCGCCGAGCAGAGCCGGCTCGCCGGTGGCATAGAGGGCGCTCATGTCCGGATTGGCGGTCATCAGGTTTTCCGCGGCGGACAGCGCGACATCCTGAACGTTCTGGCCGTCGACCGTGTCGAGGAAGGTGACCTTCTGGCCGCCTTCGGAGACAGCGGCCTTGAAGCCGTCGAGACGCTGGTTCTGGATGAAGGAGTTCAGTGCGCCGACGACTCCGATCTTGGCCGATCCGCTCATTTCGCTCTTGACGTAGTCGGAGAAGAACTTGCCGATATCCTTGCCAGCCGCCGTATTGTCGACGCCCACGAAGGCGATGTTGTCGCCATCCGGGATCTGCGCATCGATGGCAATCACCGGAATGCCGGCGTTCTTGGCGGCGGTGATCGCCGGCTTCACGCCGTTGACGTCGATCGCCACCAGGATGATGCCATCGACCTTCTGCGTGATATAGGTCTCGATGGCGTCGTTCTGGGCCGAAGGCACGTTGTTGGCGTTGAAGATGACGAGTTCGGCACCGGCCGCCTTGGCGGCTTCCTTGGCGCCATCATTGATCTGGTTGAAGAAAAGCGCTTGCTGGTTGATGGTGACGAGCGCGAAGGTTTCAGCCATGGCATGGGATGCGCCCATGGAAAGCGTCATGGCAGCGGCTGCGACGCAGCCGAGGAAAATGCGAGTCCGACCCATTTTGGTTCCCCTTTGATGGTGCCTGTCTGTGCGACACCGTTGGCGCCGACAAATATTCAAGTAACTTGAATTCTTGTCAAGCGCCTTGAAAAGACGGAAACAGGCAGGGCGGCGGCGGCCGGGGTCAGAAGGTGGGCGGTGTATTGACCCAAAAGATCGAGGCGCGCACCGATCCGACATTCCGGTACCAATGCGCCAATTCCGAGTTGAAGACGAAGCTGTCTCCCGCGGCGAGCCGGAACGTCTTTTCCGCGATCATCAGTTCGATCTCGCCCACCAGCACGTAGCCGACCTCCTCGCCCACATGCTGGATGGGCCCGGCGCTTTCGCCGCCGACGTCGATGTGGTGGATGTTACACTGCAGCAGGTGGCCCGGCGAATAGGGGATGACCCGTTCGAGCGAAATTCCTTCGCCCCGCCGCAACGGGTCAAGCGCGATCAGCGGCCGTTGACCGGCTCGAAACACCACACTCTCGTCGCCATCCGTTTCTTCAAACATCCAGCCGATGTTCGAGTCGAGCGCCTGCACGAGCCGATGAAGCATCGGCAGGGACGGAGATGCCTTGCCGTTCTCGACCTTCGAAAGAAGGCTCTCCGAACAGTCCGCCGCCCGCGCCAGGGCCTTCAGCGTCAGACCACGCGTCTGCCGCGCCAAGCGAAGACGCGCCCCGAGTCTTTGAGGATTTGAATGAATTCTATCCTCGCGCGCGCTTTCAGGCGCGATAGGGGGATTGGCGATATTCATGTCGGGAGTTCGCACTTGTTGATCGAGGCATTATAAGAGCGCTGGCGAGCCTGTCCAGTTGACCCACAAATAACCGCTCGTCGGCAGCACGTCTGCCTTGATGTAGGGTTTGATGTCGCCGGTTGCGCGCCCAGATGCGCTTTCGCTTTGCTGCACTGCTCTCAGGTTTGCACCGATAACCGGATGATACAGCAGCCTCACTTCTCGAATGGGAAGCTCCGACTTGTTGAGTGCGTCAGCAAGGGTCTGGGCCGCTGGATCCCCAGCAGAGCGAATCTCCGCCTCCCCGGCGGGCCCATCCCGTTCTCTCCCCACCAGGTCCTTGCGCGGCCTGCCCCTGGGCTATTGGACCAGTGGAGGATGCGAGGCAGCTGGTGCGGAAGATTATCGCCCGTCACGTCCATCAGAGGACGAGCGAGTTGCAAATTCAAAAATTCCGGCTGGAACGCGCCGCGCAGCTCAGCAGACCCGAGCGGTCTGGTCACATCTTCCGAAACAACAGCAGCGGGGAAGCTCGGGCGCAGGCGACCATGTCGTCAACCTCGATGGCGAGCCGGCTATCTCCCAAGAGCAAGCCTGACAGGTTTTGCAATTGCCATCGTGAAACCGCCCAGCAGCAGACCGAAGATTGCTTGAAGAAGAGTTCCGGCCAACCAACCGCCAGCGTGCGAGAGCGCAGACAGTCGAGCGTCCGCCGCATGCACGGCATATTCAACAACATGCTCCGGCTGATGGACGCCAAGTTCGGCCAGGCCGTGCACCACAATGCTACCGCCGACCCAGAGCATCGCCGCGGTTCCGATCAAGGCGAGCAGTTTCAGGAGAACCGGGACTCCTTTCACAAGAGCATGTCCGATCGCATACGCGAGCCGTCCCCCGCTTCGCACGAGATAAAGACCGATATCGTCCGCTTTCACGATGAGCGCCACGACCCCGTAGACTGCGACGGTGATGATGATGCCGACGCCGGCCAGGACGGCTGCCTGGGTTGCAACGCTCGACGTTGCGATGCCTGAGAGTGTCAATGCCATGATCTCAGCCGAGAGAATGAAGTCCGTCCGGATGGCTCCCGAGACTTTCTGCTCTTCGATTGCAAGGGCATCGCCAGCCGGCGATTGCGCGCTCGGCCCGCCATGGTGACCGAAAAAGGCTTCGTGCACCTTCTCAGCACCTTCGTAGCAGAGGTAGAGGCCGCCGATCATCAAGAGAGGCATGATAAGCCACGGTGCGAAATAGCCAAGCAAGAGGCAGATCGGAAGCAGAAAGATGAGTTTGTTCTTGAGCGATCCGAGTGCAATCCGCCCGATGATCGGCAGCTCCCGGCTCGGCGAGAGACCGATCACGTAAGACGGCGTCACGGCCGTGTCGTCGATCACGACCCCGGCAGCCTTGACGCTCGCCTTGGCCGTCTGGGCGGCCACGTCGTCCAGAGATGCCGCAGCGAGTTTCGCGATAGCCGCGACATCATCGAGGAGAGCGATCAAGCCTGTTGCCAACGAAATCCTCCAGAAGCCGGTTCAGTCGAGCGTAACATAGAATGGATGCCGCCGAGGGCTATGGCGTCATGCTGAATCGCTGACACGTCCGCAAGCGCTGGTTTCGCTATCTGCTTTCGAGCAGGCGTATGGCGGCTGTGGGAGCCTAGGATCCCGGGCGCCTACAGGGGCTGAAAGTCAGCCCACCAAGCCCCATCGCGTCGACCTCGGGCATTGTTCCCCGAGATCGATTACGTTGTCGACAACGAGATCAACGTGAAGATTCCCAAGTGACCGTTGGCTGGCTCACTGCAGCCAATTTCTTTACATCAGCGTCTGCAGCGACCCGAACGGCGTCCTGCTTTCGAAGACAATGCCAAACAGCACACCTTTTATAACGACATCTGTTCGTCATGCTAATGGGGCTCGCGACATCCTTCAGGGTGTGCCGGGACTGTGGACATACGAATTTCGAACAGCTTCACGCAATGCGAAGTGACATCGCCGAGGACGCTAAGCCATTCAACTGTATGGAAATTTTGGCGGAGAGGGGGGATTCTCCGCCAGATAGGCCCGCGATACCTGAGAAAGCTGGAGTTTCCCCAACCTGCCGCTTTCATTGAAGCACGACTTTCACGGCTTCCCGTTCGGTAAGGATGACATTGATGGGCAGAAAATCTTCCTGTACGGTAAGCTGTTACAGGAGATGATTTATGTTCAAGTCTGCACGTGAATTAGGCGCCGCGATCCGCGATCCGCGATCCGCGAGAAGCGCAAGGCGCTCGGCTGGACACAGATCGAGCTTGCAGCGCGCTCCGGCACAGGCGAGCACTTCATTGTGGAGCTTGAGTCCGGAAAGCCGCGTTGCCAGCTTGAGAAGTCGCTGATTGCGGCGCGAACAATTGGACTGGCGATCGGTGACCTCAAGTCGGAGCAGCTCGCCACGGACGCCCAAGCAGACGACCTCAAATTTCTACCCACCTTCGGGGGCAGCCGATGATGACCATTTATTATCAAGCCTGTCCGCCGCGCGTATGATCTTCGAGGTGCATGGCGGCTAAAGTATGATCCTAGCTAGGAAGGCAGGTTCGGCTTTCCCGGTCTCGTTGACGATGCCGCTGCGATCTGGTCCCATTGCCTCCGACGGGCTGCTGCCCTGGCTCGCCAACATGCTTCCGGAAACTCATCTCGCCAGAATTAGCAAGCGCCTCAAAGTCTGGACGCGGCGTAACCCTGAAAATGATGTTCCAGGCTTTTAGCGACCTGGCTTCACCTGCAGGGCGTCTATCGCTGCTCGATGCGGTCAACTTCAACGTGCTCATTTGCAACGCGGATTCGCATGCCAGAACTATTCGTTCCTGATCGGAGCGAGTGGCGAAGATGGTCTGCTGCCAATATCATAATTATCGTGCCGCTCGAGTGAGGACGAGCTGCGCCTTACCGCAGACAATGGAGCCGCGTCTTCCCGCTTCAGCGGAAATAATTGCCGGACCAAAGTAAAGATCCGCCGCCACAACTCTGGTTTGCCAGTCTCGACGACCTATGCCATGTTTCGACTGAGGGCAGTTGAAAGCATCTGGGTGGGGCGTTGTCGGTCAACTTTGGTCATCTTCAGGAGATCAGCCCGGAGCTGCATCGCCTTGGCACATTGGCCGAGCGCTTCTTCGCGGAGGATGCCAACACCTCGCTGATCAAGAGCCGCCAGTTCGGCGAATACATGGTCAAGGAGATCGCCGCCCGGTCCGGGGTCTATGATGCAGGCGCCCGCGAGACGACACATGACCTGTTGCGACGCCTCGTCACGCAGCAGGTCTTGCCGCGCGAGGTCGCCGACATCTTTCACGCGGTGCGCAAGAGCGGCAATGAGGCGACCCACAGCCTGGCCGGCTCGCCTGCCGAGGCGCTCGCGGCCCTGAAATTCTGTCGTGCGCTCGGCGTCTGGTTTCGCCGAACCTATGGCAAAGATCCCAACTTCAAGCCGGGGCCCTTCGTCCCGCCCCGCGCGTCCGAGGCGGTCGATCCGGCGACGCAGGCGGAGCTGGTGGCGCTTCGCGCCCAGGTGCGAGACGCCCAAGAGCAATTGGTCGCGGCCCAAGCCTCTGCCGAAGAGCTCGCCAAGGCCCGCGCCGCCGCGGAGGAACTGGCCCGCCAGGCCTCCGCCGACAGCGCGGTGTGGGAGCAGACGGCGGTCGAGATGGAGGCCAACCAAGCCGCCCTGTCGCGTCAGCTGGCCGAGCTGCAAAAGGCCGCCGAGACCGAGCCTGTACAGACCCAGGTCGAGTTCAAGCAGGCGGGCTTGCAGGCCGCCAGCCGCCTGGAGCTGGATGAGCGCCAGACCCGCCGGCTGATCGATGTCCAGCTCGTCGATGCCGGCTGGGAGGCCGACAGCGATCGCCTGACCTATCAGAAGGGCGCCCGGCCGGAGGAAGGCCGCGCCCTCGCGATTGCCGAGTGGCCCTGCGACGGTGGCCGGGCGGATTATGCGCTCTTTGTCGGCTTCACCTGCGTCGGCGTCATCGAGGCGAAACGCGAGAGCGTCGATGTGCCCTCCACCTTGCAGCAGGCCGAGCGTTATGCCCGCAGCATCGCCTTGGCGCCGGAGGGGATCCACCCCTATGGCCCCTGGAAACACGGTCTCGACGAGCCCTTCCGCGTCCCCTTCGTCTTCGCCTCCAACGGCCGGCCCTATGTGCGCCAGTGGCTGACCAAATCCGGCATCTGGTATCGCGATATCAGGCGGGACAGCAACCACGCCATCGCGATGACGAGCTGGTTCTCGCCGAAGGATCTCGTCGACAAGCTGACCACCGATGTCGACACCGCTGCGCAAGGGCTGGCCGAAGAGAGTTTCGGCAAGGGCCGCATGCGCCCCTATCAGGAAGAGGCCATCGCGGCGATCGAAGACGCCGTGGTCGCGGGCCAGCGCGATATTCTCGTTTCAATGGCGACCGGCACCGGCAAGACCCGCACGGCGATCGCGCTGATGTATCGCCTGCTGAAGCACAAGCGCTTCCGCCGCATCCTCTTCCTGGTCGACCGCAAGGCGCTGGGGCGGCAGACGAGCGACGCGCTGGAGACCACCGAGATCGAGGGGATGCTGAATTTTGCCCAGATCTACAAGGTGGCAGGGCTCGAGCAGAAGCTGCCGGAGGACGACGACCAGGTGCAGGTGGCGACTGTCCAGTCGCTGATCGCCCGTATCCTCAACGAGGCCGATCCTGCCAAGCGTCCCACGCCCGGCACCTTCGACTGCATCATCGTCGACGAGGCCCATCGCGGCTATACGCTGGATGCCGAGCTCGGCGAAAGCGAGATCGGCTTCCGCACCCTCGACGACTATCAGTCCGCCTACCGCCAGATCCTCGATTATTTCGACGCCGTGAAGGTGGCGCTGACGGCGACGCCTGCACTCCACACCCGCGAGATCTTCGGCCATCCGGTCTTCCACTATGGCTATCGCCAGGCGGTCGTCGAAGGCTATCTCAACGATCACCTGCCGCCGAAGCGCATCACGACGGCCCTGTCTGAGGCCGGCATCCATTTCAAGGGCGGCGAGACGGTCGAGATCATCGATCGCAGGACGGGGCAGATCGAGCTCTTCGATCTGCCGGATGATGTCCCGCGCGATTATGATGTCGGGGACTTCAACAAGCGCGTCTATTCCGAAGCCTTCAACCGCATCGTCTGCAGGGCGGTCGCCACCGAGATCCCGCCCTCAAAGCCCGGCAAGACCCTGATCTTCGCCGCGCGCGAAGCCCATGCGAACGACATCGTGCAGCTGCTGATCGAGGAGCTGCAGGAGGAATATGGCGCCGAGGCGGTGCCGCATGGCATGGTGATGAAGATCACCGGCACGGTCGACAAGGCCGACGACCTGATCCTGAAGTTCAAGAACGACCCCTATCCGAAATATGTCGTCACGGTCGATCTGCTGACCACGGGCGTCGATGTTCCCGCGATCTGCAATCTGGTCTTCGTCCGCAGGGTCAGGAGCCGCATTCTCTATGACCAGATGATCGGCCGCGCCACGCGGCTCTGCCCCGAGATCGGCAAGGAGCATTTCCGCATCTTCGACGCCGTCGATCTCTATGCCGAGCTGCAGGAGATGAGCGACATGCGTCCGGTGGTCGTCAAGCCGGACATCGCGCTCAGCCAGCTCGTTGGGGATCTCCAGAGCGCGGAGACGGATGAGGACAGGAACTGGGTGGCCGCTCAGGTGATTGTGCGCATGCGCAGCCTGATGAAGCGCATGGATGCCGAGACCCGCGAAAGCTTCGAGCGCCACACGGGCGAAAGCCCGGACAGGGCGCTGCAGCGCCTTGCGACCCGCTCCGGCGCAGACCTTGCCGGCTGGCTGGCCGCCCATCCGCGCAGCGTGGAGCTTCTGGAGCGGCGTCCGTCGAGGAAGGACAAGGGCGATGGCGTCGTCATCTCGCCCCACGAGGACCAGCTGCTGCGCATCGAGGAGATCTTTGGCAAGACCACGACGCCGGAGGATTACATCACCGGCTTCGAACGCTTCGTGCGCGAGAACATGAACCAGGTGCCGGCGCTGATCGCCGTGACCCAGCGTCCGCGCGATCTCACCCGCAAGGAACTGTCCGAACTCGCCGGCCTCTTGGACGAGAAGAACTATTCCGAAGCCATGCTGCGCGCCGCGTACGGCCGCGCCCGTAATGCCGATATCGCCGCCCATATCATCGGCTTCGTCCGCCAGGCCGCGCTCGGCGATCCCTTGATCCCCTATGCCACCCGCGTCGACAGAGCGATCCTGAAGATCGAAGCCGAGAGGCCCTGGACGCAGAGGCAGAAGGACTGGCTGCGTCGCATCGGCCGGGCGCTGAAGGACAAGCCGGTGGCCGACCCGACCCTGCTCGACCAGGGCGCCTTCGCCGACAAGGGCGGCTTCAAGCGCATCGCGCAGGAATTCGACGGCGCGTTCGAGGGCGGGCTCGACGAGGTGCTGCACGCCTTCAACGAGGCGATCTGGGCGCCGCCCGCCGCCTGAGCACCAAGGCTCCCGTTGACCGGACGCTGCTGCTCGCTACAACCGCACTACCGTTCCCGAACCGTGAGAGACTGCCATGAATGCCAATGCCATCGTCCAGAAACTCTGGCGTCTCTGCACGGTCCTGAGGAAGGACGGCATCACCTATCAGCAGTATGTGACCGAGCTCACCTATCTCCTGTTCCTGAAGATGATGGCCGAGCGCAACCGCGAGACGGGCAGCCTGCCGAAGGGCATGCGCTGGGCGGATCTGGTGGCGGCCAACGGCCTGGCGAAGCTCGAGCACTACCGCAAGGTGCTCGTCACCCTCGGCGCCGTCAGCACGAAGCTGGGGCAGGACGATGCCCTCGTGCTGCCACCCGGCGAAACCGCCAGCCCGGACGAGCGCAAGCGCTACGCCGACGCCCGCCCGCTGCCGGAGATGGTCCAAAAAATCTTCGACAACGCCTCCACCTTCCTGCGCGAGCCGCAGAACCTGACGACGCTCGTCACCGCCATCGACGAGCTCGACTGGTTCTCCGAGGATCGCGACCAGTTCGGCGATCTCTATGAAGGCCTGCTGCAGAAGAATGCGGAGGAGACCAAGCGCGGCGCCGGGCAATATTTCACCCCCCGCGTGCTGATCGAGCTTCTCGTCCGCCTCATGCAGCCGCAGCCCGGCGAGGTGATCCAGGATCCCGCCGCCGGCACCGGCGGCTTCCTGATCGCCGCCGATCGCTTCATGAAGGCGCGCAGCGATGATTATCTGGCGCTGGGCGAGAAGGAGCAGGCCTTTCAGAAACGCCAGGCCATCCGTGGCATGGAGAACGTGCCGGGCACGCTGCGCCTGCTTCTGATGAACCTCTATCTGCATGATATCGACGGCGATCATGTCGATCTCGGCGATACGCTCTCCGACAAGGGCAAGACCCTCGGCCGCGCCCGTCTCATCCTCACCAACCCGCCCTTCGGCCCGGCCGGCGGCGCGCCGACCCGCGATGATCTCTCGGTGACGGCCAGCGTCTCCTCCTACCAGCTGCCCTTCGTCGAACATTGCATTCGCGCGCTGGAGCCCGGCGGCCGCGCGGCGATCGTCGTGCCGGACAATGTGCTCTTCGAAGATGGGCGCGGGCGCGAGCTGCGGCGGATGATGATGGACTGGTGCGACCTCCACACCATCCTGCGCCTGCCGACCGGCATTTTCTATGCCCAGGGCGTCAAGACCAATGTCCTCTTCCTAACGCGCGGCAAGACCGAGAGCGGCAACACCAAATCCGTCTGGATCTACGACCTGCGCGCCCAGATGCCGAAATTCGGCAAGACGACGCCGCTGACTCAAGGTCATTTCGAAGGCTTCGAACAAGCCTTCGGATCAAGCCCCTATGGCAAGGAGCGCGGCCCGGAGGAAGGCGAAGCCGGCCGCTGGCGCATGTTCACCCGCGAGGCCATCGCGGCCCGCGGCGACAATCTCGACATTGCCTGGCTGCGCGAGGCGGAAGACGAGGCGGAAGAAGGCCTCACCGAACCCGACGACATCGCCGCCGCCATTCTGGCCCATCTGCAGGTCGCGACGCTGGAAATTGAGGCGCTGATGGCGGAACTGGGGGATGAGGTGGTGCTGGAGGCGGCGGAATGAGCGGGCTGCCGAAGGGGTGGGTTGAATCTGCACTTGAAACGCTATGCATTTCGGTGAGTGACGGCGATCATCAAGCTCCTCCGAAAGCGTCGAGCGGCGTCCCATTTATCACGATCTCCTCGATTTGGGATGGGAGGATTGATCTGCAAAATGTCACCCGCTTTGTCCCGCTCGCCTACAAGGAAGCTTTGGAACCGAGCCGTGTTCCGCAAAGAGGGGACATCGTTCTCTCAGTCACCGGTTCAATTGGACGAACTGCAATCGTCGAGAACCCGTCCTTCGTTTTCCAACGCCACATCGCATTGATCAAGACGGTTCCCCAGATCGAGCAGCAATACCTTTGCTGCTTCTTCACATCTGCCTTAACCGTTCGCCACTTAGAAAGATTGGCTACGGGTACAGCGCAAAAAACGCTTCCTTTGTCAAAACTCCGAAAGGTGAGCATTCCCCTCCCACCCCTGGCCGAGCAAAAGCGCATCGTGGCCAAGCTGGATGCGCTGAACGCGAAATCCGCCCGCGCCCGCACCGAACTCGCCCGCATCGAAACCCTCGTCTCCCGCTACAAGCAGGCCGTCCTCAGCAAGGCGTTCAGCGGGGAATTGACGCGGGAGTGGAGAGAAAGCAGTGGCGTCGTACTCTCGGTTTCGGAAAAGCTCGCTGTGGGAAAGGCGTTGCAAAGAGCGCTTTCCTCTCGAAGGGGCGCACGCACCAACACCCACCAAGTTGACTTCGACGCCGTTGCCGCCATCCCCAATTCATGGGCTCACGCTGTCGTCGGTGTCGGTGCGGACATGACTGTTGGGTTTGCATTCAAGAGTGAATGGTTCCGTGCTGGTGGTGTGAAGCTTCTGCGCGGTGCAAATATTGCTCCGAGAGCTATAGACTGGTCTGAGTTGAAGTGTCTGGATGCCTCACTCGCTCACGAGTTTGCTAGGTATCTGGTTGAAGAGAACGACATTGTTTTGGCCATGGATCGCCCGGTGATCTCAACTGGCCTCAAAGTCGCGAGAGTTGCGAATCAAGATGCAGGTTGCCTCTTGGTACAGCGGGTCACCCGCTTTCGTGCATCCGAATTCGTTGCTCAGAATTTTCTCTGGTGGTTTCTCAATACCGGAAAGTTCTTGGCTCATAGCCTGCACCGGGCAACAGGCTCTGATCTGCTTCATATTAGCGGAGACGACATTGCTACGTGCCCCCTTCCAGTGCCACCCCTCAACGAACAACACGAAATCGTCCGCCGCATCGAATCCGCCTTCGCCAAGATCGACCGGCTGGCGAAAGAGGCAAAGCGCGCGCTGGCGCTGGTGGGCAAGCTGGACGAGGCGATCCTGGCCAAGGCCTTTCGCGGCGAGCTGGTTCCCCAGGACGACAAGGACGAACCCGCCGAACAGCTGCTCGCCCGCATCCGCGCCGAGCGGGAGAGGGCGCCGAAGGCGAAGCGGAGGCGGGGCGTGAAGGCATGACGGTTCATGACAGCATCCTGACCCCCGGCAACTTTACCCTGAGGGCCAAGTGGCCGCACATCTCCATCCCATCCTTCTATCGGAAACTTCCGCCCGACGTCTTCGGCGGCACAAGCGTTGACACGCCAGCACCGCGCCTCGTCCGTCTCGAATTCGGCACCTTGCGCACCGAGACCTTCGTTCCGACGAACAAAGCGGGCCGACCGCGCACCTTCTTCCAGGATCGCAGCTTCGTTCGGGACTTTTTCGCTCGTACGGGCGCCAAGCCCGGTGATGTCGTGCTGTTCGAGGACGTCACACCCTATCACTTCCGGGTGTCGCTGAGGACGGCGGCGGGAAAGGTGATCACGGCATGAGACCCGTGGAGGCGTGGGACGACACGCAACTCGCCAACCTGATCGCGAACTATCGGAGGCTTGGCCGGGTCGATGACCCCGCCTATCTCGACGCGCTGTCCGAGATGGCCCGCCGCAAGGGCGGCGGCCTCAACTTCGAGAAGACTTTCAACGCCGTCGTGAAGGCGGCTAAAGAAGGGCGCTTCCTGTCCTACAAGCAGTTGGCTGAGGAAAGCGACGTCGAATGGTCGAGGGTGCGTTATGCCGCCAATCAGCATCTGCGCGACCTCCTCGATGATGCACATCGCAGGGGCTGGCCACTTCTCAGCGCCATCATCGTCAACCAGCACAATCTGCAGGACGGCCACATGGAGCCATCCACCCTGCGCGGCTTCTGCGAAGCGGCGCGCGCCCTCGGCTATGCCGTTGCCGATGAGGAGGACTTCCTGAAAGATCAGCAGAAGCGGGTGTTCGAATGGGCTGCAACCTATCAGGCGGTCCCATGACCATCCCCGACTACCAGACCCTCATGCTGCCCGTCCTGCGGCTTGCTGCGGCCGGTGAAACGCGGGTTGCCGACGTCTCGGAGCGCATCGCCGACGATCTCGGCCTGACCCAGGCCGAGCGGGACGAGCTTCTGCCGAGCGGCCGCCAGCGCCTTCTGCACAATCGCGTCCACTGGGCCAAGTTCTATATGAGCAAGGCCGGGCTAATCGCCTCGCCCGCGCGCGGTCGCTTCGTGGCGACGGAGAAGGGCAGGGCCCTGCTGGCAACCGCCCCGGCGCGCATCGATGTGCCTCTCCTGTTGCGGGAGCCTGAGTTCCGCGCCTTCTACAGAAACGAAGGTGCCGCCGCGGGAGAGAACGAAGCTCCAACCAGGCCGCTCGATCCCCCGCCGGCCCAAACCACGCCGGAAGAGCAGATCGACGCGGCGCATGCGGCGCTGCAGGCCGCCCTGCGCGATGAACTGCTTCAGCGCATCCTCGCCAACAGCCCGGCCTTCTTCGAGCAGCTGATCGTCGATCTCCTCGTCGCGATGGGCTATGGCGGCAGCCACAAGGACGCGGCCGCCCAGCTCGGCCGCTCCGGTGACGGCGGCGTCGACGGCATCGTCAACGAGGATCGCCTCGGCCTCGACCGAATCTATGTCCAAGCCAAGCGCTACGCCCCCGGCAATGCCGTCGGCCGCCCGGATGTGAACGGCTTCGTCGGCAGTCTCGTCGGCCTCGGCGCCACCAAGGGCGTCTTCGTCACCACCTCCACCTTCAGCCAGCCCGCGCGCGACTACGTCAGGCACCTGTCTCAGCGGATCATCCTCATCGACGGGCAGGAACTGGCCGCGCTCATGATCGAACACGGCGTCGGCGTCCGCAGCTATCGGATGGTGGAGTTCAAGCGGCTGGACGAAGATTTCTTCGGCGAGGAGTGAAGGCCGGATATTGGCGGAGGCGGAGCCTGGTTGTGTTGTGCAGGGAAGGTTCGATGGCGGAGAGGGGGGGACCGCCCGCCAAACGGCTTGTAACCCATTGATTCACGAGTAGCCAAAACTTCGGTTTGGGTACATTCTTGGGTACATCGCGAAATACACCGAAATCTCAGTACAATGTCAACCGACTTCGCATCTGGCTGGCGGTATGTTGCCTATGGGCTCCAGAAGACGGCGTTTGTTGAACCAAGCGACCCATTTGAGTGTGGTGAACTCCACAGCTTAGAAGTTGCGCCATGGTCCTCGCCGGTGGATGACCTCTGCCTTGTAGAGACCGTTGATCGTTTCAGCGGGAGCATTATCGTAGCTGTCGCAAACACTTCCGACGGAGGGCTCGATGCCCGCTTCCGCCAGTCTCTCGGAATGGCGAATGGACACGTGTTGCACGCCCCTCTCGGATGGTGGATGAGCCCACCGCGATGGACGGGTTGCCGATCATGAAGCGGCTGGTCCAAGGCATCGAGGACGAAGCCCGCATGTGCGGCCCGGCTTGCCCGCTAACCGACAATGCGGCGTGCAAAGGCATCAATGACATCCGCGCAAATGCGCAGCATTTGTCGCGTTGCCACGTAGACGAAGCCCTGCCAAGTCGCCACGCAGGTGAAATCGAATAATCACAGCATGTTCGGCGCGGGAGCAAAGAACTCCCGGTCACGCGGTCGAGTGGGCATGGGGCGGCCTTGTCGCTGATCGTCGTTCGGATTGGCTTGCCACGGATGATGCCCGCCAGCCCCATTGCCCTCATAAGCCGAACAACAGTGCGAGCCGAGCGATGTCGAAGCCCTCCAGCTGCAACTGACGCCAGACCTTGCGCACGCCATAGACCTGGAAGTTCTCCTTGAAGACACGGCGTATCTCGATCGTCAGGCCGATATCGCTGCTGGCGCGGATTGACAGGCGATCCACGTCCAGGCGTTTGGCGACATTCTCGTAGTAGGTTGACGGGGCGATCGGCAGCAGTCTGAAAATCGGCTCGACCCCGAACACACCACGGTGTTCGTCGGTGAACGAAATCATCGTTTGAAGGGGCGGTCGAGCTTCCTGTTACCCGGCAGGAGAATGCTTGCATTCACCGAGAGGGCCATCGCGAAATAGGCCGAAGCCTTGCGCAGAATCTCGTTGGCCTGACGAAGCTCGTGACGCCTCGAGCGGCGCGACGGAGTCGTCTGAATTTGGCCTGTAGAACGTCGAATACGGAAGTTTCCATCTGCAACGCCCTCCAACCGCGTCGACGGAAAAGAGCTTCTGGAGGCGCGCGCAAGTTTATCGCCACCAAATAAGGCGCCTGTCGGCTGCGACGAGAAGGCCGTAGAGAGCCAGGCTGGTCAGTGAGGAGACGAGGATGGCGGACCAGACGGTCTGCGCGTCCATCTCCGCGGTGGCGCGATAGACGATCTGCCCGATGCCCTGATATGCGCCGAGCATTTCGGCGACGATGACCGCGATGGTGCTGCGCGCAAGGCCGATGCGCAAGCCGGTCGCGATGGAGGGCATGGCTGCCGGCAGCTGCAGCCGCCATAGAAGAGCAAGTCGGCCAGCGCCGAAGCTGCGAAGAAGGTTCACATGCGCCGTGTCCGTCCGCGAGAAGCCCTCCAGCGCTGAGAGGAGGACTGCGAAGCTGACGGCCAGCGCCGCGATGGCGATTTTCGAGGCCGCGCCCATTCCGAACCAGAGCAGCGCCAGCGGAACGAAGGCGATGGACGGTACCGTGTTCAGCGCGATGAGCAGCGGCAGAAACACGATGCGTAGTATCGGGACGAGAAGAAAAACACAGGCGAGCAGCAAGCCGAGCAAGGATCCGAGCGCGAAACCGGAGATGGCTTCGAGCGTCGTCAGCCAGAGACCACCCGCCAGCCGAGGCAGGGAGCTCAGCGTGGCAGATGCGATGTCGCTTGGTGACGGCAGCACATAGCGGGGAACGCCGCCATAGGACGTCATCGCCTCCCAGACAAAGAGAAATGCGACGAGAGCCAGGAGGACGGGAACGGCCTCAACGGCCAGGGTTTTCAGACGATCCGCCACCAGACGTACTTCCTTTCGATCAAAGCCAGGATGCCATAGAGGAGCGCGCCAAGCAGGCCGCAGATGACGATCAGCACCCAGACGCGCTCCACCTGCTCGAAATAGAGGGCCTGCAGCAACATCACGCCCAGACCAACACTGTCGCCGAACCACTCGCCGACAATGGCTCCGATCAGGCTGAGGGACACGCCAAGTTTCAGGCCGGTGAAGATCGAGGGCATGGCGGTCGGCAGGGCCAGACGCGAGAAAACCTGAGCCTTCGATGCGCCGAAGCTCAGGAAGAGGGCGACACGTTCGGGGTCCACCGTTTGCAGCCCCCTAAGGGTGGCGACGGAAACCGGGAAGAACGTCAGGTAGAGGGCGATCACGACTTTTGCGAGAAGACCGTTGCCGAACCAGATGACGACAATGGCGCCGAAGGCAATGACGGGAACACTCTGCAAGGCGACGAAGAGCGGCAAGATGGAGCGCTGCAAAAGCCTGTTGCTCGCGAAGCCGACGCCAAATGCGACCCCCATGGCCGCACCGGCCACGAAGCCCAATACCGTTTCGGTCAAGCTATGCAGAAAGCTGACCCAAAGTTCCCCGGCGACCGAGGCGGCGTCCGCGACAACGCGCGCAAGCGAGGGAAGGTAGCGCGGCGGAACCCCGAGCATCGGCACGAGGACACCCCATGCCAGCAGCGCAAGTGCGATGCCGGTGATCGGATGCTCAAGAAGAAGACGTCGATTCATTGAAACCCCGAAGACATTTGCGCGAGCTCTGCATTTCTGCGCGGCCGCATCTGCGATGCGTTCCAATATCGGCGCATCGCTGTCGTGGCTGATGGGAGCGAAGCCAATGGTTCCGCTCCCGATCGGCACCATCACATCGACTTTGCCGAAGCCGGGGTTTTTGCCCAGAACGTTCCGTCGAAGGCTGCTTCGAGATCGACAGGCTTTTGCAGCGCCTTGTACTCGATAAGGCTGTCATGCACGGCCTTGATCGAGGCCATGTCGATCGCACCGAGACCCTGGCTGCCGCCAAGCTTGGCACGCATCAACTTCTCGATCTCGTCCAGCATCAGTTCCTGATGCTTGCGCTCGAGACCGGACCCCGCAGCCATGACGATATCCACGGCCTCTTTCTTGTTCTCGAAGGCGTATTTCCACCCCTTGAGCGTGGCGTCGAGGAAGCCCTGAACAATCTCGGGCTTCTCCTTGATCATCGTCTCCGAGGTGACGATCGAATCCTGCTGGGTGGTGACGCCGGAATCGTCCGGGAGGAAGGTCTTGAGGTTGTCGATGCCCTGTTCCTTCAGCGTGTTCAGCTCGTTGTAGAGCGTGACAGTCGCGACGTCGTACTGCTTGTCGATGAAGGGCTGCATCGAGAAGGGCTGCGAGACGACGTTGACATCGCTCTGCGACAAACTTTCATGCGCAAGGACCGAATAGAGGGTGAACTGCGGGCCTGTCATCCATGTCGCAACGGTCTTCCCCTTGAAATCCTTGACCGAGTTGATGCCCGACGTGTCGTAGGTGACATAGGCGAAAGGTGTCATCTGCTGGGACATGCCGATGCAGATCAGCGGCAGCCCTTTTTCGCGCGCATAGAGAACGCCTTCCGTGCCGCTGGCAATGCCGAACGTATCCGCGCCCGAGGCGACGAGCGTTTCCACGTTAATGTTGGGGCCACCGGGGTTGATCGTCGCATCAAGGCCCGCGTCTTTGTAGAAGCCTTTCGCCTTAGCGACATAGATGCCGGCGAATTGAGCCTGTGCGACCCATTTCAAACGGACGGAAATAGGTTCCTCGGCTTGAACGGAGGCAGCGCCGCCGACCGCGGCGGAAAGAAATGCGAGCGAGGCGAGGCTAAGCTTTAACCAGCGATTCATGATGCAATTCCCCATTTTTTTGTATGCAGGATTACGACTGCAATATGCATGCCAGTCATGGATTTGCTCTGTCTGCAGCAATTGGGGGGAGCCGCACCGCGCAATGAGGCGAAAATCTCGGCCTATCAGCTCTCGGAAATGCAATATATGCCTATTATGTATTCATTTTTGACAGCCGTGATTTTTTAGGCTGAAGTGGGTCCTGAAACGATTGGTCACGCCATGGAGAGAGGAAAGCTCGATGACGGAGGAGCCCGTGTGGTCCGCCGAACTAACGAAACTCGGGGAGGCGATACGGAGCGGTGCCATCTCGTCGGTCTGCTTGACAGAGCTGATGCTCGACCGGATCGCCAGCTATGACGGGTCCTTGCATTCCTATGCTGCAGTCGCGCCCGAAAAGGCGCTTGAGACAGCGCGTGAGGCAGATGCCGAGATCGAAGCCGGCCGGTGGCGTGGCTTGCTGCATGGCATTCCGCTTGCGGTGAAGGATGCCTTCGCGACCGTCGATATCCCGACAGGCTTCGGCAGCCCTGTCTTCGCCGAGCAGGAGCTGCGCGAGGAATCGACCGCAACCGCCCGGCTCAAAGAGGCAGGCGCGGTCATGCTCGGCAAGCTGACATTGACTGAAGGCGTCTATGCCGATCATCACCCGACAATCACTGCGCCGGTCAATCCTTTCGGCGCCGGTCACTGGACCGGAACGTCATCCTCGGGCTCCGGCGTGGCGGTCACGTCAGGGCTCGCCTATGCCGCGCTGGGAACGGATACGGGCGGTTCCATTCGTCTGCCGTCCTCCTGCTGCGGCGTCGTCGGTATCAAGCCGACATGGGGGCGCGTGAGCCGCCATGGTGTGTTTCCGCTCGCCAACTCGCTGGACCATGTCGGGCCGATGGCGCGGAGCGTGGCCGATGCCGCGGTTCTGCTCGGCGCCATTGCCGGACCGGACCCTGCCGACCCGACCGCATCGCAGGTTCCGGTCGATGACTATCTCGCAGCGGCCCTGAGCGCCGATGTCCGTGGCATGACGATCGGCATCGATTGGACGTTCATTGCGGCGCGTGCGACCGACGAGGTCGTGGCTTCGATCAGGGCGGTGGTCGAGGTCATGCAAGGCTTGGGAGCCCGGTTTGCGGAGGTGCGCTTTCCCGATCCCGACCCGGTGCTGCGGGGATGGGCTGTCCAGTG
This sequence comes from Rhizobium sp. YIM 134829, assembly GCF_046546455.1. Taxonomy (NCBI): domain Bacteria; kingdom Pseudomonadati; phylum Pseudomonadota; class Alphaproteobacteria; order Hyphomicrobiales; family Rhizobiaceae; genus Rhizobium; species Rhizobium sp. YIM 134829. The sequence continues at coordinate 260,605 of NZ_JBKHKI010000005.1, forward strand.
CGCGGTCGAATGCGCGATGGCACATGAGGCGACCTACCCGGCGCGCAAGGCCGACTATGGCGAACGCCTGTCTGCCCTGCTGGAGCGGGGGCGGGCGCATTCGGCACGCGATCTGGCAGCGGCGCTCGAAGACCGCCGCCAGTTCAACGGCCTCATCGAGCGCCTTTTCGCGACGATCGATCTGCTGATCGTGCCGGGCCTGCCCGTAGCCGGACCTTCGCTCGAGTACATGGCATCGCTGGGGGAGGATCCGGCTGCCATCCTCGCCATCGGCCCCTTCACGGCGCCTTTCGATGTGTGCGGCTATCCGACGATCACCATGCCATGCGGACAGAGCAGCGAAGGCATCCCCATCGGCTTTCAGTTTGTTGCCAAGCCGTTTGCAGAAGCGCTGTTGTGCCAGGCGGGCGGCGCCTATCAGAGCGAGACGTCGTTCCATCGGCGACGCCCGACGCTGCAAGCGTGAATCGATGCAGGTGGAGCGCGTTCAGCGCCTCGAGAAGGTAGCGCACGTACACTTGGCCGGTGCGCTGCCTGACCCTGCTATTGAGCGCGGCTCATATGGGCCGGCAAGGAGGAGATGAAGTCGGTCAGCTGATCGCCCAGGAGCTGGACGTGATCGCTGGCTGCCTTCCGCGCCGCTTCCGGATCTCCGGCATCGATCGCATCCATGATGCGGGTGTGCTCGGTCAGCGTGCTCAGCATGCGGCCCGGCTGGTAGGTGGCGCGCATGCGATAGGCGCCGATGCGCCGGCGCAGCTGTATCGCCTGATCGGCGATAAAATGCGTATGCGCCGCCGCATAGAGCTGGTCGTGGAACTTCTGGTTCACCTTGTAGAAGTCGACCGGGTCGCCGGAATGATAGGCCTCGACCAGCTCCTCGTGCACCTTGCGCATTGCGGCTCGCTCGGCAGGGGTAGCCCTGCGTGCGGCGAGGCGGGCGCAGAGACCCTCGAGCGCCGACATGACGTCGAACATCTCGATCAAGGCCGGAATGGAGAGGAGCGCGACATGCGTGCCCTGGCGGCCGCGTGTTTCGACAAGCCCGACCGCCAGCAGCGCCTTGATCGCCTCGCGCACCGGCGTCCTCGACAAGCCGAAGCGTCGCGCCAGGTCCATCTCGTCCAGCCGCTCACCTGGAGCGAGCCGGCCGTCCAGGATCATCTGCTCGAGCTGTTCGCGCAGTTCGCCGGCACGGGTTGGAGCACGCACCCCGTTCGCTGCCTCGAGCACACGCTCATCCTGATCCAACGCGGTCACTCCTCTAGCGGGACTGCCAATGGCCACTTTGTACTTCGCTGGGGGCATCTATACAGATCTTTTCGCGGTGCATTCAATGGGGAGTATTGGGTATACGAGCTCGCCAAGGCAGGATCGGAGCTTTTCCACAATCATCGCGGGCGCTTCGACCATGGGGAAGTGGCCGGAATCATAGTCTCGCACAAGCGTCTCGGCGAAGCAGGCCATTGGCTCTGGATCTGCCAATCGCGCGACCCAGGTTGAGTTCAGGATGACGGCCGGGCAGGTGACCAATGGCCAGCGCGTCTCCGCATCCCAGCCGAAGAGGTCGTCCTTGACGTCGAGGGCGAAGCTCGCAGGCGCCGATGCGATCATGGCGTCGGTGATCATCTGGCGAAGCCCCTCGTCCGTCGAAGGATGGACGATACGGTCGATCATCGCGCGCATGCAGCCCTGATAGTCGGAGGCGAAGTCCTCATGGCGCCGGACAATCTCGTCATGCGGCACCCGGCCGTAATAGTCGCGGTCGGTCAAGGTATCGAGACCGAGCAACGCCTTGACCCGCTCCGGCGCGATGATCGCAACCTCCGTCATGATCGGGCCGCCCATCGAATGACCGATCAGGATCGCATCGACGATGCCGAGATTCGTCATCACATGCGCGACGGCGGCGCCCATCGCCTGGATCGTCTGGCCAGCCGTCGGCGGCGGTCGCATTCCGCCGAAACCGGGATGAGAGACTGCAAGGACCCGGTGATCGCGTGCCAGTTCGGGCGCGATGGCGTTCCAATGTTCGGCATTGCCGCACCAGCCATGGATCAGCACCAGCCAATCGCCTTCGGTTCCGAAGAGCCGGTAGCCGATCTGTCCGCCCATCGGGGCTTCCAGTGTTGCGAGAGGGGCGAAGAGAGGTTCCTTCATGGCTCAGCCCTTGATCCCGCTGGTGGTCATGCCCTGCGTGAAATATTTCTGCAGCAGCAGGAAAAGCAGGATGAGCGGCACGGTTGCGACCGTCGCGCCGGCAAATGTCTCACCCCAATTCGGCAGCTGCGTCGGTGAGCCCTGCTGGGCGATGGCCACCTGGATGACCTGAATAGCCGGATCCTGGACGATGACAAGCGGCCACAGAAAGCTGTTCCAGGAAAAGAGGAAGGTGATGAGGCCGAGCGTCAGCATCGGCACCTTCACATTCGGCAGCACGATCGAAAAGAAGATGCGGACATGGCCGGCACCATCCAGTCGCGCTGCATCCTCCAGCTCGATTGGCAGTTCCTCGAAGGCCTGCTTCAGGAGGAAGAGACCGAAGGGGCTGGCAATCCACGGGATCATGACCCCGAGAAGCGAATTGGAGAGACCGAGACCGGAAACCACCTGGTAGAGCGGAACCATCATCGCCTCGATCGGCAGCAGAAAGGTCAGCAGGATCAGCACGAAGACGATCCTGGCTCCGGGAAAGCGGATGCGTGTGAGCGAATAGGCAGCCATCGAGCAGAGCAGCAATGTCAGCGCAACCTGGCCTCCGGCAACGATGGCGGTGTTCATCAGCGCCGTCAGCACGTTGGTGCGCTGAAAGAGCGTGCGGTAGTTCTCGAAGGTGCCCTCGACGGGCAGGAAGGCGCGCCAGGAGAGGGGCGCGACGTCGTTAAAGAGCGTCAGCTGGTTCTTGAAGGACGAGGAGACGATCCAGGCATAGGGCGCCAGAAAGCAGCAGAGAATGACGACAATGACGAGACCGACCATGACGCCGCGCCGGAGATGGTGCTTCTTCATGTCAGTAATTCCACCGAGAGCGCAGCAAGGCCATCTGCGCCATGGAGATGGCGAGCACGACAAGCAGCAGCGCGACGGATAAAGCCGAGGCGTAACCGGCCTGCTGCATGATGAAGGCTGTGTTATAAATGTGATAGACGATCAGGTTGGTGCTTTCCTGCGGTCCCCCCTGCGTCATCAGGAAAGCCGGGGCGAAGGCTTGCAGCGAGAAAACGGTCATGATGACCACGACAAAGAGTGTCGTGCGGGAGAGCAGGGGGATCGTCACGTTCCAAAGAACCTGGCGGCGGGTCGCGCCATCGATCCGCGCGGCTTCCGTCAGTTCGGCCGGCAAGCCTTGCAGGCCGGCGAGGAACAGGATCGCCCCGAAACCCACCTGCTGCCAGAGTGTCATGGCGATCAGGGCCGGTAGCGCCTGGCTCGTCGAGGTGAGGAAAGGTTGGTTGGCGACACCGATGATGTTGAGGACGCCGTTAATCAGCCCATTCGAAGGGTCAAGCAGGAAGGCCCACATGGTGGAGACGACCACCGAGGAGGTCACGACCGGCAGCATGATCATCGTGCGCACGAGGCCGCGCGCCGGCAGCTTGGAGTTGAGAAACAGCGCCAGCGAGAAGGCGACGGGAATAACGAAGACGACGACGCCGAGCGCGAAGAGGAAGGTGACGCCAAAGGAAACGGCGGCGTCATCATATTCGACCATATCGGTGAAATTGCGCAACCCGACGAACTTGGCGGCGGCCGGGTTGAGCAGGGAGTAGTCATAGACGCTGTTGCGGGCCATGACGAGCAGCGGCACGTACTGGAAGACCAGCAACAGGATCATGAACGGCGCAAGAAAGCCGGCCGCAAACAGCCAATCCCGCTTCTGTCGCCTGGTGGCCGGCTTCCGCGTTCTTGGATCGGCCGAAGCCGTGGATGGGAGTTCTAGAACCGACATAGTTGCGCCTGTTGCTTAGCGATCGAGGACCCGCTGGACCTTCTTCTCGGCATCAGACATCAGCTCCGCCGGATCGCCGCCGAAGGCAACGCCGCGGAGAGCATCGGTGACGAGCTTGTCGTACTGGGCGAACTTCGGGCCCGGCGGGCGCGGCTGGCCCCATTCCTGCAACTGATCGACAAACACCTTCATCGGATAGGCGTTGTAGACATCGAAGCGGGAAAAGAGGCTTTTGAGCGTCGGGAGATTGCCGCGCTGGCTGACGTTCATATAGGCGTATTCGCCCGTAGACATGTCGACAACGAACTTCGCCGCGATCTCGGCATGCTTGGACCGTGCCGTTGCGCCGATCGTAGTCGAACCCGTGTGAACGATCGGGGTCTTGAAGTGCGGGATCGGGGTGATGCCCCACTCGATCTTCGGATCCTTGATCAGCGCGTTACCAGCCGCCGGCGTGTCGATGTAGAAGCAGGCCTTGCTGTCGAAGAAGGCGTTGGGAATGCCGACCTTGGGAGCGACACCCTCGGAGTTGAAGAGCGACTGATAGAATTTCAGGGCTTCGACCGCTTCCGGCGTGTTGAGATATCCCTCGACCGATTTGCCGTCCTTGGACAGGGCCCAGAAGGTCTTGTAGGCGGAGCTTTCTGGATCGGCGTTGGGGTCGCCGGCGGAGCGCTGATAGATCAGGTCCTGGTAGACGAGGCCGGGCTGGCCGTTGCCGAAGCGGGTCGGGCCGAGGCCCCAGACGCTCGGTGCGCCGGCCGGACCCTGCTGGCATGCCTTGAAGGCCGCCAGTGCTTCCTGCCAGGTCCACGCCTTGTCGAGCGTCTGGGGCGGCTTAATACCGGCGGCTTCGACCAGCTTCTTGTTGTAGTACATCGCGACCGTGGTCTGTTCGATGCCTGGCGAGTAGACTTCGCCCTCGTAGCTGTGCTCGGCCTTGGTGGCGGGAAGGATGTCTTCGTCCCAGCCCTTGGGCAGATATTTGGTCAAGGGCAGGAGGATGCCGGAGGCGGCATAAGATTGAGTGTTCGGCCCGTCATAGACGAGCACGTCAGGCGGGTTGGAACTGGCGGCCTGAACAGAGATCGTGTCGGCAAGCTGAGCGAACGGGACTTCGTTGATCTCGAAGGTGACGCAGGGGTTTTCCTTCTGCCAAGCCTCCATCGGCGCCGGGTAGGGGTAGTTGCCAGGGGTGCGCAGGATACGCAGCGTCACCGCCTCCCCGGTACAAGCGGGAGCGTCCTGAGCGAATGCTCCACTGCCGCCGAGCGCGGTGGCGCCAAGCAGGCTGGCGAGAAAGAGGGTGCGGGCATTCATCAGCTGTTCTCCTTGGTTTTATGATGTCGCATAGGCTGCGGTCGTCTCAGATGGCGCGACCGGTCTCAGGGTCGAAAAGGGACATGCGGTCGCGGGCGATGCGCAGCGACTGCATCTGCCCCTCGGACATGGCGTGCTCTGGCGCAAGCATGGCCGAGCAGGCGACGCCCTCGAGCGTGAAATGGACGAGCGTCGTCGGGCCGAGTAGCTCGGCCATGTCCACGGGCACCGTGAGGTCGGTTGCACCGTCAGCAAGGAAATGTTCAGGCCGCAGGCCGATTTCGACACGGCTGCCGACGAAGGCCATCAGTGGCTGGATCTTGTCGGAGGGCGCAGCAAGGCGCGCGCCCGCGATCACCAGGGTCGGCGTTTCACCGTCCATGACGACGTCGGCCGGCAGGATATTCATGGTCGGACTGCCGATGAAGCCTGCCACGAACCGCGTTGCCGGGTGCTCATAGAGTTCCTGCGGCGTGCCCTGTTGCTCGATCGCGCCCTTGTTCAGCACCACGACGCGGTCCGCAAGCGTCATCGCCTCGACCTGGTCATGGGTCACGTAGACCGTGGTGGCCTTCAATCGCTTGTGCAGGCGGCGGATCTCTGCGCGCATCTGCCCGCGCAGCTTCGCATCAAGGTTCGAAAGCGGCTCGTCGAAGAGGAAGACCGCGGGATCGCGGACCATCGCCCGCCCCATGGCGACACGCTGCCGCTGACCGCCCGAAAGCTGTTTCGGACGGCGATCGAGCAGGGCGGCGATGTCGAGAACCTTGGCCGCCTCCTCGACGCGGCGGCGGATCTCGGCCTTGGCCATGCCCGACAGCTTCAGGCCGAAGCTCATGTTCTGGGCAACGGTCATATGCGGATAGAGGGCATAGTTCTGGAAGACCATCGCAATGTTGCGATCGCGCGGTTCCAGTTCGTCGACACGACGATCGCCGATCCAGATCTCGCCATCGGTCAATTCTTCAAGCCCCGCCAGCATCCGGAGCGTCGTCGATTTCCCGCAACCGGACGGACCGACGAGGACAACGAATTCACCGCTGCGAATATCGAGGTCCAGTCTCTCGATCGTATTCGCCGAGGCGCTTTCGTAGGTCTTCCGCACGTTCTTCAGAGATACATCCGCCATGAGAATTCCGCTGTCCGCATTCACCACGCCCAAAGGCCACGATGAAGAATGCGGCGGATTATGTATTCTCGCAAGCGTTATTAGTATACAAACCTTGCTTTCTTGAGGCTGGCGTCAAGACTGCTTAAAAGGCAGGCCGAAAGGTGAAAAACTCCGCTAAGAATGCAAAAAAATTCATCAAAGGCGAGAAATCAGGAAAAATTTTCTCACCATTGTCCGAAAAGCGATGGACAGGCTGCCGAATTATCGTATTCAAGAAGGCGAAATTTGTATTCAAAAAGGAGATGCAGGTGGAGCTTAACCTTGCTGGAAAGACGGCACTGATCACCGGAGCCTCGCAGGGCATCGGCTATGCCATCGCGAAGGTCCTGGCTGCCGAGGGATGTCACCTTCACCTCGCAGCCCGCAATGGCGCAGCGATGGAAGAGCTCAAGAAGGAACTGGCGCAATACCCGGTCACCGTCACCGTGCACCAGGCCGATCTCGGTACGACCGAAGCGATGGTTGCGCTCGCCGACGCCTGCGGCGACTACGACATCCTCATGAACAATGCCGGCGATATCCCAGCTGGCTCGATCGAGGACGTGACGGACGACTCCATTCGCCGCGGCTTTGACCTGAAGGTCTTCGGCTACATCACCTTGGCCCGCGAGTTCTGGAAGCGGCGCAAGGGCAAGGGTGGCGTCATCATCAACGTCATCGGCAATTCCGGCGAGAACTGGGATGCCGCCTATTTCGCCGGTTCCACCGGCAATGCCGCTTTGATGAGCTTCACCAAGGCGCTCGGCGGTCGCAGCATGGATGAGGGCATCCGCGTGGTCGGCGTCAATCCCGGCCCGGTCGATACCCCGCGCATGTTCAAGATCATGAAGCGCAAGGCGATCGACATGCTCGGCGACGAGAGCCGTTGGGCAGAGCTCTACGACAAATATCCGAGCAAGCGTCCGGCAACTGCTGAGGAGGTCGCCGATCTCTGCGTTTTCCTGGCGTCGCCCAAGGCCGGCTATATCAGCGGGACTGTTGTGACGATCGATGGCGGCATCGCGGCGCGCGGTTCGGTGATCTGACCCATGGCCGATGCTCGCACCCGCAACCGCTATTTCGACGACCTGTTCTCCACGCCTGATCTTGCATGGATGGGGCAGAACACCAACCACGTCCCGACCCATCCGGCGGTGGCGGATGCCATGATCCGCTCCGTCGAGGCCGGCGAGTTCAATGCCTATGCCCCGCCGATGGGCTTCGAGGCCTTGCGCAGTGCGATCGTCACCGATCTCGGCGTATCCGCGTCCTCGGCCGAGGCGCTGGTCACCGAAGGCGGCGTCAACGCGCTCGCCATGATCTGCAAGGCGCGCGCCAAGCCGGGCACTACCCTTGTGACCACCGATCCGACCTGGAAGTGGCCGTGCCTCTTCGCCGAACAGGCTGGTGCCAAAGTTGTCCAGATCCCGATCTATGACCCATCGGTCCAGTACAAGCTGACGACGGACGCGCTTCGCGCTGCTGTCGATAAGCGCTGCGCAATCATCTACATCGTCGATCCGAACAATCCGCTCGGCATTCGATACGACCGCGAGGAGATCGAAGCTTTTGCCGAGATCGCCCGCTCGGTTGGCGCGCTTCTGATTCACGACTGCACCTATCGCGACTTCGCCGACGGGCACACGCCGGTTCTCAAGGTCGCACCCGAGGGCACCGTCGTTTCTCTGTCCTTCTCCAAATGGCTTGGTCTGGCCGGCATGCGCATTGGCGCGCTCGTTGCCGAGCCGAAACTGGTCGATGAGTTCGCGGCCGGCTCGACCTCGGTGCTCGGCGCATCGGTGGTGGCTCAGCGGGCTGCGATGGCCGGCCTCGCCGTCAAGCCGGAATGGATGAAGGACGTGCGCCGCATCGACAGCGCCAACAAGGCGATGATCATCGAAGCCGCCAAGGCCGCAGAGCTCCGGGTGCCGATCCCGGTTTCGCACGGCAACTTCCTGGTCCTCGAAACCGCATCGACCGGCGTCTCGCCCGAGGCCATCGTCGAAGCCGCCCGGCGCGATGGCGTGATGATCCGTCAGGGGCGCTACCATACGGCGACCTTCGGAGATCGCTTCATCAAGGTCTCGACCTCCGTGCCGTCGGCATGGGCAGAACGCTTCTGCGATAACCTGCAGGGCTACATCGAGACCGCCCGCACGCTGAACGACGTACCGGCCCTTTTCTAGGGCCGGTCTCATCATCGCCGACACGAGGCAGGAAGGCTCTCACATGGACGCGACGGCCCAGGACGGAACGAGACTTTACTACGAGACGGCGGGAGAGCGCGGAACGCCGATCCTGTTCATCCACGAGTTCGGCGGCAATTACGACGCTTGGGAACCGCAGATGAGCTTCTTTGCTCGTCGCCACCGCTGCATCACCTATGCGGCCCGCGGCTACGCACCGTCCGAGATTCCTGCGGATATGGAGATGTACTCACAGGCCATCGCCGCCGACGACGCCGTCGCCGTTCTCGATGCATGCGGCGTCGAGAAGGCCCACATCGTCGGCCTCTCCATGGGGGGCTTCGCCACGCTTCATTTCGGGCTGCGCACGCCGGAGCGCGCGCTGTCTTTGACGGTCGCCGGTGCCGGCTACGGCACGGAGCGGGAAACGGCCGAATATTTCCGCAACACGTCGCTGAAGGTGGCGGACAACTTCGAGAAGGATCCCGTTGAATTCTCGAAGATCTATTCGCTCGGTGCCAGCCGGGTTCAGTTCCAGAACAAGGATCCGCGTGGTTGGGCCGCCTTTGCGGCACGCTTGGCGCGTCATTCGGCCGTTGGTGCCGCCAACACCATGCGCGGCGTCCAGTGCCGGCGACCATCTTTCTGGGATCTCGAGGACCAGCTGAAGAAGATGATGGTGCCGACGCTGATCATGAGCGGTGACGAGGACGACCACTGCCTGCAGCCGTCGATCTACCTGAAGAAGATGCTGCCGGCGGCAGGTCTCGCAATCTTGCCGAAGACGGGCCACACGCTGAATCTCGAAGAGCCTGCGCTCTTCAACGCTCTCGTCTCCGATTTCATAGCCCAGGTCGAGCAGGACGCCTGGACGATTCGCGATCCGCGCGCCGATCCCGGCCAGGTGATGCGGACGGAGTAGGAGACATGGCGCTGCCTGCAATCTCGCCCGATCGTCTCTGGACCCGGCTGATGGCGCTTGGCGAACACGGGGCGCTCCCGGGTGGCGGTGTCAATCGACAGGCTTTGTCGCGAGAGGAGATCTCGGCCTGGCGGCAGCTTATTTCCTGGGGTTCAGAAGTCGGCCTCGAAGCGTCCACCGACCCGGCCGGCAACCTCTTTCTCTCCCTCGAAGGTCAGGATCCGAATCTGGCGCCGGTCCTCATCGGCAGCCACATCGACAGCCAGCCAACGGGCGGTCTTTTCGACGGGGCCTTCGGCGTGCTGGCTGCCCTGGAGGCGGTCACGGCGCTTGCCGAGGCGGGCGTCAGGCCGCAGCGTTCGATTGTGGTCGTCGGCTGGATGAACGAGGAGGGGAGCCGCTTTGCGCCTGGCATGATGGGCTCCGAGCTTTTCGCCGGTCGTCGAACGCTGGAGGAAGTCACCGTGGTCCGCGACGCGGATGGCATCAGCGTCGGCGAGGCGCTGGCAGGCCTCCATGCTGCCTTTCCCGCGCTGCCGCGTTGCCCGCTCGGCTTTCCCATCCACGCCTATATCGAGCCGCATATCGAGCAGGCAGATCTGCTTGAGAAGGAAAACGCCGTCATCGGTGTGGTCTCCGGCATTCAGGGCAAGAAGACCTACGACATCACGATCCACGGGCGGGAGGCGCATGCAGGCACCGAGCCTATGTCTCGCCGCCGGGACGCAGTGCGAGCTTTTTCTCGCATGGCGACGCGGATGCACGATGCCATGGACGGTCAGGACTTCATTAAGTTCACTATCGGCCGTGTGGTGGTCGAGCCCAATGCGCCCTCAGTCGTCCCGGCGAGAGTAAGTTTCCGGATCGACCTGCGTCATCCTGACAATGCGGTCCTCAAGAGCTGCGGCTGCCGCCTCGAAGACATCGCGCTCGCTGAAGCCGGCGCCTGCGAGCTGGAAATCCGTCGCCTCGTCGACGCGCCCTCCAACGGCTTCGATGCAGAGCTCGGTCATGCGATCCGTCGTTCTGCAGACCGCCATGGTTTTCCGCATCGCGACATCCTGTCCGCCGCCGGTCACGATGCGCGGCAGATGGCGCTTTTGGCGCGCTCGGCAATGATCTTCATTCCCTGCCGGGGCGGCATCAGCCACCATCCGGACGAATGGTCCGAACCGGATCACGTCGCTGCCGGCGCGACCGTTCTTCTCGACCTGCTTTGTGAGGAAGCCGGCCTTCCGCTTAACCAAGGAGATGCATGATGAGCACAGCCAATGACATGGCCGAAATGCCGGTCCAGCTGCCGCGCGACCCCGCCAACGCGGCCGAGGCGCGCAGCCGCTATTTCAATTCCGGCAACGCCTTCAACATCAAGCTGCCGCCGGTGCCAGGGCACATCTTCGTGGACGAGCCTGCCCGCGCGATGGCGATGGAAAAAACCGGCTTCATCGATTGCGACCAGTCGGACAAGCTGGAATGCGGTTTTTCCGCGACGACGCCGCTGATGCTGGCGCGCTATGCCGTCGTCAAGGCCGGAGAGACTCTCGATACGACGCTCGTAAACACGGCATCGATCTGGTACGTGATCCGGGGCAGCGCCGTACTCGTCGTGGGTGACGAGACTGCGACGCTCGGCAGGGGCGATGTCTTCCTTCTGCCGGGCGGCGTGACATCCGCGATCACAGCCGAGGACGATAGCGTCCTCTGGGCTGTCGGCAATGATCCGCAGCTGCGGTTCGACACGTCGGCCCCCGTGACTGGCAAGGACGCCGCCGTCCACTTCGTGCATTATCCGGCTGGCGAAATCACCCATCAGCTGGACGTGGTCTATGGTTCGAATGCCAACGCCTCGACATCCGGCCATGCATTGATCTTCTCGGCGGAGAAGACCGAGGCCGCACGCAACATCACGCCGACCATGACGCTGTCGCTGAACACGTTAAAGCCCAAGAGCGCGCAGCCGCCACATAAGCATAATTCCGCCGCCATCACGCTGGTCGTTGCCGGGGAGCCGGCCTATTCCATGGTTGCCGAACAGAAATGCGACTGGTCGCCCTGGGCAACGCTCGTAACGCCTGCGGCCGCCAAGCACAGTCACCACAATGATGGCGACACACGCGCCGAGTTCCTGATCGTGCAGGACGGTGGGCTCTATTACCATGCCCGCACGATGGGCTTCGAGTTCTACTGATGCGGCTGATCATCGACACCGATACGGCAGGGGATGACACCTATTCCCTGCTGCTTGCCATGAAGACGCCTGGGTCGACGCTGGAGGCGGTAACAGTCTGCGTCGGCAACGTTCCGTTCGACCAGCAGGTGGAAAACGCATTGGCCACCATCGAGGCAGCCGGCTTCTCTGGCAAGGTTCCCGTCTATTGCGGCGCCCGCCGTCCGATGGTCAAGCCTTGGGAAGCCTCCACCATGCACGGCAATGACGGGATGAGCGGTGCCAATCTGCCGATCGCCCGTCAGCGGCCCGAGCCGATCCACGCAGTCGATGCGATCATCGAGAAGGTGATGGCAGAACCCGGTGCGATCGATATCCTCGCCCAGGCACCGCTGACCAACATTGCGCTCGCGGTCATGAAGGAGCCGCGGATCGCCCGGGCGGTGCGCCACCTCTGGATCATGGGTGGCACCGACAATTCGGTCGGCAACATCACCCCTTGCGCGGAATACAACTTCTTCATCGATCCGGAGGCGGCGAAGATCGTCTTCGAGGCGGGCTTCAAGATCACGCTTTCGACCTGGACGCTGACCATGCGCTCCAGCCTGTTCGAAGCGGACCAGCTGGATGAAATCTTCGCCATGAAGACACCGCTCTCGGAGTTTTACCGCCGGGTGTCCGCGGTGCCGAGGCAGGTGGCGGAGACGCGCTATGGTCGTCCGATCAGCACTCATCCCGACTCGCTGACATGCGCCATCGCGCTCAACCCCGATCTGATCGAGAGCGCCAGGGACGCCGTCGTTCGGATCGAGACCACCGGCGAGATCACCCGAGGTTTCTCGGCGGTGCATCCGCCGGTTCTCGGAAATCGCTGGCCGGACTTCAAGGTCAACGCACGCGTGGTCGAGAAGGCATCGAACAGCGGCTTCTTCGACATGATGAAGCGAGCACTTGCCTAAGCGTTGGCTTCCTCTCGAACCGCGGTGATCTGGCGCGTCGTTCTCACCGCAGTTTGCGCTACAGGTCGTAGGTTCAGCTTCAGCTTACGCTCTGAGCGCCCAGCCGGTTGCCGCCAAATGCTCAAAAACTGCACAGCAAAGAGCGCATTATGGATGCAGAAAATAAGTAATTGTATCCAACATAACCGCAGCTCGCATGCATGTCCTGACTTTTGTCCGAGTTTGCCTCTCAAATTGCTGGCAGAGGCAGCAGATTGCAGCGAGATCCGAGTTTTATCCCCGCGTTTCAGTCTGGCATGGGCCTTGCTTGTATCTCGTCAATGAAGATTTGCATACGTGACAGGAGTGGTGCCGATGACTGACGGATCGATAACCTCGGTGGATGCTTTCGCTCGCACGCCGGGCTCCGGTGCCATGGGGTTGGTCGAATTGCTGAAGCCGACGATCGCGCGATCTACCTATGCGGCGCCCGCTCTCCTCGAAGCCGCGGACTCCGTCGATGACGGAAAGCCGCTGATCGAGCTGCGCAAGATTTCAAAGACCTTCGCGTCGACGAAAGCGTTGAGTGATCTCGACGTCTCGATCCGCCCCGGCGAACTTGTCACGGTGGTTGGTCCCTCGGGCTGTGGCAAGAGCACGCTTTTCAACATCCTCGCTGGCTTGGAGGAGCCCGATCCGGGAAACATCCTGCGCTTCAAGGGCGTGAGCTCCATGGCGTCCGATCTGCTCGGCAAGGTATCCTTCATGCCGCAGCGCGATCTGCTGCTGCCTTGGCGCAATGTGATCGACAACGCCATCCTCGCCCTCGAGATCGAAGGCAGGCCGCGTGCAGAGGCGCGCAAGCTGGCGATCGACATGCTGCCCGAGTTCGGACTCGCCGGGTTCGAGAAGCAATATCCCAACCAGCTGTCCGGCGGCATGCGCCAGCGCGTCGCGCTGATGCGGACCTTCCTGTTCAAGCGCGATCTTATGCTGCTCGACGAGCCGTTCGGCGCGCTTGATGCGCTGACGCGCACGATGATGCAGCGCTGGCTGCTCGATGTCTGGCAGAAGCATAAGCGGACGGTTCTGTTCATCACCCATGATGTCGACGAGGCGATCTTCCTGGGCGATCGCGTGCTGGTCATGACCGCACGGCCAGGCAAGGTAAAGCTCGAGCAGGCTGTCGACCTGCCGCGTCCGCGCAAGGCCGATATCGTCACCTCTCCCGAGTTCATCGCGCTGAAGAAGACCCTTCTCGCGGCGATCGAGGAGGAGAGCATGAAGTCCTTCCAGGTCGCTGGACACTGATCTTAGCATGAGGAAACAGATGATAACTGATCATTATTCGGGTCGCCCTGCCCATATCGCCGAGAGCGAATGGAAAGCGCGAGTTGACCTCGCCGCCTGCTATCGCATGGTGGCCCGTCTCGGCATGGATGACCTGATCTACAACCACATCTCGATGCGAGTGCCGGGGCACGACGACCAGTTTCTTCTCAACCCCTACGGTTTTCTGTTCGAGGAGATTACCGCGTCGAGCCTCGTCAAGATCGACATCGAGGGCAACACGCTCGATGAGACGCCCTATACGGTCAACAAAGCCGCCTTCGTCATCCATGGCGCGCTTCACAAGTCGAGCCACGACGCCGTCTGCGTCTTGCATACGCATTCCGATTCCAGCGTTGCCGTATCGTGCCAGAAAGACGGATTGCTGCCGCTGAGCCAGTTCGCAATGCGCTTCTATCAGCGCCAAGCCTTCCACGCCTATGAAGGCGTCGCCATCGATCTGGCGGAGCAGGAGCGCCTGATCGCCCACCTGGGTGGCAACAAGGTGATGCTGATGCGCAATCACGGCATCCTGACCATTGGCCGCACCCCCGGCGAAGCCTTCATGCTGCTCTACTATTTCGAGCGCGCCGCGCGCATCCAGCTCGATCTTCAGGCCGCGACAGCGTCCGGCGCACAGCTCGTCATTCCGCCGCACGATGTCTGCGAGAAGGCGGCCCGTCAGTTCTGGGAGAGCAAGGGCGATATTCTGATTGCCGGCGAGCGGGAGTGGCCGGCCTTTCTAAGGCAGTTGGACCGGGAAGGATCCGACTTCCGGCAGTAAACGCGTTTCTCGGGAGGGCATCAACAACAAGACGATAAGAGAGGGTACCATGCTCAGCAGACGTCATCTCATCGCGGCCTTCGCTGCCGCCTCCATCACGCTCCCCGCCTTCGGCCTTTATACCGCCCCGGCTAAGGCGCAAGATCTGGTGGATGCCAGCCTGCGCCTGAAGTGGCTGACCCAGGCGCAGTTCGCCGGCTTCTATGTGGCGCTCGAGAAGGGCTATTATCGGGACGAGGGCATCAACCTCACCATTAACCCGGGTGGCCCAAACCTCCTGACCGAGAACCTCGTCGCAACCGGCGCCGACACGTTTGGTCTGTCCGGCGGAACCGACAGCGTCTTTGCAGCACGCGACAAGGGCCTGCCAATCGTCTGCATCGGTGTCTCGCACCAGCAAACGCCGTTCGTCTTCGTGTCGCACAAAGACGGCCCGGTTCAAAGCCTTGCCGATCTGAAGGGCAAGACGGTCACGACTTGGTTCACCGGCGCCAACCATGTTCTCTCGGCCATGCTGGCGAAAACCGGCATCGACCCAAAGGACGCCAATATCCAGCCGCAGCAGGTATCCGTCACGCCCTTCGTCGACAAGCAGGTCGATGTCGTGACCGCCACCCGATACAACGAGCTCTACGTCATCAATCAGCGCGTCGGGAAGGACAACCTCAACCTGTTCGTGCCGGAGGACAGCGGCGTCTCCTTCCCGCGCGATACGGTGATCGTCTCCGAAGAGACCGCCGCCGAAAAGCCGGAGCTTGTCGAGAAGTTTCTCCGCGCCAGCGTCAAGGGCTGGAAGGAGGCCTTCGCCAACGAGAAGGAGGCGATCAACATCATCATGACGATCGCACCGACGCTCGATCGGGCCCAGCAGGAATTCATGCTGTCGGAAGTCAAGACGCTGATGACGGCAGGCAATGCCGCGACGAACGGTATCTTCACGATCGACAAGGGCGCGGTCGGATCGGCCAATGAGCTCCTGGCCACCTATGGCGTCATCTCGAAGCCCGTCGACCTGGACAAGGCGTTTAACGCGACCTTCATCGAGAGCATCCCGGCCGAGGAACGGCGGCTGTGAGCGGATCGATCGTACCTGCTGCAAACCTGCCCGTCGTCGCGACGGGCAGGATCTATGCGGCAGCAAGACCTTTCCTTTTGCTGGGGATCGGGCTGCTGGCAATCGAGGTCCTCGTCATGGCCTTCGGCATCCGACCCTTCTACGTGCCGAGCCCGAGCGCGATCGCCGCCAACATCGCAGCAACGCCGGGCGCCTATCTCGCCGGTCTTTGGCGGACGTTCCTCGAGACGGCGCTCGGCTTCGTCGCCGGCAGCCTGTTCGGCGTCGCAATCGCCATCGTCTTTCATCGCTGGACCGCGCTTCGCGAGCTGTTCTTCCCACTGTTCATCGTGTCGCAGACTATCCCGGTCATCGCCTTCGGCGCGGTGGTCGTGCTCTGGTTCGGCAATACGCTGTTTGCCAAGGCGGCGATCTCCTTCTACGTCAGCTTCCTTCCTGTCACCGTCAACGCCATCCTCGGCTTCTCATCGGTCGATCCGAAGCAGGTTGAATTGATGCGCAGCTTCGGTGCCAGCGATGGGCAGATCCTGCGCCGGCTCCACCTGCCGGCTGCCCTGCCGCAGATCTTCGTGGCGTTGAAGCTTGCTTCGTCCCTTGCCCTCGTAGGCGCAATCGTCGGCGAGTGGTTCGGCGATACGACCGGGCTCGGCGTGCTCCTGCTGCAAGCTATGTATAACGAGAACGTCGTCGGCATCTGGGCAACGATCGTCGTCTCCGCCTGCCTCGGAACGGGGCTGCACGGAGCCGTGTCGTACGCGGAGCGTCGCATCGTCTTCTGGGGAACAGAGCGATGAGCACACGACGCAAGGATTCCGTCCGCGAGGTCGGACGCGGCATGGCAGGCGCCTGTCTGATCGCTGTCATTTGGGAATTATCGGCGCGTGGCTTCGACCTGCCGGCCTATGTCCTGCCGTCCATCAGCACCATTCTGGCCGGCCTGATCTCGGACGCGCGCGCGCTTCTCGATGCGAGCGCCTTCACCGCCTTCGAGGCAATCGCCGGCTATGGGATCGGCTGTGTGATCGGCCTGTCGCTCGCGGTTCTCGTAACAGTCCTTCCCATCGTGCGCGGGATGGTCGTGCCGGTTGCGACGGCGATCAATTCGGTCCCCGTCGTGGCCTATTCTCCCCTGGTCCTGCTCTGGTTCGGCATGGGGGTGAGCTCCAAGGTGGTGATGGTTGCGGTCGCGGTGTCCTTCACCATCTTTCTCAGCACTGTCGCCGGCCTCGACCGGGTCGATCGCCGCAGCGTCGACCTCGTCCGTTCCTTCGGAGGGGGGCCGCTTGCGATCCTTTGGCGCCTGCGGCTGCCGACGGCGCTTCCGCTGATCATCGCCGGCATGCGCGTTTCGACGGTCCGCAGCGTGCTCGTGGCCATCGTGACCGAAATGCTGGGTGCCTATGGCGGCCTCGGCTGGGTCATCTATCAAGCCGTCTTGCAGATCGATTTCGTCAAGGTCTGGGCCGCCATCATCGTCGCCTCGACGATCAGCCTCCTGTTCTTCGGCGTGATCAGCTTCGTGGAACGGCGTTTCGTCTTCTGGAGGTAAACCTCGCATGACTCGACAGATACATTTCGGCCTCTTTCTTCTGGGGACCGGCAGCCATGTCGCCGGCTGGCGGATGCCGGGTGCGGTCGACAATTTTCAAGATATCGATCAGGTCCGCGCGATTGCTCAGGAAGCCGAGCGCGGCCTGTTCGACCTGATCTTCATGGGCGACAATCTGTATGCCGACCCCGCCGCTCATCCATCCTACACGGCGCGGCTCGAGCCCTTGACGCTGCTGTCGGCGATCGCCGGCGCAACGAAGCATATCGGGCTCGGCGCCACCGTCTCCACCACCTATAGCGATCCGTTCACCGTCGCGCGCGCTTTCGCCTCCCTCGACCATTTGAGCGGCGGTCGTGCAGCCTGGAACGCGGTGACGACGGCGAACCCCGTGGCGGCGGCCAACTTTGGGACCGTCCATCCCGATCATGCCAAGCGCTACGAGATCGCCGACGAGTTCCTGACGGTCGTGCGCGGCCTATGGGACTGCTGGGCCGATGACGCGCTGGTCGCGGACCGCGAAACCGGTCTCTATATCGATCCCGCCAAGGTTCGGTGTCTTGATCATCAGGGCACGCATTTTGAGGTCAAGGGACCGCTCAATATCGGCCGCTCGCCGCAAGGCCAGCCGGTCATTCTGCAGGCCGGCGGTTCGGGACCGGGACAGGATCTGGCTGCCAAATCCGCGGACGTCGTCTTCTCCGTCACGCAGGATCTCGACGAGGCGCGCAGCTTCTACCGGTCGGTCAAGGATCGCCTGCCGAACTATCAGCGCTCGGAAGACAGCATGATCATTCTTCCCGGCGTCATGCCGATCGTCGGGCGGACGGAGCGCGAAGCGCATGACAAACTGGCAGCGCTCCAGGGCTTCGTCAGCGAAACCAATGCGCTGGCACTCCTTTCCGATCGCTTCGGCGTCGACATGAGTGTCTACGATCTCGACGGACCCATCCCCGAAGGCTTGCAGCCCTCCGACAGCTATCACGCTTTCGCCAAGGTGATGCTCGACAAAGCGCGACGCGAGACCATGCGGCTGCGGGATGTCTATAATCTCATTGCTGCAGCACGCGGGCACTGGGTGCTTTGTGGCACGCCCGATCATATCGCCGACACCTTCGAGAATTGGTTTATGAACGGCGCTGCCGACGGTTTCAACATCATGCCGTCGCACTTTCCAGATGGCCTGACCGATTTCGTCGACATGGTCGTCCCGATCCTCCAGGCGCGGGGGCTTTATCGCACCGAGTATGAACGCGGCACGTTGCGGGACCGGCTCGGTCTCGCACGGCCGGCCCGTCAGTAGGAGGGCTTGATGGAAATGCCGGTTCATGGTTTCCAGACGGTGGATAGTCTGGACTTCCGCCGTGGCATGTCCCGTCTCGGCGCCGCGGTCAACATCGTGACGACGAAGGCCGCGGATGGTCCCTACGGCTTTACCGCATCAGCCGTCTGCAGCGTCAGCGATACGCCAGCAATGCTGCTTGCCTGCTTGAACCGCACGAGCTCCTGCTTCCCGGCCTTCGAGAAGGCGCAATATTTCGGCGTCAACACGCTCTCTTCCGGTCACGAGGCCTTGTCGAACCTGTTCGGCGGCAAGACGGCAATGGCCGAGCGTTTTGCCGGCGGACAATGGAGGGAAGGGTGCAGCGGATCACCCTTGCTCGCCGATGCGCTGGTTCACTTCGAGTGCGAGCTGGTCCAGTCGCTCGACCTCGGAACGCATCGCGTGCTCTTCGGCCGCGTCATCGGCCTCGCCACCGGAGACTGCGAGGACGCCCTGTTCTATGTCGCGCGGCGCTATGCGACCCTCAGCACGCGAGAGGCATGACAACGCCATTTACGGTCGCTGGTCCTGCTGCTGGCTCGGAAAAAGGCGCAACGTTTCGTAACCTGATCTCATCCTTCATCCGGCGGCGGGGTCTACCGTGGCGTGGATCATCGGACCCCGTTCCGATCCAGCGGAAGGCAGATCAATGCGTGCGACACTCTCTTTACGTCCTCCCCAACGTCTCTTCCTGATGACGCTGCTTCCGTGTCTTCTCGGCTCCGCTTCGGTCGCCGCGGCCGAAGACGGGATGGCCGTCACGGTCGTCGTCGCTCGCCAGGCGGCGGTCAGGGAGCAGATCGCCGTCATCGGCACGCTGGCGCCACGAGAGGAAATCGAGGTCCGGCCACGGGTTGAGGGTCGGGCGCTCGAGCAGCTCCTGGTGGAGGTGGGACAGCATGTCGAAAAGGACCAGCCTCTGGCCATACTCGACATGGCGGATGCCCGTCTGCTCCTCGACAAGAATGACGTGAACGGCGCCAGGGCCAGGGCCTCGGTCGCGGTGGCGGAAAGCAGGGTCGCGGTCGCGGCGGTGACGGAGACGGAAGCCGAGCGCACGCTCACACGAAGCCTCGCTTTGCAGCCGAAAGGAGCCGTGGCACAGCAGGTGCTCGACCAGCATCAAAATGCCCATGCGCGCGCCGTCGCGGAACTCGGCCTTGCCCGCCAGTCGCTGGTGCTCGCGAAAGCCGATGCCGATCTTGTCGAGCGGGAGCGGCGGGAGATCGAACTCTCCATCGCGCGCAGCACGGTCCGGGCTCCCGAGGCAGGTCTCGTTCTGTCCCGCCCGGCGCGCATCGGCAGCATCAGCTCGTCCGAGGGCGAACCGCTCTTCACGCTGGCCGAGGACGATGCCGTCGAGCTCGTCGCGCAAGTGCCGGAAACCACCTTTCCCCGTCTCGTCGAGGGAATGTCCGCCGCGATCAGCCTGCCCGGACAGAGAGACATATTCGAGGGGCGCATCCGGCTGAAGGCGGCGCGGCTCGATGCGGCGACGCGAAGCGGCGAGATCCGCGTCGCGCTCGCTTCGGGCGAGGGGGCAGTTCCGGGCATGTTCGCCCGCGCCACGATCGATGCCTCGTCGCGGCGCAACATCCTGCTGCCGCAGACGGCCGTGGACAGTGCGCGCGGCCGGCACAGCGTCTTCGTCGTGCGAAACTGCATCGTCGATGCACGCCAGGTGGAGGTCGGCCTGCGCCAGGATGGCCTGATCGAGATCAGCGCCGGGCTGAGCGAGGGGGAGATGGTGGTGGTGAGATCGGGTGGCTTCCTCAAGCCGCAGGATCGGGTCCGGCCGATGACCGCGATGACCGATCGGCTGCCCAGGGAGCGGGTCGCCGCATCCTCGCTTGCCGTCGCTGAAGGGGAGGTCGCCCGATGAACACGATGTCCGCCTGGGCGATCCGCAAGCCGCTCCCGTCGATCCTGCTGTTCATCGTGCTGACGATCGTCGGCCTCTTTAGCTTTTCCCATCTGCCGATCACCCATTTTCCGACCATCGTGACGCCGACGGCCACGGTCACGGTCGAGCAGCCGGGCGCAACCCCGGGTGAGCTGGAAACCGAGGTCACGCAGCCGGTCGAAAACGCCATCGCGTCCCTGCCGGCCATCAAGGAGCTTGCTTCGTCGATCGCCGACGGGCGCTCGGTCACTACCGTCGAGTTCGAACTCGGACTGGTCTCGCCGGATCGGGCCATGGATGATGTGCGCGATGCCGTCGCTCGCATCCGCGGCGATCTGCCGGCGACGATCGACGAACCGGTGATCGAGCGGGTGGAGGAGGAGGCGCAGTCGGTCGTGACCTATGCCGTCGCCAGCCACGCGCTGAACATGGCAGATCTCTCCTGGCTCGTCGACGACGAGATCGTCCGGCGGATTCAGGGGCTCCCCGGCGTGGGCAGGGTAGAGCGCGTTGGCGGCGCCAATCGCGAGATTCATGTCGCGCTCGATCCCGACCGGCTTCAGGCGCTGTCTCTCTCGGTCGCCGGCATCAACGAGATCCTCGATCAGACCCAGATCGATCGCTCCGGCGGGCGGAGCGTGGTCGCGGGGCAGGAGCAGATCCTAACGACGGCGGCAGCGCCGCGCTCGGTCGCCGATCTCGCCGCGCAACGGCTGGCGCTGGCCGGCGATGCCTCGGTCCAGCTGTCGGATGTGGCCAGCATCAGCGACACCACGGTGGAAGCGCGCACCGGCGCGACCTATCAAGGCGAAGAGGTGGTCGGCTTCAGCATCTATCGGTCGCAAGGCGCAAGCGACGTGGCCGTGGCGTCTGCCGTTGCGGATGCGGTGGCGACAATGGCCGCGGAGAGACCCGATATCCGGTTCAGGCTGGTGGACGAAAACGTCTCCTACACGGCCGGGAATTATCACTCGGCGCTGCAGACCCTCGGCGAAGGCGCGCTTCTTTCGATCATCGTCGTCTTCCTCTTTCTACGTGATTGGCGCGCGACGCTCGTTGCCGCCACAGCCCTGCCGCTGTCGATCATCCCGACCTTCTTCGCCCTCGACCTCATGGGTTTCTCGCTCAACATTCTGAGCCTGCTGGCGATCACCCTGGTAACCGGGATCCTCGTCGACGATGCGATCGTCGAGATCGAGAATGTCGTGCGCCACCGCAATATGGGCAAATCGGCCTATCAGGCGGCGCTCGACGCCTCGGACGAAATCGGGCTCGCCGTCATCGCGATCTCGGCGACGATCATGGCCGTCTTTGCACCGGTCGGGCTGATGAGCGGTGTCGTCGGCCTCTATTTCCGCGAGTTCGGCCTGACGGTGGCCGTGGCCGTCTTCTTCTCGCTTCTCGTCGCGCGCCTCATCACGCCGATCATGACCGCCTATGTCATGACCGGGCAGCCGCCGCGCGAGGTGCCGCAAGGCTGGGCGCTGAGACGCTATGAGGCCATCCTGCGCGGGACCCTTCGCTGGAAGGGGCTGACGGTGATGCTCGCCGCGGTGCTCTTCGTGCTCTCGATCCTGTCGCTGAGCGCCGTGCCGACAACCTTCCTGCCGGCGGAGGATACGGGGCGGCTGATACTGACCGTGGAGCTGCCGCCCGGAGCCACGCTCGCCGACACGCGGCTCGTGACCGACGAGATCTCCGCCCGCGCCAGCCGGCTGGACGAGGTCGAAGGCGTCTTTGCCCGCACCGGCGCCAGCATGGGCGGCGAGCAGGATGTCCGCCATGCCGTGGTCTCCATCGACCTCAAGCACAAGACCGAGCGGCAGAGATCGTCTTTCGCGATCGAAGCGGAACTGGCGAAGGCCTTCGCGTCGATCCCTGATGCGCGCCTGCGTTTCCTCAATGATCGCGGCGGCCGCGATCTGTCCTTCGCGGTGCTCGGTCGCGGGGAAGCGGTTCAGGATGCGGCCGCCGCGATCCTTCGCGAAATGGGCTCCGACCCCACTTTCGTGGCGCCGGCAAGCGACAGCGGTGCCATGCGTCCCGAACTTCGCATGTCGGTCTTGAGCGACAAGGCGGCGATGCTCGGCGTTTCCGCAGCGGCGATCTCCAGCACGCTGCGCATCTCGACCGTGGGGGATGTCGACGCCAGGCTGGCGAATTTCATCGATACCTCGCGCCAGATCCCGATCCGGGTGACGGTCGATCCAGCCATGCGGGGAGATCTCCCCCGGCTGGAGGTGCTGATGGTGCCGTCCAGCAAGGGTGGGAAAGTACCGCTCTTATCCGTGGCCGAGCTCACCTTCGACGAGACGGTCGCCTCGATCGACCGTTTCGACCGCCAGCGGCGGATCGAGATCGGCGCTGACATAGCGCCAGGCGTGACGACGGGACAGGGGTTGCAGCGGGTCTACCAGCTCGAAAGCGTCAAGGGTCTGCCCGCAGGCGTGTCAATCCAGGCGACAGGCGACTCCGATACGGAAGGCGATGTCTTCGGGAGTTTTGCCGTCGCGATGGGCGGCGGGGTCATGCTGGTGCTGATCGTGCTCGTCCTGCTGTTCGGCAGCGTCCTGCCGCCGCTGACCATCTTGGCCTCCCTGCCGCTCTCGATCGGCGGCGTGGCAGCGGCCCTGCTGCTCAGCGGCTCCTCCCTCTCGCTTCCCGTCGTGATCGGCATCCTCATGCTGATGGGGATCGTCACCAAGAACGCCATCATGCTGGTGGAGTTCGCGGTCGAGCGGGAGGCGCGGGGTCATGGCCGCGTGGACGCCGTGGTCGAGGCCTGCCGCGAGCGGGCGCGGCCGATCCTCATGACGACGCTCGCCATGATCGGCGGCATGGTGCCCTCGGCCTTGGGCGTCGGCGATGGCGGCGAATTCCGCGCGCCGATGGCGATTGCCGTCATCGGCGGCCTCCTGGCCTCGACGCTCCTGTCGCTGATCGTCATCCCCTCGCTGCACCTTCTCGTCTCGTCTTTCGGCGATGCCGCGCGACAGCTCTTTCGCGTGGTTCTCCAGTCGCCCGCAGCCGAGCGCTAGCATCCAGAAAGCCCAAGCTCTGTCCGTCCCCGTCGGGCGGAGCGTCAGGGGAGGCTGACCGGATTTCCGGTCGGCCTCCCTTCGAGCCCGCAACAAGAAGCAATGTTTTCTTATGCTTGGCGGCTCCGCCTCGTGGGAAAAATCAAGCGTCCCCCGTCGCGTTCGAGGTCTCTCCGCACCATGACACAGCTCCAAACCCCCTTTCTTCAGTCATACCGCATCAATGCGCTTCGCCTTCTCGGGGCCGGGTCCGCGGGCCTGCTGCTCTTCGCCGCAGCGCCCCCGGCGATCCCCGTCGTCGAAGGGGTTTTGGACATGATCGGGACGGTGGCAGTCTTCACCGCGATTGCCGGGCGTGCCTGGTCCTTGCTCTATATCGGCGGCAGGAAGAATGCGGAGCTCGTCACCGCGGGCCCCTATTCGATGACCCGCAATCCGCTCTACCTCTTCAGCCTGATCGGCGTGGTCGGTATCGGTGCGCAGACGGGAAGCCTGCTCGCGATGATCCTCATCAGCGTACTGGCCTACCTGGCTTTCGAAATGGCCATTCGCGGCGAGGAGAGCTTTCTCGCCAGCCGCTATGGCGAAGGTTTTGACGCCTACAGGCGCTCGACGCCGAGGCTCTGGCCGGACACCGCACTCTGGCGGGAGGGCGTCGGCTTACCCTTACGCTCCGCTCATGCAATCGGCGGCCTGCGGGATGGCGCCGTCTTCCTCGTGGCCTGGCTGGGGCTCGATTGCATCAAGCTTGCCCAGTCGGCCGGCCTGCTCCCCATCCTCTGGACCCTGCCGCTCTGACTTCGGTAAGCGAAAAGCGAAACTCGGTTCACCGCTCGCAACAAATCTTTATAAACGGAAACATCTTCAGCTCGCGCGCCATGCTTGATGGCATATCGCCCAAACCGAGGACCGCGATGCTTACGAGTGCGACGAACACGAAAATCCTCATCGTCGAGGACGATCCAGAGATCGGCAATCTCCTGGCCCTGACGGTGCAGGAAAGCGGCATGTTGCCGACGGTGGCCGAGGATGGTCATGTGGCCCAGGCGCTGCTGCGCAACAACGACTACGACCTCATCATCCTCGATGTCATGCTTCCGGGCGAAGATGGCCTCGGCATCTGCCGCCGCATCCGCGCCGAGAAGACGACGCCGATCATTCTTTTGACAGCGCTGGGGGAAGAGGTCGATCGGATTGTCGGGCTGGAGGTGGGCGCCGATGATTACATCACCAAGCCGTTCAGCCCGCGCGAGGTGGTCGCGCGGATCAGGAGCCTGCTACGGCGCGCCTCCTACGGGCTGGCGAGCACGTCGGCGCAACGCACGCTGCGCTTCGAAGGCTGGCAGATCGATCCCTTGCGCCGTCAGGTCCACGATCCGAGCCATGCGCGGGTCGCGCTGACGACGACGGAGTTCGACCTGCTCTTGGCCTTCTGTCGCAATCCGAGCCGCGTCATCACGCGCGAGGAATTGCTGTCGCTGACCCATACGGGCTTGGCCGGCCCAATCGAGCGCAGCATCGACGTGCATATCAGCCGCCTGCGACAGAAGATCGAGGAGGATCCGCGAAATCCGGTCCTTCTCCAGACGGTCCGTCTTGGGGGCTATGTCTTCACGGCGAAGGTTGAGCAGCTGTAGGGGGCGAGCGGGGCGCGCGGGTCTGGCGTGGCCTCATAGTGAGGCCCTCTGAGAAGCCTTGCAAGACGGCTTTTCAGAGGGCAGGCCGGGGATCGATCCTTAGAATTTATAGCCGACGAAGAGGGACGCGGAGGGCTGGACCTTCTTTTCGACGATCGGGCTATCCGCGGCATCGCCGGTCAGGAAGCCGACACCGGCCTCGCCGCGGATAAGCCAGTTCTCGTTGACGAGATAGGTTGCGGAAGCCGACACGTCGACCCGCTTCAGCCCCCCCTCCGCCTCATATTCCGGCAGGCCGGACCGGGCCGATTGCGCGGCGTTGACGCCGAAATAGGCTTCCATGTGCTTGTCATTCGCAATGGTCGCCTCGACGCCGGCGCCGAGGATCAGCTGCTCGGTCACCGGCGCCTGATACTCCGCCCCGATCGTGCCGATCAGGCTCTCGCTGCCGTCGATGGTCTGGTCGATCTGCGCGAAGACTTCCAGGCCGTTCCACGTATAGTACGCCTTGGCGCCGACCGTCGCCGCGAAATCGATGTCGCCCAGCCCATCGAGCCGATCAGCATCGTCCTCGTCGCGCCCATCCTCATATCCGACCTTGGCGGCGAGCGCGAACCCGTCCCGCTCGAAGGCCCTGATCGTCACGCCCGTCGGATCGATCTCCAGCCACTTCCCGTAGGTGAAGACGACGAGCGGGATCGGGCTGATCTTGAACGAGTCCGCACCCTCATATTCGGGCTCGTAGCTCGCTCCGGCGCCGAGGATCAGGCTCCAGTTTTTCCCGGCCTTTTCCGGATAGAGGCGCGCCTGGTCGAAGGCGGGCTCGGGCGGTGGGGTGACCGCGTCTGCATCGGCAGCCACGGCATTCGAAGTCATGCCTGCCAGCCACAGCGTCGCAAGGAGCGCCGAGGAGGAAAAGAGCCGGCCGGTTGATGAAGGAAGAGACATGGATGCTCCATTGCGTTGGACACGAGGCCAGCTGCGCAGGGCAGCGAGCCAGTGGGTTCGACGCAGTGTCCTCCCATGCGCGATGCCGGACCGGCATGTCTTTGTGTTGCGGATTGTTTCCTTCGCGCCGCCGGGCTCCGGGACGGCCCGAAACAAAATTTAACGACAAACTTTCAGAGACCGCTGCATCTTGCGGACGATCCATGGGACAGTGGCTGCTAACGCAACGACCATCGCCGCGAGGGAAAACTTGGCCCGCCTGCTTGCTCTATCTGCATCGACGATCCTCGGGCAGATCACCGGGCTTGTTCTGATCTGCCTGGTGATCGTTCTCTTTGCGGGGTCGACGCTCGAGCGCTGGGTCAAGCAAGACTATAATGCGCCGGACGTCGAGGAACTGTCGGAGCGCGTGACGACGCTGGCGATTATGCTATCGTCGGCAACGGATGAGGAGCGCCGGTTGATCGTCGATGTCGCCAACCGAAGCGGGTTCAAGCTGCAGCTCCGGCCCCTGTCGATCGCTGAGAGCTTCACCACCTCCTCGCCCAACGAGCGCCTGGTGCATGTCGTTCTCGACTGGATCTTTCCGCCGGACAATGGCGTCGTCCCGCTCGGTGGCTGGCGCACCTTCTGGGAGGGCAAGCGCGTCCTGGCTGCGCAGGTGGACAAAGAGCAGATGCTGATTCTGGAAGATCTGCCGGAGGGCTTCCTCCGCAGCGACGCACTGAGTTTCGGATCGAACTACCTGGTCGCCCTCGTGACGCTGATCCTGCTCTTCTCGCTCTTTGCCGTCTGGGCCATCACCCGACCGCTGCGCCGGATCGCCTCCGCGGCGGCGAGCGTCGACCTCTCGCTCGGCACGGCCCCCTTCGAAGAGCAGGGCAGCGTCGAGATCGTGGCCCTGGCGCGTGCGCTCAACGGCATGCAGCGGCGCATCTCGATCATGGCGGATTCGCGAACGCGTATGCTGCGCGGCATTAGTCACGATCTGCGAACACCCCTGACCCGCCTGCGTCTGCGGGCCGAGCGTATCCCGCAAAACGAAATCCGCGACCCGCTTCTAGGAGACATCGAGCGGATCGATCATCTCTTGAACGAGAGCCTGAGCTATATGCGGGACGGTCACGAGCAGGAGGCCGTGCAAAGGGCGGATCTTGCTTCGGTTCTGCAGACCGTTTGCGCCGAGTTCAGCGATATGGGCCACGACATCGCCTATGACGGCCCGGCCAAGCTCATCCTGTCGTTCAAGCCGCTGAGCATGATGCGCGCCGTGACGAATCTGTGCGACAACGCCTCGAAGTTCGGCACCCGTGTCGAGGTCGCGCTTCGCACGCTCGGCTCGGAGGTTGTCATCGAGGTTGCCGACAACGGTCCGGGCATCGGGCCGGAACATCGTTCGCGCGTGATGGAGCCGTTCTACAAGGCCGATACCGCCCGTGGCGGTACGATCGCCGGCTTCGGACTGGGCCTCTCGATCGTCGCCGAGATCGTGCACTCGCATCGCGGACGAATCGACCTCCTCGATCGCGAGCCCAATGGTCTGCGGGTTCGCATCACGCTCCCTGGATAAGCTCGCTCGATCCCGACGTCCCAGCTCCCCGCGGCGTCTGCGCCGTCCAGATCCCCAAATTGTCCTGGAACCAGGTTCGGCAGGCGCGATTTGCCAGCCGGCGATCATGCCCCCGATGAGAAAAGCGCAGCAGCGGATCCTTGCGCGCGGCGCGCGCTTCGCGGGGCAGGGGCGCGTTGGCGTTGACCCATATGCCAACGCCATTGGCCGCAAGGCAGCCCGAAAGCCAGACATCATCGACGGTCCAGAGAATGTCAGGGATATCGAAGGCGAAGGCGGGCAAGAAGTCCGGCTTGAGAAGGACGCCGGAATAGCCCTTGAACACATCGACGAAGCCGGACTGGACCCATTTCGGCGGCCGGTAGGCCCCAAACGTCACGGCACGATTCATCCGGAACCGCCAGTCCTTCCGGCGCGGGGTCGCTCTCGGGCCCCATTCGTTGGACCGCCGCGCCATCTGCCCGCCATCCTCGGTGATGACATGGCTTGGATAGAGGCTGCGCGCCGCGAGGAATCGCTTGGTCCAGCCCGGATCGTAGATCCGGTCGTCGTCGCAAAGCAGGAGTTCAACCGGCTGGTTTCGAAATTCTCGGACGGCCGGCAAGATCTTCGTCGCCGGACCGTAATCGAACGCGGTCCGCACGAGCGTCACGCCCTGCGGCACCCTGGGGAGCCGTCCGTCCCAATCGTGGTACCGCTTGTAGCGAAGCGGGATATGGAGCCGGATGTCGCGGGCAGGGGCGTGCTGGTCAAGGAGCGAGCCGAGCGTGCGGTCGAGGTCCCGGAAGCGCGGCGGGATCGTCGAGAGTGTGATGATCAGCGGGTCCATTTCAGTCGGGTCCGAAATTGCTGTGTGTACGACAGCAACGGTAGAGCAGAGACCGCGTGGTCGGGATGCAATGATTTGTTGCATCAGGTGAAGGTGCCAGGGAGACGCTGCATGCCTTGACAAAGCAGCTTTTGCTGCCCGGGGGCGCCAGTCACTTTATCAGGATGTACCAGTGACACTTAGGGCTCAGAGAGTTGGTATCGATTACGCTGGAGCCTCGAAAGCTTTATGTCGGGCTCAACCTCATCAGGCAGGCTGTTCAGCATCCCCGACGCAACAATGGCCTGACAGATAATGACAGAAGCAAACTGACCTGAACTGTAAGGCAGGTTGAGTGCAGTAAAAAGAATGCAATGAAACTATCAAATCACGGCATCGACCCTGCTACGTAGCCGTTGATCTCCACGTTAGGGACTTGGGGGCGGGCGTTCGAATGACTCCAATCCGACCGGCTGTAACATCTTCTACCGAAACCTATTCTTGCTCTCCTCAGCGTATTTCCCGACTCTCGAGGCGCGATTGCCGCTGGGTCCGGAGAAAGTCCCTCGGCGGACAGCCCATCACGCGCTTGAAGGCGTTGGTGAAGGCGCTTTCGGACTCATAGCCGAGCGAGGGAGCGATCATCGACAGCGGCCGACTGGACTGTTCGAGCTGCTCGCCGGCGAGAAGCATCCTCCAACGAGTGAGATAGTCCATCGCCGTTTCGCCGGTGGCCTCCCGAAACCGCTGTGCGAACACCGATCGCGACATGCCTGCCTGCGTGGCAAGCTCTTGGAGTGTCCACCGCCTCGCAGGATCGGTGTGGATGGCCAGGAGCGCAGCACTCAGGCGGTTGTCGGCCAATGCGGCAAACCATCCCATTTCATGGGTCCCTTCCGCAAGATGAAGGCGCAGCGCCTGGACGAGCATCATGTGGGCGAGTTGCTGCGCGATCAAAGATCCGCCGGGTCTGCCATCACGCAGCTCCTCGCGCATTCTGGATACCGACCACCGCAAGGCGGCCTGGTCCGCATCCTTTCGAATATGGACAATCGCCGGCATCATCTTCAGCAGCATGCCTGCATGATGCCCGGCGACCGTGAACCGGCTGCCGACCAGCAGCAGGTCGCCACCCCCGTTCAGCGTGACCGTCCCACCAAGGCTGGCAGGGGGAAAGGCAGACTTGGCGTCCATTGAAGCGAGTGTCACATCGCTCGTCAGGCGGAACGGACGCCCGCTCGGCAGTACGAAGCAGTCGCCAGCTTCCAGTTTGGTGGGTTCGGCTACTCCCTCGACCACCAGCCAACATCCGCCGGCCTCGACCGCGTAGCATTTGATCACGTCGTTATGGATCGCGAAGTGAAGCGACCATGCACCGCCGGCGCTGAAACCGGAGGAGACGTAGCTGCGTGTCTTCAACAGCGACAAGACATCTGAGAGAGGATCCAAGGTCAATTCCGGACGATTGCGACGATATTGCGGACCTTAGGCCATAGATCGTGTGAGCACAACCGCCTAGTCTGATCTCGACGCAAAAGCGAAGCACTTGACCAAGGAGCGTTGCATGTTGTCTGGCTTATTTCCCCGTAGGGTCATCGTCCTGATTTTCACCTTGGGTTTTGCAGGTAGTGTGCTTGCTCATCACGGTGTCACGGGCCGCTACGACGCCTCCAGACCAATCCTGATCTCAGGCGTCGTGACCGCCACGACCTTCGCGCCTCCCCATCCGGTCCTTTCCGTTCGTGTTGGGCAAAAAGAAGTTCCAGATGCCGAGCTTGGACGCCCAGGCGAGTATTTTGGTCCGGTGGCAGTCCGGCCCGAGGACGTCGGAGAGGTTCGTACCATCGAGCTGTCCCCGGTGCGCATGTTCTATGATCTCGCACGCAAACTGAAGCCTGGCGACCGCGTGACAGTGGTCGCGCTTCGCAATTGCCTGTCGCCGCATCAACTGCGCAGTACCTGGCTTCGTCTGACAAATGGTGAAGTTGCTTCCTATACAGGAGACTGGGCCCCGAGGGTCGACGGATGCTGATCGCGCTGCTCGAGCAGATCGAGGCGTCCGTCCCTGTTCGGCTCATCGTGACGGTACCCTGGATCTATCCTGCCCTCTCGGCCCTGCATATCCTTGGGATCGCTACGCTTTTCGGCTCGATCGCAGTGGCAGACCTACGGCTCATGGGCCTGCTTGGGCGGGACCTCGACAGCGCCTTGCCGACTTTGGTCAGAATAGCGCTTGTCGGTTTCGTTCTGGCTGCCTCGACAGGGTCACTGCTCGTTTCCGTAAGAATCACGAGTTACGCAGGGAATCCTGCGTTCCTGATGAAAATGGCGATCCTCTCCGTCGCAGGTCTCAACGCCCTTGTTCTGCGCCTTGGCCATTTAGGGGTCGATCTATCCGCCATCGTCGGAACGGGGAGGGCGCAACTTTCCGCCATCATGTCCTTGCTGCTCTGGATCAGTGCGGTGTTCGCGGGTCGGTGGATCCCCTTCATCTGAATGCAAGAGCAGCGAGTGGAAGCAAAGAAAACTGGGAAGGAGACGTCATGAAGCTGACCGGCAACACTATTCTTATCATCGGTGGCACCAGCGGAATCGGCCTTGCCCTTGCCGAAGCTTTCGAAAGCCGAGGTAACACGGTCGTCATAGCGGGCCGCCGACGAGAGCGGTTGGACGAGATCAAAACTGCGTATCCTCGTGTCGAGGGTTTCGCGCTGGACGTCGACAGTCCTGAGGCCATATCCGCATTTGCGGCGGACATCAGGAAGCGCTTTCCCGCGCTTAACGTTCTTGTCAACAATGCCGGCATTTCCCGCTCAGAGGATCTGTCGAGCAGCAAAGACTGGTTGGGCGTCGCCGAGTCGGTCATATCCACGAATATCCTTGGGGTGCTGAGGGTAACCGCAGAACTTCTGCCACTGCTCGCCGGCCAGTCACATTCGACCGTCATCACCACGACGTCAGGTCTGGCCTTCGTGCCGCGCTCGGCTTACCCGACCTATTGCGCCAGCAAGGCCTTCCTGCACTCCTGGCTGCAGTCGCTTCGGGTTCAGCTCCGAACGAGCTCGATCGAAGTCTTGGAACTCGCCCCTCCCTATGTGCAGACCGAACTGGCTGGCGCGGCGCAGGCGATCGATCCGAACGCCATGCCACTTGCCGACTATATTGCCGAAGTCATGGACCTCCTCGGGCATGAAGATCACCCGGACGGAGAAATCCTGGTGGAGCGGGTGCGGGCGTTGCGAACCGCGGAGAAAGGAGGGCGTTACGGCCAGATCTTCGCAAGCATGAACAGCCTGGTTTGACAGCGGCAGTGAAGGCCATGTCGAGGACTTACGGTCGCCGCCAGGGTCTTACCGAAAGGAACGAAAATGCGCGAAGATCCCCATCCTGATCAGGACGCCGCGAAGAGCAGCTTTCTGATCTCCAGGCGAGACGTCATGATGGGCAGTGCTGCGGTGGCGGTCGCCGTCAATACCGCTCAGCCAATGCAAGCTCAGACCATCGCCGACGAGGCCGCCCTGCCTGTTTCTGCGGAGAAAACCTGCCTCGTTCAGACGACGATCAATGGTATGGCCTTCGACATCCAAGTCGATGCTCGCACGTCCCTGCTCGACCTGTTGCGCGATAGGCTGGGCCTCACCGGCGCCAAAAAAGGCTGCGACCATGGACAGTGTGGCGCCTGTACGGTTCTGGTCGACGGTCGCCGCATTGCGTCCTGCCTTACCTTCGCAGCCAAGATCGATGGTCACGCGGTGACGACCATCGAAGGTCTGAGCGATGATGGGTCGCTGCACCCGATGCAGAAGGCCTTTATCGATCATGACGCGCTTCAATGCGGCTACTGCACGCCGGGGCAGATCATGGCGGCTGTGGCCTGCGTCCAGGAAGGAAATGCGACCTCTGCCGAGCGGATACGCGAGTCCATGAGCGGCAATATTTGTCGGTGCGGCGCTTATGTCGGGATCCTCGCCGCCATTCAGGACGCAGCCGTCCAGATGCGGAGGACGTGATGCAGCCGATCGCCTTCCTGAGACCCAGCTCGATTGACGATGCCATTGCCGCGCACCATCGCGGCGGAGAAGGTGCACGTTATGTGGCTGGAGGGACAAACCTCTACGATCTCATGAAACTCGACATCGAGCGGCCAACCACGCTGATCGACCTGACCGCAATCGATGGTCTCGACAGGATCGACACTGACGGCGATGTACTCCGGTTCGGTGCGAATGTTCGCATGAGCGACCTTGCCGTCGATCCGGTCATCGAAAACGATTATCCGGTTCTCTCGCAAGCGCTCTCCAAGGCGGCGTCTCAGCAGTTGCGCAACATGGCGACCGTCGGAGGCAACCTGCTCCAACGCACCCGCTGCCTGTACTTTCGCAACGGATATGGCGGAACAAGCAGTGGCAGTGCGGGCTATCCTTGCAACAAGCGCGTGCCCGGCAGCGGCTGTGCGGCGATCGGCGGGCTCGACCGCAGTCAGTCCGTCCTTGGCGCCAGCGAAGCCTGCAACGCCGTTTCGCCGGGCGACTGGCCAGTTGCGCTGGTGGCCATGGATGCCGTCGTAGACATCATCGGTCCAAACGGCCGGCGTGCTCTGCCGGTTGAGAATCTCTACAGTCTTCCGGGCACGACACCGCATATCGAGTTTACGCTTCAACCGGGCGAGATCATCATCGGTCTTGCGGTGCCGCGCACCAAGGCGGGCATAAAATCGACCTATCACAAGATCAGGGATCGCGATTCCTTTGCCTTCGCACTCGCCTCTGCAGCGATCGCACTCGATATGACCGGTGACCGAGTCGATGCGGCCCACATTGCCCTCGGCGGCGTGGCGACGCGTCCGTGGCGCGCGGCCGGTGCCGAAGCAGTACTAAACGGGCGGAATCTGACGAACCAGCTAGCGCTTGCTGCCGGCCAAGCCGCCTTTTCGGACGCCCGTCCAGGACACTCGAACAGCTTCAAAATCGAGCTTGGCGTGCGAACCGTGGCTGACGCAATCCTCATCGCAGCTGGTAGAGCGATTTAGTTTAGAATTCCACGAGCGTCGACCAGATCCCCATCGGGGAGGTCGGAGATATCTGACTGGGTACCTGCAGCCGAGTTCCTGCTCGCCACCCCTCCCGGCTCCTGTGAGAGTCGACGACTACTGCCAACGAACGAGCAAGCGTCTTCGATACCTGATGCCTGTATCAGCCTTTCGAAAGGAAAACCTATGCCTTCCACACCCTTCAAGGAACGACCTCGGATCGACGCCCTGGACAAGGTACGAGGAAAACCCATCTATGCCGCCGATATCCCCGCGGCCGGTGTTCTTCATGCGATGACCGTGCCGGCCCGCATCGCGCTCGGCACGATGACCGCACTATCGACAGACACGGCCATGGCCGTGCCCGGCGTCGTCCGCGTTTTAACGCCAAATGATTTCCCTCCGCCGCCGGAGCAGTCGGAAGGCTTCCCGCCGCCGCCAACCCTGACTTGGGAAATCGCCTATCGTGGCCAGCCTGTCGCGCTTGTACTGGCAGAGACCATTGAAGCTGCAATCGAAGGCGCCGAAGCAATCCGACCCGAATACTCAGCACGAGACTTCGTGCCCTTCATGGACAGCGATGGCGCCGTAAGGGAACCGGTCGAAGACATTATTGCTGGCGACGCCATGTCTGTTCTCCAGACCGCCACGACGATCATTGACCAGACCTATCGGTCTCCCCCTCAACACCATAATCCGATCGAGCTCCTGTCGACCACCGCTGTCTGGCACGACGGCCAACTCACCATCTTCGAAGGGTGCCAGAACACGACGGGCACGAGAAACGCAATTGCTGGCGCTCTGGGCATCGATCCCGCGGTTGTCGTCGTGAAAAGCCCCTCCATTGGCGGCGGTTTCGGGCAGAAGGGCATTGCGCTCCGCCAATCTGCCATCGTTGCCCGCGCAGCGATCATCACTGGTCGCCCCGTCAAACTCGTGACGCCGCGTAGCCAGATCTTCCACACGGCCACGTTTCGCCCGCAGAGCGTTCATCGGATCAGGCTTGGCGCTGATGTCGACGGGCGGATGATCGCAGTCCACTACAACGCGGAACATGAGCAATCCCGCAACGGGTTCTTCCCTCCCAACGAGTATCACGAAGTGCCATGCCGGCTGTACGATATCCCGAACTATCTAGGTACCGCCGCCAACCTGCGCATCGACCGGCAGGATCCCGGTTACATGCGGGCTCCACATCCACAGGCCTCGTGCTTCGCCTTCGAAAGCGCTGTGGACGAGATGGCCTACGCGCTGGGAAGAGACCCCCTCGATTTCCGCCTTGCCCACGACACGAAGCGGGACCCTGTAAGCGGCAACCCGCTGTCCTCCCGCTTTCTGAACCGCTGCTTGGAGGAAGGGGCTCGGCGCTTCGGCTGGTCCAATCGCTCGCCTGCACCGCAGTCGATGGTGGCTGCCGATGGGACGCAGATCGGCTGGGGCGTCGCTTGCGGGGCCTATCCGTCGAGCATGACGCCCAACATCGTCACCTTCCGCGTCAATGCAAATGGAAGCGCACGGATCGCGCTCTCAGGCCACGAGATGGGGCAGGGCATGCGCACCGCCATCGTCCAGGCACTCCTGAAACACATCGACATCGATCCTGATCGCCTCGAGATCGCGATCGGTGACACATCGGCGGCGCCACAACATATGACCGCTGGATCGTGGGGCACCGCGAGCGTCGTGCCTGCGAGTGAAGTCGCAGGGCGGCGCATGCAGCAACGGCTGACCGAACTGCTCGCCGGCCGCGCCATCGAAGGAAACGCGCATCGCCAGCTTGCGGCTGTCAGACGCCCCTTCCTCGAAGTTGAGATCTCGCAGCTTGCGCCCGGTCAGGACGCGTCCGCTCTCGATGACCTGCGGCAGGCAGGCTTCACCCCCGCGGGCCCCGCCTATCCCTCGTTCACCACCATGAGCTATGTCGCGCATTTTGCCGAAGTGACAGTGGAGCCACGGACACGTCGCATTCGTGTCCCGCGCTTCGTCACCGTTGCCGATTGCGGTCGCGTGGTTAGCCCGAAGACAGCCCGCAGTCAGATCCAAGGCTGCGTCGTCTGGGGTATTGGCGGCGCCTTGCTCGAGGAAACCCATGTCGATGGCCGCTTCGGGGGATATTTGAACTGCGATCTCGCGGACTATCTAGTTGCCGTTCATGCCGATGTGGGAAACATCGAGGTAGCTATGATCGACGAGCCCGACCTCATCACGAACGAAGCGGGTGTTAAGGGGCTCGGCAACGGCGCTATGGTCGGTGCCTCGTCGGCGATCGCGAACGCCGTGTATCACGCCACAGGCGTCCGCGTGCGCCATCTCCCGATCCGCGTTGAGGACCTTCTGTGAAATCCACCAGAGCTGCAAGAACGCCTGTGCCCGATTCCCAAACAGACGGACGTTCTGCTTTGTGGTGGAAGCCCGAATGTCCGCCTCCCGAGCCATCGCCCAGTGCGCTGCCTTCAGCAAACGCAAGAAGGCTGCAAGGATGTCAGGCTGCCGCCTTCGTCTGCGAACGTGCCTGGCGAATGTCCCGGCCGGGTGGCTGCCCGAACAGGCGAGCATATTCTCGCGTGAATTGCGGCACGCTCTCGTAGCCCACATCATAAGCCACCTCCGCGACAGCTCGTCCTTCCACCAACATGCGGCGTCGTGCTTCGATCAGCCGTAGCTGCTTCTGGAACTGAAGCGGCGTTAACGAAGTGATGGCACGGAAGTGCTCATGAAAGGCGGACAGGCTCATGTTCGCGGCATTTGCCAAGGTTTCGATCTTGATTGCCTCGGCATAGTGGGATCGCAGGAGCATGACGGCGCGGCCGATGCGTCGGGCGTGGCTGTCGCTGACGCCAAGCGTTTTGATCGCGCTTCCATGGTGCCCTTTCAGGAGCCAGTAGTGCATCTCATGAATAAGCTGCTGCCCCAATATTGAAAGGCTGTCCGGCTTATCGAGCAAGCCGAGCAGTCGGCGAGCCGCATCGGCAAGATCGTCGTCGGTCCGATCGACGCGCACCGGCTCAGTTTTGGCCGAAGGGGACGATCCCATCTGGCTGACCAGGCCTGCGATGATGGCGGGATCGAGTTCGAGAACGAGTGAGTAGTAGGGCAATGCCGGGCTGGCGGTCGTGATTTGGCTGACGGTCGGGACATCGCTGGAGATAAGGAGGGACTCGCCGGCTCCAAAGTCGAAGGTCCGGCTTCCCATCGACACGCGTTTGCCGCCTTGCAGAACCAGAGCCACCAACGGCTTTGATACGGCATATTGCAGCATGGTGGGTGCGGTTTCGCGAAGGACCGCGAGACCATCCACCGATGTTGCCGCCACGCCGTTCTCGTCAGCATGGACGTCAGCGTAGCGGCGGGCATGGTCAAGAAGAGTGTCAGGCATATGCCTACCCTAGACATTGCCAGGGATGATGCCAACAGGATTGGATAATTAGGCAAGTTTTCCGCATGATTACGCAACGCGGATTGAGATGGATGCGGCAAAAGGAAGGCCCAACCAACTCGGAGATTTCCCATGACCACGATTTCCCTCGTCACAGGCGGCAGCCGCGGCCTCGGCCGCAACACAGCGATCAGCATCGCACGTCATGGCGGCGATGTCGTTTTGACCTACCTTAGCAACGAAGCCGACGCGCGGGCGGTCGTCGCCGAGATCGAAGCGGTCGGTCGCAAAGCGGTTGCCCTGCAACTCGACACCGGAAACGTCGCTTCCCTGTCCGCCTTTGTGGAAAGGCTTCGCAACGCCTTGCTTGCCACTTGGGGCCGCGACACCTTGGATCATCTTGTCAACAATGCTGGTCACGGCGATATGGCGGACTTCGCGTCGACGACCGAGGAGCAATTCGACACGCTGTTTAACGTTCATGTGAAAGGTGTGTTCTTCCTGACCCAAGCGCTTCTGCCAGTGCTGACAGACGGCGGGCGCATCGTGAACTTCTCGTCCGGGCTGACCCGCGTGTCCTTCCCCGGTTTCTCGGCCTACTCGGCCGCCAAGGGCGCCGTCGAGGTGCTGACGGTCTATCTGGCCAAAGAGCTTGGTGCCCGCGGTATCACTGCCAACACGGTTGCCCCCGGTGCGATCGAGACCGATTTCCTCGGCGGTGCCGTGCGCGACATTCCGGATTACAATACGGCGTTTGCCAACATGACCGCACTCGGCCGCGTCGGGCTGCCCGACGATATCGGCCCAATGGTCGCCAGCCTCCTTGGACCGGATAACCGGTGGGTCACCGGCCAACGAATCGAGGTTTCGGGCGGCCAGACCATCTAAAGCTGCAAGCTTCAATTCCCTCAATCGGGACTACCATGATCTGAAGCATAAGACGGTGAAGCCCGTCTTCCGGATGAGCGAAGGAAAGATCGTGTGGTTCGATGTGGTTTGACAACCAAGCACCCAAAGTCCTCAGCGGCCCGGCACCGTCGGACCGCTCTTGCCAAGGTCTTAGAAAACAGAACCTTGAAGGCCTCCCGTCAAATGGATGCCGAAGTTTCGCTTGGTCAGATCGAGATGGCGGCCAATAGTCTCTGGCAGGCTCTCCCGGCGTGTGCATCAGTCGGAGATTCTACTCACTTTAGAGCCCTGACGCGGTAACGTTTAACGTTTGCTCAACGCAATATCCCCAATGCTACGGACATCGTCCCGGCATGAAGCGGGGGATCCTGCACGACGCTCGCAGATCTTCCGATGCGCAGCCGGCACAACCGTCGCCCCGAGGGTTTTATGTCGCTGATCGATCGTCTTCTCCAAAGCCGCAAGATTGTTACGAAAGTGCTTCTCTTCGTGGTGCCGCTCATCCTGCTGATCGCCGGTGTCGGACTGGCGGGCTATTATACGGCGAGCACGCTCAACGGCCACATGACCGTCACCCGCGCAACGATCGAGAACATCGACGATTTCGAGAACGTTCAGGCGGCCTTGCAGATATTCGCCGACCGGCCGGACGATGCGTCCAGGGCGGCTCTCGACGCAGCGATCGATCGGCAGGGCAAAGGCGTCGCAACCCTCGACGCGCTGATTGTGTCACCAGGCGATCGCGAACGGCTCGCCGCAATCGACGGCTTGGCGGAAACGATGCACCAGAAGGCTGACGTATTGTGGTCGATCAAGCAGAAACGCGACACCAGCGCCGCGTCGATCAGCGCCCAGACAACCGAGATCGTCGCGCTCGGCGGAGCGATCGAGCAGCGGATCGTTGACATCCGCAAGCAGTTCGAGGGCAGGGAACGCTTCGCCAAGTCGGCGGTGCTGGAATCCTTCGCTTTCAAGGCGATCTTGGACCGCATCGCTAACATGCAGAACGCCGTTCGCGGCAGTTTCAGCGACGATGGCGTGGTTCAATCCGCTGCCCTCTATGTCGGTCCGCTGATCAAGGAATTCGAGAATGTCCGGCCGCTGGTGGCCGCCAAGGTAATGAAAGGACTCGATCCTATTCTCAAGGCAGCCGTCGATCTTCAGCGGGTTGGTGCCGCTGCCGGTGACGTCGCCGCGAAGGGCCAGCAGGTCCGCGAGGCTATGAGCACGTTCCAGCGCTTCCAGTCGGATCTTCAGGCCAAGATCGTCAAGAAGTCGGGTGACGCGGCCGATCGGTTCGCAGGGCTCGAGGGCGAGGTGAACACGCTAAGGGAACTGCTGGCTCAGGTGGAACAGTCCTCAACGCTTATCGATTCGCTCAACCTGCACATGGAACGGCTGCGCGGCCAGCTAAGCGCCGAGGCGCAGAAGGTCGTGGCCGCCGACATCGCTGCCCTGCGGGCCGCTGCCGCCAGAGTGTCCGAGCTTGGCAGCTCTGACGAGCACCTAAAGGACTTTGCCCGCAAGCTCGGCCAGCCGCTCAACGTCCTGGAGCCCGAGAGCCGCGCCATCCTGGCCATTGAGGGCGATTGGCACATGGCGCGGGACGAAGCGACGGAAACTCTGAAGCAGGGCATGAGCGGCCTCAAGAACTTCGTCGCCCAGGCTCAGGAGGTCGGCAAGGAAGACAGCGAATGGTCGGCGAACGTCTCTGTCGTAGCGATGGTGCTCGGAACGCTCCTGGCGATCGCCGG
This sequence comes from Rhizobium sp. YIM 134829, assembly GCF_046546455.1. Taxonomy (NCBI): domain Bacteria; kingdom Pseudomonadati; phylum Pseudomonadota; class Alphaproteobacteria; order Hyphomicrobiales; family Rhizobiaceae; genus Rhizobium; species Rhizobium sp. YIM 134829. The sequence goes on from NZ_JBKHKI010000005.1 coordinate 300,270, forward strand.
GGGGCTGATGTTGGTGGAGACGCTGCGCGGTCCGCTTCGCCGGGTCACCGAAGTGATGAAGCGTCTGGCGGACGGCGATCTCGACGTACAGATCGAGGGTCGTGAGCGAGGCGACGAGATCGGCGAAATGGTACGTTCGGTGAGTGTCTTCCGCAACGCTGCACTCGAAAACATTCGGCTCGACCAGGAGGCCAAGGCGGCGCGAGAACTGTCGAGCGCAGAAGCGGAGCGCCGTAGCGCCGAGCGGGGGCGTATCGCCGCAGAACAGCGTCAGGCGCTGACCGCATTGGCCGGAGTGCTGGCGAGCCTTGCCGAAGGCGACCTCGAGACGCTAATGGACGAAAAACTTCCTGACGACTTCGCCGAGATGGCAAGTACCTACAATCTGGCTGTCGAGGCGCTGCGCGCGACCTTGTCGGACGTTCGCTCCGCAACCTCGGAAATCGACGGCGGGACCGGCAATCTGGCGACTTCGGCTGATGAACTGGCGCACCGCACCGAACAGCAGGCCGCAGCTCTCGAACAGAGTTCGCGGGCGCTGCGCCATCTGAGCGAGATCGTCAGAAGCACGGCCTTGAGCGCGCACCAGACGTCGAAATCGGTCAACGAGACCGAGGCATTCGCGGTCCGCTCTGGCGAGGTAGTCGCGCGGGCCGTAGAGGCGATGGGTGTAATCAGCCGTTCGTCCGAGAATATCGCGCGGATCATCGGCGTCATCGACGAGATCGCTTTCCAGACCAACCTTCTGGCCTTGAACGCGGGAGTCGAGGCCGCTCGCGCGGGTGAGGCGGGCCGTGGATTTGCCGTCGTTGCTCAGGAAGTCCGCGAGCTGGCGCAGCGTTGCGCCAGCGCCGCCCGCGAGATCAAGACCCTGATCTCGGCTAGTTCGGCGCAGGTGGAAAGCGGTGTTCATCTGGTCGAGGAAACCGGCGGGGCGCTTAGCCAGATCATCGCCCATATATCGGACGTGCGCAAACTGGTGGCGCAGATTTCCGCCGCCGCCGAGGAACAGTCAACCGAGCTGACGCAGGTGACCCGCGGCGTACAGGAGGTCGAGCTGATCACCCAGCGTAACGCGGCGATGGTCGAGGAGAACAATGCAGAGATTCACGGGTTGCGCCGGCGGGTCGAGGCTCTGACCTCGAAGATCGCTCGTTTCAAGACCGGCGAGCGACGTCCGCACCAGCAGGCGGACGGGATCGGCGGCGACAGACACCGCAACGCCGCCTGAGGCGAAACAGCTGATGCGTGACATCGTAGCCCGTTTCGAGGTAACCGGCACTTCAAGACCTTGATCGTAGCTGCGAGCAACGGGGCCACCCTGAGACGCGGCCGAAGACCGGCATACCTCGGCCCCCGTTACGGAAATGATTTCCGCTTTGCGCCTCCAATTCGGTCGGTGAGTCTGATTTGGCTTCTGCCTGAAGCGGACGTCGCTCATGCTGAGCTAGAATAACCAGAACGCGCCATGAGCGGATGTCTAGTGTCAGTGTGAGGATAACTTTGCCAGTGTGTCGCGGAAGACGCGGGTGGCCGATTAGGGCAGGTGGCTCTCGGGCCGGAGCGCCGTGATAGTGTGCCCATCCACTGCATATTCAGCTAGCACCGGGACAAGGAACCAAACTTGACCTAAACTTCGGCTTTAAACGGGTTGCCATTTCAGTGCCTGCTCCTGCTGCAATTGTCGCAAAGACGGTTTTACTTGCGTCGACGACGATGCCGGAGGAGGGCAAGATCTCTATTTCCTCGTCGCCGAGGCGGAAGGCCAGCGGAACAACTGGCCACGCTCTGGTAGCGCATGCTCACTGTCTCGTGCTCTTCCAGTTGGTCCGGACGCGCCGGAGCGCAGCGCCCGGACAGACAGTCGGGCGGGATAGCAGCATATGCGCACGCTTATAGTCGGTCATTTGCAACGGCGTCCTCCCGTGGTCCGCTTAAAGTTTACATGCGGCCGCCGGATCGGCAGTGAATATGTCTACTTTCTACCTCAAGTCGTACCCGGTCTTTGAATTTCATGAAATGTTTTTGGACAAAATGCTCTCAGACACGGTACCGCGACGAGGTGTATATGCGATGTCCATCAGTCGGTCGTTTGATGGACCTTCTTAGATAGATGCCAGGCCCCGACCGAGGGAGCGACTAGAAATAGCGCGTATGCCTAAATTAGGGTAGCTCGTGCATACATATCGCTAACTTCGCTACCAAGATTTTATCTAAATTTTAATTATCTACATTCAGTCTAATTCCATTAGCGAGGCCTTGGGCTTGAAGCCCTTTGCTGTTACTGAATAGGGTTTTCACGATGTTCAACATTTCTGCCGTATCCGACATGCAACGCAATGCCATGGCCTTGGTTACGGCGAACATCATGATCGCGGATAGCGGTCTCAACATTCGTTATATGAACGATGCAGTCAGGAACTTGTTGAAGCAAGCGGAGCCAGACCTGAAGAAGGAGCTGCCACGCTTCGACTTCGACAAGCTCATCGGTAGCAACATCGATATCTTCCATAAAAATCCGCTTCATCAGCGCAACATGCTCGCTGCTCTGAAAACGCAGCACCGCGCGACGATCTGGGTCGGTCACCGCGCGTTCGACTTGATCGTCACTCCGCTTTTCAAGCGGGATAAATCCGTTGGCTTCGCAGTCGAGTGGGCCGACGCTAAAGAGCGGCTGCAGAATCTTGACTACCATGCGCAGATGGTCGCCATCAGTCGCGCGCAGGGGGTTATTGAATTCACCGTCGACGGTACGATCGTCACCGCCAATGCAAATTTCCTGAACGCTATCGGCTACACCCTGGACGAGATCAAGGGATGCAATCACAGCATGCTAGTCGACAAGGCCTATGCTCAGTCGGTCGAATACAAGGCGTTTTGGGACACGTTGCGCCGCGGCGAGGTCCAGGCTGCCGAATTCACCCGCTACGGCAGAAATGGCAAGACCGTAGTGATCAACGCCTCCTATAACCCGATCCTCGATTCAAAGGGAAATGTCACCAAGGTCGTTAAGTTCGCAACCGATGTGACCCATCGCGTTCAGGCTGTCGATGCGATTGCGGCGGCACTGAAGAAGCTCGCGAGCGGCGATCTTTCGTTTAGCATCGAAACCCCCTTCGCTCCGGATTTCGAAGGTTTGCGGACATCGATGAACGATGCTCTGGCGCAGATGCGGAGCACGCTCGGTGCGGTAGCCGTATCGACAGGCCAGATCGATACTGGAACACGGGAAATCAGCCAGAGCGCCGACGATCTTTCGAAGCGAACCGAACAGCAGGCTGCCTCGCTGGAGGAAACCGCGGCTGCTCTTGATCAGATTACAGTCAACGTAACCAACGCCTCCAAACGTGCGGAGGAAGCACGTTATGCCGCTTCGACGGCAAGCCAGAATGCTGAGCGCTCCGGTAATGTCGTTGCCGATGCCGTAGGCGCGATGTCTCGGATCGAAGCATCCTCCAACGAGATTTCCAACATCATTGGCGTCATCGACGAGATCGCGTTCCAGACCAATCTGCTCGCGCTCAACGCCGGAGTCGAGGCTGCGCGTGCCGGTGAAGCGGGCAAGGGTTTTGCTGTAGTAGCGCAGGAAGTGCGGGAACTCGCACAACGTTCGGCCCAGGCCGCAAAGGAGATCAAGGAGCTGATCCGCAACTCGTCGTCCGAAGTGACGGTCGGCGTTAGGCTCGTCAGTGAGACTGGTCAGGCGCTCCAGATGATCAGAGAGAACATCGTGCTCGTCAATGACCATATGGAGGCGATAACCTCCTCTGCCAGGGAGCAGGCGACCGGTCTTGCAGAGGTCAATTCGGCAGTCAACCAGATGGATCAAGTAACGCAACAGAACGCCGCTATGGTGGAAGAAACGAACGCGGCCAGCGCCACCCTTGCTCAGGAAACGGCACGGTTGCGCGAACTTATTCAGCATTTCCATATTGGCGATGAGGCAATGGGTCTCACCTCGCGCCATCTCAGAGGGAACATGTCTCTTGGCCGGCCGCCCATGGCAAGGACAGCCTGAGCGTGACTCCGCTTAGAAGTTGATCGAGAAGCGGGGGTGGCCTTTCCCGCAGGCTGGCTTACCTCCGTCAGTTCGAGACAATCGGCGGCATTGGGTCATCAATGATGGTCGCAACGAAGGTGTCTTACGGAGCCACCAGCGTGCCAGCAATGATTTTCGTTCGCCGGGTGTTGGGAGTGCCGTACAGCCAAACATGACGAATTGACGCCGTCTGGGCTTGCCCAGCCACATCCTCAAGATGTCTGTTTCTCGGCAGAAGCCCTCCAAGAGCGGACAGTCTGCTTGCGGCCCCATCGCGGAAACTATTTCCGCTTACGGCCCAGCATCAAGAGGTGAGCGAACCTGAAGCGGGGACAGGTAATAGCCTAGAGAATTTGACCGAGTAACCAGATAGCTGCGTCGTCAGCCTCTAGGAGCAAGCTTCCAGCGAGAAGAACCATAATCTGCAGAAACATCCAACTGACGAAGGTTTCCGCATCAAGCTGGAAGAGCCAGTGGCGAGGCGGACGTTTTTTCATAACGAGAACCTCACCACAAGTTCACCTGGCGGTCATGACCCTGCACTCCGATCTGAGGACGGTGACCGTAAGCAAAGCGCAAGGTCGTGGGGCTAATTTGCGGATGTGAGGTCAGAGGACACTGTCCTTCTCGGTATCGTCAATCTGACGTCATGGCAATGAGGCCCGCAGCAGCGGTGTCTGCGGGCTTCCTCTCCTCTCGAAGCGCATCGTCCTGTCAGGCGTCATTCGTAGAACCTCTTTCTGCAGTCAACCTAAGCTGCCTCAACCGTTCCGTCTTAGCTCGACGCTGTTCCTATTCGTGGCTGAGCATTGTCTCGACCACACGTCTCGTCTCGTCGATGTCGCCGAGTGCGGCTTGCCCTCGCGGACGACGCTCCTTCTTTTCTTCACTCATCGCGATCCTCCTGGAAATTGATCGCAGGAAATCTCTAGGAGCTCGTTCTTCTCCTTCAAGGATATATGTCGTCTTAAGCTTACGCTTGGATCTCGAGCGAAAGGACTTGATGTTGGCCCAAGGTGATAACAGAACACTCGCCCACGGACGAAGTCCCTAGTTCACCGGCGGTAAGTTGGGACGTCTGCGGTTCGGCCGCACACTCTAGGCGACCCGGCCTACTGCCGGAAGACGGGCTTTTTGGAGAGATTATTCAGCTGGACGGATAACGCCACGCATCTGCTGACGCATGTCGAATGGCTTGAAAACCTTAGTTGCCCATTCGGCAAAGGCGCTCGGCCGTGTGTTTGGAAAGCTTTCAGCAGGATAAACTGAGATTTGATGCCGCAAAGATCCTGCTCGGTTTACTTACGGCCCGATGATTTGCTTGTCGTACTAACCTGGAAGCGGGAGGTGAGCTTTGTAAAGCGCTATCTGAAGGGTCGGGCTCTGTCAGACTGCCGTAGAGGATCTAGATGTGCTCAGGATGCAGATTTTATTGCTCATTAAACGGTTTGCTCCGAAGAGCTGCTAGAGGGGCTGCTCGACCGTCTGATATCGTTGGCTGATGAATCAGCCTGCTCCTCCGAAAGCACCTTGCGTGGATGGGCAGTATATCTTACTGTTGTCGTATCGAAAACCCTGACCTAAGCCGTATTAGAACGGCGTCTTCTATAATCACTATGACGGCTCGCGCGTTCAGCACCGGGATATCATTGCACTGAGATCGACGATTACTTGTTTTACGAAACACTTCCTTCCGCCTTAGCAATGCCCGGCAGCGCAAGTCATACCAGCTCAGGCAAGGCGTCTCCGCTCACTACCCCTCATTCGGCGTTAGAACTCGGGCGAGCGCTTCTGCCAGATCGTTTGTTTTGTAAGGCTTGCTGAGGGTGGGTGCGGCCGGGAAAGTTGTATTGTCTTCTGTGTGCCCATAGCCAGATGCAAAGATGAAGGGAATGCCACGTGCTTGAAGCTTGTCTGCGACTGGATAAGACCGCCTGCCATCCAAATTGATATCGAGCACAGCGACGTCTATCCGCTCCGTGGAGGCGAGCGTCAACGCCTCGTCAAGATGCATTGCGATACCAATTACCTCAAGACCGAGGTCGATCAAGGCATCTTCGAGTGTCATTGCGATAAGCATTTCGTCCTCGACCACAAGGACGCGTCTTCCAGTTAGGAGCATCAGCGACTTTCAATGCTCGCAAGAGGCGCTGTGATCTCGCAGATGAGGCCGTCCATACGATAGTCGATGACAACCTCTCCCCGCAGCTCGGCGGCCAGCCCCTTCTCTACGAGGCGAGACCCAAAGCCCGTGCGGCTTGGCCGGACAACCGAGGGGCCATCCTCCTCCCTCCAAGTGAGATGGAACACTGGAACCGGCTCGCACCCCCGGCGCCACGTGATCTGAACTCGTCCGGCGGAAACGCTCAGTGAGCCGTACTTCGCGGCGTTCGTGCACAGCTCATGGAAAGCAAGCGACAGGCTGACTGCTGCCTTGGGAGCGATGCGAAGCGCAGGACCTTGCAGAACGAAGCGGCTTACGTCGCCGAACGGGTTAATGGCCATCTCGATAAGCTGCTGTAGGGGTGCCGAGTCCCAGCTTTCCCGAGTCAGAAGATTGTGCGCCTGCGAGAGTGCAAGCAATCGCCCTTGGAATGCAGCCTTTGCATTGGCCGACAGGAGATCGCCTTTAAACGACTGAACGGCGATCGACTGGACGACTGCCAACGTGTTTTTGACACGATGATTGAGCTCGTTCACGAGCAGTTCACGGTGTCGCTCGGCAAGCCTTCGCTCAGTGATGTCGGAGAACGATGCCGCGATGCCACCTCCCTCCTTTGGAGCGAGCCGAACTTCGATGACCTGGTCAGCACCCCACAGATCGATCAGCTCGAACAGACGCTCCTCACCAGCAGTCATGACAGCTTCGAGGTGTGTGATATAGGGTGGCCGAAGGAGCTCTGGAACAACCTCGGCAAGCGGCCGGCCTATAACCGCTTCTCTTGAAGCGCCAAGTGCCTTTTCGGCAGCTTTGTTGAACAGCGTGACCTGCCAGTCTTCATTTACGGCGAAAAAGCCGTCCGAGACGGCATCGAGCACCGTGCGCACCCGTCGTTCGCTGTCAGCCAGGCGCTGCGATTGATTTCGCTCTTCGGTAACGTCCTGTACAAGCCCGTAGAGCCCCTCGACTTGGCCGTCAGCGTTTTTCTCGGGGATGTAATCGGCGCGGACGTGGCGGATGCCCAAGCCGGGATAGCAGACCGTCTCCTCGAAACAAAGGCGCTCGCCGGCCATCACAGCTTCCAGTCTCGGCAGGAACTTGGCGAAAGCCTCTGCGCCAATTACCTCAGCGACAGATCGGCCGATCACGCTGCCCTTCTCGCGTTGAAACCAAGACTCGTAGGTGCGGTTCACGAAGCGGTAGTGCAGATCCTTTCCGACATGCGCTATCAGAACCGGCAGAGCGTCAGTCAGGGTCTGCAGATGCTGTTCGCTCCGCGCTAGCGCGCTGGCCGATTTCTCAGCACTTAGTTCAGCTTCTAGAACGCGTTGGCGCGACGCAGCTTCGCCGCGTAAGGCAGCGAGACGCAGGGCGCCGTCGATGCGGGCGAGTAGCTCCTGGGCGCCGAAGGGTTTGACGATATGGTCGTCCGCACCCGCAGTCAGGCTCTCCACCCGCGCCTCCTCGACAGCACGCGCGGACACGAATATGACCGGCAAGGTTGCCGTCGATTCCTGCGCCCTTAGGTGGGCGAGCAAGGCAAACCCGTCCATCTTCGGCATCATGATGTCGCACAGGACTAGGTCAGGTCGGAAGGCTTGGATGATCGACAGCGCTTCCTCCCCGTCCGAGGCCACGGCAACTCTGTAACGGCTGTGCAGGAGACGTTGAATATAAGCGCGCATGTCCTGATTGTCGTCAACGACAAGAACACGCCGCTGATCCTCAGAACGGACCGGGACAGCAAGCTCGTCTTGAGGGTCAGGAAGCCAGCGAAGAGCTTCCTCGACATAGGCCCGGCTCTCGGAGCGCGTAGCGAGTGGCCGGTCGATAGCTTCAGTGTCCGGCGCCAGTGTCTCGTCGCCATAAGGTAGGATCACGGTGAAAGTCGTGCCCCGACCAGACCCTTCGCTCTCGACCGTTATCGTCCCGGAGTGCAGTTCCACCAACTGCTTAACCAAGGCAAGCCCGATGCCAGAGCCCTCATAGCTTCTTGCGCTTTGAGCCTCGATCCGGTGAAAACGCTCGAAGACCCGATCGCGTTCAGCGGCAGGGATCCCCACGCCAGTGTCTTCGACTGTAATGGACACGGCCCTACCACTGATATCTTCGAGCCGGATCTTGATCGTTCCTTCCAAGGTGAATTTGAAGGCGTTCGAAAGAAGGTTTAGGATGATCTTTTCGTACATGTCTCGATCAACGAGAACCGGTCGCGACAGAGGCGGCGTGTCAACGACAAGCTCCAGCCCGGCCCGCTCAATCGTCGAGCGGAAAGTTGACGCGAGGTCTGCTGTAAGCCGGGCGAGGTCCCAAGGTGCCATGTGAGCATCGACCCGCTTCGCTTCGACACGAGAAAAATCAAGCAGCGTGTTGACCAAACGCAGAAGCCGCAGAGCGTTGCGATGGGCGATCTCAAGCTCTTCGCGATGAGCTGGCATCCGCTCCGGGAGATCGGAAACCGCGCGCTCAAGCGGACCAAGCAGCAGCGTTAGCGGCGTGCGAAACTCGTGCGAGACATTGGAGAAGAAGGTCGTCTTCGCTCGATCCAGTTCTGCGAGATCTTCTGCCCGACGACGCTCGTCTTCGCGAGCCCGCGCGTTCCGAATGGCCACCGACACCTGCGTAGCAAGGAGCTCGTAGAAGGAACGGTAGGCGTCGTCCAGTGCGCGGTTAGGAGAGATACCGGCAAGGACTGCGCCAAGGACCGCTCCATGCGCTCCGATGATAGGCAAACAGATCGCCGCCGTGACCGGATCGTCATAGGCGCCGCCGCGAGCCAAGACTAGACCGTCCACATGATGGAGAAGCGAGGTTTCTCCCTTGAGTGCGCGGTCCAAGGGTGAGTGAGGAGCATCAACGCTCGTCCAGTCTTGCTTCAACGCCACGTCAGATGCCGACAGACCATACGACGCCGCGAGGTGCAGGCCGTCGCTGTCGTAGAGGTAGAGGCATGCGAAGGGAACATCTAACCGACCTTCAGAAAGCGCCGCAACTAGATCACCGGCTGCCTGCGACGTTTCCTCGGCATCCCCGGCACGTGCCGCAAGCTCACGCAGCAAGCGCAGGCGCCGCTCTCCAACGATCTGCTCGGTTACCTCTGAGCAGACGGCGAGCATGCCGACGATCCGGCCGAGATCGTCTTCCGCTGGCGCGTGGCTCACTGAAAAATAGGCTTCTTCTCGATAACCGGAGCGATGCATTTCAAGCGGCAAAGCTGGCGTCCAGTTCGCAGCGCCCGTCGCCATTACCCGTTCGATCATCGGCCCGAGCGTCGGCCAAGCCTCCGCAAGCGTCACGCGAATATCGCCACCAAGACCTGACGGGTGACGATCGCCTATTAGTTTAGAGTAGGCATCATTGTAGATCTGGGTAAAGTCCTTCCCCCAGGTGAGAACCATCGGATATTGTGACGATAGGAGCGTGCGGACGGTCGATCGCAAGCTCTGCGACCAGCCTTGAACGGCGCCCAGCGGAGTCTCACTCCAATCCAATGCGCGGCCGAGGCCCCGTACTTCTCCAGGCCCGGAAAACAATAATGCAGAGGACAATGCCTCAGGTTCTGGTGTCTCAGGCAAAAGGGCACCCTAGCAATCGTTACGTTAGCGACGACGAACGATTCGATCTATCAACGCATTGCTGACACCATAGAAAACTACTGACGACAATGCCACAAACGATGCACCGATGGCGGACTCCCGCCTATATTTCAGCCAGTTGCAGCTAGCGAGTAATCCGCTCGTAATTCGCAACAACGGCCTCCAGGCTCGGCGACCATTGGGGCCACGACGCCGCTTAATTGTTCCAACGGGTGCTTAGGGCAAACGGCGCCGTCCACCTAAGCACGGCGGCGATCTGGCTAGTGTGTGGTCTGCGAAAATTGCAGAGTTTCTCGAAGAGTCGAGGGAACTCCCATCGGCAGATCAGGTTGAGAGCAGCGAGAGCGGAGACCCTGATGCCGACCTATTATTTCAACTTGCGAATCAACGATCTTGTCGTTGAGGACGACGGCGGGGTCGTGCTGCCGGATTTGCGAGCCGCCCGAGCGGAGGCACTGCGCAGCGCCCTTTTGATCACCGGGCCTGATGGTGTCGATGACGAACTGGACGGGAATGTTCGGTTCGAAATCTCATCGGAGGACGGAACTTTGCTCCTTGAGGTCCCGCTTCGGGACGCGAGCTCCCCCATGAAATCCCTACAGGAGCCTGCAACATCAGGGCCTGCATGAGCAACGTCTGCAGCGATCGTGTGAAAGCGGTAGAGGCTCTTTGATCGTCTAACGGGTATGGATGTACGACAAGAACAAGCTGACATCATGTAGTGACAGAGAAGCTGACGCGGCTCTCATCTTCTGCCTGTTGGTTTGCGGAAGCCTCCTCCTGTTGCAGGTGAGCTTTCTCGTGCTCCTTGGTCGGAACTGGGTGTGTTCCTGCGGCGAGATCCGGCTCTGGCAAGGCACACTCGATCCAGTTCACAACTCTCAACAGCTGGCTGATCCCTACACACTCCTGCATGTGGTCTTTGGCTGTGTGCTCTTCCTCTGGCTGTCTTCGGTCCGTCCGCGATGGCCTCTTGGCCGTATGGTTTGCTATGCCGTCGCAAGCAGCGTGATCTGGGAGATCATTGAGAACGTCCCGCTGATGGTCCGGCTTTTTTCTAATGAAGGGGGCAGTCTACACTACTCTGGCGACAGCATCGGCAATTCCCTTTCGGACACGGTAGCTGTCTGCATTGGCTTTTCGGTCTCCGCCCGATTGGCCAAATCTCTCACCGCTGCCCTTGTCATAGGCCTTGAGTGCCTCACCTTTTTCACCATCGGTGACAGCATCCTGGCTGGCGCTCTGCGTCTTCTGCGCGTGACGGTCAGTCCGTAGGCAAACTCCGTTCTAGGCCTGGAGCGCGTCGGATGAGCTTCGATACGCCAGAACCGAAGGTGGCATCGTGCATTTCGCTCTCCTCTGCTTGCCCTACCAGAGCCACATCGCTGTCTTCGAGACCCTGGCTGTTGCGCTGGCGCGACGTGGCCATCGCATCAGCATTGTGGTCAACCGTGGTGTTGAACCGATGATCAGCACCGACCTTTCGGTGGAGGCGGTAGAGGGAACCAATCATTCACAGATCGCGGCGATCATTGCCCGCGCAGCTCGACCGGCTGGTCCGCTCGGCATCCTCCGCACGGTGCACGATGGAGTCATTTTATCGGAGGCCCTGTGTCGCCATGGGCCGGCAATGCTCCGCCGCCTTGGAGTTGACGCCATCGTCGGAGACCAGATGGAGCCGGCCGCCGGCCTGATTGCCCGCCACCTCGGCTGTCCGCACATCACGCTCGCCTGTGCCGTCCCTATGGAGCAAGACGACGGTGTCCCGCTCCCCTTCCTTTCTTGGCCCTATGACCGGAGCGAAAAGGGTCTAAAGCGCAATGCTGGCGGTGAGCGCGTGTCCCGTCTGCTCATGACCGAGCAGCGGCGGATGATCAAGCGGTGGTCTATCCGGTTCGGATTGGAGGAGCGCTGTCACGACCTCCGCTCCTGCATGTCCGATCGCGCAACCATCGCGCAGCTGACCGAAGGTATCGACTTTCCTCGCTGTTCTAACCAAAGCCGGCTGCATCTGCTTGGACCGCTACGCCACGAAGGCCCTCTTCATGATCTTCCCATTGAAGTGGATCCGAACCGGCCTTTCGTGTTCATGTCTCTCGGCACCCTGCAGGGACATCGCTACCGGCTTTTCAGAACGGCTGCAAAAGCCTGCCAAGCACTCGGTGTTCAGATGCTCGTCGCCCATTGCGGCGGCCTCAATGCGCGGCAGGAAGCAGGGCTCGGGGCGACCTGGGTCACCGATTATGCCCCGCAACGGGCCGTTCTGGCGCGGGCGGACCTTTGCATCACCCATGGCGGCATCAACACGGTCATGGATGCGCTGAGCGCCGGAACGCCTGTGCTTGCGCTACCCATTGCTTTCGATCAGCCGGGGCTTGGCGCCCGCATCGTCCATCACGGAGTAGGGCTGCGCCTCTCGCCACATCTGCTTACTGAGCGGGCCATGAAAGCGGCCATAACCCGTCTGCTCGGTGATCCCGCTTACGCCACCCGTGCGTGGGAGGTCGGACGGACGATCGCTGGCACGGGCGGTCTGCAGGCGGCAGTGTCCTTGATCGAAACCATCTGCGGCGAGCCTGCGGCGAGGTAATTCACTCGGTTCAGCCGATCAACGTCCGGCCGGGAACGCGGTCGTGGGGCGGTCTCTCGCTCCGCTCAGAAAGCTTTGATCTGCGGCGGTACAAGCAGGTGGATGGAGCGCAGCATGTGACGGATCGACTCTTGCTCGACACCGCATCTGCCGAGCGCGCGCTCGGCGGCCTCGAGATGCGATATGTAGAGACAACGCGTCGCCGCCTCGCCGCGATCGCTCACCATTGTCATCTTGCCCAGATCTTTGCCGATGTCCTTGCCAAGCGTCTCCTTAAGCGCGATCACGTCTAGGAGATCATCGAGAGCCTGGAAGGCGGAGCCGATATGAAAGGCCATTTCGGTCAATGCTTCCGACTGATGGTCCGGCCGAACATCGAGAATGCTGGACATCTCCGCCATGGCCGCGAATAGCTTGCCGGTCTTCAGCCAATTCTTACGCTCGACATCGACATCCTGTGCATAAGCTCCGTTGAGATCGACCTCTTGGCCGGCGGCAAGACCGGTGGCGCCGACCGCTAAACTGAGTGAAGCAACAAGGCGAGCCCGCGCCTCCCCCGACACGCCCTCGACCGTTGCCAGTATGTTGATGCCGCGCGTTAGCAGTGAGATTCCAGCGAGAATGGCCGTCGCCTGACCGAAGACGATGTGCGTCGTTGGCTTTTCACGACGCAGGGCAGCGTCATCCATACATGGTAGGTCGTCGAGGATCAGCGAGGCGGTATGGACCATCTCTACGGCGCAGCCGATATCGATCGCCGCCTTCCGATGGTTCAGCTGCGGCACCGTCAAGACGAAAAGGAGCGGACGAAAGCGCTTGCCGCCGCTCAACATGGCATGCCGCATCGCTGCAGCGAGATTCGGCGGTGTATAGTCTGTACTCTCGAGAAGCGCCTCTAGCCGCTTCTCGATGTCAGATTTTAAAAGTTGCAAGGTCAAGCGGCTGTCCTGTTCCGTGGTCACCCTCTCTAGCCACGGAGTCTGCGCTCTCTCGTTAAGTTTATTGTGATGCTGCGAAGAAATTTGATCTAACATGAAGGACGTTCCGCAAGCCTAACCTATATCTCGATCGTGATCCGGCTTGCCGGCTTCCCTCAGGTATGTGTAGCACCGGTTTTCGGATCAAAGGACCCTATGCTCGCGGATCGAAAAAAACAGCATCTAGACATTGTGCTGGCTGGCCAGGCCATCTCCTCGAGCATCGGATCAGGCTTCGCGGCAGTCCGCTTCGAGCATGCCGCCCTTCCCGAAATCGATATGGAAGCTATTGATTTATCGACGGAGTTCCTTGGCCGGAGAGTGGCTTTCCCCTTCCTGGTAAGCTCGATGACCGGTGGAGCGGAGCAGGCTCAACGGATCAATCACAATATCGCTATCGCGTGCGAGGCCCAGTCGATCCCCTTTGCAATAGGCTCGCAGCGGGTAGCGATTGAGACCAGCAGCGATTGGGGCATGAGCCGCGAGTTGCGACGCCTTGCGCCCTCTGTTCCTATCCTCGGCAATATCGGTGCAGCCCAGCTAAATACCGGGTTCGGCATCGATCATGCCCGCCGCGCGGTGGAGATGATCGAGGGAGACGCGCTGATCATTCATCTCAACCCCTTGCAAGAAGCGGTGCAGCCGGAAGGGGATCGAGACTGGCGCGGGTTGGCAGGCAAGATCGGCGCGCTTTGTCGAGCCCTGCCTGTACCCGTGGTCGTCAAGGAGGTCGGTTCCTCAATCTCCCCCTCGGTCGCGGCCGTGCTGATGGAGCTTGGCGTTGCTGTCATCGACGTAGCCGGAGCAGGCGGAACCAGTTGGGCCTCCGTCGAAGCGCAGCGGGCGCGGACACCCGCCGAAGCGGCTATTGCCTCAGCCTTCAGTGACTGGGGACAGCCGACCGCCTTCGCGATCGCGGCTCTGCGGCGCGCAATGCCGGATCTCTTCATCATCGGTTCCGGCGGCGTGCGGAATGGGGTCGATGCGGCGAAGGCCATTCGGCTTGGAGCAGATCTCGTCGGACAGGCCGCATCCGTGCTGTCCTCGGCCATCACGTCGCCGGAACAGATCGCCGAGCATTTCGACATCATGGCGGCGCAGCTGCGGGTCGCCTGTTTCTGCACAGGATCGTCGAACTTGAAAGAGCTGCGCGAGGCGAAGCTGGAGGCCGCTCCAGTCTGGGGATGACCGACACCGATCCCACACCACACGAGGCTCTGGCCGAAACCTTGCAGCGCGCCGGCGCGGCAGGACCGACTGCGCAGCATTTCGAAAGAGCCGGCAGCGATCGACCGCCTCTGGTTCTCGTCGGAGCGGGTCTTTCTAGCGCGCTGATCGCCTGCTGTCTTGCCCGGCGACATCCAAACACGCGGATCCTTATCCTGGAGGGAACCGGCCGCCCCTTCGGCGTTCACACCTGGTCGTTCCACGATGCTGATGTGGCGGAGGAGGAGCAGGCCTGGCTCTCGCCGCTCGTGGCGCATCGCTGGTCTGGTCAAGAGGTTCGCTTCCGCGCTCACCGACGCTATCTGCCGTCCGGCTATGCCTCGCTGACGTCGGACTCGGTCTTTCACGCGGTTTGCGGACTGGATGCCGTGACGCTGAAGACGCACGCTGCCGCGGCTCATCTGGCGGAAGACCATGTGGTGCTTTCCGACGGCCAGCGGATCGAGGCGGCCTGTGTGATCGACTGCCGCGGCTTCCGGCCGAGCAGCAGCTTGGTCCTTGGTTTTCAGAAGTTTCTTGGCCTGGAGGTGGAGCTTGCAGCACCGCATGATGTTGCCCATCCGATCATCATGGATGCAACGGTCGACCAGAAGGATGGTTACCGTTTTGTCTATGTCCTGCCGCTGTCGACGAGCCGGCTCCTAATCGAAGACACGCGCTACGCCGATGGGCCGGATCTAGACCAGCAAGCGCTCGGCCAAGATATCGAGGCCTACGCGACTGGGCAGGGCTTTGCCATTCGCCAGGTTCTTCGCCGAGAGGAGGGCGTGCTGCCGATCACGCTCGCCCATGATGCCAAGCGCTTCTGGTCGGAAGTGCCATGCGGAATTCCGCAGGCGGGGCTGCGCGCGGCACTGTTCCACCCAACGACAGGCTACAGCCTGCCGGATGCCGTCCGGCTGGCAAGGCTCGTCGCCGAGCACTGGCCGGCGTCCAGCCCCGAGCTCTCGCGCGTGATCGAAGCCTTCGCCCTTGAGCGTCATCGCGCTCAACGCTTCTACCGTCTCCTCAACCGCATGCTGTTTCTGGCGGCTCCACCTGCTGAGCGTCATCGTGTTCTGGAACGGTTCTATCGGCTGCCGACGCCGCTGATCGAGCGCTTCTATGCCGGGCGCACAACAGCACGTGATGCCGCCCGAATTCTGACGGGTAAGCCGCCTGTTCCCCTTCTGAGGGCTCTAGCCTGTCTGCGCGAAGCCCCGCTCTTAGGAAACGGATCACCATGAGTATCGAGACCAAGTCAGCCGCCGTCATCGGCGCCGGGTTCGGTGGCCTGGCCCTGGCCATTCGCCTCCAGAGTGCCGGCATCGCGACCACCCTGTTCGAACGGCGCGACAAGCCCGGCGGGCGCGCCTATGTCTATGAAGATGCCGGCTTCAAGTTCGACGCCGGCCCCACGGTCATCACGGATCCGGACTGCCTGGAGCAATTATGGGCGCTCTCCGGTCGGAAACTGTCCGATTATGTGACGCTGCTGCCGGTCTTTCCCTTCTACCAATTGTGCTGGGAGGATGGCTATCGCTTCGATTATGCCAACGACCAGACGGAGATCGATCGCCAGATCGCCGCCAAATCGCCGGACGATGTCGAGGGCTATCGTCGCTTCCTTGCCTATTCGCAAGACCTCTATCGTGAAGGCTATAAGAAACTTGGGACGGTGCCGTTCCTGCAGTTTTCCTCGATGATCAAGGCCGCGCCGCAGCTGGTCCGGCTGGAAAGCTATCGCAGCGTCTATTCGAAGGTAAGCCAGTTCATCAAGGACGAACAGCTGCGACAGGCCTTCAGCTTCCACTCACTCCTGGTCGGCGGCAACCCCTTTCGCACGTCTTCGATATACGGGCTGATCCACGCACTGGAGCGCAATGGCGGTGTGTGGTTCGCAAAGGGCGGGACAGGCGCGCTGATCCAGGGCATGGCCCGGCTCTTTGAGGATCTCGGTGGTCACATCCACCTCAAGGCCGAGATCGACAAGATCGAGGCGGATGAGGGACAGGTTCATGCTCTCGTCCTCAAGGATGGCACCCGCCACGAATTCGATCAGATCGCATCGAATGCTGATGTGGTGCATACCTACAAGCACATGCTGCGCGACACGGCCCGCGGTCGCAGCTATGGCCGCTCACTTGAGAAGAAGAGCTTCTCCATGTCGCTATTCGTCATCTATTTCGGCCTTAAGACCACACATCCTGAACTTAAGCATCATATGGTGCTCTTCGGTCCCCGCTATCGCGATCTGATCGCCGATATTTTCGAAACGGCGCAGCTTGCCGATGATTTCTCGCTCTATCTCCACGCGCCATCGGTAACCGATGACAGTCTGGCCCCTGCTGGAAGCAGCGCCTACTACGTCTTGTCGCCGGTGCCGCATCTCGGAACTGCCGAGATCGACTGGGCCGTGGAAGGGCCGCGCTATCGAGATCGGATCCTGCGCTACCTGCAGGATCGCTACATGCCGGGCCTTCTCGACGATCTCGTCACGGTCCGGCATTTCACGCCCTTCGATTTCCGGGACGAGCTGAACGCGCATCTGGGTTCCGCCTTTTCCGTCGAACCGATCCTGACACAGAGCGCCTGGTTCCGTCCCCACAACCGCGACGACCAGATCAGCAACCTCTATATCGTCGGCGCCGGCACGCATCCTGGCGCCGGTATTCCCGGCGTCGTCGGCTCGGCCAAGGCCACGGCGCAGCTGATGATTGAGGACGCACGGGGATGAGCGACACAGTGCTCACCATGAGCGAAGGGTCGATCGCGCAAGGATCGCAAAGCTTCGCCGCCGCTGCCCGCCTGTTCGACCGCCAGACGCGCACCGATGCGGTGATGCTCTATGCATGGTGCCGCTACTGCGACGATGTCATCGATGGGCAGACTGGCGGACAGGAGCAGCAGGCCGATTTTCGCCTTGGTCAGCAGCAGCGACTGGAAGCGCTGCGGAGCGAAACGAGACGAGCACTGACGGGAGCGCAACATCCGCAGCCAGTGTTCGAGGCGTTGCGGAGAGTGGCAGAGCGCCATCGGATCCCGACTCGCCATCCCGAAGAGCTTCTCAAAGGCTTCGAGATGGACGTGATCAACCGTCGCTACGACACCGTCGATGATACGCTGGACTATTGCTATCATGTGGCCGGTGTGGTCGGCGTGATGATGGCCATGATCATGGGGGTCAGGGACGAGAGGACGCTCGATCGTGCTTGCGATCTCGGCCTTGCCTTCCAACTCACCAATATAGCCCGAGACATTATCGACGATGCGCGCGTCGGGCGTGTCTATCTGCCGTCCGAACTGCTCGTCCGCCATGGCATCGCCAGGGTGAATGCGGAGGATCCGACGCAGCGACCGGCGCTCCATGCCGCAGCGCTCGATCTGCTCGATTTGGCCGAGGGCTATTATTATTCGGCCTATCACGGGCTTGCGGCCCTTCCGCCTCGTTCGGCTTGGGCGATCGCAGCGGCTCGTCGCGTCTATCGGGAAATCGGCAGCAAACTGCGCGCCAAGGGTCCGCGTGCTTGGGAGAGGCGGGTTTCGACGACAGCGGTCGAGAAGGCCGCCTTGCTCGCCCAAGCGCTCGGCGATGTCGCCGTCAGTCGCGTGTCCGGACGCGGCCGGCCGCGGACCGACCTGTGGCAGCGTCCCTGACTAGTGCGGCAGGTGCTGCTCGGGCTCGACCGGCGGGTCGATCGGCTGGCGCCGGTTCTTCTGCAGCTTCTTAACCAGGCTATCGACCGGTTCGGCGTAGACGAAGCCGAAGGACACGCAGCCATCGCGACCTTCCACGGCATGATGCAGACGATGTGCCTGATAGACGCGCTTGAGGTAGCCCTTGCGCGGCACGTAGCGGAACGGCCAGCGCTGGTGAACCAGCCCGTCATGCATGAAGAAATAAAGAAGGCCATAGATCGAGATGCCGACGGCGATCCACCAGATCGGCCAGAACCAGGCCGAGCCGATCCAGAAGAGGCCGATGGCGAAGAGCGCGAAGACCACTGCATAGAGATCGTTCTTCTCCAGAGTGTCATCATGCGGCTCATGATGCGACTTGTGCCAGCGCCAGCCCCAGCCATGCATGATGTGCTCGTGCGACCAGGCCGCAAACCACTCCATGAAAACGACGGTGAAAACGACCAGCGCGAGAGGAACAAGATAAGTCATCAACAGGGTCATTCTTGCGATCTCAGTTCAGCGTGGACGACGCCGGGGGCCCGGCGATGCCGAGGCAGCTTCCACCACGGCACCCAAGGGGCGTCGTGATGCTCATGATGATAGCCGAAATGAAAGCAGGTTAGCAGGGATAGCCAGGGTGCAAAATCGTTGCTGCGCGCACGGTGCCGATCAGCGAAAGGTTCGGTATCGATGCGGTGGGGACGGTAGGTCCCGAAGTAGAAGAGCTGCAGAGAGGAAAGGATGGCGGGCAGCGCCCAGAAGATCAGCATGGTGGGGAAACGCTCCCGCAGGATGATCAGATAGGCGACGACAGCGATGGTGAGGATGCCGAACTCGCGCCAGCCGAAATAGTAGCGGAAGAACCGCAGATACCAGGGCCAGAAGCTGGAGGGATGCCCGACGTCGAAATCTGGATCGTCGGCCGTGCCGGCATGGCGGTGGTGGGCATGATGATTGGTGTAGAGTTTCTGGTAGGAAAAACCGGCATAGATGAACACGCAGGCTCGCCCGATTGCGCGGTTGAGACGCGGATGCCCCGGCGCCAGCGTGCCATGCATGGTGTCGTGGGCGATGATGAAGAGGCCAACACTGAGCCAGCATTGCAGGAGAACGACGAACGGCGCCAGCATCAGTGTCCGGCCATGCCAGTCGATGAAGAAGATTGCTGCTACATGAAGACTGGACCAGGCAAGGACGATGGCCGCTGCCAAAGTCAGCCCGGTCAGCATGTCATCTTCGCCAAGCCGCGTGTCGGTCGCGCGTGCCGTCATTGACGTGTCCTCTCTACTCGGTCCCGGACGGAGCGGAACGTCCGCTGCGGTCTGGATGATGAGGAGCCCGAAAGGTTCGGGCTTCTCGCGAGCGATCAAATGCTAAAAGCGCAGCCGCATCCGAGAGATGATCAGCGAAAGCATCGTCCCGACCACTGCCAGTGCTATCAGCCGAACTATCTCAGGAAACACATCCGGCAACCCCTCGGCGCGTCCGACAGCGCCATAATAGGCCTCGATCGCCCACGCATTCGGGGTAAAGCGGCCAAGGCTCTGCGCCCATTCGGGCATCATGAAGCGCGGAACCATGGACCCGCCGATTGCCGAACAGACCAACACGAGGAAGGTCGAAACCGTCTGCGCCTGATACCGCGTTGTGCATACCGCAGCCACCACAAGCGCCAAGCCAGCGGCCGCAGCGGCAGCCGCAAAGGTGATCAGCATCCAGAGCCCGAGGCTCGCGGTGACGTCAACCTTGTAGATCAGGGCGGCGACCGTGAAAATCAAGCCGACCTGCAGCATCCCCTGGAGAGTCAGGAAGAGAAACTTGCCGAGTACGACCACATCCGTGCCGCCAGGCCCGACTGCAATGCGGTCCAGGATGCCCGCCGAGCGCTCTTCGATGAGCGTGGCCGCGCTTTGCATGGAGGAAAGGAGCAGGAAGAGAATGGCGACCGCGCCGGAATAATAGGTGATGGTGGCATTGAGCCCGGTCGGCCCGTCCACCGTCCGCACGTCGATCAGCGGTGACCCGAGGGGCCGTCCGCCTGGCGGTTCCTTCGACAGCGCGGTCGCCGCGGTTGCAAGGCGCGCTTGTTGATCAGATGTCAGCGGGCCGACGATCGTTTCGAACGAGGCTGCCGTTCGTGTCAGGATCAGATCCGGCAGGTGGCGCGCGACCATTTCCTGGATCTGGCCTAAGAGCAAAGCGCCGGCCATCGGCTTCGACGGGTCGACGAGAACGGTCATCTCGGGATCGCCATTCGCTTGATCCCTGCGACCGATGATCAGGCCGACATCGACGATACCCTGGCGAATGAGGCGTGCCGCGTCTTCCCGCCGCAGGCCTTCGTCTCCCAGCACTTGCAACGAGGGTTCCCTCCGCAGCGTCTGGTCCAGCCGGATGGTGATCGCCGCGCCGTCCAGGCGGACGACCACCAGTTTGAGCGGCAACCGATCCCGGCTCGCCCCCGAAAAGATCGATGCAAAGATTAGGAAGATCATCGGCGGCAGGACGAAGGCGAGCAGCACCGCACCGCGGTCGCGCAGCAGCCCCAAGAGCATGACGCGCACGATGGCTAGGATCATGGGGCCACTCCATTCATCTGAGGCAGCGACGGATCGGATAGTCCACGAAAGAGCGTATCGAGCCCGGGCTTGCGAAAGCGCATTTCGGTAGGCGAGATGCCGGCGTTGCGAAGCTCGGTCGGGAGAGTGGTCGACGGGTCGTCAGCAATGATGGACCAGAGCCTCTCGTCACGGATCCGCCGGAAGCCCATTCGTTCAAGGGCCTGCCGATGCTCGTTCGGGACCATGTCGCGGAACTCCACCATCATCTCGTATTTTTGTCCAAAGGCGCTATCCAGCAGCGCCTCTGGCCGACCTTGCAGTCCAATAGCGCCATTTTGGAGGAAGCCGACTCGGCTGCACAGCGCTTCGGCCTGCGGCAGATCATGGGTGATCAGCAGGATACCCAGGCCGGAGCGCTGAAGGGTCTGGATCATCGCCTCCAACGTCAGGCGCGCGTCGAGGTCAATGCCGGCCATCGGTTCGTCGAGGATCAGCAAGGCCGGTCTATGCAGGAGGGCAGCGGCTAGATTAACGCGTCGCTTCCAGCCGCCCGACAGCGTCGCAATCCGATCGGCCAGGCGCGGCCGTAACCCGGTCGCCATTGCGATCTCATCCACCGATGCGATGGTGTCGTCCGCACCGAGTCCTGAAAGGCGTCCGAAAAGAAGCAGATTTTCTCGAACGGTCAGGTGTGTGTAGAGCGCGATTTCCTGTGGCACCAGGCCGATGCGCTCGCGGGCACGACGGCCAGACCGCCCAGCGATGTTTACGGCACCGCTGATGGGGTCTAGGCGTCCGCAGATCGCACGAACCAGCGTCGTCTTGCCGACCCCGTTTCGCCCCAGCAGCCCGAATATCTCGCCTTGCCCAATGGTCAGACTAACGCGACGGATAACCTCGTTGCGGCCATAGGCAACGCGTAAATCACGCACGTCGAGAGCGGCAGGGCTTGCGATCAAGTCCGGGTACCAATTCCTGTCTGAACTCGCCTTCAGCCGTCCATGTCACGCCTCTAAAGGCTGCTGCCGAACGGTTTTGAGCGGAGATCAAAGTGAGGATGCACTGACCGGGAGACATTCCACGGATCACGCCTGTTTGCAACACGACCCGCCCGAGCCAACAGAAAATTACCGAGAGCACTGGTCAAAAGATGGCGATCAAGCGAGCGGAGGCGATGCTCCCGATCGAAAAGTCCCGAGAGCAGTACATTGCTACGACTGTTGGCTTCAGTGAATTGCATACTGACAATCGGCAATCATGGCTGACAGTTGGAACCTGATAATTGCTTTACACTCTTGTTCCGCTGAGTTCTAACGGCACCGGTCATTACGTGTGGGGGGCAATATGGCCCTGCACCTTCTCTGCAAGGTTCCAGCGCGAGCAACTCGCGATCCCCTTAGCAAAGCCTTTCGTAATGCGCTGGAGACAAACACGGCTGCGGGTCCAACCCACGTCCTGTTCGGCAAGGGTGACCTGGCCATCTCTGCTCAGCAACTCGAACAGAAAGCTGGCCCTGGAAGGGCAAATTTAGCTTCAGCAACCGCTCAGGGCTGGGTTCGAGGTAAACTCGGAGCGTACGCTAAAATGCCAATGCAATTATTCCAGTCAATAGATC
This sequence comes from Rhizobium sp. YIM 134829, assembly GCF_046546455.1. Classification (NCBI taxonomy): domain Bacteria; kingdom Pseudomonadati; phylum Pseudomonadota; class Alphaproteobacteria; order Hyphomicrobiales; family Rhizobiaceae; genus Rhizobium; species Rhizobium sp. YIM 134829. The sequence continues at coordinate 322,696 of NZ_JBKHKI010000005.1, forward strand.
GGCGAAAAATCCAACCAAAATGACACAATAGGCGCAGCGCATCGCTAATTCTGGCTAGAAGGGCCTTTACGCTTCTGTAGGTAGCGGCGTCCGACACTCGCAACTGATCACTGCCACTTTTGGTCGCGGCGAGTGAACCCAGAAGCGGAGATCCCATGAGACGCCCAACCATCAAAGTCGCACTCGCGTGCACCTTCACCCTTCTGGCTGTGTCGTTTTCCGGCTTCGCTGCACTCGCGCTGACGAGCATGAACACGCTGGATCAAAACCTCGATTCAATTGCCGGAGATTGGATGCCGAGCGTTGAGATTGCTAAGGATCTCGAAGCGCGCGTCGCCGACCTGCGGATTGCGTATCGAAGCCATATTCTCCGGGATGACGCTGAAGGAAAGGCAGCCGCAGAGGCTTCAATTGCCGAGGCGATTGCGACTATCGATGAGGATATTGCCAGGTATCTGGCCACTCCAGCGACGGCAGAGGAGTCTCGCTACCTCGACAATATCAAGATGGGCGCTCATGATTACGTGGAGGCCGGCAAAGAGGTGCTGGCTCTGTCCAAAGCTGGGCAATCGCAAGAAGCTAACGCCATCTTGCGCGAAAAACTTGTCAAGCGCGCTGATGCAGTCAAAGCCAACACCGATGGGCTGGTGGCTTTCGTGAAGAGGGGATCAGCTGAAGCTTATGCCTCGGCACAGGACGCTTATAAAACGACAGTAATGATTGCGTCAGTTGTGACAGCATTCGTATTTCTCATCATTTGCGGCGCCGTCTGGTTTGCGCTGTCGCAGATTGGCCGCCCGATTACGCGCATCACTGGCTCGATGAACGGCTTGGCTAGCGGCGATGTTCAGAGCATCATCCCCTTCTCCGGCCGCGCCGACGAGATCGGCAAGATGGCGGAAGCCGTCGAGGTCTTCCGACAGAACGCGCTGACCAAGATCGAGATGGAATCCGAAGCCGAGCGTCAGCGCAGCCTGTCGGATCAGGAACGCCTGGCCCGCGAGGAAGAGGATCGCCGCCGGGCGCAGGCCATGGCCGAAGCGACCACGGGTCTGGCAAGCGGGCTG